>SZPG01000055.1 GCA_030263595.1 Chloroflexi bacterium CFX6
CATCTCCGATCTTCCTGGTCGTGTACAACAACCAGTTGTACTTCCAGGCGAACGGCAACGACGGCGCGGGCAGGGAATTGTGGAGGTACAGGGGACCGTAAGTCGCGCCGGGAGAAGGATCGAAAAGGCAGAGGCGTTCCCTCGGTTACACCTACGATGCGGCAGGAAACGTGCTTGATCTGCAACAGAACCTCGGTCCCGACACGGTGACCGCCGCTTGAGCATGAATGCAGCAGGTGTGATCGCTTACTACGTGATGGACGGAAATCGCCCGCTTTCATCCGAATCGGCTGGCAACACGGCCTTCTTCCTCTATGGTCGAGGGGTAATTGGCGAAAAACAAATACTTGGCATTGATTACCTTACACTTTGGTATTGGGACGCGGATTAACGCGGATGGATGCGGATTTTTGAGGAACTGCCCGAAAAAGCGCGTTGCATCCGCGTTTTCTGCGCGCTCCGCAGTCCGCGTCCCATTTTTAGGAGTGTGAGGTAATCAGTGGTATGACCTACACCTGGGATAACAACGGCAATCTGTTGAGCGATGGGGTCAACAGTCACATCTCAACACCGCCAACCTGTTGATCTCCATGGCTTGGGTGACAGTCACTACGGAGCATCCCCGAAGCGAAGCGGGGTGAAAGTGACTGTCGCCTGTTTTCAGATAGAATGGCAACATGCCAGCAAGAACCGCCATGCCACGACCTCGCTGGATCACCCTCACAGGCCGCCTCGAAAAGGGATACCGCGTCGCGTCGGGTCCATCCAAAGCCTACCCTGAATACGGCAGCATCGAGAAGCAGAAACCCTATTTCAAGGAACTGGGACTGGACCTCGACCACACCTTCAACGGCACGTTGAACATTTCCATCCGCCCTTACGAATTCAGGATGGCTGGGCCGGAATACACATTCGAAAACGTCGAATGGACGGAACTGACGAACGCGGAGACCTTCTCCTTTTCACGGTGCAAAATCGAATTTCGAGGAAAGGAGTATGACGGCTGGGTGTATTACCCTCATCCAGAAACGAAGAAGGATCACTTCCAGGACGCGTCCACGGTGGAGGTGCTCGCGCCGTTCATCGCGGGGATCGAATACGGAGACGCGGTGGAAATCTCGCTCGATGCGATGGAGATCGAAATCACAAAAGCAGGGTCGGCTGGGGATGCAACGGCGGGTTAACCGCAAACGCCCCCTCGTTCGATCAGGTCGCCAAACGTGGGTCACGCAAGATGCGGCTCGAACGCCTCTTCCACGACGCGATAGACCACGTCGTGCTCGCGCACCGGCTCGACGACCTTGAGCGCCACGTCGTCGCCGGGCTTCACCCACACCACGGAATGATGTTCCACTTCCAGCGACCCGACGCGCTGCTCGAAGTCCGTGGTGTGACCGAGGATGTGGATCTTGTCCCCCAGTTTCAACGCCTCGTCGAGTTTCAATACCGCCACGCCGATGTGATTGTAGAAATGCGTCACCCTTCCGATCTCGACTTCCATAGGTACGCTCCTTTCCTGCCAGGAGGAAGCCATCGCTTCCCTCCCTTGAATACTGTAGCACAAATCGAGATCGAATTCCAGTCCCCTGCGATTGACAGGCGTGCTAAAATGAATCATACAGCCCCAAACAAGGAGAGACCCCATGGACGCCCTCTATCAACTCGGCATCCGCTTCATTCAATTCCTGCAAACGTTCAGCCCCGCGCTCGATGGCGCCATGAACGCCTTCACCTTCCTCGGACGCATCGAGTTCTACCTCGTCTTCATCCCCTTCATCTACTGGGCGGTGGACAGGCGCATCGGCGTTCGCACGCTGCTGATCCTCATCTATACCGACTTCATCTCCGCCTCCTTCAAACTACTCTTTCACGAACCTCGCCCATACTGGATCGGCGACGTGAAACCGCTCAGTACGGAAACCACTTATGGCATCCCCTCCTCCCATGCCAGCGACTCGCTTGCCGTCGGGGGGTACCTCATCACCCGCGTCAAACAAAACTGGCTGCGCATCCTCATCGGCGTCATAGCCTTCTTCGTCGCCTTCTCGCGCCTCTACCTCGGCGTCCACTTTCCGCAGGATGTCGTTTTCGGATGGCTGATCGGCTTCGCCGTCCTCTGGGCGGTCCTCAAATGGGAGACTCTCTTTCGCGATTGGCTGGACAAAAAAACCCTCTCCACACAAATTGCGCTGGGATTTCTCGACTCGCTCCTCTTCGCCGCCATTGGATTCCTCATCCGCCTCATTGTCTCAGGGACGCCTGATCCGGTTTCCTGGAGCCAGTTCTCGGTCCAGGCGCGAACCGTCACGCACTTCGTCACATTGGCGGGCGCGGCGTTCGGCACGTACACCGGCTACGCATTGATGCGTCAATACGCGCGCTTCGATACAAAAGGGAGGAGCGTAAAGCGCCTCGCCCGTTATCTCCTCGGCATCCTCGGCTTGCTCGTGATCTATTTCGGACTGGACTTCGCCTTTGCCGCCATCGCCGCCGACGAAACCGCGCTCGGATACATCCTGCGTTACATTCGCTACGGCGCAGCCACCCTCTGGGCGACCTTCCTCGCCCCGTGGGTGTTCCTCAAGACCAGATTGGCGGAATCTGAAAACTCCTCGTAACTGTCATTTCGACAAGCCCTGTCTCGAACGAATGTGAGAGACCTTATCGAACGAATGTGAGAAACCTTACCGAACAGGAGAAGACAACATGGCTGAACTCAAAACCAAAGTCAACAAGGCGAGCGTGGAAAAATTCATCAAGGACATCAGGGACGAACGCACACGCGAAGACTGCCGCAGGATCGTCGAGATCATGCAGAAGGCGACCAAAGCCGAACCGAAGATGTGGGGAACGAGCATCGTCGGCTTCGGAAGTTACCATTACAAATACGCCTCGGGACGCGAAGGCGATTGGTTCCTGGTCGGTTTCTCCCCGCGCAAACAAAACCTGACGCTCTACATCATGTCCGGCTTCGAGGGATACGACTCGCTATTGAAGAAACTCGGCAAACATTCCACCGGCAAATCGTGCCTCTACATCAAAAGGCTGGAGGACGTTGACCTGAAGGTTCTCGAAGAACTGGTCGCAAAATCCGTCGGGCATATACAGAAGACCCATCCATGACATGGACCTCTCGAACCTGATCCAGATCGTTTCCACGCTTGCCATGACGCTGGGCATCCTGTTCGGCATCCTCAACCTGCGAAACTTCCATGCCATGCGCAAGCGGGAAGCCGCCATACTCATGCTCAATTCCTTTCAAACGATGGAATTCGTGCGCGGCTTGCTGTACATCTTCGAACTCCCGAACGGCGCAACGAGCGAAGACCTCGAAAGCCTGCCCGAGGAAAAATACATGGCGATCTATCTCGTGCTTGGCACGTGGGAAAGGCTTGGCATCCTCGTCCATCGCAAGGAGATTCCCATTGATCTCGTGGACGACGCCTTCAGCGGTCCCATCATTCAATCGTGGGACAAACTTGGCAACTTCGTGGAGGCCTTCCGCGCCCGCGTGAATCGAGAGACCGGCTTCGAATGGTTTCAGTGGCTCGCCGACCGCATGCTCGAAAGGGAAAAACACGGCTCCGCCATCCCCGCCTACATTGCGCACAAGAACTGGAAGGCAAAGTAAAAATTCCAAAAACAAGATCGTCCTACAATCTACATCCTTATCGGAACGTCTTGCGCAAAAGGACTTTAGCGATGATGCGACTCAAACCTTATTGGCTGGCGCTGGGGATCCTGACCCTGGCGCTCAATGCCTGCGGAGGATCAGCCGCCGCCTCCCCCTCCACGCTGACCATTGCTCCGCCCCCCACAACCGCTCCCCCGCCGACAGAGACTCCCACCCCATCCTTCACCCTCACCCCGCTTCCCACCGCAACGCCCACGCCGCACCCGCTGGAGATCTCGGCGATGCGCGCCCGTGAATACCCCGGCAGCGACGTGGTCATCGAAGCCGTCCTCGACCCCGGCGTGAACTACAGCCGCTATTACGTTTCCTACCTTTCCGAGGGTCTGAAGATCTACGCGTTGATGACCGTTCCCAACGGACAAAAACCTCCCACCGGCTGGCCCGTCGTCGTCTTCAATCACGGATACATTCCGCCGAGCGTCTATCGCACCACCGAACGATACGTCGCCTACGTGGATTTGATCGCGCGCAGCGGCTACATCGTCTTCCGCTCCGATTATCGCGGGCACGACCGTTCCGAGGGAGTGGCAGGCGGGGCGTACAGCCGACCCGATTACACCGTTGACGTGTTGAACGCGGTCGCTTCGATGAAGCGTCATCCCGACGCCGACCCGAACCGCATCGGCTTGTGGGGACACTCCATGGGCGGCTACATCACCCTGCGTTCGATGGTCATTGACAAGGACATCAAAGCCGGCGTCATTTGGGCGGGCGTCGTCGCCTCCTACCCCGATCTTTTGTACAACTGGCGTCGCGGTCCTGGCGCATCCCCCGATTCCACGCCGAGACCCGGCTCATGGAGGACAACCTTCATCGAGCAATACGGCTCGCCGGAGGAGAATCCCGAATTCTGGAATTCCATCTCGGCAAATTCGTACCTCAACGAAATATCGGGACCCATCCAACTCCATCACGGCACCGCGGACACGGACGTGCCTCTCGCCTTCTCGGAAACACTGTTCTATCAAATGCTCGCCGCGGAACAATACGTGGAATTGCACAAATACGAAGGAGATAACCACAACATCTCCAACTACTTCAGCCTCGCCATGCAAAGGACGATCGAGTTTTTCGACCGGTATGTGAAGATATATTAGGCATTGCGCAATGCTTGTCCTCCCAACGAGCCTCGGGACAATGGGACAATGCGAGCGAAGTCGAAGAATGGTCGCCAAGCCGCCGGGGAAAATCCGAATTGGAGTAAAATGAGGCGAATAACGCGCCGAAGCGCCGGCGTTCGCGAACTCACCGCCCAGGAGGTCCTTCATGTTCAAGACCCAGAACCTGTACCAGAACGACGAGAAATGGAAAAACGCCAAACTTGGAAATTCATCCGAGACCATCGGCGGGTGGGGATGCCTGCTCACCTCCGTCACCATGATGCTCAACGGCATCGGCTACAACGAGACTCCCGAAACCGTCAACGAAAAAATGAAAAAGGCTGGCGGGTTTCAGGGAGCGTTTTTTATCCCCAGCGTCCTGCCGTTCGTGTGGTCCAACTGCGCTTATCGCGACATGCAGCCCTGCGAAAACTCCCCCGCCCCCGTCGCGCAAATTGACGCGGCAGTGGCGGCCGGCAAACCCGTCATTTTACAGGTGGATTGGAACAAACAGGCCGGCATTCAAACCCACTTCGTGCTGGTCAAGGAAAAGAAGGGCAGCGATTACATCCTCTACGATCCATATAAATACGGCGGCGATAGTCCCGATAAGGAAGTCCTGCTCACCACCCGTTACAAATACAACGGCGCGAACCTCGAAAGCGAGATCAGCGCGGTCTTGTGGTTCGACTCCTACAGCGCCGCGCCGCCCGAACCTCCCAAAATGACGAAAGTCCCCGTCCCCGCCGACAAATACGTCCTGTATGCCGCCGAGGACGACCTTGCCCTGCGCGCCGAACCGAACATCGGCGGCTATCTCTGGAAGCGCATGATCGCGGGAACGGAACTCATCTGCCTCGAACCGAAAGCCACCGCCAAAGCCAAACTCGGCGTGAACGGCCAATGGATCAACGTGCAGGACCCGGCGGGCGATCAGGGATACGTCGCCGCGTGGTACGTCTCGGAGACAAAGGGAGGGACTCCGGCTCCTTCCTCCCCCGCGCCTGCTTCGACCTCCCCAACCTCCGCCGCGCCGAAGCCCTTCGGCTCCGCTCAGGACAAGCCCTTCGGCTCCGCTCAGGACAAGCCCTTCGGCTCCGCTCAGGACAAGCCCTTCGGCTCCGCTCAGGACAAGCTCCGCTCAGGACAAGCCCACACCTGCCGCGCCGCTTCCGGCTGGCGCGATGTTATTTGTCCCCACCGAAGAACTGGCGTTTCGCTCCAAACCCGAAATCTCCCCAGAGACCCTCATCCGCCGCATCCCGGTCACGGAAAAACTGGTCTCGCTCGAGCCTGCCAACTTCGCCGTCGAAAAGGTCGGCGTGGTCGGCAAATGGCTCAAAGTGCGCGACCAGCAAAACAAGGAAGGCTTCGTCGCCGCATGGTACGTCAAATTTGCGGGCGGCTCCACCGCGCAACAAGGAAGCGCCGCGACGCCCAGCGCAGCGGCTACAGCCATGCCCTCCGCCAACGCTGGGAAGGTCAAAGCGGCGGCGCAGGCGGTCGCGTTCCGCAAGCAGCCGGTCGTCAACGATTCGACCCTCATCCGCTGGCTTCCGTTGGGCGAGGAGTTGACCATTGCCGAACCCGGCGGAGAGTCGAAGATCGGCGCGAACAACCAATGGCTAAAGGTCAAGGACCGGGCTGGCGTGGAAGGCTACGTCGCCGCGTGGTTCGTCAGTCGCTAAGAACCCATCCAATAATTTTGGAGTCAGCCAGATTGCTGGCGCCATTTCGGGAGCAATCTCCCTGATTCCATAACCGAAATTAGTTACTCACGTTACGCAATGATACCCGTAACGCGAGATTGCGTAGCGTCTCGCTTTTCAGGCGTTTCTTGGGCAAGAGCGACATGAATGTCGCATTACGATGACCAAGATAATCTTTCCTGCGTAACATCAATCAGTTGTTCGAAAAGGCTCCAAGGCAAGGATAAATTCATCGTGGCTGAATCAAAACAAGGGTCGAACGGAAGCGTCTTCATCTCCTACTCCCGCCGCGACAAGGCATTCGTCAGGAAACTCAACGACGCCCTGGATCAGGCGGACATCCAGGCATGGGTGGACTGGGAGGGCATCGAACTCGCGGCGGATTGGATGGAAACGATCAAAAGTTCCATCCAGTCTCAGGATGCGTTCATCTTTGTCATCAGCCCGGATGCGCTCAAATCCAAAGTATGCGCCGAGGAACTCGAACTGGCGCTCGGTCTCAACAAGAAGTTGATCCCCATTTTGTATCGCGAACCTCAAAAGGGTCAGGCGATGCACGAAAGACTCGCCAAGACCAACTGGGTCTACATGCGGAAGGACGACAACTTCGAAGAGACCGTCCCCAAGCTGGTCGAGTCCATCCAGACCGACTTGGAATGGGTGAGTAGGCACACGAAACTGCTCACCCAGGCAATCGAATGGGAGCGCAGGAACAAAAACAACAGTTACCTCCTGCAGGGCGCGGGATTGCAGGAAGCCGAAGCGTGGATGGCGGAAGCCTCCGGCAAGGAGAATCGCCAGGTCCTTCCATTGCAAGCGGAATACATCATGGCGAGTCGCAAGGGCGCGGAGAGACGCCAGCGAACGCTCCTGGCCGGCGTTTCGCTCGCCCTGATCGTCAGCATTGCGCTCGGCGCCATGGCGTTCATCGCGCGCAACGACGCGGAAGCCGCAAGGGCGGAAGCGGTCACGAACCTGCATGCCGCCGAGACCGCGCAGGCGATCGCGGAGGAGAATCAACTCAAGGCGGAGGAGAACCAGCGCCTGGCTGAGGAGAACCAGAGGATCGCGGAAAACAACGAGCGCCGCGCGAAGGCGGAACGGACCGCCGCGCAAGCCCAGACCCTGCAAAACCGCGCCGGCGAACTCGACACCAGCACGCTTCTGGCAATCGAATCCTACAACCTCAACCCGACCTTCCAGGCTGAGAATTTGATCCGCATGAATATCAGCCTGCTCGCAGCGCCTGTGGCGCATGCCAAACAGGACGGCGCCATCTGGAACATCGAATGGTCGCCGGACTTTCGGCATTTCGTCACAGGCAACAATACCGACCCGGCGGAATCGGACGCGGTCAGCCAGGCATGCGTCTATCGCGCGGAAGATGGAACGGTCGCCTATTGCGTGACGCACGAGAACGACGTGAACGACGCCATCTTCACAAAGGACGGCAGGTATCTCGTCACCGCCAGCGCGGATCGAACGGTAAAATTCTGGGACGCCCAAAACGGATCGCCGGTCGAGGAGCTTCCATTTGGCGGCGCGGTTCTCGACCTGGACGCGAGCGAATCGGTCCTTGCGATTGGCAGGGAGGATGACTTTCTCACACTTTACTACCTCGACAAACCGGAACTGAGACCCGTTGACGTGGAACAGGCGGATGGGGTGAAAGCCGTCAAGTTTTCCCCCAACGGCGATTTTTTGGCGTTCGGTTTGCAGAACGGGCAGGTACGTTTCTGGCAGGCGAGAAACAACTTCTTCTACAACGGACCCCTGCACGATCGAAGTTCCTACATCGTACTTGCCTGGAGCCCGGATGATCTCTGGCTTGCCTCCGGCGGAGGCGACAGCATCGCGCGCATCACCAAACGGGACGGGACATTGCAGCATACGGTCAACCACCAGGACTGGGTGGAGGGCGTGGCGTTCGGTCCCGACCCCTCCTGGTATGCCACCGCCTCCGACGATAACATCATCCGCGTGGTGAACACGACAGATAAAGGCGCAGGCACGGAACGGTTCCGCATGTCGCACACCCATTTCGCGCAAAAAGTGATCGTCAGCCCGGACGGGGAATGGATCGCCTCGACAGGTTACGATCAGGTCGTCCGCATCTGGGATTCGGTTTCGGGGATTCAACTGCTCGAAATCCCGCTGGACTCCAACGGCTCCGCCATTTCCTTCGATCGGGACGGCACACGCATCGTCGCCGCCGACGAGGACGGGAATGTGGGCATCTGGGACATTTCCTCGCTCCGCTCACGCGTCGGTTACATCGAATTCACCGAATTCGTCCGCGAGGCGAACTTCACGCCCTCCGGCGAATCCCTGATCGTCAACGCGGACGATTACAACGTATGGAAAATTCCCGCAGATCAGGTTTACGACTTCAAGGACGGGACCGGGGGCGAGGTCATCGCCACCACCCAAAGCCTGACGTACGATACCGCCATCAGTCCCGATTCGCAATGGGTTGCCGTGGTCGAATACGACAGCGAGGACACGCAAAGAAATCGCGGGACGTTGATCCGCATGGATGGAGGGGACCAACTCCCGCTCGAGCATGGAGGCGAAGTGACGGCGGTCGCGTTCACGCTGGATAGTTCCGCCGTCGTCACCTCGGGGGTGGACGGTCTGTTATGGTTTTGGGACGTTCCATCCGGCGAACGGCAATTCAGCCTGGATAATTCCGAAAAGGTCTATGCCGTGACCGCCAGCCCGGCGGAGTCTCTGGCGGCTGCGGGCCTGAACGGCAAAACGAGGGTATGGAATGTGAATACGCGCCAGGCGCTCGCCGATCTGCCGCAGGCGGGCGATATCGGCAGCCTGGCGTTCAGCCCGGATGGGGCATGGCTGGCAACCGGCAGCTCGGAAGGAACCGTCATTTTGTGGAAGGTCGAAGGGACGGCTTTCACGCAGGCGGGCGATCCCCTGCGCCTCAACGGGTTCCCCCGTTCGCTGGCATTTAGTTTCGATGGCAAATGGCTGGCGGGAGGCGGCTCCACCGGGTTCGGCTATCTGTGGGATGTTGCCTCCGCGCAGGAAATGGCGCGCATCCGTCACGGGAACAACCCGGTCACAAGCGTTTCGTTCTCGCCGGATGGAACGCGGTTATTTACCGTCTCGCGCAAGGTCGTCAGGATCTGGGATATTGCAGGCATCCCGCTTGCGCCGAAGGAACAATTGATCTCCATCGCGTGCAGTCGTCTGTTGACCAATCTCAGCCGGGAAGACTGGCAGATCTATTTCACCAACGAAGAATACCGCTCCACATGTCCAAACCTGGAGGAGGAAAAATGAACCATCCCGAACCGAACACGGAGGAACCTGTCATGGAAACCGAAACGCCGCGCGCCACGCCCATCCTGCAGATCGCCTGGGCTCGATTTTCCGAACTCGACGCCAACGCAGTCGCCCGCTCGAAAGCGCACCTCAACAAACGACGCTGGATTGCGGCGCTGGGCGTGCTTGCCACCCTGTTCGCCATTCTTGCGATGTTGTTCCCGTACCCACCCACGGAGAATCAACCGGCGCTTCCCGGCTTGACCTTCCGCGTGCTCCTCGTCCTGGCGCCTCTCATCGGGTCGGCGATGGCGGCGTTTACGAAAGCCTTTTATTCCAGCGGCGATTGGCTGATGATGCGCGCCGGCGCGGAGGAGGTCTTGAAGGAGATCTATTTCTTCCGAACGATCCTTCGGAAGCGGAAGAATCGCCGCGCCTATCTCGAAAACCGGCTTGCCGAGATCAACCGGCACCTGTACCAAAGCCTGAACGGCGAACTCGTCATCAAACCCTACAACGGACCCATCCCCTCCAATTATTACCCCGACGATCCAGGCAGCGATCCCGGCTTCGAGGATTTGACCGGGGACGCGTATTTCAAATACCGCGTCGAAAACCAACTCGCCTGGCACAGGAAGGAGATCCAGGAATACCAGACCGAACGCGTCCGCCTTCAGATCCTCATCCTCGCCTCCGGCGTGGTCGGCGCGTTCCTGGCGGCGTTCGGCGGCGCGTTGACCATCTGGGTCGCGTTGACCGCCTCGCTGACCGCCGCGTTCCTGGGTTGGCAGGAACTCCGCAACATTGACCTCATCATCAAGAATTACAGCAAGGTGGTCGTCGAACTCTCGGTTATCTACGACCATTGGCTCAACCTCGAACCCGAGGAACGCACGGACGCCGAATTCTATCGGATGGTGAAAAGCGCGGAGGAGATCCTCTGGGCGCAGAACATGGAGTACATCAAGTCCCAGCAGGAGGCGCTCAAGGAAGCCGATCTCGAGGAGGAAGCCGGCTTGATCAATCGCGTTATCAAGGAATCGACAGAGTCCGCCAAACGCGCGAAAAAAGCCATGGAGGAGGATCTGGTCGAATTCACGCGGGAGACGATGGAGGAAACCGAGGAAAAGGTCGAAGAAACGTTCAAAGCCGCGCTTGGCTCGCTCGCCGAGGAAGCCTCCTCCGAACTCGTCAAACAGGAACTGGAGGCGATGAGCAGGGCGGCCGTCGAAATGGCGGCAAGCGTCAAGGAAAGAGCGTCCTCCCTTGCCTCCTCGCTTGCCGAAATCGCCAGGGAATTCGCGCACGTGGACATCGGCCGGGACACATCCAAGGAGGAACTCAACGCCGTCCTTGCCCGCTATCCGAAGACCGGCGATGTCAAGGGATGATCGAGGCTTACCATGGGCTTGATGAATTTATTCGGATCGAAAAAGAAGAAAGAGACCCTCATGCAACCTGCAACCACGGAAACGAAGGCGGAAAGCCAAACTCAAGCCCCGCCTCGGGAGGAAACCAAAAAGCCCCTCGAGGTGAAAACGCTCCCCCTCCCCGCTGACGGAACGGGCGCCGCCTCCCGCCCCCTTCGCCCGGAGATGCGCCCGCACGCCTTTGTCATCATGCCGTTCGGGAAGAAGAAGGGCAGCGACGGTTCCCTCTACGACTTCAACGCGATCTACTCGCTTCTCATCAAGCCGACGCTCGAGATGGCGGGCTTCGAGCCTTTCCGCGCCGACGAGGAGACCGCCAGCGGCGACATCCTGACCGACATGTTCCAGGAGTTATTGCTTGCCGATCTCTGTCTCGTGGACATGAGCATTGACAACGCCAACGTCTTCTACGAACTCGGCATCCGCCACGCGTTCCGAAAGCGCGGCATCGTTCACATCCAGGCGGGACGCGCCTACATGCCGTTCGACGTCTTCAACGTGCGGACGATCCCTTATCACATCACCCCGGAGGGCGTGCCAGACCCTGAATTCCTCGAAAGGGACAAAGCCGCCATCGCCCGCGTCACGCGCGATACCTGGGCGTCGGATTCAGACGCCATCCACAGCCCGGTCTTCAACATCCTGACGGGCTTGTCGGAGCCGGACCGCAAGTCCCTGCGGACGCCTCTGGCAACCGGCTTTTGGAGCGAGTACAACGAATGGAAGGAACGCGTCACCGTCGCGCAGAGACAGAAACGCATCGGCGACATCCTGCTCCTGACCGAAGAGATCAGGAGTCCGCTCATCAAGGAGGAGGCGGTTGCCGAAGCCGGAAAGGCGCTCGCCAACATGGGACGCAACGAACTGGCGCTCGATCAATACCGCAAAGGACTGGAAGTCAATCCGCGCAACAATAATTTCCGCCGACAGGAGGCGTTCAACCTCAACCGCCTGGGCCGCGTGGACGACGCCATCGTCAAGATCGAAAGCCTGATCGCAGATACGCCCAACGACAGCGAAGCGATCTCCTACCTTGGGCGCATCTACAAGGAGATGTGGGTCGAATCGTGGAAGTGGGTGAAGGACGACGAAAAACGCCTGAAGACCGCCTTCGACTCCTATCACTGGCTGTTGAAATCCATTGACACCTACCTCAAAGGCTACCGGGTGGATCTCAACCAGTTCTACCCCGGCGTGAACGCGCTCACCCTCTCCTTCATGCTCGTGGAACTGGCAGATAAATTCGACGACAAGAAAAGCCCGGACCCGGAGATATCCTGGGTGCGGAACAAACTGGATGAAATGCGCGGATCGCTGGAGTTCGCCCTCGAATCCTTCATCGAAAACGAAAAAGCCGATTACTGGACGCTCGCATCCATGGCTGAACTGCGCGTCCTGACGGCGACCAGCACGCAGGAGGTCGTTCGCGCCTACCGCAAAGCCCTGACCGCCTCCCGCCGCAACACGTTCTACCTCCAATCCTCCCTCGCACAATTGGAAATGCTGAAGTCGCTTGGCATGCGTTCAGAGTACGTGGAGGCGGGCATCCGGGTGATCGAAGAGGAACTGCGCCGCATGAACAAGGAAGAGGAAGCAACGAGTCGCGGCGGGACCAAAACGGAGGAGCAGGCTCAACGCGAGAGATACGTCTTCCTCTTCACCGGGTACATGGTCTCCCACCCCGGGAAAAAGGGAGATCACTTCCCGCCGGAAAAGGAGGACGACATCCGCCGGGCGATCCGTGCTGTGCTGGAAAAACATCAGGCAGGACCCGACGATCTTGCCATCACCACCGGCATGGACGCCGGCAGCGAGATACTGTTCGTGGAATGTTGCGTGGAACGCGGCATCCACGTGCAGGCATACTTCCCCTTTGCCGAGGCGCCCTACATCCGCGACTTTGTCAGCCCGGGCGGGGAGGGTTGGGTGGAACGCTTCTACAAAATGCGGAATCATCCCCTCGTGGACGAGTTCTACCAGCCCGACCAGGTGGGCTTGCCGAAGGAGGGCGACGACGTTCACGAACGCAACAACCGCTGGGCGCTGTATTCCTCGCTGGCGAGCGGCATTGACAAGGTGCGCCTGATCGCCCTGTGGGACGGCAGGAGCGAAGCGACCGACGATCTCGACGAACACCTGGTCAAACACATGATTGACCTGATGCGCGAAACCGGCGGAATCATCGAACAGATCAACCCGATGAAGTTATCCGTCGCAACCGCCGATAACGCCCTCGACGCGGTCAGCGCCCACGTCCCGGAGAACCTCGAAATCACCTCCGCGCCCCGCCCTCCTCGAAAAACGGCGTCCAGAAAGAGGAAAAAATAAAAACGCCATTCCCCCGCGTAATGCGCATTCTCCGCGTAATGCGCGTTCTCTAACGCGCGCCATACGCTCGATCAGAAACGCCTGCCGGTCAATCGGCAGGCGTCATTACTTCGTCCACCTTCTGCCTGGGATAGGGCCAGACCTCGCCCTTCACCCCCTTCGCAAGAAAGAAATCGCCGGCGCGCACCGTTTCGGGACCTTCCAGCGAAACAACGGTCACCAGTTGATCGGGGTCCCCGTTCGTGATCTCCGTGAGAGGCACGAGCAGGGTGACGGCGTTCTTCGCGCAATAGCCGGGTCTCGTGATGATGTAACTTTCCTCGAAGATGACCGGGTCAATGGGCCAGTAATCGTCGGGCTTATCCACCTCGCTGACGAGGAAATCGCCCTTCTTGGCGGTCAACACCGCGCCCCAAGGCGTTTTCACGTCCAGGGTCTGAGGAGCGCCCGGTTCGGGTAAAAAGGGGATGACCCGTCTTTCCACTTTGCTTCGGTAGGCTTTGAATTCAAGCGACTTCAAGATCGGGTCATCGGATGTGATTACAATCGGTTTACTCATAACTCTGCGCGCAGATTCTACCATAAGCAAAACTTCGACGAGCATTGCAATCGCGCATCATACACCGGGCGCGCGTTCCTGCTTTACAATTCATGCAAAGGCAAAACGCCATGAACAAACTCATCGTCGTCGTTGGTCCGAGCGGCGTCGGCAAGACCACCCTCGTACACGCGCTGGCGCGGACGGGTCAATTCACGACCGCGCTCGAAGGACACGCCGGGCGTCCCTTCCAGGCGCTGGCGAAACAGGATGCCCATTACACCTTTGCCAACCAGATGGATTATCTCCTCCTGCGCGCGGAACAGGAGAGGGAACTGCGCGCCGCATCCAAGCCCGGATTGATGGACGGCGGACTCGATCTCGACTTCCACGGATTCACCCGCCTCTTCCTGCGCCGGAACCTGCTCAGCCTCGAGGAATTCGATCTTTGCCGACGCTTTTACCTCCTCGTTCGCGGACTGCTTCCGCCGCCCGAACTCATCGTCCGCCTGGAAGCGGACGAGGGAACAGTGGCAGGCAGAATGTCGGGAAGGAAGCGCATCAACATCGCCCGCGCGGACGACGCCGCGTTGTTCGACTCCTTCCTGGACGAATGGCTGGCGGACGTCCCCTCGAACCAAATCCTGAAATTGGACGCCGCAAACGAAAGTTTGGAATACAATAAAAGCGTTCAGGCGATTCTTGTCCGTATGAACCCGCTCGATTAAGGAGAGAACCAATGTACACGACAGACATGTACGAAGGCGTGATCGCAGAAACGGTCGTCGTGCCCGGCGCGAACGGCGACATGATCAACGCCTACTTCGCGCGCCCGCTCGGACCCGGCCCCCATCCCGCGCTGGCGCTGGCGCATCACATGCCGGGCTGGGACGAATGGTATCGCGAGACCGCCTTCAAGTTCGCGAGCCGCGGCTACGTGACGCTCATGCCCAACCTTTATTTTCGCAGCGGGCACGGGACGCCGGAAGACGTGGCGGCAAAGGTGCGCGCGGAAGGCGGAGTGCCGGACGAACAGGCGGTGGGCGACCTCGAAGGCGCGATGAAATACCTGCGCGCGCTTCCCTACGTCAACGGCAAAGTGGGGATCTTCGGAACGTGTTCCGGCGGCCGGCACGCCTATCTTGCGGCGTGCCGCGTGAAAGGGTTCGACGCGGTCGTGGATTGCTGGGGCGGGCGCGTAACGATGCCGCCCGAGGCGTTGAACGAGAAAACTCCCGTCGCGCCGATTGATTACACCAAAGACCTGTCCTGTCCCATTTTGGGATTGTTCGGCAACGACGATACCAGTCCCAGCCCGGAACAGGTGGATCAGCACGAAGCCGAGTTGAAGAAACACGGCAGGGAGTACGAGTTCCATCGCTACGACGGCGCCGGTCACGGGTTCTTTTATTACGTCTATTCCTCCTACCGCAAGGACCAGGCGCTGGACGGATGGAAGAAGGTCTTCGCGTTTTTGGAGAAGAACCTTTCGCCCTGAGCGGGGCGACGAGCGGCAGCGAGGAACGCAGACGAAGGACAAGATGCAGGTCATGGATCGCAAGGGTTATCATGGACCTCCCGCGCTTGCGTGAATCTGTGACCGAAAGGAGTTTTCATGTGCACCATGATCGTGGAAAAAGTAAGGATCGAAGGAAGCGGCAAGGGGAAGAACGGCTGGTTCAAACTCGACGGCGCGAACGTCTCCTACGACCACCCCTTCGACGCGCCGTTCGAACACGCCCTCAACATTGACTTCGTCAACGAAACCCAGGGACCTTCGGCGCGCGTCGCCGTGGAATTGAGCGGGAGCGCGGCGCGCGAACTGGTCAAAACGATTCTCGCCGTGCTGGATCGGGCGGAGGCGGAGGGCCACCTCGAAAGCCGGACAGCAAACCTTTGAGCAAGGAGGAACCGAAAATGCCGATCAAAACCATCGTCGAACTGGCGGCAAAGCCCGGTGAGCGCAGCGATCTGCTGAGGGCGCTGGACGACGTTCTCGCCAGCATGAAAAACGCTCCCGGTTTCCTGGGCGCCAAAAGGTACGAAATCATTGACGACCCGGACAGCCTGATCGAGATCGCGGAATGGGAATCGCCCGAGGCGCGTCAAAGATGGCTCGAGCGCAGCATGAAGACGGGCGCGCTCAACCGCCTGACGCTGAGGTTGGGGGCGCCGTTCAAAGCCATCACGATCAGGGAGATAGGATAGGCGGGCGAACCTCACCATGAGCGATACTGCTGTCATTGTCATCAGCGTTCTCGCTTTTCTCCTCCTCCTCTTCGCGGGGACGGCGTGGCTTGCCTTCGTCTATTTCCCCAACAAGACCTTGTCCATCGCGAAGGAACTGGCTGAAACGGTGAAGAACACGTTCGGTCTCACCCCGCAGGTGACGATCAACCAGAAGATCGTCTACAAACGGACGAACGAGATCCTCCAACTGGCAATGCTCGAGCAGGATTTCGACGTCGAATACGAGACCAGCCACAAGTTGTTGGGAAGCGAAAAGCGGATCAGCCTGCGCGGCGCGTACCGGGCGAAGATCGGCTTCGACCTGCAAAAGGGATTCAACATCGAAATCCGGCGCGGGAGGCTTTTCAGGCCGGGGCGGATCGTCCTGCGGCTGCCCCGCGCCGAGGTCCTGTCTGTCGAGCCGCTGGAGATTCAAAAATCCGCTTCTTCCGGACTGATCAACTGGGTCACCCAAAAGGACATCGAGTCCGCCGCGCGGGAACTCGAAAAACTTGCGCTGGACAAAGCCTCCAAACTCGACATGCTCGCGGACGCCGAAAAGCGGATCGAGAACCGCCTCAACGAAGCGTTATTGCCGAGGCTGGTCAACACTCCGCTCACGCATGAGGTGAAGTTTCTGGATCTGAAACCCGACGTTTCCCCTCCCGAAAAGGGCGACGCGGACGACAAAGTTCTGGATTTGACGACGGGATAAGAATCCCTCCAACGCTCCATTCGCCGGGCGGGGACAAACAAGCGGCATGACAAACATCACTTGTATTCATGCGCGCGAAAATGCTACAGTGAGAAGCGGCGATTGTTCAACTCGCTCAAGTAAATTCAAAAAACAACCCGGAGGGAACCATGCTTGAAATTCTTGCGCTGTACACCCTGACGACCCGCATCGGCGCCATCGTCGAACAAAAAGGACACAAGAGCGGATCGTACAAGTTGATGACTGTCGCGTTGTGGTTTGGCGGGGAGATATTTGGGGCGATCATCGGATCGCTGATGGCAGGCGGGGGCGAATCAGCGCAATGCGTCATTTACATCGTCGCTTTGATCGGCGCGGGGGCTGGCGCGGGGATCGCTTTTGCGATTGCCAACAATCTGTCCGTCGTCGGCCCGAGCCTCGCCGCAGGGATGGCGCAGCCTGCGGTCGCGTCGTCCATTGGGCTGTTTCCCGCTCCCCTGCTTTGGTTCCTCTGGCTGTTGACGAACGCGGTGGCGAACGTGGGATGGGGCTTGACGTTCAACCTGATCAATCCCAATTACCAAGAAAATCTTCTCAGCGTCGCGAGCATCGCGTCGGGGATTACCGCCGGGACGATCGCCGGCGTCCTGCAATGGATACTCCTGTTCCTGTCAATTCGAAACGCAAACCGCCTGAGCCTCGCCGTTTGGATACCCGCCAGCATGATCGGCTGGGCGATTGGCGCCGCCGCGTTCGATTTCATAACGGTCTCGTCGTCCGCCGCCTACCTCGCTCTTAGCATTGCAAGCGGGCTGGTCATTGGGGCTTTGCAATGGCTCGTCCTGAGGAATTACAGCCGGATCGCGTTATGGTGGATCGCCGCGAACGCAGCGGATTGGGCTTTGATCTGGCTTGTCAACCAGACGTCCTGGCTGTATAACCTCCCCTCCTTTGTCCTTTACAACTTTGTCGCGGGACTCATCGCTTCGATCATATCGGGCATTGCGATCGTGGTCATTTTGAGGAACGCGCCCGCGCCCGCCGCGGAAGAGTTGTGGGGCAGCCTCTAACGGCAGCGGAGAACGCCTCCCGCGCCTGGATGCTCGCGCGCAGCCAACTTTCTTTTACGCGCGTAAGGGGCGCTCGCGCGCGCGTAATAGGCGCTCTCTTGCGCCGAAGATTAAGCCGACCATCCGGGCTGGTCGGTTTCTTTTGCATGTCCCTGTGAAAAAAGGGAATATAATTCGTGAGCTCCTCCATCCAATCGCGCACAAGGGACAACAATGACCGCACAAGAAACCGCCTACACCGAAATCGAAAAACTGGTAAAGGACTTCAAAGACCTTTCCTCCGCGCGGCGCAGGACGATGAACGAGCAGGCGACGCGGCTCGGCTACATCCTGCCTCTGTTCAAAGCCCTCGGCTGGGACACGAGCAACATCTACGAAGTCAGACCGGAGGAGAAGGTCTCGCGCGCGTGCTTTGGAGCGCGAGATCCAGTCCGTGGATGAGGAGATTGACCGAAGGGTATATGTCCTTTATGGATTAACCGAAGAGGAGATCAGGATTGTGGAAGGTTAAGACCTGACATGTCTCAGCGAAACCATTCTCGACCCACGCCGCTGTCCACGCAAGAGTTTCGATTCACGCGCGCCACGATGAGACATGTCAGGTCTGGGCAGGTGGATGAGGAGATTGACCGGAGGGTGTATGTCTTTTATGGATTAACCGAAGAGGAGATCAGGATTGTGGAAGGTTAAGACCTGACATGTCTCCGCGAAACCATTCTCGACCCACGCCGCTGTCCACGCAAGAGCTTCGATTCACGCGCGCCACGATGAGACATGTCAGGTCTGGGCAGGTGGATGAGGAGATTGACCGGAGGGTGTATGTCTTTTATGGATTGACCGAGGAGGAGATCAGGATTGTGGAAGGGAATCCGATTTTGCCTGTTGTATAATCTGCGGAGAGGTGCAAGATGTTGATTACCTATATTCAAAACGCCATGCGGCTGGCAAAGTACGAAATCCTGGAAGACGGGCAGTATTACGGCGAGATCCCAGGCTTCGACGGGGTATGGGCGCAAGCGGAAAATTTGGAAGCCTGCCGCGAAGAATTGCAAAGCGCATTGGAAGACTGGCTGATCCTTGGCTTGCGCATGGGACACAAACTGCCTGTTGTGGCTGGAATCCAACTTGTCCCTGCAGAGGCATAATCCGTGCCTCCATTCGGTCCCATCAAACGTAAAGACCTCATCAAGGCTCTCAAGCGCGCAGGATTTGAAGGTCCTTTCGCTGGCGGCAAACATAAATTTCTAATCAAGGGAGAATTGCGGTTCACCGTTCCCAATCCGCATCAAAGTGAGATCAGCAGGGATTTGCTGGCTCGCATCCTGCGTCAGGCGCACCTCAGCCGCGAGGATTGGGAAAAACTGTGATCCCCTGCATGGATCTCGCGAACGCCGCCGAAAAGTCCGCGCACGACGAGATCGTACAACTCGTCGAAAACTTGATGTACTGCATCATGGGCGAGTTCATAGTAAAATCAACGTGAGCAGGAGATACCCAATGGAAATCCACGAACTTGTCATCGAGATGAAATTGCTGGAACGCCGCCTGACCCTTTACGAAGAAAAGTATGGCATTCTCAGCGAAGATTTCTACGCCGCGCTCACAGCAGGAAAACTGGCTGAGTACGACGCCTTCGATGAAACGCGCGCCGATTTCAGCCGCTGGAAGGGCATCTATGAGACCTGGCGAAGGCGCAAAGAATCCTACCGTAAGCAGCTTCAGGAACGCGGACTTTCCGAAGTGTTGCGCGTTCAACCCGCGTACTAATGGCTGGCAATCCGCTGACATCATTGGGCGATTACAGCAGGTTTGTCGCAGAGTTGCTCAGCCAACCCAATGTCAGGAGTTCGACCGTTTCCGTATGGTCGGACAGTCCATATACGGGCATTGCAGAGGGAGAAGTCCTTTTTACGAATGGTTTGCGATTGCGAATGAGGGAGGAGATGGACTTCGACGCGGGGATCATCATTTCGTATGGCTATGAGGTCTATCGAGGGGAGGAGAGACTCTATTGGTATGACGATTTCCCTCACCCGAACGATCCAAGCCTGGATTCCACAATGCCGCACCACAAGCACATTCCACCCGATATCAAACATCATCGCGTTCCCGCGCCAAACATGAGTTTTACCCAACCCAACCTGCCTGCTCTCATCGAAGAGATCGAAATTATCGGGGGAGGATAAGGATCATTTCGCATGCCTTTGGCAGAAAATACGCCGTTCTTGAGTCCGAGGAGGATTTGGATCGGGTACGGTCACTGGGGTGGGAGATCCAGTCCGTGGATGAGGAGATTGACAGGCGGGTGTATGTCCTTTATGGGTTGACCGAAGAGGAGATCAGGACCGTGGAAGGAAAGTAAACACAATGGAACCGAAAAAATACCTGTTCGTCGTCAACGACGCCCCGTACGGGAACGAACGTCCCTACAATGCCCTGCGTCACGCCATGAAATTGGTCGAGCGCGAGGGAGGGCAGGTGAAAGTATTCCTCGTTGCCGATGCGGTCTATTGCGCCCGCAAGGGACAGAACACGCCCGAAGGATATTACAACATCGAACGCATGGTCAGGTTGCTGGCGAAGCGCGGCAGGGTCGCCACCTGAGGCACCTGCTGTGGACCCCGAGGTCTCGGGCTGGAGGATCTCATCGAAGGCGTGGAAATGGGCAGCATGGATCTGCTCGGCGACTGGACGATGGAAGCGGATCAGGTGATGGTGTATTGAGAATGGAATTCGTGACAACATCCTTCCGATAATTTGCGTGGATGCCATCGGGTGTATACTTCGACGAACGTGATCAAAAAGGAGGTCCGTGGAGATGACTGAATACTGGAACAATTTATGCGCATTTCTGCCCTCGATCCCGATGCCGCCAAATCCGCCCCAACCCGACTTTCAGGGTCTTGGCGCGCAGCAGGTCAACCTGATCGCCCACCTGGCAGGCTGGCCCGTTCGCATCAACGTCTTCACACAACCCGGCGTCCAAAATGCAATGGCGACAGGCAATACACCGTGGTTCGGCGATGAAGTCGTTATTTACGATCCGATCTTTATGGAGGGTCTAAGACAGCGTTACGGTCCGTCCGCGCCGTTCGGGGTGCTGGCGCACGAGGTGGGGCACATCGTGCGCGGCGTACTCGTCCCCGGTTGGATGCCCGACTGGTCGGACGAAATGCGCGCGGATCATTTCGCCGGGTTCGTCCTGGCGCGTCACGGGCTCGACCTCCAGCCGCTCCAACGTTGTATCATGGAACTCATGGCTCGACCCGGTTACCGCCACCCCGATGGCAGAACGCGGGCGGCGGTCGTGAGAGGCGGCTACATCGAAGGCGGGGGAATTGCCTGAAACAGCCGCGTGAGGCGATTTAGAATCCGGTACATCCCATTCCACCCTAATTCAGGAGGCTTACATGCTCAAAGGCAGAGTGATGGACCTAATCGTTCTATTGGTCATTGCAATGGTCGGGTTGTTCATCGCGTACGTCACGTTCGGCATCCTCAATTCACAAGCCGAAGCGGAAATCCAGCAATATTCCGTCTCCGGCGCGATCGCCGGCGCATTGGTATCCGTGAGCCTGCTCACATCCGTGTATCTTCAACTGCGGAAGTCCAGCGGCGAACTCGAGGAACTGCGCGAGAAGAACAAGGAACTCGAACACAAACTGATCCGCGGCGCGCCGCACCCCCAGCAATTTGTCATCGAAGTGGACGAACGCCAGCGTATCGTTCTCGCCAGACCCGCCGAGTGGAAACCTTTCGGAGGCGTTATATTCGATTTTTGGCGTCCGCCGGAAGGACTTCCCCGACTCAAGGAAAAACTGACCAGCCCCATTCCCATGCCGCCGGAATTGAGTCAACGGTATCCCGTTCGGTTCAATACGACCTTCATTCCCATACCCTCCGGCGTCAGCGAAGATAAATACTATGAGAGATATTTGGAAAGCGTCAAAAGCAATCCCTGGATCGGGGAGATGACCGCAGAATATGTTCACCTTGGAGGCGAAGGGGGAAAGACCCGAAGCCTGAAACTAATTGGGCAGACGTTCACTTCGTTGATGATAGGCCAGGATCCGATCACGTTGGAGCCGATGTTGATTACAAACCCATTCACAGCGCAACAAGCGAAGGAATTGCGCGAACGCCCGGCTCGCCCTCCTTCGCCGCAGGCAGCCGCCAACGCCAGCCAGGCGCCCGATTCTCCCGCATCCTCGCCGGCGTCAGCGCCCTCCGCGCCGCAACCTCCCCAGATCGCCCAGGGATGGCAGATGAATGTAGTGTGTTATCACAAGCAATTGGGCAAAGTCTTCTTCTTCAGTTTTTGGGACGACGACCACGATTTCACCGAGTCGAGCTCCCAGTTCAACAAGATACTCGACTCGATCCGCTTCCTGACGTGACCGGACGCCGGGCGCGGAATGTAATATCCTCCCCTCCCGCCTCGTCCATCCACACATGAATCAACTCAGAACCATCTCCCAAATCATTCAACCGCAGACCGCCATCGAAGGCGCGGGCGTGCGCCTGCTCCGTTCGATCGCGCCGCGCGTCAGCAACGAATACGATCCCTTCCTGCTCTTCGACCACTTCGCCTTCAACGATCCGCTCGAAGGTCCCCTGCGCGGCTTCCCCTACCATCCGCACCGCGGCATCGAGACCGTCACCTACATGCTCGAAGGCTCCACCGCCCATCGCGACAGCCTCGGCAACGAAGGACTCATCGGTCCCGGCGACGTGCAATGGATGAGTTCGGGTCGCGGCATTCTGCACGAGGAAATGCCCCGCCGCGGTCCAAGCGGGAACATCTACGGCTTCCAACTGTGGGTCAACCTGCCGTCGCATCTGAAGATGTCCGAGCCGCGCTACCAGGAAGTGACCGCCGCCACGATCCCAACTTATGAAAAGGATGGAGTCAAGATCCGCGTAGTGGCTGGGACGGTGAACGGGGTGGCTGGTCCCGTCAAAGACATTGCCGCCTCGCCTCTTTACATGGACGTGGAACTGGCTCCCGGCATCGAATGGCATTTCCCCATCCCAAGCGGACATACCCTCATCGCCTACATCTTCCAGGGCGAGGGTGTCTTCTCAGGGCAGACTGTTGACGCTGTGAAAATGGTCAAGTTCAACGACGGCGACCACATCACGGTCGAGACCGAGAACAACCCCGTCCGCTTCATGCTGATGGCTGGCGCGCCGTTCAAGGAGCCGATCGTGCCGTACGGGCCCTTCGTGATGAACACGCTCGAAGAAATCCAACAGACGCTGCGTGAATTGCGCGACGGGACGTTTATCAAAGAATAAGGAGCCAGACCTCCGAGGTCTCAAAGACTTCGGAGGTCTTTTGTTGGCACGGGAGGTTTTGCATGACACAGGTTTTATACGGCTCACGATTGGGCAAACGAGGCAAGATCCGCGTCGGCTGTTCCGCCGTCATCTTCGACGAGACGCGTGAGAGGGTATTGCTCACCCGCCGCGCGGACAACGGTCTCTGGTGCGTGCCGGGCGGAGGGATGGAATCGGGCGAGTCCGCGGCTGAGGCGTGTAAAAGGGAGGTTTTGGAGGAGACAGGCTTGAGCGTCCGCGTGAAGCGTTTGGTCGGCGTGTACAGCAATCCCGATCAACTGGTCGTCTACCCCGACGGGAGCAAAGTCCATTTCGTCATCATGGGCTTCGAGGCGGAGATCGTCGGCGGCGAACTCGGCTTGAGCGACGAGACCACCGAAGCGGGGTTCTTCTCCCTGAAAGAGATCGAGTCAATGCCCATGCACGGCAAACACCAACAGCGCGTGGAAGACGCTTTGCTGAACCAGGCTGAGGCGTTGATCCGATAAACGTCCCGAAGGGTAATTCCGCTCAAGTTTGCTTTCAGCCCAAACCTTCGGGAGGGTGAGCGACATTACTCCCATCACTCATGGAGACGAACATGCTGGACAAACTTTCCGAAACGTTGAGGAAGTACGCGAACGGGTGGTTGGTGTTGGTACTGCTTGCGGGTTTCCTTTTTTTCAACGCGGTCATCCTGCCGGGGCAGCAAGCCAGAATCAAATCATCCTCCGGCGGCACGGCGCCCATTGACCTGCAACTCTTTTACACGCCCGATAAAGTCTATTCGATGGTGGCATCCTACGGCGACGAGGGACGCGCCGCGTATCGTCTCTTCGAGTTGACGGGCGATATCCTTTATCCCATCATTTACACGCTGTTCCTCGCGCTGGCGATCACCTGGCTATTCCAACGCGGTTTTGCAGGCACGAGCGGAATGCACAAATACAACGTGGCGCCGTTCGGCGGATGGTTGTTCGACTTGTTCGAGAACCTGGGGATCGTTGCGATGCTTTCGGTGTATCCGTCCACACCTGCATTGCTGGCATGGGTTTCGGCGATCTTCACGCTGGTCAAGTGGCTGTTTGCAATTGCGAGCATCCTTCTGCTGCTCATTGGTTTGGTGATGGCTGTGAAGAACGGATTCAAGAAACAGGCATAAGGAAAAAGGAAAACTGCTCAAAACAAGAACGGCTTGGCTCATGTACGATCTGTGTACAGACGTTACACCTGCCCAGTCGGGCGGTGCCAGGGGAGAACGTCTGCTGCGCGCCAATATTTTTTGCACACTTTTCACAGAAAAGCCAGGGGGTCTTCATCCTTCATAATTCATCCTTCATCCTTTAATTTCCATCCACCACACGCCTGTACATTCAGGCAAAATCACCCAATTATTTTCCTTCACTGTATCCCCCAACTCATCCCCAAAGAAAAAGCGGGACAACTCCTCCGCCTCCTCGAGGGATTCGAATTTGTAGTCGGTTCTTATCCATTTGTTCTGGAATCCGACCTCATCGAGCCAGGGAGATGCTCCAGCTTCACCGGTGACTCATTCCCGGTGCCCAACGATTCAAACAGGACGATGAAACTGCCCCGCCTCAAAACGCGTTTCATCTCCCCCAGCCAATTCTCCAACTCTCTTCTCCACGAATCCGGATTCCACACCGCGAGGTAACTCACGCTCCAGCCGGAGACCGCCAGATCGGCGGAGGAATTGAGGATTGGTAATTGGCGATGATCGGCGATCTCCACCCCCCAATTGGACAAGCCGCTTGCTTCCAATCTTTGGCGGCACACCCGCAACATCTCCCCCGATACATCGAACGCCCGCATGGATTTGGCGCGCGGCGCAAGCATGACTGCGAGTCGCCCCGTCCCTGCGCCGAGATCGAGAACGTCGAGTCCGTCCACGTTCACAATTTCATCCAGCGCGCGAGGGATATTGCCCTGATAATCTTCGCGTGAGATCAATGCTTCGTAACGATCGCCGTCGGTTTGATAGATTTGTCTTTGTTGGTCAGACACAGTATTCTCCTCGTTTTTTGCTATACTTGGTCAATTCTACTTGACAAAGGTGACGTATGCTGCTCTCCCCCTCCGCCCAGAAGATACAAGACACTCTCAAATCGCTCGGCTACAACTACACCGTGATCGAACACGCCGAGTCCACGCGCACCGCGCAGGAAGCCGCGGAACGCGCCGGCTGTGAACTCGGTCAGATCGTCAAGTCGCTGATCTTCAAAGGAAAGGCATCGGGCAAGCCGATCCTCGTCCTCACCAGCGGCGCGAACCGCGTGGACGAGAAGCGCATCCGCGACTACGCGGGAGAAGCCGTCAGCCGCGCGGATGCCGATTTCGTCCGGGCAGTGACCGGCTTCGCGATCGGAGGCGTGCCGCCCGTCGGGCATGTCCAACAGATAGAGACTTACATGGACGAGGATTTCCTGCAATACGAAACCGTCTGGGCGGCGGCAGGGACGCCCAACGCCATCTTCGAGTTGAAGACCTCCGATCTGCAGAAGATGACAGGCGGAAGAGTCGCGAGGGTAAAGTGATTTCAAGTCCCGGCTGGTTTTCGAGATCTTACAGAGGATGATTCGAGAATCCATTCCCCTGGTTTCGCCACTATCGCTCGTCTCATAAAAAAGTAAACTTTTCGTCGTACACCACGAAGAAGAAACGAGGTTTTTGTTTACCGAATTATGCGATACTCTGTAATTTCATTCCCTGATTACCTTACACTCTTAAAAATGGGACGCGGACGAGCAAGGCGCTTTTTCGGGCATTTCCTCAAAAATCCGCGTCCATCCGCGTTAATCCGCGTCCCAATACCAAAGTGTAAGGTAATCAATTTCATTCCTTTTTCTCGATGATCTCATCCAGCGATATATTCAATGTTTTCGCAATCGCGGACAGGATTTCCGTCGTCCCTTTTCGCCTGCCGGTTTCGATCTGCGAGAGATAGGGCTTGCTGATCCCCGCTGCGTCCGCCAGTTGTTGCTGGGTCAGTCCACGATACTCACGCCAGACTTTGACGGGATTCACGCCATCCAGGATGGCGTAGACCACTTCAGCGGGAATCAACTCCTCTTCCCCGCGTTCGATCGCTGCGCTGATTCTGTCGAAATCGCGGATGTCCTCGAGCAGTTCAGCCTGCTCGGCAAGTTGCAGATAGTGTTCATAAGGAAGCACCGCCCATTCGGGCTTGCCATCCCGTTCGATGATTTGAATTTCTTCTTTCATTTGTAAACCTCTCCACGTGAAGCGATTTTCAACACGATAATCATCAATTGTTCATTTTGAATCCTGTAAACGACCCGCCAATCTCCAACTCGCAGGCGGAAGCCTTCTCTGCCTTGCAGTTTCTTCGCGTTTGGGTGATTGGCAAATGGATCGGCGGCGATTGCGTCCAATTTCTCGCGAATCAATTTCGCTGTTTTTCGCGGTATCCTCAACAATGACTTTTCGGCTTCCCTGGCGTAGGAGATCTTGTACACAACACGATGTTAGCACAATGCTAACAATTGTTCAAGGGTTGTTAGCAGAACTATGTTTTGCTGAGATTCGGGCTTTAATTTGCAATCGGACATCCTTTGTCGTAAAATCTAAACAGACCATTCGAAAGGAGAGAAAATGGCAACACTCGTAAAACCCGAAGCCCGCCCCATGACCGAGGAGGCGGACTTCCTGCAGATCAAATCCGTTGACCACGTGCATTTCTACGTGGGCAACGCCAAACACGCCATGTATTACTGGTGGAAGGCGTTCGGCTTCAAGCCGGTCGCCTACTCCGGGCTGGAGACCGGCAACCGCGACTTCGCTTCGTATGTGTTGGAATCGGGGCAGGCGCGGTTCGTTGTTTCCGCGCCTTATACACCATCCAGCCCGCTCGCCGCGCATCACCTGGTTCACGGCGACGGCGTCAAGGTCATCGCGCTCGAAGTGGACGACGTGGAAGAGGCATGGAAAGCCACCACCGAACGCGGCGGCAAATCCGCGTGGGCGCCGCGCGAGGAAAAGGACGACCACGGCATCTTCCGCACGTCCGCCATCTACACCTACGGCGAGACCCTGCACGTCTTTGTGGACCGCGACGATTACAAGGGCGTGTTCGCGCCGACCTACAGACCCCTCGACTTCGAAGCCGACTCCACCGGCCTTGCCGCCATTGACCACATCGTGGGCAACGTGCAGTTGGGCAAGATGAATCACTGGGTCAATTTTTATCATCGGGTAATGGGCTTTCGCCAGTTATTGCACTTCGACGATAAGGATATTTCCACCGAATATTCCGCGCTCATGTCCAAGGTGATGCAGAACGGCAACGGGCGCGTCAAGTTCCCGATCAACGAACCGGCGGAGGGACGCCGCAAGAGTCAGATCGAGGAGTATCTCGATTACTACCTCACGCCCGGCGTCCAGCACATTGCCCTCATCACGGGCGACATCCTCGAGACCGTCGGCGAACTCCGCAAGCGCGGCGTCGAGTTCCTGCGCGTGCCGGATACCTACTACGAAATACTCCCCGAGCGCGTCGGCAGGATCAAGGAGGACATGAAAACCGTCCACGATCTCGGCATCCTCGTTGACCGCGACGACGAAGGCTATCTCCTGCAAATTTTCTCGCGCCCGATCCAGGATCGCCCGACCATGTTCATCGAAATCATCCAGCGTCACGGCGCAAAAGGATTCGGCAAGGGCAACTTCAAGGCGTTGTTCGAATCCATCGAACTGGAACAGGAACGACGAGGCAATCTCTAGTCGAACGTCGCAGGTCAAAAGTCAACATCTGACATGCGACCTTCGACCTTTGACTTTGGACTCACATCATGAAATTCGCAACCATCTCGACGCTTCGCGCGACGACCCAGCCTGCCCTCGTGGACGGAGACCGGGTCTACACCCTGCCCTTCGCGGACATGTACGCCGTCATGGAGGCTGGCGCGGAAAAAGCCGCCGGCAGGAAATCTAAGGATTCGCTTTCGATTGACGAGGTCAAATTCCTGCCGCCGTTGAAGCCGTTCACCCTGCGCGACGGATACGCCTTCGAGCAGCACGTCCAAACCGCAAACCGAAATCGCGGACGGGAAGTGCCGCAGGAATGGTACGAGTTCCCGGTCTTCTACTTCACCAATCCCAACGCGGTCTTCGGACACGACGACGTGATCCCCTACCCGAATTACACCAACGCCATGGACTACGAACTCGAGATCGCGGCAATCATCGGCAGGGGCGGGATGAACATCGGTCCCGAGGACGCGCCGAAACACATCTTCGGTTACACCATCTTCAACGACTGGTCGGCGCGGGATGTGCAGAGAAAGGAAATGGCGGTGGGACTGGGTCCCGCCAAGGGCAAGGATTTCGCGTCGGCGTTTGGGCCCGTCATCGTCACGCATGAAGCGATTGCCGATAAAGCCACGGACAGACCGGGCGTGTACGATCTCGAAATGGTCGCGCGGGTCAACGGGAAGGAATTCTCCAGAGGCAATTTCAAAGACATGCACTGGTCGTTCGGCGAGATCATCGCGCGCATTTCCGATTCAGCGATGTTGTATCCCGGCGACGTGATCGGCTCGGGCACGGTCGGTACAGGCTGCCTGCTCGAATTGACCAAATTCCAGGGACCCTGGCTGAACGAAGGCGACGTGGTCGAATTGGAGATCGAACGCATCGGCATTTTGAGAAACACTGTTGGAAGGAAAAAATTACTGGTCGAGTAAACGACGGAGGACCCATGCCTTTTTATCACAAACTCGGACAAATCCCCCACAAACGACATACGCAATTCAGAAAGCCGAACGGCGAACTATATCGCGAAGAATTGATGGGATTGGAGGGATTCTCGTCCCTGCAATCCATCCTGTATCACAACTTCATCCCGCCGCGCGTCAAACATACGGAAGACATCGGTTCGCGCCTCCCGGAAACTGTGGACTTCGGCCCGATCCGTCACCGCGCCTTTGCCACCGCCGACGCCCCGCCTGGAGGCGATCCCGTCTCTGCGCGCATTCCGCTGCTGGCAAACAAGGACGTGATCCTCGGCGTGGCGCGCGCCTCAAAGAGCATGGATTATTTCTATCGCAACGCGCAAGCCTACGAAACCTGGTGGGTGCATGAAGGGAGCGGCGTTCTGAAATCGCAGTTCGGGAACCTCAAGTTCCGCAAGGGCGATTACATCGTCATCCCGTTCGGGACGACCTGGCAAATGCACCTCGACGACAGCGAAGCGCGCTTCTTCACCATCGAAAATCCTTCGCAGATCGAGCCGCCGAAACGGTACCGCAATCATTTCGGTCAACTGCTCGAACACGCGCCGTATTGCGAACGCGACATCCGCGTCCCCGAGGAGCTCGAGACGCACACCGAACGCGGCGAGTTCGAAGTGCGGATCAAGGTGCGCGACCGCTTGACGCGGCACGTCCTCGATTACCATCCCTTCGACGTGATCGGCTGGGACGGTTATCTCTATCCGTGGATATTCAACATCGAGGACTTCGAGCCGATCACCGGACGCATCCATCAGCCGCCGCCGGTGCATCAGACGTTCGAGGCGCACAACTTCGTGGTGTGCTCCTTCGTTCCGCGCCTCTTCGATTATCACCCCGAAGGCATTCCCGCGCCGTACAACCACTCGAACGTCAACTCGGACGAGGTGATCTATTACGCCGAAGGCAACTTCATGTCCCGCAAGGGCATTGACCGCTGCGACATCTCGCTGCATCCCTACGGCTTGCCGCACGGTCCGCAGCCCGGCATGACCGAAGCATCCATCGGCAAAAAGGAAACGCAGGAACTGGCGGTGATGGTGGATACGTTCCATCCTCTTCACCTCACCAGGGACGCGCTGGAATACGAGAAACCCGAATATCAGTCCACGTGGATGGAAGGAAGCGGAGAGTAAACGCGGTCAGGTTTTGGAGATCGGGAGGGTCTTCAGAGCCTGATTCGTTTATCTGAGAGAGTGCCTGAAAACTCATGCGTAGGCGGACGCTGCCGAAGGCGTCTATCGTCGTCCCTGCGCCGAAGGGCGCGGGTTACGCTCCCTAAGTGACTTTTCAGACACTTTCCGAACAGTGGAGACTGCGCAAGTTTTCACGCCATACCCGGAAAGGAGGCGGTTCAGGAAGGTATATCTCATCCACTCCCGTTCTTTAGCGATGCTACGATTTAACTTAACCCAATCTGTTCGCCAATAGAGGAGAGTACCATGTTCAACAGAACGATCCGCATTTTGACCCTCCTGTCCATCCTTGCAACCGCGTTCGCATTCGCGCCTGCGGTCATGGCGGGACCCGAAGCCTGTGATACGCGCGTCAACAACACCCACGCAAAGTTGCTGGAATGCGTCACGCTCGAAGGCGTGCGCGCCCACCAGGCGGCATTCCAGGCGATTGCCGACGCCAATAACGGCATCCGCACCTCCGGCACGCCCGGCTACGACGCGTCGGTGGATTACGTCGTCGCGCAGATGACCTCCTACGGTTACAACGTGACCGTGCAACCCTTCCAGTTCCAGACGTTCATCGTCCTTACGCCCACCGTCCTTGAGCAGGTCGCCCCGCCGCCCGCAGGACCGATCGAAAACAACATCATGTCCTATTCGGGGAGCGGCGACGTGACCGCGGCAGTAACCCACCTCGCCGCCCCGCCCGCCGATGCCACTCCCGGATGTGAAGCCGCCGACTTTGCCGGCTTTCCGGCGGGGAACATCGCGTTGATCAGCCGCGGAGCCTGCACGTTCGCGTTGAAGGCGACCAATGCCTATAACGCCGGCGCTGTGGGCGTCGTCATTTACAACAACAGTCCCGGCCCGATCAATGGCACGCTGGGCAACGGATTCACGCTGGATATCGGCGTGACCTCCGTGACGCAGGCGATGGGTCAGCAACTGGCAGCGACCTCGGGTCTCGTCCTGCGCCTCAAAACCGACACCTTCCGCGGCATCGCCACCACCTACAACGTGATCGGCGAATCGAAATACGGCGATCCCAATAACGTTATCATGGCGGGCGCGCATCTCGATTCGGTGAACGCCGGTCCCGGCATCAACGACAACGGTTCCGGTTCCGCCGCCATTCTCGAGGTTGCCAGACAGATGGCAAAGGTCAAACCGAGAAACATGGTGCGCTTCGCGTGGTGGGGCGCGGAAGAATCGGGCTTGGTTGGCTCGACCTACTACGTGAACAATCTGAGCGCGGAGGAAAGAGCCAAAATCGCCCTCTACTTGAACTTCGACATGGTTGGCTCGCCGAATCACGTCTTCTTCATCTATGACGGCGACGATTCGGACGGCGTTGGGGCTGGTCCTGGTCCCGCAGGCTCCGCAGAGATCGAGAAGACCTTCGAAAGATTCTTCACCATGCAGGGCATCCCCTTCAAAGGCACGGACTTCACCGGGCGCTCGGACTACGGTCCGTTCATCGCGGTGGGCATTCCCTCCGGCGGTTTGTTCACCGGCGCGGAAGGGATCAAGACCGCCGACGAAGCCGCCCTCTGGGGCGGCACAGCCGGTCAGCAATACGACGCGTGCTATCACCAGGCGTGCGACACTTTCGCCAACGTGAACATGTATGCGCTGGAGGTCAACTCGGACGCCATCGCTTATGCCGTTCTGCAATACGCCATGAACACCGCCGACGTCAACGGCAAAAAGGGCAAGGGCAATTTCCAACTTGCGCCGGGCGACTCGGGACAGCACACCGAATAGACTCGAGTCTCCTTAATGAAAACGACCCATGCTCGCACCCTCGGGCATGGGTCGTTTTTGTCCTCGATGTTACAATCCGGGAGAATGACATTCCCAACCATCCATGTTTTCCAGCGAGGTAACCATGAACCTTTCCACATCGCAGATCACGGATACGAAATTCAGGAAGATCGCCAAAAAGATCGTCTCGGAGATGAAGCGGCTCGAAGTGCCGGGCGTCGCCATCGGCATCTGGCACAAGGGCAGGGAACATACGGCGGGGTTCGGAATCACAAGCGTCGAGCATCCGCTTCCGGTCACGCCGGATACTTTGTTTCAAACCGGCTCGATCAGCAAGACATTCACAGGGACGTTAATGATGATGCTCGTCGAACGGGGCAAAGTGGATCTGGACGCGCCTGTACGAAAGTACATCAAAGATTTCAGGGTGCGGGACGAAAACGTATCAAAGAAAGTCACGGTCAGGCATCTGCTCACGCATACCGGCGGATGGGTCGGCGATTACTTCAACGACTTCGGGAACGGCGACGACGCGCTCGATAAAATGGTGAAGGACATCGCCAGACTGTCGCAGGTGCAGCCATTGGGGAAGATCTGGTCGTACAACAACACGGGGTTCAATGTAGCATCAAGAATCATCGAGATCGTGACGAAGAAACCGTATGAGCGAGCCGTACAGGAGATGTTGTTCGATCCGCTCGGCTTGAAGATGTCCTTCTTTTACCCGAACGATATTCTGTTCACGCATCGGTTCGTGGTCGGTCATCAGAAGGTCAAGGGAAAGGTCAAGGCGGCGCGTCCGTGGGCGATTGGCAGGGCAGGCAACGGCGTGGGAGGAGTCGTGTCCACGGTCCGTGATCTGCTCGAGTATGCGCGCTTCCACATGAGCAACGGGAGGAAGAACGTCGTCTCAGGCAAGAGTCTGCGCGCGATGCAGGTTCCCCAGGCGGATATGGGTCCGCGCGGAAAGATGGGGGTCACGTGGTTCATCCGCGACGTCGGGAGGTTCAAAGTGTACGCGCACGGCGGCGCGACGAACGGTCAGCAGGCGTATTTCTTCTTCATCCCCGACAAGGATTTTGCATGCGCCATCCTGACGAACAGCGACGACGGCGGGATCATTACAGCGGGACTGTTTGGGCTGGTCCTCGAAACGTATTTCAAGGTCATGTTGAAATTGCCCGAACCCATCGAGAGCCCCGTGAAGGAACTCAAAGAGTACGTCGGGCGTTATAGGATTGGCACCGAGTGCTTTGACCTGAAGGTCAAAGGCAAATACCTGATGTATCATCACATCCCGTTGGGCGGCTTTCCCACGCCCGATACTCCGCCCGGTCCCGCCATGCCGCCGATGCGTTTTCAGTTCTACGAAAAGGATAAACTCGTCGGTTTGGACGAACCCTACAAAGGCGCGCTCGCAGACATCATTCGGGACGACCGGGGGCGCGTGGAGTACTTCCGGGTCGGCGGGCGCGCGCATAAAAAGATAAAGTGATTCAAAATGAAAAATGGAAGCCGCACATCTCTTGCAGCCCTGATCCTGATCGCCTCCATGCTTGCCTGTAACCTGCCCGGCAGCGGCGAACAGATTCCGCCGCCGGAGGAGGTGCAGACTTCCGCCGCGTTGACAGTGGAGGCGCTATTGACCGTCCCGACATTCACCGCGACGACACAAAAGGAACAGATCGTCCCGTCCCAAACGCCCACCTCCACCGTCGGTCCGACCGGCACGATCACTCCGACGTATTCCGTGCCGATGTTGAGGGTGCTGCAACAGACCAACTGCCGCACGGGTCCCGGTCAGGATTACGAGGTGGTGTACACGTACCTGGCTTGGAAGGAACTGGAGATCGTCGGGGCATATCCACAGGAGAATTACTGGCTCGTGAAATCCGCTAAAAGCCCGGCGGGCGTGTGCTGGTTGTGGGGCGAGTACGTGGAAGTGAAGGGAAGTTACTGGGTCGTATCGAGCGTCACGCCGCCGCCCACCGCAACAAAGGCGCCGCCGCCCGCGCCGTCCATTCAGGAGTGGACGTTCAATTGCAGCGCCGGTCAAGTGACCGTCAACATAAATTGGACGGATCGGGCAAGCGACGAGATCGGTTACCGCGTCATTCGGGAGGGTCAGGCTGTCGCGCAATTACCGGCAGATTCGAATTCCTATTCCGAATCCGTCTCGTACACCGCAGGCGATAAATTTTCATATTTCATCGAGGTTTACAACGCGGCTGGCTCCACTCGAAGCAAGGAAATATCGTTTACCTGTCCGTAAAAATTGTCGTTTCGAGCGGCGCCTCGCGCCGCGAGAAACCGTCGAAATGACAGAATACGAAAAGGACTTGCGATTCGCAAGTCCTTTTCGTCTATGCTTCGAGCGCTTCCCTTGCCTTCTTCGTCACTTTGCCGCGCTCTTCCGTGTTCAATATCCGTTTGCGGATGCGATAATTTTCGGGGGTGATCTCGAGCAGTTCGTCGTCAGCCAGATATTCGACCGCTTCATCCAGGGACATCTGTCGGGGCGGCGTGAGGCGGATCTCCATGTCGCCGCGCGCGGCGCGCACGTTCGTCAAATGCTTCTTCTTGCAAACGTTGACCGCGATGTCGCCGGAGCGCGCGTTCTCGCCGACGACCATCGTTGACCGCGATGTCGCCGGAGCGCGCGTTCTCGCCGACGACCATGCCTTCGTACACTTCCACGCCGGGACCGTAGAACAACATCCCACGTTCCTCGGCGGATTTCAACGCGTATGCCGTCGTGGTTCCCGCCTCCCACGCGACCAGCGAACCGGATTGACGCGTGTTCATCGGTCCAGCCATTTCATCGTAGCCGTAGAAGACGGTGTGCATGACGCCCGCGCCGCGCGTGGAGGTGAGGAACTGATAACGGAATCCGAGCAAGGTCGTGCCTTCGCCCGAGGCTTGCATATCCATCATCCTGCCTCTTCTACTCCCGAGCATTTCCACCACCACGCCGACGGTCTCGTTGCTGGTTTCGATGTGGACTTCCTCATAAGGTTCAAGCAGTTCACCATCATCTGCTTTATGAAAAATAACTTCAGGACGCGAGACCTGAAACTCATATCCTTCGCGCCGCATGGTTTCGACGAGGATGCCCAGATGCAACTCGCCGCGACCCGAGACCAAAAAGTTCTCGGCGGATTCCGTATCCTCGACGCGCAACGCGACGTTGGTACGCAGTTCATCATACAAACGCTCGCGCAATTTGCGGGAGGTGCTGTACTTCCCTTCCCTGCCCGAGAACGGAGAGGTGTTCACGCCGAACGTCATGCGGACAGTAGGCTCTTCCACTTTGATCGTGGGCAACGCGACCGGGTTGTTCGGATCGGCAAGCGTTTCACCGATGCCGATTTCCTCGAGTCCCGCCAGCGAGACGATATCGCCTGCACTGGCTTCGGCAATTTCTATTTTGTTCAAGCCCTGAAAGGTATAAAGATATTTTGCAGACTCGGGAAGATTGCGTCCATCTACAGTTAATCGCGCAAGTCTTTGACCCGCTTTTATTTTCCCGGCAAAGATGCGCCCGATGGCTGTCACACCGCGGTAGTCGTCGTAACCGAGCGTGGTGACGAGCAATTGCAGCGGTGCGTCCGCGTCCACTTTGGGGGCAGGGACATGCTTGAGGATGACGTCGAACAGACAGGCGAGATCAGGGTCGAGGTCCGGCGTGAGACCGGCCCGCCCGGTCGTGGCTTGAGCATAGATCACGGGAAAGTCCGCCTGTTCATCGGAGGCGCCGAGTTCGATGAAGAGGTCGAAGGTCTCGTTGAGGACGCGGGAGGGTTCTGCGTCCTTGCGGTCTATCTTGTTGATGACCACGATGGCTTTGTGTCCCATTTGGAGCGCCTTCTTGAGCACAAAGCGGGTCTGCGGCATGGGACCTTCCGCCGCGTCCACGAGCAGCAGCACGCCGTCCACCATGTTCATGACGCGTTCCACTTCGCCGCCGAAATCCGCGTGACCGGGCGTATCCACGATGTTGATCTTGACGTTCTTTCCGGTGGCGGGATCGGGAATGGTGATTGCGGTATTCTTGGCAAGGATGGTGATGCCGCGTTCGCGTTCGAGGTCGTTGGAATCCATCACGCGCTCAGCCACCTGCTGGTTATCGCGAAAGGTGTGCGACTGACGCAGGAGACCGTCCACGAGGGTGGTCTTGCCGTGGTCCACGTGGGCAATGATGGCGATGTTTCGGAGGTCGGTTCGTTCTACTAACATTGGTTCACCTTGTTTCAAATGTCATTGCGAGCGGTTTGTGCGAAGCAATCTCCTCCATATAAGATGCAGATTGCTTCGACCCTCTGGTTTCGATACGGCGGACAACCGCCGCCTACTCAACCAACGGGTCTCGCAATGACATTTAGATATTACACACAAAGACCCCCGGCTGGGGTGCCGAGGGTCTTCTGGAAAAAGATAGGTCTTTCGGCTTGCGAACGGTATTGTATCAGAGTTTCAGGGGTATTGAAAGTCCGAGAATCATTTTTTCCTTTTCTGAAACTCTTCAATCTGTTTATAAAGGGATTTCACAGTTTCCTCCCCAAACAGTTGCTCACGAATGACAAGGTAATCTCCTTCACCGATCTGCCAGGAAGCCCAGAAGCGCGTGGCTTTTGCGGGACTCATGTGCATCATCAGCACTTGAACCGCTTCCCGCATCACCTGTCTATCACTTGGAACATGAATGGTCATGGCTGCTCTCCCATTACTTTCTGAACAAAATCAAGCGGGTTCATGGTCGGTACGCGCGTGCGAATGGACGCGTTCACAGATTGATGCACCGTTGACAGTTTCAGGCACCGGGTCATCCAGTCCCGTCTGAGCGGGATCGGGTTTCGCATATTCTCGAACTCCAACACGGAGGAATTGACGAGGGTTGCTTCGCCAGCCTCCACCAACTGCAGAACCAAAGCCAAAGCCAGTGTCTCCATCCAGATACGCGGCTGGGACTGATCATCGAAGGGGCGGTTATACACGCTGGTATCGAGGTAGATCCTCACGTTGATATTTTACCCCATCCCGCAACTTGCGAGTGAATAACGAATAGTTGGAGTTCGAGAGAGGGAAGAAATGGCTTGCCGTGATCCACGCGGGCGATGTTTCTTAAATCAGTTGATGTTACGCAATGATACCCGTAACGCGAGACTGCGTAGCGTCCCGCTTTTCAGGTGTTTCTTGGGCAAGAGCGACATGCGTAACATCAGTTAAATCGGTCCGGATAATTTTCATGGTTTGATCGTTCTGTAGCTTGATGGTTGGATGGTCGGAGGAAAGTATTGCGCGCTACGCGTTTACGTGTCTACCTGTTTCCTTGTGTACATGTCAACAAAAAAGCCCCAGCCTGTGATAGATAGTCCGTTTTGTCGTCACTTCACGCCGCAGTCGCCTGCGGCGTTTTTGTTGGTATGCGGCCAAGGCTGGGATCAATTCCCTCGAAGCGAATCAGGCAGGGGCGTAGAAAGAGCCGTTTTCGTGCTCCCGAAGTCTCGGAGACTTCCGAAGTCTGAAATGGTATAATTCCCGCCCGTATGATTCAAGAACCTTCGTCCACACAAAAAACAAAGGTCTGCCCCACGTGCGGGACGCGTTTGAGCGAGAGCGCCACGCGATGTCTCGTGTGTGGGACGGAATTGACCGCGAAAGCCACGCCAAAATCGAAAAAAATCGAAACCGGGATGCAGGCAAGCCGCATGCCCGAGGTCACGCTCAGCCTGCCGGCTGCGCTCGGCGCGTTGGTCATCATCCTGCTCATCGGCGCGGCAGTGGTGTATTTCGGTTTGAGTTCGGGGATTGCGGGCACCTCGATCACGACCCCCACCGCCGAAGGCACTGCAACCGCCACCCCGACCATCACACCCACTCCCACCGAAACCCTGCCTCCCACGCTCATCCCCACCGAAACGCCCCTGCCGCCGTTCGATTACACGGTGCGCTCGGGCGACACCTGCGGCGGGATCGCGGTCGCGTTCGGCGTTTCGGTGCAAAGCATCATCATCCTGAACAACCTGCCCACCACCTGCATCATCTCCGAGGGACAGACGTTGAAGATCCCCTACCCAACGCCGACTCCCGCGCCGCCGCCGACCGACATCCCGAACGAAGCCACGCAAACCGCGCAGGCTTGCGAAAAGATCTCCTACACCGTGCAGGCGAACGATACGCTTTCGAGCATCGCGGCAAACTACAACGTCCCGCAGGAGGCGATCAAGTTCTACAACGGGCTTTCCACAGATAACGTTTTCGTGGGAGTGCCGATCATCATCCCACTGTGCGAACGATTCGCCACACCGGGACCGACTCCCACTGCGACCCTTCCGCCTCCCTACCAGGCCCCGAACCTGCTCCTGCCTGCGGACGGCGCAGCCTTCACCCTGGCAAACGACGTGGTGACGTTGCAGTGGGCGACCATCGGCACGCTGCGCGAAAACGAGCGTTACCAGGTCACAATTGAAGACGTGACCTCGGGCCAGGGGCAGCGCATCACGGATTACGTGACCGATACGAAGTACATCGTCCCCACCTCGTTCCGCCCGAACGATAACCTGGCGCACGTCATCCGCTGGTGGGTCACCACCGTCCGCCAGAACGGCGTGGACGAGCAGGGACAACCGATCTGGGTTTCCGCCGGGGCGATCAGCGAGAAGCGCGTCTTTTCGTGGGTCGGCGTGGCGGTGCAAAATACGCCCAACCCGTAGGTAAACGAGACATCGAAAGGAAATGGACCGCCATATCTGGAAAGTGGAAGGTGGAAGGATGTGGCGGTTTTCTTTTCCACAGGAGGAACACCATGGACATTCGCTCGTATAACCGCGAAGCATGGAACCGCGAAGTGGAAGGCGGTGAAAGCCGTTGGACGAAACCCGTTGATCCCGAGACCATCGCCAGGGCGCGAAACGGCGACTTCAGCATTGTGCTGACCGAAAACATCCCCGTCCCCCATCGTTGGTTTCCGCCGCTCAAAGGCGCGGACGTGTTATGCCTGGCGTCCGGCGGCGGGCAACAGGGACCTGTCCTCGCGGCGGTCGGCGCGCGCGTGACCGTCTTCGACAATTCCCCAAGCCAATTGAAACAGGACCAACTTGTGGCTGAGAGAGAAGCGTTGGATCTCAAAACGGTGGAGGGCGACGCGGCGGATCTATCCACGTTCGCGGACGAATCGTTCGACCTGGTCTTCAATCCCGTTTCGACGGCGTTCATGCCGGACGTGCGCGCGGTCTGGAAGGAGTGTCATCGCGCGCTCAGGCATGGAGGCGTCCTGATGACCGGCATGATGAATCCCGTTCATTACATTTTCGATCTGTACAAGGCGGATGAAGGCATTCTGGAAGTCGCGCACTCGATCCCTTATTCCGACCTGACAAGCCTGCCTAACGAAGAATTGGACGAATGGCTCGAAAAGGGGCTGCCGCTCGAGTTCGGTCACTCGCTCACGGACCTGCTCGGAGGTCAGTGCGAAGCGGGGTTCGTCATCACGGATCTGTATGAGGACTACATGCCCGAATCGCCGTTGAGTAAACACCATCCCAATTACATCGCGACGAGGGCGGTGAAAACAGTGAAGAAGAAGCAATGAAATCAAAACGCAGGGTCCTCGAGAAGACCCTGCGTTTATTCATTCGGTCCTGGCAGTCATCGCAAGCCCGGCTTGCGGACTGTCGAACCGCAGACGAGGCAATCGCTCAGGGCAGTTCGTTGACCCTGTCCCTGCCTGGAGGCGAGACCGGGCTGAACGTGGCGAGGAAGTTGATGAACGCCTGAAGGTCATTGCCGCCGTCGAGTTTCGGGGCGGTCACGGCGCGGAACGTGGTGAAGTTATCGCCCCCGTCGGCGAGGAAGTTGTTCACCGTCACGATGTAGGTCGCGGCAGGATCCAGAGGAACACCGTTCAACTTCACGTTCGTGATGGAAACCCCGGTGCAGTTACCGCCCACGATCGTCGTCGCCAGATCGTAAGTAAAGCCCTGCGACACGCCCAGGTGCAGGAACGGGCGACTCGATCCGGTCGGCTGGCACTGTTGCTGGAGCACCGAAATGATCTGCGCGCCGGTCATCGGGAAGGTCTTCAGCGTGTTGCCGAACGGCTGTACCGCAAATCCTTCGCTAAAGGTGACAACGCCATCGCCCTCGCCCGCGGGCGATGAGAGATAGGTCAGGTTGGCGCGCACCCCGCCCGGGTTCATGAAAGCGATCTGCGCCCCGTTGGACGAGGTTGACCATAATTGTGCGTCCGCGATCAGGTTGCCCAAATTCGATTCGACGCCGCGATTGTCCTCACCGCTCGCCCCCCGGTTGATATCGGTGGTGATCGTGCCGATGGGGATGTTGCCGGCGGCGGCAAACAGGGGCTGCCATTTGGCGATCACGGCGGAGATCGCCGGGTCGGGCAGAAGCGTCGTCCGATCCACGAGGTGGTTCCGGGAGGCGCTCAGGTCGCGGCGGACGTCGTTCGTGCGTCTATCCAGGACGAGCTGCAGTTCCGACACGATCCGTCCATACGAGTAGGCGCTTGTGACGATACGGGGCTGACCAGCCGCATCGGGAAGCACACAGTTGTAAGGCAGGTGGGTGTGACCGGTGATCAGCGCATCAATCTCGGGGTCGAGGGCATCGTTGATCGCCACGATCGGACCTGAAATTCCGACACAGGCATTGATATCGCCCGGAGGCGGCGTTTGCGAACCGCCCTCGTGCAACAACACGACGATGGCGTCAACGCCCTGCGCATTGAGGAACGGAACGAGCGCGTTTGCCGTCTCAGCCTCATCGAGGAAGTCCCAGCCCTGGATGCCGGACGCGGCGACCAGCGTGTCGGTCGCTTCGAGCGTCATGCCGATAAAGCCGACCTTCACGCCGTCAACCTCCTTGACCCAGTAGGGCGGCAACGGGGTCTCGCCAGTGACCTCGTTGACGACGTTTGCCGCCAGCCATTGGAAGTCGGCGCCTGCGAACGGTTCACTCGGGAAATAACACCCGTCAACAGGATGACAACCGCCGTCCTGCATGCGGAGCAGTTCGGTGACGCCCTCGTCGAACTCATGGTTGCCGACGCTCGACACATCGAGCATCATTGCATTAAGCGATTCGACCGACGGTTCATCGTGGAACAAACCGGAGAACGCCGGAGAACCGCCGATGAGGTCGCCAGCCGCGACAGTGAGGCTGTGCTCGTTGCCGGCGCGCAACTCATTGAGTTTGGTCGAAAGATATTCACCGCCGCCGGCCGGCACGCCGTCCACCGTCCCCGCTTCGTTCGGCATCACGTGACCATGGTAGTCGTTGAACGCCAGCAATTGGAGTTGGACAAGTTGATAGGGGGGATCGAGAAGGGTGCCGCCTCCGAAATCATCCAACACAGCCCCTCGCGCGCCGATGAACCACAAGCCAATGTAACCGCCCTTGTCGTAGAACCGCCAGGTCGTGACGTCGCGCGAACCGATCAGTTCCCCATTTCGATAAACTTCGACCATACCGTTCGCGAGCGCCCGCGCGCCGAACACATCGCCGTCCGAGAAAGTGGCGGGGATGTCGTCCCCGTACTTTATCCATCCCTTGGGCCATTCCCAGGTCCATACCTGAACAGCCTGCATCTTCGCGTCGTAAAGCACCTCGATGACGCCGTCGCCCCAGGTCTTGTTGCTCTGCGCCTTGAGCAGGAGATTTTGTTCGGTGGCTTTGTTGCTCACTTTGGCAAATGTAACGAATGCCTCCTGGTCCGCTCCAAACGGTTCCTTCCAGTAGATGTCGGAATTCGCGTCGTTGCTCCGCACAAACAACTGGTCGTTCAAAACGCGATACTTGGACTTGTTGCCGGTCCAATCGCGGCCCAGGGCGCCATTTGCCCGATTGAAATCATCCAGCAGGCTTACCCCCGCCGGGTAATCGGTCTGGGCGGACGCCGCCGGAATAGCCGAAAGAAGCAGGGAGGCTATCAATAGAACGGAAAACAAACGGACGATCTTTTTCATGAAAATTCTCCTCTTGAATAGTGGACATACCGACAGGGACAGAAAAAGCGTTCAGATGTCGTTTATATCGCCTCAGCACACCTCCTCTCTTGTGAGCGCGCGCGTTTGAGCCTTGCAAACGCCTTACAATGTAAATTATACAGAATGAACACGCAAAGTCAATTGTGTGTAACTTTTTCGGTCTGGATTCGCCGGGCAGCCTTCGGCATCGAAGACAGCGCCTCCAGTAATTTGGATTCCCACTCCTCCCCGAACGAACACCAATACGACGACCTCCCGCCTCGGATTCCCGGACCCAGGTCTGCCAGCCGTTTCCCATCCTTTTCCTCCGCCGACGCCGGGTACCGCAACACGACCTGTCCATTCTCCCAGCCGACCGCGGACAGCCCCGCCTTCTCCGCGCGCAGTTTGACCCGCATCTGATAGAACAGATTCTGCACCATCTCAGGCGGATCGCCAAAACGATCCTCGAACTCGGATGCAAGAGCGTCTATCTCGGTCTCATCCCGCAGATCTGCAATGCGGCGATACAACCGCAAACGCAGATCCTGATCCGCGATGTACTCCGCAGGGATGCCGACCGCGAGAGGTAGATCCACGTTGACGGGCATGGAGATGGGCTGTTGGAAAGTGGAAAGTGGACTCTCGAACTTTCTACTTTCCGCTTTCTCCTTGCCGTTGCCCCTTGATGCCTCAATTCTGCGAATTTGCCTCACCGCATCCGCCAACAGCCGCGTATACAAATGAAACCCAACTGCCTGAATATGCCCTGATTGACGCGTGCCGAGCAACTCGCCCGCCCCGCGTATCTCAAGGTCGCGCATGGCGATCGAATAGCCTGCGCCGAGCTGCGTATTCTCCGCAATGACCTCGAGCCGCTGCTGCCCTTCGTGTGTGGGAGTCAACTTTTTGTGGCGGAAAAAGTATGAGTAGGCGCGCGCAGCCCCACGTCCGACCCTGCCGCGCAGTTGATAGAGTTGGGCAAGCCCGAAGGTGTCGGCGCGATCCACGATGAGGGTGTTCGCATTCGGGATGTCCAATCCCGATTCGATGATGGTCGTCGAAAGCAGGATGTCCGTCTCGCCCGCGTTGAAACGGTGCATCACGTTCGCCAGTTGCTGCTCGGGCATCTGTCCGTGACCGATGTCCACAACCGCCTCGGGGACGAGTTGATTGAGATGCGCCTTCATCGCCTCGATGGTCTGCACGCGGTTATGCACGAAGAAAACCTGCCCGCCGCGTTCGAGTTCGCGCAGGATCGCCTGGCGGACGAGTTTCGGCGAATACGGACCGACGTGCGTGACGATGGGCAGCCGCTCTTCGGGCGGCGTGTTGAGGTTCGAGATATCGCGCACGCCCGTCAACGCCATGTACAGCGTGCGCGGGATGGGCGTGGCGGTGAGCGTCAACACATCCACCTCGGTGCGTAGTTTCTTGAGATGCTCCTTGTGCGTCACGCCGAAGCGTTGTTCTTCATCAATGACGACCAGTCCCAATTCCTTGAACTGCACGTCGTTCGAAAGCAGGCGGTGCGTGCCGACCACGATGTCAATCTCGCCCGCCGCAAGTTTGAAGAGGATTTCCGCCTGTTCACGCGGCGTTCTAAACCGCGAAAGCATTTCCACCGTCACGGGGAACGCGGCGAGACGCTGCAGGAAAGTTTCGTAATGTTGCTGCGCCAGCACCGTTGTCGGAACGAGGATCGCGACCTGCTTGCCGTCCATCACCGCCTTGAACGCGGCGCGCAATGCCACTTCGGTTTTTCCGTAGCCTACGTCGCCGCATAATAAACGATCCATCGGGCGCGGCGATTCCATATCGCGTTTGATCTCGGCGAGCGCGCGCTTTTGGTCCTCGGTTTCCACGTAAGGGAACGAATCCTCCAGTTCCTTCTGCCACGGCGTATCGGGCTTGAACGCGTATCCCTGCGCCACGCTTCGCCGCGCGTACAGATCCAACATCTCCTGCGCGACCTCCAATACAGCCTGCTTGACGCGTCCCTTCTTCTCGTGCCACTCCTGCCCGCCCAGGCGATCCAACGCGGGTACCGCGCCCTCCGCGCCCACGTAACGCGTCAACCGGTCCGCTTGATGCACAGGCACGAACAACTGTCCGCCGCCCTCGTATTCCACCGCTAGAAACTCGCGCAGGTGATTATCCAACTCACGCTGCACCAACCCGCCAAAACGCCCGACGCCGTGATCAATGTGAACGACGTGATCGCCCACCTGCAAATCCGCGTAAATGGATTCGGGAGTTTCCGCGATCGGTCGTTGGCGCGTGCGCGGCTGGGGACGCTCCCAGCCGAAGACTTCGGAATCTGTGATCAGGTGAATGATCTTTGGATGGGAATTGGTAATTGGTAATTGGTCGTCGTGGATCGGAGAATTGGAGGATCGGAGGCTGAGGGTGAAGCCCTCGGACAACGATGCTTCGACGAATTCGGCCGCAGCCCCTTTTCCCAGTGGGAGAGAGTTGGAGTGGTGGACATCTTGATGTTCGAGCCACAACTCATGGAGACGCGGCGATTGACGCGAAACGACGACGACCCGCTCGCCTCTCTCTACGATCGAGGCTAGATACTCGACAAATTGCTTTAGCCTGCCTCCGAACCTTTCGTCATGCCCAAAACAAGACGCCAGGGAATTTTCCGATCTCTCCTCGTTCGTCGAATACCCCAACTCCACAGACTGTTCATGTAGACTATCATGTAATTCCGACCAGGGAATGTATGGCAGCGGGAAATCAGCAGGCAATATCCCCTCGTTAATGCTTTCCTTCCGAAAACGGACCGCCTGTTCCTCCACCTCCGCCGCCATGCCCTCGATCACGGACAGGTCGTCAACCAGGATCAACGCCTTTTGCGGAAGGTAATCGAGCAGACTCGCGGGCTGACTGTGCAATAACGGAATGTGGAACTCGGAGTATTCCGTTTCCCGTTCGCCGCGAGCGATATATTCCCGCGCGGGCGTGATGAGGATCGAATCCAGTTTCTCGACCGTCCGCTGCGAGGCGGGGTCGAACCTGCGGATGGTCTCGATCTCGTCGCCGAAGAAATCCAAACGGACGGGCAGGTTTTCGGCGGGAGTCCAGATGTCCATGATGCCGCCGCGTTTCGAGAATTGACCCGGCTCCAGCACGGTGTTGACGCGCTGGTATCCTGTCTCTGCCCAGGTGTGTGCAAGCGCGTCGGGTTGAACGGTTTGATCTACAGAAAGTTTTTTGCAAGCCCTGAGAAAGTCCCTGCGCGGCAGCGTCCGCGTCATCAACGAACGGACGGAGGTCACCAGGATGGGCGGCGTTTCCGGCTTCTTCGCAAAGGGAAGATGGTATTCGGAAAGGGCGATCAACGTTTGCAGGCGTTCACGGCGGGTGGCGACCCCCCAAGCGGCTTGCTCGTAGAACAGCGGGTTCGGCTCCGCAAAATGGTAACGCGGCGACCTGACCCAGAATCCCAATTCATCGAACAGCGCGAGCGCGTGATCGGCGCGGTCCGTGACGAGCAGGATGGGACGGCTTGTATCCTCCAGCAACGCGGCGAGTATGGGCAACCGCGCGGAACGAGGCAAGCCAAGGCCGGGGATCTGCCTGCCTGACTTGATTTCATTCAGCAAATGCCGGTATTGAGAGAGCGAGCGGATATTTTCGAGAATGATTTGCATCATGTGAAAGCGGGGAATTCAGAGCGGGAGGAGGATCGGAGAATTACTCCTTGAGTCCTCCGTTGAATTTATTCATGGCGGAGTTCAATCCGTTGGCGACGAATTCCAGCGCGGCGTCCGCGCCGCGGTCGAGGATCTCGGAAAGCAATTTCAATTCTTCGCGCGAGAAGTCCTGCAGGACGTACGCGGCGGGGTCCATGCGCCCGGGCGGGCGGCCGATGCCGAGCCTCAAGCGCGGGACATCCTTCGTGCCGAGTTGCTCCAGAACGGACGATAACCCGCGCTGACCGCCCGGTCCGCCCGAGGCGCGGATGCGGATCGTGCCGAAGGGGAGATCGAGGTCGTCGGAGAGGATCATCACGTTGCTGAGCGGAAGTTTATAGAAGTGGATCAGTCCCTGCACGGATCGGCCGGAGAGGTTCATGTAGGTCTGCGGTTTGGCGAGGATGAGTTTGCGTTCGTCGTGTCGCGCGTCCATGACGATGGCTTTCGATTGCATTTTCATCCCGCGCGCGTTCAAACGGACGGCGATGCGGTCAACGAGCATGAAGCCGAAGTTGTGGCGGCTATCGCGGTATTCGCGGCCGGGGTTGCCGAGACCGATGAGGAGGAAGGTGTCAGGTGTCACGCTCGAAGTCCCATGTAAATCGTAATTGACGGGCGGGAGAATTGGAGGATCGGAGGTTAGTAACGGCGGAAGCGGAGGAGGAGTCCCGCAAAAAGAAACAAGCCGATGATGACCAGCGCGCCGCGGCCGAGGCTCGCGTACACCGCCGCCCGGTTGATCGCGATGGAGTTCGTCGGAAGCGGGGTCGGGGTGGGACGCGGCGTCAGCGTGGGCGTGGGCGAGGAGGCAACGAGGAAGGGCGTTGGGAATTGCGCATCGAGTTTGTTCGGGGTCGAGGTGATGACAGGCGTCGGAGTCAAAATAGGCGTATCGTTCTGCACCCGGAAGGGCACCGCGATCTCCTGGAGCGCGCCGTCGTCCAAAAACACGCGCAGGCGGAGAACGTACTCGCCGTCGCGGATGAGGGTCGTGTCCCAGACGAAGAGGGGAGAGTCCGCTACCGGCTGGGTGGAGGTCTGGAGGGCGAACCAGGTATCGGTCGGGTTGGAAGCGTAGGAGAAATCCAGTTGGGAGGAGGCGAAACCCGGAATATCCGTCGTACCGGTGATGGTCGCCTCGCCGCTCAGGACGTCGCCCGGCCTGGGGAATGTGATCGCAGCCTGCGGGGCGTCCTGCGCGGCGACGAGAAGCAATGCGAGGAGTGGGAGAAGTCGTGCGTTCATGAAATTGACGGATAAGTCTAACATGAAGCAAAGGGACGGTCAAATTTGCGACGCCATTCTCCTGCAATTTGAATTATGGTAAACTGTGAGCGACATTACACAGGAGAACACGACATGGCAAAATCCCGTTCTGAACAGATGGTGGAACGTTTGCGAAGCATGCAAGCCGCCGCGCCCGACATCGAGGCATCGGCGGTCGTTTCTGTGGACGGACTGATCATGGCATCCGCCCTGCAGCAGGGAGTGGAGGAAGACCGCGTATCGGCGATGTCCGCCGCGATGCTTTCGCTTGGGGAGCGCATTTCGAACGAACTGGGACGCGCCGGGCTCGAACAGGTGTATATCAAGGGCGATCGGGGTTCCATCGTGTTGACCTCCGTCGGCGAGGAGGCGGTTTTGACCGCGTTGGCGCGTCAGGACGCCAAACTGGGTATGATCTTCCTCGAGATGCGGCGCGCCGCCGAGGATCTGACGAAACTGGTCGGATGAAACCGATACGAGACGCGGAACTTTCACAGCAGGAAATCCCCGATGGGGAGGGCTTCAGCGCCCTCCCCGTCGCTTTTAAGGCTGGGGCATTCGTACCGCGACATTTATGTGACCCTGCAAAAGCGAGCCAGGTCTCGCGATACTGCATAGGGTAAGTGAACGGAGTGAATTTCTCGAGATTCGAGAATCGGAGAATTATGGATTGGAGGATCGGATGATTACCAAATATTTGTTTTATACAGGCGGAGTTGTCTCGTCGGTCGGCAAGGGCGTGACCGCCGCGGCGACGGGGCTTCTGCTCAAGGAACGCGGCTTCAAGGTGGCGGTGCAGAAACTGGACCCGTACATCAACGTGGATCCCGGCACGATGAGCCCCTATCAACACGGGGAGGTGTACGTCCTCGACGACGGCGCGGAAACGGACTTGGACCTGGGTCACTACGAACGATTCATTGACATCCGCCTCAGCCGTTCCAGCAACTTCACGAGCGGACAGGTGTACGCGGAGATCATCGGCAAGGAACGACGCGGCGATTTTCTCGGCGGGACGATCCAGGTCATTCCGCACATTACGAACGAGATCAAGCGGCGCGTGGCTTCGATCGGGAAGGAAACGAGCGCGGACGTGGTGATCGTGGAGATCGGCGGGACGGTGGGCGACATCGAATCGCAGCCGTTTCTCGAGGCGTTGAGGCAGTTACGCAACGAGGTCGGGCGCGAGAACGTGTACTTCATCCACGTGACGTGGCTTCCCTACATCGGCGCGACGGGCGAGATCAAAACCAAGCCCACGCAACATTCGGTGGCGGCGCTGCGCTCCATCGGCATCTCGCCGAACATGATCATCGCCCGCTCGGATTACCCGATAGACAGGGATCTGTGCGACAAGATCGCCCTGTTCTGCGACGTGGAGAAACAAGCCGTCGTCCCGATGACGACGACCGACGTGTTGTACGAGGTCCCGCTGCTGTTGGAACGCGCCGGCGTCGGCGATTACCTCGTCGAAAAACTGGATATGAAAGCCACGCGCAAACCCGACATGAAACCCTGGGAAAAACTGGTGGAACGCGTGAGGAAACAAAGACCGATCGTCAAGATCGCGCTGGTTGGGAAATACGTCGAGTTGCAGGACGCGTACATGTCCGTGCGGGAGGCGTTGAAACACGCCGCGCTCGCCAACGACGTGGAAGTGGAGATCGGCTGGGTACATTCCGCCGACCTGGAAAAGGACAAGGGCTGGGACGTGATCCAAAGTTCGGACGGCATTCTCGTGCCGGGCGGGTTCGGGTCGCGCGGCATCGAAGGCAAGATCATGGCGGCGCGATACGCGCGTGAGAAGAAGGTCCCGTATCTGGGCTTGTGTTTGGGGATGCAGGTCATGTGCATCGAATTTTCGCGCGGCGTCCTCAATTACGAAGACGCCAACTCCTCTGAATTCGACCGAAGCGCCGAATACCCGGTCATTGACCTGATGCTCGACCAGCGCTCCATCACAGACCTGGGCGGGACGATGCGGCTTGGCTTGTATCCGTGTGAATTGAAACCCGGCACCAAAGCCGCGGAAGCCTACGGCGTGGAACGGGTGGAGGAACGTCATCGCCACCGCTTCGAGTTTAACAACCGGTTCAAGGAGGATTTCGAGAAGACGGGCATGGTCTTCTCGGGCATGTCGCCCGACGGGAAACTGGTGGAGATCGCCGAAATCAAGGATCATCCGTTCATGGTTGGCAGTCAATTCCACCCGGAATTTTTGTCGCGCCCGATGAGACCGCATCCGTTGTTCGTGGGTCTCATCAAGGCGGCGAAGGAGAGGGACGGGAGGGGAAAGTAGAAAGTGGAAAGTGGAGGGCTGAGAGGTGGAAAGAAGAAAGTGGAAAGTAGAAAGTGGAAAGTGGAGAGGGAGCGGCAAGTTGTTTGCGGTGCTATAATCGCGACACTGATCGCCGATTACCAACCACTGACGCCTGACGACCAACGACTAACGACTAACGACTAACGACCAACGACTAACGACCAACGACTGACGACTAACGACCAACGACTAACGACCAACCACTGCCTAACGACCAACGACTGACGACTAACGACCAACGACTAACGACCAACCACTGCCGCCTGACGACCAACAACTGACGACTAACGACCAACGACCAACGCCTGACGACTGACGACTAACGACCAACGACTAACGACCAACCACTGACGCCTGACGGCCAACGACTAACGACCAACGACTGACGACTGACGACTGAAATGCACCTCTCCCAATCCTCCCTGCAAGATTATGTGGACTGCGCGCGACGATTCCAATTGCGTTATCTGGAACGGCTGTCGTACCCTGCCATCGAGTCCGAGCCTGCGCTGGAGAATGAAAAACATCAGCAGGAGGGAGAATATTTCCATCGGTTGGTGCAGAAGCTGGCGAATACACCTAACCTGCAGAGGTGGTGGGAGAATTTTCTTAGTTCACCAGACCTGTTAGGTCTTAAAGACCTAACAGGTCTATACGCGGAAGCCACCCTCTCCGCGCCACTGGGCAATTATCGTCTCGTTGCCAAGTACGACCTCATCGCCGTCGAGGGCGACAAAGCCGCCATCTACGACTGGAAGACCCACCGCAAACGTCCGCGTAACGAATGGTTATCTTCGAGGATGCAGACGCGCGTATATCGCGCATTGCTCGTCCGCGCGGGGGCGCATCTCAACAATGGAAGATCCTTTGACCCCGAACAGATCGAGATGATCTACTGGTTCGCGGAGTACCCGAACGACCCTGCCCGATTCACTTACACGTCCGCGCAATACAAACGGGATTGGGACTTGCTGACGAAACTCTCCGACGAAATTGCATCCGCTTCAAACTACCCGCTCACTGACGACCGGACGAAGTGCCTTTACTGCCCCTACAGATCGTACTGCGACCGCGGCGTCCGCGCGGGGGATGTTGGAGATGCCGAATCCGAGATGGAAGCGGAGGCATTGTTCGACGTCAACTTCGAGCAGATCGGGGAGATCGAGTTCTAACCCCGTCATTGCAAGGGCCGGCGGTCGAGTAGTGTTCGTTGCGTATCGAGACCCAACCCTCCCAATGACGGGATGTCACGGAATAAACACCCCAAAATGATTCGCCACCGGTCTTTCACGACCGGGGAGGTAGTTGTCAATCGGGGAATTTAGAATGATGGGTTCGCCATCCCTCCCTTCGACGACCATTGTGGAGGAACCGCCTCCGTCCAAACTCATGGCGAAGAACGCGCCCTGCTCCAGGAGCAGTTCTGCCAGTTCCTGAAACGTCGCGCCCTCGCTGTAAAACGGCTGGCGGCCATCCACCACGACCAGATAGACGTAACGCCCGTTGCCGTTGATGCCGATGGCAGTGCGCGGCTCGCGGATGGAATCGTCGAGTCCGCTTTCGATCTCTCCCTTCGAGACGAGCATGCGGTCGCCGGAGATGGCGGTCCACACCCGGCTGGGACGGCGATTGAACGAAAGGTCGTTGCGGCGGCTGACATACAACGTCGGTTCGACGCCGACGATGTCCGTGCGGCCCGTGACGTAGATGTTCCCCTCCGAAGCGGTCAACCCAAGCGGCTTGACCGGGTCGCCGGGACGCGGGTAATAATCCACGGGACTGCGCGACCACCAGGGCGTGAATCCGTCGCCGTTGATGGCGATCTGCACGTTGAACTCGTCCAAAAATTGGGAGGTGGCGCGCGCCTTTACCGGCAGGTCTCCATCCGAGTCCGCGGGGGTGACGAGGAAGGTCGCGCCGCTCTCGCGTTTGTCAACGACGACGACGTGCGCGATCATCGGGCGCGGGACGACGCGCACAAGACGGCGGTAGATCACGCCTTCGTACAGGGTCTGCTTCATCGGGATGGGAGCGGGACGTCCGCGGTCGTAAATGGCGTAAGCCCCGAAACACAAACCGACGACGATCAGTATCCAGAGTATGATCCTTATGGTCTTATTGGTTTTCATATCCGTCATGGATGTATAACTCGTTTCAAGGCGATCATGTTCCCCCCTTCCGATTACCTTACACTCTTAAAATGGGACGCGGACTGCGGAGCGCGCAGAAAACGCGGATACAAGGCGCTTTCTCGGGCATTTCCTCTAACAATCCGCGTCCATCCGCGTTAATCCGCGTCCCAATACCAAAGTGTAAGGCGATCAATTCCCCCTTATAAAAAACAGGGACGGACGCGGCGTCTGTTCCTGTCTTGGTTTACCCTTGCGCTTCGAACGCGTTCGACCCTCGTCGCTCCGCTCTGCGCGGGGCGATCACACGGCGAACTCCTGCTCCGCCCGCCGCATCGTCTCGAAGGACTCGATGGCGACCTCGAGCATGGAGGCGTCGGGTTCGCGCGTGGTCAGGGATTGAAGAGCCAGGTTCGGCTTGATGAGGAAGCGCACGAGGGGCGAACCCAGGTGATTGGCTGTCCAGCGGATGTATTCGACCGCGATCCCCGCGATGACCGGGATCAACAGGACGCGGCTGGTCAGCCTCCAGAAGATGGTCATGTCGCCGAGAAGGCTATGCACAAGCACGGACAGCAACACGAACGTAAGGATGAAGGCGGTGCCGCAGCGCGGATGCTCGATGGGATATTTCGCCACGACTTCGGGGGTGAGTTCCGCGCCCGCTTCGTAGGCGTTGATGGTCTTATGTTCCGCGCCGTGATACCCAAAGAGGCGTTTGACGTCGGGCATGAAACCGATCGCCCAGATGTAACCGACCAGCAGGAGCAGCCGCATCAATCCTTCGAGCAGGTTGTGCGCGAGGTTCTTCCAGCCGAGGTAATGTTCAGCCAGCCCGCCGATGCCAGCCGGAAGGAGGATGAACAAGCCGATGCCCAGCGCGAGCGAGAGACCGAGCGTGAGATAGAGCGCGGGACCTTCGAGTTTTTCGTCCTCGCCCGTTTGCGTGTTGGCGGAGAGGGTGAGCGCGCGCATACCCAGACCCAGCGCGTCCCACAGCAGGATCACGCCGCGCAAAAAGGGAATCTTCGCGATGCGCGAACGATAGAGCGCGGCGAGGTTTTCCTTGTGAACGACGATGTTCCCGTCGGGCGCGCGCATGGCGACCGCGAAGGCGTTGCGCCCGCGCATCATTACGCCTTCGATGACGGCCTGTCCGCCGTAGGTGATGATTCTGTCTTCCATGAAAATTACCCTGGTTCGCGTAGAATGGGTTCTCTGGCGCGTTCAGGAAACGTTGGAGAACGTCTCCTACGCATCAACCCAGGTTGTAAAGGAAATGAATGAACGCGTCCATGCCCTTGTACCACGTGGGCAGGTGCAAATGTTCGTTCGGCGAATGGACGTTGTCGCTTGGCAAGCCCATGCCCACCAAAACGGATTCGACGCCGCAGATCTGCTGAAGCATCGCCACCGCGCCGATGGAACCTCCTTCGCGGCGATAGTACGGACGCGCGCCCCAGACCGACTCCATTGCCTTGTCCATCGCCTTTACGCCGGGATTGTTCAAATCCGCGATGGCGTGCGGACTGCCGGAGAGTTTTTTGACCTCCCAATGGATCGTCTTCGGCGCGTTCGCCTCCATGAACTGTTTCGTCTGTTCGACGACCTCATCGGGATCCTGGTCCGGGACGAGGCGGCAGGATATCTTCGCCATGAAAGCAGACCATTGACCTCCAGCGTGGGACGCGCCCCGGTCCTCTCCGCGGAGATGTAACCCTCTTCGCCCCACAATGCAGGGACGCCCGTCTCCTCCAGATAATGCTGGTCGTCGTTTGGAAGCCTCGCGAAAGCCTTGCGCTCCTCCTCGCTGATCGGGCGCACGCTATCGTAAAAGCCGGGCAGTGTGACGCGCCCC
>SZPG01000056.1 GCA_030263595.1 Chloroflexi bacterium CFX6
ACGGGACACAGCGACCTTCGCTCCGTGACGGTCTTTTAGACCCAGACACGATCGGTCTGCTGTGTCCTTGTGTTTTACCATACTTATCATACTAGACACAAAGGCACGGAGTTTGTAAATCTCCGTGTCTCCGCGACCCGGTGGTTCAAAATTTTGTTTTCCAAATCGTTACCCGTACAATTCCTTCCTGAAAAATTCGGGTAATGCAAACGCCGCCTTGTGGATCTCGGGATTGATGTACTTGTTCTCGCCGGGCGGATAGGGAGTCTTCAATCCGTCCTCCCAGGGCGTGTCCGAGACGTACATGAAGCCGATCCCACCGCCGGGGTAGGTGGGGATGTTGGCGTAATAGTACGCGGGATTCTTTACCAATGCCTTTGCCGATTTGAATATTTGCCTGATTAGATCGGTGTCGAAGAAAGGCTGTTCGCATTGCGTCGCCGCCGCGCCGCCGGGAGAAAGGGCGCGCGCCATCAACTTGTAGAACTCGTCCGAGAACAACCGCTCCGCCATGCCGATGGGATCGGTGGTGTCGGAGACGATCACATCGAATCGAGCGGGGTTTTCCTCGAGGTAGCCAAAGGCGTCCCGAATGAGCAGTTTGGAACGCGGATCAGCCCACGGGTCGCCAAAAGAAGCGGCGAAGTATTCACGCGACAATTCCACCACGCGTCGGTCCAATTCACAGACGACGGCTTCCTCCACCGAGTCATATCGAAGGACTTGTTGCAGCGACCCACCGTCGCCGCCGCCGACGATCAACACGCGCTTCGGCTGTCCAACCGCCAGCATCGGCGCGTGGACGATCATCTCGTGATAGCCCATGTTGTCGCGTTCGGTCAACTGGATGATGCCGTCGAGGATCATGGCGTTGCCGAAGAACTCGGTCTCGACGAATTGTACGCGTTGATATTGTGTCTGTTCGTCCACAAGGATGCGTTTGACGCGCAGACCCTTGCGGTAGTAGGGATGCAGTTCCTCTGTAAACCAGACGCTCATAAATTTCTTTCGACCTCCAACGACTCTTGCGAGTTAATAACTCACGTTACGCAATGATACTCGTAACGCGAGACTGCGTAGCGTCTCGCTTTTCAGGCGTTTCCTGGGCAGGAGCGACATGAATGTCGCATTACGATGACCAAGATAATCTTTCCTGCGTAACATCAATTAATAATTATGCCGGGCGATCCCCTCGTCTTCCTTCAAACCACCGAGACGCGGAGACGCCGAGAAAATTCTTTGTAGATCTCCGTGTCTCTGTGTTTCGGTGTTTCGGTGTCTCCGTAGCCCTTGAGGAATCCACCTCGGATTTATTGCTCGATTATTTTGGAAAAGCACAACCGTCGTCGGAGTTCCAAAGTCGGGAGACTTTGGAGTCCGTTACACCGCCAGCGGCAACGCGGTTTCGATCTCGGCATCGCGGTCAATCTTGCGAAGCGAGAATTTATCCGCGCCGAACGCCTCTTTGAGCCGTAACAATAAAGGCAGCATGTCCTTGCCGATGGCGCAGGTGAAGAGGTCAATGGCGCAATAACCGTATTCGGGCCAGGCATGAAGGCTGGCGTGCGACTCTGCGAGAAGCAAAAAACAGGTAAAGCCGTGCGGGCTGAACTTGTAGAAGCCCTCGTCCACAACCGTCAAGCCGCTGTCACGAACGGCTTGCGCAAACAGCGAGTAAGCCCTCTCGCCATCCATGAGTGCCTCATGGTTGCAGTCGGAGAGATCGAAAATGTAATGCTCTCCCAGTTTCAAAGTCGCGTTCACTCACACCTCCGGTGTTAAAAAGATAAAGAACCCATCCGAAGGCACGAACTTTTTACTTCAAAACGATCCACAAGATGTCGTCCTTGTGTAACGAATGAAGCGCCTTCGAACAGACTCTGTGGGCGCATTTATACTACGATGCGCCGGAATGTCAATCTTTGGAATGTCACGAAATTTACCGGTCTTGTCCCCGGTTATTGACCCGAGCCCGGTCAACGGACGGGCTGATAGATCGCCGCCGCCTCGTTCTCGAAGACGATCCTGTACTCCGGCGATGCGCGCAGGGAAACGCCCAAAATGCTCGGGCGATCCTGCGCGCCTCCCTCCCGCGTGGGTCGCAGCGTGCGGACGTAGAGATAATCGAAGTCCCACGCGGAAATGCAATCCTGTCCCTCCTCCAGGCACGATTGCGCATTGTTGTATTCCCGCAACTTCCCTATCAAGGGCGAGCCGGGAGTCCATTCATGTCCCTGGGCGGTCAGCAGGCTGACGCGGCCGGTCAGGGTGGGGAACCATTCGGAGAGGGGATCGCTGAGCCCGGCTTCGCCGGTCAGGATGAGGAAACGGCTGCCCTGCGGCGTGTTTTGCGCGACCCAAGCCAGGGATTCGCGTTCCTGCGGGAGGATGCGGAATTCGTTCCCGATCTGCATGGAGGAGATAATGCCCGACATGAACGTATAGGCGACCAACCCAAGCAGAACGCTGCGCGCGGCTCTGGATTCGAATCCGTTCGCGAATTGACCGGGGAGTCCGAGTCCTGTCAGCGTGGATTCGAATCCCTTGACGGCGAGCAGGATGAGGGGCGTCAGCGAGGCGAGGGGGGCGGCGCGCGGGTCAACCAAAAAGGAAAGTCCGATCCACGCGATCAGAAAGAATCTGCGTGAGCGCAAATCAGAAACGAGACCGATGAGTCCCAGCACGGCGACCAGCGCAAGGACGACTTCCCCGCTGAGGTTGAATTGGAAGAAATACAGAAGGGAGGTCGGGAGATCGCGCGCGGAAACCCCGACTCCAAACGCGGATTGGAACGGTCCGATCCCGTGACGCATGAGCGCAACCAGCCACCAGGGCGACGTGAACGCGGCAACCAGCGCGACCGCGAGGACGGAGTCGAAGACGCTCCTGCGCCCGCGCAAAAAGAATACGGCGAACACAAGAGCGCTGAACGCAGTGTGGAACGCGGTTTCGGGATGCGTGAGTACGAGAAGCGAGGCGCAGATCGAGAGCGGCAAAACGAAGCGCGCGTCTTTGGAAACGAACAGGCGATGCGCGTATTTGAGCGTGAGGAAAGACAGGATGAGACCGAGCGCGCGCACCGTCCCGCCGCCCATGATGAACCAATCGAAACTCTTCGGCACAACCGCGTACAATAACGCGGCGAGCGAGGCTTCGAGAGAATCCCGGGTCAGTTCCAGCGCGAGGAAATGGAACGACAGAATGGCGAGAGTCGAAAAGACTGCGGGCAGGTACGTGAACAGGGCGTACAGCGATACCCCGCTCAGGCTTTGAAGGAAGCCCGCCAGATAGAAACCGAGCGGCGGGTATGCAAAGGGAATGTCGGCGTCGTTATACGTCGTGTACCGGGGAAGCGCAAAATTGTTTGCCTGAAGATCGCGCGTCATTTGCAGGAACAAACCGCCGTCGTTCACCGGTCCTTGCGCGCTCGCTGGGGCGGCAAATCGGATGATCCCCCCAAACAGGAGAGCCGTCATCAGCAGCAACCCCGCAAATTGTTTCTTCCTCGTCATGCCTGAATTTTATCGTGGATTGTGGTAAAACCCATCCAATGTACAGCCTCTATCTTCACATCCCGTTTTGCACGCATCGCTGCGCCTATTGCGATTTCAACACCTACGCCGGGCAGGAGGATATGATCCCCGCGTATGTGGAGGCGTTGACTCAGGAAATCAACTTTGTCGGTGAAAGACTCAAAGACCATGAGGCCAAGAGACTGGGCGATTATTCGACTAAAGCGCACACCATCTTTTTCGGCGGAGGGACGCCCTCGCTTCTTTCCCCGCCGCAATTTGATTCCATTTTCAAAAGCCTCCGCGCCGCCTTCACCCTGACCCCCGACTGCGAGACCACCATCGAAGCCAACCCGGGGACGGTCTCCTACGAGAACCTGCTCAAACTGCGCGAGATCGGGATAAACCGCATCAGTTACGGAGTCCAATCTGCCAACGCGTTCGAGTTGCGGATGCTCGAGCGCGCCCATAACTTCTTCGATGTCATCGAAGCCGTGACCTCCGCCCGCAAAGCCGGTTTCGATAACCTAAATCTCGATCTCATTTACGGCTTGCCCGAGCAAACGCTCGACTCCTGGCAGACCACCGTCACACGGATACTCGACCTGCGTCCCGAACACATCTCCGCCTACGCGTTGACCCTCGAACACGGCACGCCGTTTGGGAGATGGGCGTCAAAGGGATTGCTGCCGCTTCCCGATCCCGATCTCGCCGCGGAGATGTATGAATGGTTGGGGGAAACGCTCGAGACGAGCGGATATGTTCAATACGAAATATCGAATTGGGCGAAAGAGGTCGAAGGTCAAAGGTCGAAAGTCGCTGCGACCTTAGACCCTCGACCTTTGACTCCTGCACACGCTTGTCAACATAATTTGCAATACTGGCGTTCCCTTCCCTACCTCGCTTTCGGCGCCGGAGCGCATGGATATGCCAACGGCTACCGCTACTCGAACGTTCTGCGAATCAAAACCTACATCGAACGAATGACCAATTCTCCAATTCCCCAATCTCTGGTCTTTCCCCTCTCCCCCGCCACTGTCAATCAGCACAAACAATCAGCCGGGGACGATATGTCCGAGTACATGATCAACAATCTCAGGTTGGTGCAGGCCGGGGTCGCTGAAGCAGATTTCCGGTCCAGGTTTGGACGCGGGCTGAAAGAAGTCTATGGAACGGAGATCAATGAACTCGTCCGCGTGGGGCTGCTTGAGGAGACAGATTCCCCTCTCCCTGTGGGAGAGGGGTTAGGGGTGAGGGTAAGACTCACCCGGCGTGGACGCTTGCTGGGCAACCAGGTTTTTGTGCGGTTTGTCTGAGGCGATCAAAAATCCTAATCCTTGATTTAATATTTGCGTTCTATAAATTTTGCCTGGTTCGTACCGCGACATTTATGTCGCCATTATAACTTGCGAGATGAATCTCGCATTACGGTTCTCCAAATCGCCGGGGCGACGTGGGTCAGATCCGTCATGCCGCGCGTGAACTCCTCGCGCGCGGCTTTGCTTCCGATCACCAGCGCGGGGACGTGCGCGTCCGTGTGCCTGCGCGTCGAAACATCCTCCATGTTGCCATGATCCGACGTTACCAACACCAGCAATTCATCCTCCTCTTTCGACCTTCGACCTTCGACCTTTGACCTTTGACCTTCAACTTTCAACTCCTCCACTATACCGCCCACCACCCCGTCGAACGCCTCCATCAACTCCACCGCCGTATCCATCTGCTGTTTGTGACCGGCGTAGTCGCTCGCCCAGTATTCGAACAACGAAAAATCGTATTCCATCGCGAGCGAAACCAATTTTCGTCCCGCCTGATATGGCGTCATCACCGGCGCGTCAGGGAAGCCGAGCATATCGCGCCAACCTTGACCGGTGAAGTCGGCAGAAACGGCGCGTCCGGCAAACAGGTCGTCGTGCTCGAAAAGTTCGAGGCTCGCGCTCGTCACCGCCAGCGGAATGGATGAATAATTGCGTTTGCCCGAATTGATGCCGTGAAAATAACGCGGCGGATACGCGTTGAGCAGCGCGGCTTTCCTTCCCGTTTCCACACAGCGCGAAAACAACGTCTCGCCGTTCAAATACGCGGCGACCTCGGGGTTTGGCTTGGGTCCGTAGTGATAACCGATCTCCGCCGGGATGTTTTTCCCCGTCAACAACATCGCCTGTCCCGTGGCGGATTGAGGCAGACCATCCACGCCGACCGCCGGGTCAATTGCCAGAAGCGTCGCATGTTCCCCAACGAACGGCGCGGACTCCTTGAGCAGCGACCTCCCCTCCAGCAGCGCGTTCAGGTTCGGCATCCTGGCGCGCGCCAACGGATTGATCCCGGGATCGTTCTCACCCAAGCCAATGCCGTCGAGAAAAATGAACAATATCTTCATGCTGGGGATTATACAACTATTGTCTTTTTGAGTTGATTTGTAAACATTCGCACGACGTAACCTTCGCATGACAGTCGCCGGGAAAATGATGACAAACGTCATTTGAACTTGCCGCGCAACGAATCAATAATCAATGTACGCGGTGATTCGTTTTTTTCAGCGCGGATGGAGGAGCGATCCCAGAAAACCGGCAACAAACCCAAATAAAGAAAGGAGGCGTGAATTTATCGCGTCGAATGTCGCATCCGTTCGAAGTGATTCCGGGAGGGAATCACAGAATGATCTTGAACGCGCAAACCCATAACCGTACGGAGGAGTAATATGACCACAAGCAAAGCCCAACGGGTTACAACAATGTTGGTTGTGCTCGTTGTTTTGTTTTCGCAATTCGTGACCCAGGCTGGTGCCGCCCCCAGGGCGCTTTCCGCCAGCCCGGTGACTTTCACCATTCTGCATACCAACGATTTCCACGGACAACTGGAATGGAGATCGGGGGGCAGTTCCAGCAACCCAGGCATGGCGCGCGCTGCAAAAGTGATCGGCAATGTCAGGAGCGCGGTCGGCGCCGAAAATGTCCTGCTGCTGGACGCGGGGGATGAGATGCAGGGAAGCCTGCTTTCGAACATTCAGAAGGGCGTCCCAACCATTGACGTGTTCAACCAGATGGGCTACAACGCGGCGACCTTCGGCAACCACGAGTTCGACTGGGGGCAGGACGTACTAACCGCCCGCACCGGCGAAGCCAATCATCCCTACCTGACCGCCAACATCGTTCAGAACGATACCGGCAACTGCTCCACCGCCGGTTGGACCCCGCCAGCCTTCGCGGACGCGCCCTATCAGATCTTCACGGTCGGCGCGGCGCCGAATACCGTCAAGGTGGCGGTCATCGGCGTGACCACACCCGAGACGCCCATCATCACCATCGCGGCGGCGACCGCGGGTTTGTGCTTTAAGGACCCGGCTGATTCGATCCTGCATTACTACGACGCGATGAAGGCAAACGCGGACGTGATCGTGGTTCTGAGCCACCTCGGTTATGCCGATGGAGGCTACGGTTACGGCATCCCGATCTACGGCGACCAGACCCTGGCGCAAAAACTGATCACAGCCGGCAAACCGGCAAACCTGATCATCGGCGGGCACAGCCACACGAACCTGACAGCGGCGACCGTCATCGGCGGCAAGACAACCGTGGCGCAAGCCTATTACAACGGTCGGGTGGTTGGCAGGGCGGATGTCACCGTGAATCCCGATGGAACGGTCGGCGTTGTATGGACCCGGCTGGCAGTGCCAACCGGCGCCGCCGATCCTTATGATCCCGCCATTGACGCGTTGATCGCCAGTTACACCAGCGATCCCGCCTACCAGGCGCTGATCAATCAGGAGATCGGCTGGACCAATGTCCCGATCGTTCGCAATTACGACGGCGACTCTCTGATGGGATATTTCGTCAACGACGCCATCTACAACGACTTGAACAACGATGGGTTCGCCGAAAACGATGTAGACATGGTCTTCAACAACTCAGGCGGATTGCGGACGGACATCGTCTGCGCCTCCTACCCCTGCCTGCTGACCTACGGCATGTTGTTCAACGTCCTGCCCTTCGGCAACCAGACCGTCGTCGGCGACATGACCGGCGCGCAGATCATGGAACTGCTGAACCAGGCGGCTTCGCTCAACAAAGGCGTCATCCAGCCTGCGGGCATGCGTTATTCGTTCTACAACTACCGGGTTGACCTTGACCCCTCCCCAACGACGGCAAACTGGAAAGCCTGGTCGTGGGGCGCGTTCGATCCCTGCGTCGTGGATAAAGCCACCGGCGAGTGCGAACCGCTCGACCTCACCAGGACCTATCGCGTCGCCACGAACGAATTCCTCGCGCCTGCCGGGCAGGATAACTTCTACGCCTTCAAATATTTGACCAACATCACCTACTGGGGCGACATGCTGGACGGCGTCAACCGCTGGGTGAGCGCCAACTATACAGCCGCAAATCCCTATAACGGCGCGCTGGACGGACGCATCACGCGCCTGGGCGGCGACGAGTACGTGGAAGGCGTCAGCCCCATCGTCCCGCTGACCATCCTCCACCACAACGACATGCACGGCAACCTGTACAAGGGAACGTACGTCGGCTACACCCAACTGGCAACCCTCATCAAACAGGAACGCGCCTACAACCCCAGCCGCACCCTCCTGCTCAACTCCGGCGACGACATCCAGGGCGACGGTTTCAGTTTCTACTTCAAGACCGCGCCTCTGGGTTATGCCGCCGATGGAACGCCCATTGACGATCCAGACCTGCAGATCGCGCCGGTCATCAAAGCCATGAACGCCATGGGCTACGACGCCATGACGATCGGCAACCACGAGTACAACTTCGGCAGCCAGGTCTTCACCAGCGTGCTGGGTCAGGCAAACTTCCCGATGTTGCAGGCGAACGTCGAAGACGACGGATCATACGGGATCGCCGACGTCCCCGTCGAAGATTACGTGGAGAAGACCGTCGGAACCGAAGCGATCAAAGTCGCCATCCTCGGCATCGGCAACCACCGCGTCCCGAACTATGAATTGCCGAGCAACATCCCCGGACTGACCTTCACCGACCCGCTCGTCAAAGCCCAGGAACTGTCCGATCTGCTGAACCCGACGAACGACGTGGTGATCGCCCTGACGCACATCGGCTTCACCGAGGATCCCAAGAGCGTGGAAGTGGACAGGAACGTGGACACCAACATGGCAATGACCGTCACCGGTCTGGACGCCATCGTCGGCGGTCACAGTCACACCAATCCCGCCGCCGGCTTCGGGGGATACAAGTACCTGCCCGCCATCATCGCCGACCCGAACCAGTCGCCGGTGATCGTCAACCATGCCTACCGCTATAACAACACCCTCGGCGAGATCTTCATCGGCTTGCGCGCCAAAGCGGGCGGCGGCTACGAAGCGATCAGCCGCGCCGGGCAATATCTTTCAGTTGCCTCCGGTGTCGCCGAAGATCCCGAAATCAAGGCGATCGTGGATCCCTACATTGCCCTGTTCAACACCTACAACAACACGCTTGTTGGCAGGACCACCGTCCCGATTGACGCCCTGCAGGCATACACCCAGGAGACCAACGGCGCAAACCTGCAAGCGGACGCGGCGGTTTACGAACTCGAATCGCACGGCATTGACGTGGACTTCCACCTCTCCGGCGCGATGAGCAACCGCGCGGTCGCCACGAGCGGTCCATACCCGAAAGACCTGAAAGTCAGCGACATGTTCACCCTCATGCCCTACGAGAACTCGCTCGTGGTCATGGAGATGAACGGACCCCAGATCAAGGCGGTTCTGGAACGCGCCTTCCGCAACTACTATTACTATAAGTACGTTCCGGGCTACGGCGGTTATTCCTACTACACCACCTGCATGCTCGACACCAACGCCCTCGGCAGGATCACCTATAACGACCTGTATCCTGCGCCGTACGACCCGAACAGGAATTACGTGGTCTCGATGGAATTCGACGGGCACGAGGTTGACTTCGAGGACGCGGACACCTACTACCGCGTCTCCACGGTCAACTACCTGGCGGCGGGTTCGTGCAACTTCAACAACGGCGGCGTCACACTCTGGCCCCTCGATCGGATCGTCGCCGACACGCAATACTACGTGAGGGATGCGGTCATTGACTACATCTCCGCCATGGGCACGGTCTCGCCAGCCATCGAAGGCAGGCTCAACTTCATCACGGACACGACCGCCCCCGTCATCACGATCAACTCGCCCACCGCCTCGACATACCTGCATTCCGACTTCCTGACCCTCGACTTCAGCGCCGCGGACGCGGGCCCCGCCGGTCTCAAGCAGATTTGGGCAGACCTGGATGGAATGCCTGTCGTGAACGGGCAGACGATTGACCTCCACACCCTGTCGCTTGGCGATCACATCCTGACCGTGTACGCCATGGACAAGGCATACAACCAAAGCCAACAGTCGGTCGCCTTCAGCGTTACGGCGACCCTCGAAAGCCTCATCGCCAGCGTCAACCGGTTAGCCAGCGAAGGCATGATCGCCGACAAAGGCACGTTGAACAGCCTGCTCCAGAAATTGCAGAACGCTCAAGCCTCCCTCAAGAAAGGGCAGACCAACGCCGCCGTCAACAAACTCGAAGCCTTCATCAACGAGGTGAAAGCGCAAAGCGGAAAGAAGATCAACACAGACGCAGCCAACCTGCTCATCGCTGACGCCCAATGGGTGATAACCGACCTCAAGTGACGCAACAAGATTGACCCGCAACGAACTGCCCATCAGGATTCTGGTGGGCAGTTTTAGTACTTCACGGACGCGCGTATGGGTTTTCGTATGAAACAGAAAAATTGGACTACAATTCGCGCATGACCTCCCTGTCATTGGAACAACTCAAAGCGCATCGCGCGCGGACCTTTCGACACGCTCAAGGCGGCGCCTTCAACCTGCCTCCGTCCAAACGGCTTTCGTCTCCCGCCCAAGCTTTGAGATTCATCAACGCACGCGGCTTCGTCTATTTCTGGCCCATCAAGGGCATTGACCTGCCGAGTCTGTGGACAGCCGTGGCGGGGAATCGACCGGTCGCCGACGCGCACGACGACCCCGGTCACGTCACGTGGAGGTGGAAGGACGACGCGCTCGGAAAAAGGATCTGGTATTACGCGAAGATCCTCCGCAAAAAAGCGACCATGATCTCGCTCGATGCCGCGCCGTATTTTTACGCGCTTTCGGAAAATTACGGCTCGCCCGAGGAGGATTATCTCGTCGCGTATGAAGAAGGACGACTGCCGCAAGCCGCGAAACAAGTCTATGAGGCAGTGCTGAACGAAGGCGCGCTGAATTCGATTGATTTGCGCCGCGCCGCGAAACTGGCGAACGCGAAAGAATCCGAGTTCAACAAGGCGCTCGAACTCCTGCAAGCCGATTTCAAGATATTGCCGGTCGGCGTCGCGAACGCCGGCGCATGGAAGTATTCGTTCATCTACGAGATCGTCCCGCGTCATTACCCCGACCTGCCCGAACAGGCGCGCAAGATCGGCGAACGCGAGGCGCGTGAGAAATTGCTCGAACTGTATTTCGAGTCTGTGGGCGCGGCGCGGGAGGCGGACGCGGTCAAATTGTTCGGGTGGCAAAAGGAATTGGTCGGCAGGGCAATTGCCGGGTTGGTCAAGAAGCGGGTTCTCGTCGAGTGCGAACATCCAAAGGAAAAGGGGGAGTGGTTCGCGTTGACGAGGTTGTGTAAATAACGTTTGCTGTCATTGCGAGGAGGAGCGAAGCGACGACGAAGCAATCCCCTCGCTATGTTGAAGATCGCTTCGCTCGCAATGACGGAAGGAGTGATTATGCTCGAAATCGCGATCATGATCGAAGGTCAGAACGGGTTGACGTGGACGCGCTGGCAAAGGATCGCGCGCCTCGTGGAGGACTTGGGATTCGTTGGATTGTTCCGCTCGGATCATTTCACAAATTCCAATCCGCCCGATGTCGAGTCTCTTGAGTTGTGGACGTCGCTTACATGGCTTGCCGACAACACAACGCGCATCGAGTTCGGTCCGCTGGTCACGCCGTTTTCGTTTCGTCATCCTGTGCATACCGCGCGCATGGCGTCGGCGGTGGACGATCTTTCCGGTGGACGCTCGATCCTCGGCTTGGGCGCGGGCTGGCAGGATCGCGAACATCATTTGTTCGGATTCGACCTGCTCGAAATGAAGCCGCGTTTTGATCGCTTCGAGGAAGGGATGGAGGTCGTGACGCGCCTGTTGCAAAGCGACGAACCGGTGACCTTCGAGGGCAGGTATTACCAACTGCGCGGCGCGACCCTTTTGCCGCGTCCGCAAAGACCCGGCGGTCCGCGCATACTGGTCGGCGGAAGCGGCGGTAAACGGACGTTATCCTGCGTCGTGCGTTATGCGAGCGAGTGGAACTGTAATTTCATCACGGTGAAAAAATTCTCGGAAGCGAACGGACGCCTGACGGAGATGCTCATCCGTGCGGGTAGAAAACCCGAAGATGTGCGGCGCTCGTTGATGACCGGCTGCGTGTTCGGAAAGGACGACATCGCATTGAAGGAAAAAATATTTGCTCGTAAACGGACGCTCGAGGAATTACGTCAACGCGGCATTGTTGCAGGAAACGCGGCTCAGGTGAACGAGCAGTTGCGCGAGTTGGAACAGGCTGGTTTGGAACGCATCATGCTTCAATGGCTGGACCTGGACGATCTGGAGGGGTTGGAGGCGCTGGCGAAGGCGGTGTTGTAACGCCCAAACTCGACCGAAACTTTTACGGGATTCTGCCGTAAAATGAGTGTAGGGAATTTCGAAACATTCCAACACAAGGAGAATGACCTATGAAACAAAATCGCACCAACCTTGCCCTCGGGCTCATCCTGCTCATCGTGGGCGGGTGGCTTCTCGCCACAAGGCAGGTGCCAGCCCTGCAGAATTGGATGGAAGACAATTTCACCTGGCCCATGTGGACGATCGGCGCGGGTCTGCTCGTGCTTCTGATCGGCTTGATCACCGGCGCGCCCGGCATGGCGGTGCCAGCCTCCATCATCGCAGGCATCGGCGGCATTTTGTATTACCAGAACGCCACCGGCGACTTCGCCTCCTGGTCGTACATGTGGACGCTCATCCCCGGCTTCGTGGGCGTCGGCTCCATCCTGGCTGGGCTGCTGGGCGAACATACCCGCCGGAACCTCGGTCACGGCTTGAGGCTGATGGTCATCAGCGCGGTGATGTTCCTTATCTTCGCCACGTTCTTCGGCGGGCTGGATATTTTGGGCCCATACGGACTGCCGATCATCCTCATCCTGCTTGGCGTATATGTCCTTGCGCGCGGTTTCATCCGCAGCGGAAAGCGAGAATCCAATGAATCGTGACAACCTCTTTTGGGGAGGCGCGCTCATCCTGTTCGGCGCGCTGATCCTCCTGCAAAGACAGGGGATCATTTTCAGCATTGCTCCCTATCTCTGGCCCCTTGCCCTCATCCTCGTCGGCGGATGGCTGATCCTCAGCGTTTTCTGGCGATCCCCCCGCTCCGCCGAAGAGACGTTCTCCATCCCGCTCGACCAGGCGAAGAGCGTCAAATATCGCTTCTCGCACGGCGCGGGACAGATCGAGATCACGGGCGGCGCGCCGCTGGGACAGGCGCTCGTCGGCACGTCCGCGGCCGGGATGAACAAATCCAGCCGCATGGACGGGGACAGGCTCGAGGTCAAGGTGGAGGCGGGTCCATCGTTCGTTCCGTTCATCGGTCCTTCCGAGGGGGTCTGGCGGTTCCAACTCACACAGGCAGTGCCTGTGACCCTGATCGTGGAAACCGGCGCGACCTCGATGAACATTGATTTGAAGGACGCGCAGGCGACGCTCATCGAGTTGAAGACGGGCGCCAGCAATACGAACCTGACCCTGCCCGCGCGCGGCGCCTCTCTTCTCGACGTTGAGGCGGGCGCGGCTTCGATCAACGTTCGCGTCCCCGAAGCGACCGCGGCGCGCATCCGCGTGAAGGAGGGCGTGACCGCGTTGAACGTGGATACGAACCGCTTCCCGCAACTGGATTCGGGGTTGTACCAATCAGCCAATTTCGACACCGCCGCCGACCGCGCCGACATCAACGTGGAAGCCGGTCTCGGCTCGATCACCATCAAGTAGGAGGCATCATGCGAAAATACGACGTGCGATTGATCATCGGCGGTCTGCTGTTGCTGGGCGGCTTTCTCTCCCTCTTGGAGGCGATGGGTCTCCTTGGAAACGCCGGCGGAATCTTTTGGGGGTTGATCTGGGGCGCAGCGGGAGTCTTTTTCGTCTACCTGCTGACGGTGGATAAGGCAAGGAACTGGTGGGCGGCGTTCCCAGGCTTCACCTTCCTCGGCATGGCGGTATCCGCTTTTCTGCCCGACTCCCTCGAAGCGTTCGGCGGATTGGCGTTCTTTGGCGGCATCAGCCTTGCCTTCCTGTGGGTGTATTTCACCGACCCCTCGCGTTGGTGGGCGATCATCCCGGCCGGCGTGCTGCTCACGCTCGGCGCGGTCTCCGCGCTCGACGACCTCGCCGACTTCGATACGGGAGGCATTTTCTTCATCGGGCTTGGGTTGACCTTTGCGCTGGTCGCCCTCCTGCCGGGCGGCTCCCAGCGCGCGTGGGCGTTCATCCCCGCGGTGATCCTGATAATCTTCGGCGCGCTGCTCGTGCCTGCGTCCGGGCTTGCAATTTATGTCGGTCCCATCGCGCTCATCCTGCTCGGAGGCTATCTCCTCCTGAGGTTCTTCAGGGCAGGCGCATAATGAAAGAGCGATGCGCCGTTTGATGCTTTGAAATGACGGAAACGGGAGCGCTCTGGCGCTCCCGTTTCCGTTTACCTGCCCAACCCCGATTCATTTCCCAAATCAACCGTTCAACCCGTTCTTGAGCATGGACCTGATCTGTTCGTGCGAATCCTTCCAACGCCCGGAGACCGAACTCGCCAGCCTGTCCAGGATCGTCCTGCCCGCCTCGGGATGTTCCAGGCACAACTTCCGCAGGTCGCTCCCCCGCATACGCATCACGTCGAGTCCCTCGATGGCAACGACGGAAGACGTGTACACGGGACTTCCCACCAGCGCCGACCAACCGAAAAAACCGCCCGTCTCCACGTGGGTGATCGTAATGAGATCGCCGTCGTAAGGTTTGAACGTGATCGCCGCCTTTCCGTTCTCGATCAGATACAGGAAATCGGCGCCCGCCCCCTGTTCGATCACGATCGTTCCGACGCGATAAGAGACCCGTTCGAACAACGGGCGCAGGAGCGCGAGATATTGCGCGTCAATGCCATTGAACAAGGGAATCGTTTCCAGGTCGGGGACCATTTGATTGCATCATATCGGCGAGGGGGCGGGCAATCCTAGTGGCAAACATCATCTTTTCGATGACTTTCATCCTTACTTAATCGTGATGGCAAAATGCCGGGGTATACTCGTTTTCACACCACGCATCATAACCATCGGGAACGCGCATGACAGACAAGAAAAAAACGGGAAGAACCCTCCCCCTGACCCTGCTGGCGTTGGGATTGATCCTGGTCGCCGCCGCAGGCTATTCCATCCTGGAGAACGCTTCGGCTCGAACCGACCTTTCGGTTGTTCCCGTCCGAGTGAACTATCCCGCCCCCGAACTGACTCTCACCGACATTCAGGGCGTGACCCGCTCCCTCGCCGATCATCGGGGGCAAGTGGCGCTGGTCAACCTGTGGGCGACGTGGTGTCCTCCCTGCAAGGAGGAAATGCCCGCGCTTCAAGCCTATTACGAAAAGCACAGGGACGAAGGCTTTACCATCATCGCCGTCAATGACGGGGAATCCAGGACCGACGTGATCCAATTCGTAAACGATTATCGTCTCACCTTCCCCGTCTGGCTCGACCCAACCTACATCGCCACCGAGCAGGCATTCAAGACGCTGAACCTTCCCAGTTCCTTCGTCATTGATCGGGGCGGGACGATCCGTTTGAGATGGGTCGGAGGGGTGGACGTTAAAACGCTCGAAAAATTTGTGACCCCGATCATCAAGGAGAAACAATAAAGGCAAACGCAATCCGGGGGCGATCACCCCTCCCGTCTCGGGCAAAAACGTCGAAGAGGCGGCTGTCCTGCGCGCCATCGAACTGTCCGCGACCTAATATTGCCCGGCGCAAGCCATGTTCAGCCGGGTCTTCCCGATGGACCTGCATTATCAGTAGATCACGAAAATCTCGCGTACTGCGTAGCGTGCGCTCTCTAGCGTAAATTTGACGTTAGAGAACGTCAATTACGCGCTTTCGTGAAGTACTAATTATGAAATTTACGAAGACGAGGGGGACGACGGTCAAGGACTGGCGCATCGGGGAATCCGGCAGGAAGCGCCGGTGAGACAGGATGCCGCGTTACGGCGCTTCGGACATGATCTGGCTCGCCGCATCGGAACACACACACGCCCGCACCACGAGCGGACCGCGCGTCAGTGTGCCTTCATAGGCTCTGCTCCCGTTACGCGCCACCCAACCTTCGAAATCGAAAGCCAGGGGACCGTCCGCAAGGATCCATTCGCCGTTATATTTCCGCGCCACGTGAACGTGCGTCCCGGTGGACGAGCCACCTTCGCAGGAGGGGTATCCCACCGGGTCGCCGGCTTGCAATTCCTGCCCCACGCCCGCGCGTCCCTCCGTTGCAAGATGCAAATAGAACAATACCCAGCCTGTCCTTTCGTCGCCGTCCTTGTCCAGGTCAATCGCCACGCCGTCCACGCTCGAACGCACGACCAGCCCATCTGCCATGGCGGTGGCGAACAGGTCTTTTGAAACGGTGTAACAACCTGATGTCTCGGAGGCTGGCGCAAAGTCCACGGCGGCGAGCGGCTCGCCGGAGCCCCATCCCGTGTGGGGACCGCCGGTGTACGCCCAGGTGTATCCCGCGCGGAAGGGGAATCGCAACGCGGGTTGTTGCAGGCTGCCGGGGATGTGGACCGCGGCATCGAGCCACGGGTCGCCGAAAATGTCCCTGTAAACGCGCGCCAAGCCCTCGGTACCGATGGAGGCGTAGTATTGTTCCCCCGACATCGTGCGCGAAAAGTAATATTGAAGCGCGGCCGATCCCGCGTTCTGCCAGGGATCGGGGCGGAACAGCGAGCCATCCGGCAGTTCGAATTCGGTCAGGTCGCCGGAACGCCATCCGTAATATCCATTGTTGAGCGTGTTCGCGGCGATGACGAGTTGAAGGTAGGGGCTTTCGTAATAGACGCGCCGAAAGCCGAGCAGGTAACGGCTCGCCGGAGGTTCGGGCTGGGTCAACGCGCCGCCCTGATATTCGAGGATCGCCAGCAGGAGGCGCGGGCTGACGCTGTAATTGACGGCGACGTATTCGACGAGTTCCGCGCCCGTTCGATTCCTTCCGCCTGCGTAGGCGCGATAATCCCTCAACCAGCCCGACGTGGAGGCGACGAACGCGGAGGCGCTGAACCCGACCTGCGCGGGCCCGTTGACGAAGGCGCTGTCGGGAATGCTTTGAAACTCCGTGCCCCACAGCGGCAGGTAATAGATCGGAATTTGCATCGGCAGGCCGGGCGGCATGGTGGTCGCGTCACGCGGGACGATGGGATTGGCTTCGTAGAGCTCAGCCTCTGTGGTGTTGAAGCGAGCCGCCAGCGCGGGGATCGTGTCGCCCGTTTGCGCGACATATTCGACCAGTTCGCCGGGGTCATAAGCCGGGCGTCCCGACGTGGGCGCGGGGACCGGCGTGGGCGCGAGCGGGGTGATCATGTTCCCGACGGCGGTGTGCGAGGCGCGCGGCGCGCAGGCGGAGAGGATCAAGGCAATCGAAGCGACAGTCAGTTCGAAGGCGACCGCCGCCCGTTTTATTTTATTATTCATCTTCACGCGTGATCAGGGACCAGGCTTGTCCATAGACATCGGCAATGACCTCCCTGTCGCCGTTTATCATTTTTCCAAGGTAGGGTTTATCGCCCGCGTGGACCGTCCATTCGCCGAACACAAACGGGACGGGCCCGTCCGCCAGCATCCATTCGCCGTTGAATTTGCGCGCGATGTGGACGTGCGTGCCGGTGGACATTCCGCCTTCACAAGAGGGATGACCGATCAAACCGTTCTGATCCACCCATTGCCCGACAGCCACGCGGTCCTTTTCGGCAATGTGCAGGTACAGGATGTTCCAGCCGGTTTGCTCGGAACCGTCCCCGTCCATGTCCACGACGACCACGCCGTTCTCCGAACGGACGACCAAGCCCGCAGAGATCGCCAACGCCCACAAGGGCGTGACGAAACAACCGGGCGTTTCGTTGCGAGGCGCAAAATCCACAGCCGCCAGCGGACCGTCCGTGCCCCATGCGCTGTGAGGTCCGCCGGTGAAAGACCACGTGGCGCCCGTCGCGAATGGCAGGGTCATATACGGCTGTTTGAAACCCGGCGGGAAGAAATTGCCCAGCGCGTCGTCGCGCGCCCACGGGTCGCCGAACATATTCCGATAAAAGGCTGGGAACCCGCTGTTCTCGTCCATAATGCGGAGCCATTCGTTGAGGGTGTGATGACGCGAGAACAAGGTCATCACCGCCACCGTGCCGGCGTTGAGCGTCGGGTCAATGCGCAGCGACAACCCGTCGCTGAACGTGAGTTGGTTGATCCCCCCCCTGCGCCATCCGTAATAGCCGACGTAGAGTTGATTGACCGCCCAGGTCATTTGCGCGAACATGCCCTTGTTGCGGTAGTTCTCGTGTCCCAGCGGATAATCCATGCGGAACTGGTTTTCCGGCTTGCCGCGCACCCAGCCAGCCTCATAATCGAGCAGGGCAAGCAGGAGGCGCGGGTTGATCGAGTTTTCGTAAGCCAGCCGCTCGATGCCGCGCGCGCCCGAAGTCCACGCGGTGGTGCCGAGGTATTCGCGGTACGTCGAAAGGTACCCGCCCGCGTCCCTGACGTATTGTTCGATCTCGAACCCTGCGGCCGCGGCGGAGAATACCACTTCGCTGTCGGGGATCAACGGCAGGGACGGCGTGTATTGAATGGTCTTATCGAGACGGTCGGGAATGATGAGCAACGTCCCCGCGTCAACGAATCCGCTTTCGGGCAGTATCTTCGGAGACGTGATCTCGCTCGCCTCCACCCCGAACCTGCTCGCCACAGCCGGGAGCCAATCCCCGCTTTGGGCATAATACAGGATCGTATCGCCGGCCGCGGTGGAGGTCGCGTCAACGGCGGGCTGGCCGGCGGTATCCACGGTGACGAAATTGGCTGGAGGCGTGGGCGTAAAGGTCGGGAACGGCGTCAGAGTTGGGAATGGGGTATCCGACGCGGATATGTCCGTGTATTGGACCTCCGGCGAAGGCGTAACCGGCACCCAGCCCACAGGTGTGGGAGTGAGGTATTGTCCCCACAGCGAGGTGTTCCCGACGCAGGAAGAAAGCAAAAAGGATAATGCAATAATCAGCGCAGCGATTTTTTTCACGGTGTCATCCAGCGGGAATTATACCTGTAAGGGTCAGTAAATTATTAACTTCCCTCATGTCGTTGCGAGTCTTCGAGAAGCAATCTCCTGTTGCCATAGATTTTCCTGCAAAGTGGGGATTGCTTTTATTTTTTTACGAACCCTAATGGTCGCTTCGGGAGCGCGCCCCGTCTTTGCAAATGGGATCGCTCCGGTTACCGGGAAATCAGGTTAACTCCCTCGAACACGCCCTCCTCAGCCTGTAACACGACTGCGCCGCGCGTAAGGAAACCGTTGTAATACACGCCGTCGCCGCTCGATACCCATCCATCCATGACGAAGGGAACGCTGCCGTCGGCGGAAATCCATTCGCCGTTGTAACGCCTCGCGATGTGTACGTGGGTGGCGTTCGATATGCCGCCCTCGCAGGAGGGATGCCCGATGCGTTCGCCCGCGTACACGTAGGTCCCCGTTTCGACGCGCTCGTTCGAAGCGATGTGCATATAAAGGACGGTCCAGCCGGTTTGTTCGTAACCGTCGTTATCCAGGTCCTGGATCACGGCGCCATCCCCGGCGCGGACGATGTACCCATCCGCGACCGCCGTCACCCACAGGTCGCTCGGCGCGCAGCCGAGTCCCTCGAAGGGAGGGGCGAAGTCCAACGCCGCCCAGGCGGAACCGGTATCCCAACCTCCGTGCGGTCCGCCGGTGAAGGTCCAGGTCACGCCGGGTTCGAAGGGAAGCTGCATCGGAGGCTGGGTCAGGTTCGGGGGTGGTAATGAAGCGATGTTGTAGTCGAAGGGATGGCTGAAGAGCAGGGTATACGTCTGGAAAAGTCCCTGCGCGCTTACGTCGAGATTCCACGCGGCGCGGTCGTTGAACAGCGAGAAGAAATATTGCACGCCCATCGTCCCCGCGTTGATGGTCGGGTCGAGCGGGATGTAGGAGCCGTCGCTGAGAGGCAGGGTGGAGATGGCATTGACCCGCCACAGGTAGTAGCCGCGATTCAAGTTATCCGCCGCCCATGCCAATTGACGATTCAAGCCTGCATAAAAGGGTTCGTAATTGCCGAGCGGATAATCCACGTTCGACGGAAACGGATTCGTCGCCCAGCCGCTTCGATACTCGAGCAATGCGATGAGCAGGCGCGGGCTGACGGAATAATTCTCCGCAACGCGTTGGACGATCTGCGCGCCGGTGAGATATTCGCCGTTTACGTCCTCCGCGTAGTTCGCGAGATAACCGCCCCTTTCCTTCAGGAACGCTCCCGCGTCGAAATTGACGCTGGCGGGCCCATAGATCAATTCGGAATCGGGGATGATCTTGAACGACGAACCGGGTTCGGGATCGGTGACAACCGGGGGAATGTCGAGGACGAGACCGATGGAAAGGATGCTCGCTTCATTCAAGCCGTTCGCCTGCATCAGCGCTTCGAGCGTGATCCCATACCTGCGCGCGATGCCCCCAAGCGTGTCCCCCGCCTGAACCGTGTATTGATCCACGTAATCACGCGGCGGCGGAAGCGGATGCGGCGGATCGGGCGTGGGGGTCGTGAGACCGATGCTCGAACCGCGCGGAGGCAGCGTTACGGAGAGCGGCGCGCGCGTCGGCGTCGGTCCTCGCTGCGGGTCCCCGGCTTGAACGATCTCGCCGTCCTGGATAAGGGGCGCCGCGCCGGTCGCGCCGACCGGCGCGAAGGGATCGTAGGTTGGGTAGGCTTGCGAAGAGGATGCGGAACAGGATGAAACGGCAAGAGCGAGAATTGCAACGCAGATGAATAAGCCTGATCTCATGCAGGGAATTCTACCAAAGAGTGTCCGCGTCACTATTGCAACTTAAGAACTGGTAAGCGCAAAGCGACATTCACATCGCTCCTGCCGCGGTCTCGCATTCGCAGGACGACATGAATGTCGCGGTACGAATAAAAATCGGCGCTTTTTGTACGCGGATCACGCGGAGCAGACGGGGAAGTCCGTGAAAAATACGGAAGGCTTCCGTGTCGTCCGCGTCGTCCACGCCCCCAAAAAGATTATCCCGAAAATCCCGAACCCGTGATGTAGTTTTCGAGTCCCTTGATCTCGCTCTCCCTGTTTTCCAATGCCGCCTTCATCACGTCGCGGATGGACACGATGCCCACCAACTGGTCCTTCTCCACCACAGGCAGGTGGCGGATGTGATGCGTCTCCATCAACGCCATGCACTGCTCCACGGGGGTATCCATCGTGACCGTGTACATCCCGGCGGTCATCACGTCCTTCACGAGAGTCGAATCCGCCTTGCGCCCCTCCAACTCGCCTTTCTGCACGTAGTCGCGCTCGGTATAGATGCCGACGATCTTTTTGCCCTCCGTAACAAGCACCGCGCCAATGCCCGCAGACGACATCACCTTCAATGCCTGGAGAACCGTATCCTCCGCGGATACGGAGTAATTACCCGCCTTTCCCTTCGCCTCGAGTAGTTTGCGTACAGTGGTCATAATGGAACTCCTTCCTTGTCTGAATTACATCACTATTATTGTCGCATTGGTTGAATTCGGTTAGTTTCTTTGCTCGTCATTCCGAATGACTTTCGTCATCCCGCGCTTCGATGAGATCGAAGCCCACCCGCCAGGGGTTCGTATACACGTTGAAGCGATGGCGCCGCGCATACCCGATCAGCGTGATGCCGTAGCGCTCCGCCATCTCGATCGAGAGCGAACTCGGCGACGTGCGCGAGATCAGGATCGGCGCCCCCATCCGCGCCGCCTTCTGCAACATCTCCGAACTGATGCGCCCGGTCGTGATGAGTATCCGCGTTTCGGGAAGGACGTTCTGCATCAAGCACATCCCTGCGATCTTGTCGAGCGTGTTATGCCTGCCGATGTCCTCCGCCACGACCGCGATCTTTTCCCCGTCGCTCAACGCGGACGTGTGGACTCCGCCCGTTTCGCGATACAGGGATTGCGACTCGAAAAGCATCTCGACCAAATTCCCAATCGCCTCGGGCCCGACCTCGAGCCTGCTCCCGCCAAAATGGACATTCGGCTTCGCTAAAAGGTCCACCGCCGTCACACCGCCCGTGCAGCCGGAGGTCCTTCTCCACGAGGCGGGCTGTTCGACGTTTCGGTTCAACCAAACGTCCACGTTATCGCCGTGTTCACAGACGTGCGCGTTTTCCACTTCATCCATGCCTTCGATCACGCCTTCATTATACAGGAATCCCACCGCCAACTCCTCGAGATGAACGGGCGTGCACATGAACGTCAACCAGACCTGACCGTTGACGGTCAACGACACGGGCGTCTCGACGATGGTCTCCGCATCGAAGTGTTCCCATTTCCTGAATTCATAGCGTTCATACTGGATCTCTTTTTGAGGGGTGATCATATTCGCTCCAACCGGTAAAAACTCATTTACTTCACTTCCGCAATGAAGACCTCGAACGCGCCAATGTGAAGGGCTTTCGGGTCCGGGTCCGCGTGTGACCTGACCGCGCTGGAAAATAACAGATGCAAACTTTTTCCCTTGATCTCCTTGTTGCGGGAAAAATCCAGGTCGAGTTTCGAATCGGAATAGTTCAGCGCCACCAGAACCGTCTGCTCATCGGATTTACGGATGAAGGCAAAATAATCCTTTGCCGTGTTGTGAAGCGGAATGTATTCCCCTTCGAGCAGGGCGGGCGTGTGTTTTCGAACGCGCAAAAGATGTTTGTAGTAATTCAAAAGCGAGTTCGGGTTGTGTTCCTGGTCCCTGACGTTGATGCCGTCCTTGTAGTTCGGACCGACCGGCAGCCAGGTCTCCACACCGGGAGGGGAAAACCCGGCGTTCGGGCTGTTCGACCATTGCATGGGCGTGCGGTTCTTATCGCGGGACATTGCGCCCGCGCGCCGCGCGGCTTCCTGTGGGTCAACGTTCAACTCGTTGATCAATCTCTCATAATACCAGGTCGCCATCGTGTCGCGCAGCCTGGCTGGGTCGGTGATGACGAGGTCGGTCATGCCGATCTCCTCGCCATAGTACAGGAACGGAGTTCCGCGCAAGGTCAACACCAGCGCGGCGTTCAGGCGGGCGAGCGCCGCATCGTGGATCTTATCGCCATAGCGGGAATGTAATCGCGAGCGGTCATGGTTTCCGAGCGTGTTGCAAGCCCATCCGCCTTTGGGGAGTTGGTTCAAGCGGGCGGTGCGCTCCCTTTGGTTGCGGCGGATTTGTCGAGGCGTGATCCGATCCAGGTCCGCGAGAGGAAAGTTGAAGACGAGGTGAAGTTCGTCGTCCCCGTTCCCCATGAAATCAATGTTTTCGTCCTCGCCGACCAACATGCGGTCGCCGTCGTATTCGTCAATGACGGCGCGCAGTTCCTTCATCAGGTCGTGCAAGCCGGGTCCGCCTATTTGATTCTTGAACATGTCGCGCCAGAATTTTTCGACCCTTTTTTTCTCCGCCGGGGTTTGCGCGAGTTCGGAAGCGCGGCGCAGTTCCGCCAAATTCATGGGAACGTTGTGAGGCGTGAGGTTGGGATCTTCGAAGATCATGCCGATGGCGTCGAGGCGGTAACCGTCCACGCCAAGGTCGAGCCAGAAGCGAACCGCGTCCCATAAGGCTTGTTCGACCTCGGGGTTATGCCAGTTGAGATCGGGTTGTTGTTTCATGAAGTAGTGATAATAAAATTGGCTGCGTTCGGGGACGTACGTCCACGCGTCGCCGTCGAAACAGGATTGCCAGTTATTCGGGGGCGTGTCCATCCACACGTACCAATCCGCCTTGGGGTTGTCGCGGCTGGATTTCGATTCGAGGAACCAGGGATGCTGATCGGAGGTGTGATTCAGTACGAGGTCCAGAATGACGCGGATGTTCCGTTCGTGAGATTCGGCGAGGAAGGTTTTGAAGTCGTCCATCGTGCCGTATTCGGGCGCGACGCCCAGGTAATCGGAAACGTCGTAGCCGAAATCCCGGTTTGGGGAGGGAAAGTGAGGCGAGAGCCATATAGCGTCAATGCCGAGGTCTTGCAGATGATCCAGTTTTTGAATGATGCCTTTGAAATCGCCGATGCCGTCGCCATCTCCGTCCGCAAACGAGCGCGGGTAGATCTGATAGAAGACTGCGGTTTGCCACCATTTGAGTTTGGTCATTTTGCCTCCAGGGTTTGCTTTGCAAGAACTATCCCTGTCGCGAAGATGCCGGGTTGCGACTTGAAAGTCGCGTCACGAGTCGCGAAGATGCCGGGTTGCGATTTGAAAGTCGCGTTACGAGTCGTGAAGATGCCGGGCTGCAACTTGAAAGTCGCGTCACGAGTCGCGAAGATGCCGGGTTGCGACTTGAAAGTCGCGTCACGAGTCGCGAAGATGCCGGGCTGCGATTTGAAAGTCGCGTTACGAGTCGTGAAGATGCCGGGCTGCGATTTGAAAGTCGCGTCACGAGTCGCGAAGATGCCGGGTTGCGACTTGAAAGTCGCGTTACGAGTCGCGAAGACGCCGGGCTGCGACTTGAAAGTCGCGTTACGAGTCGTGAAGTTTTCCGATCACTTTGACACATGGACGTGTGAACACCTCTTCCTTGTGCGGCGCGTCGGAAAGTTCGGCCGTCAGATCCTGCCCGGGAAAGTGCAGGTTCTCGTGCATGTCCAGCCGCCATTTGGGACAATCGGTCACATCGTAAACGATGCCGTTGAAGGCAACGTACTTACGGGCGCCGCGCCCGCCGTCGTTGCGGCGCAGTTCCATCTCCGTGAGGTTGCGGTCGGGATTTTCCATCGGGCAGATTATACAGGGGAATGAGGAATCAAAAAAAGAAGGACGCGCCCTGTCGAGGGTACGTCCTTCATTGTGTATGTGTCGTCATTACCGCACCCGGACGACCTGCCCGACGTAGATCAGATTCGGATTCTTGATCTCGGGATTGAGCGCCAGGAGCGCGTCCACCGTCGTTCCGAATTTGGCGGCGATTTTCCTCAGCGTGTCGCCCTTCTGCACGACGTACGATGAAGAACCGGCGGGCAGTGTGATCGCCTGTCCCACGTAGATCAGGTTCTGGTTTTTGATCTGCGGGTTGAGTTTGAGGAGCGCGTCCACTGCCGTGCCGAACTTCTCGGCGATCTTACGCAGGGTGTCGCCCTTCTTCACGTAGTAGGTCTGCCCGGAGGCCGGGGGCGGCGTGGTGGGCGGGGGCGTCTGCGTGACGTACACGTTCAACCGCTGACCTTCGTAGATCACGTTTGGATTGGCAATGTCCTTGTTTGCCGCCAGCAACGCGTCCACTGTCGTGCCGAAGCGATTAGCCAGGGATTTCAGGGTATCGCCGCGCGCGACGATGTAGACAAAATACCCGCCGTCGGTGCCAAGAATGGCGCCCGGCATTTGCAGTACCTGACCCGGGAAGATCAGATCGCCGGAGCCGATCTCGGGGTTTGCCCGGCGCAGGGCTGACACTGTGGTCCCGCAACGATCCGCGATCTTGCGCAGGGTGTCGCCTTTGACGACAGCCACGCTGGAACCGCATCCCGCCGCGAAAGCGGAGTTGGCGGTCGCAAAGGTCGCAACCAGAACCGCCGCGAGGACAAGCAACTGTAAGAACTTTTTGATATTCATCGAAACCTCCATTTCGTCATCAACACTGGGTAGATGAAACTCGACTCGAAAAAGTTCCCAGAAACCGCCAGCCCCTACCAATTTCCTACAAATATTTTATGCCGCCGGTCGACACCGAAAAAAGCAATCGTATTGCAATTTCGGGCGCCCCATCCTCACCGCTTTTTGCCCCTCCGACCGGATTTGGAAATCTTTGCCCTGCCCCTTACCGGCGCAGGATCGAGGCTGGCGACCGCCGCCGCGTACGGCGTGCGCAAGGCGACCGGCTGGCGCTCCTCCCGGCTTCGCAATCGCAGGTTGAGCATTTCCACGAAGATCGAGAAGCCCATCGCAAAGTAGATGTATCCCTTCGGGATGTGTTGGTGCAAACCTTCGACGATGAGCGTGAACCCGATCAACAACAGGAATGCCAGAGCCAGCATCTTGATCGTGGGATGGCGATCCACGAACTCGCTGATCGGTCCCGCCGCGAAGATCATCACGCCCGCCGCGGCGATCACCGCAATGATCATGATCTCGATGTGATCCACCATCCCGACCGCCGTGATGACCGAGTCGAGCGAAAAGACGATGTCGAGCAGCATGATCTGGAGGATGACGCTCCAGAACGCCGCCGTCACCTTCGCGGAAGCCTGCCCTTCGATCCCCTCCAGTTTCTGATGGATCTCGTGCGTGCTTTTCCACAGCAGGAACAAGCCGCCCGCCAGCAGGATCAGGTCACGCCCCGAAATGCCGAGGTCGAAAAACGGCAGCGCAAAGAGCGGTTCCTCCAGGCTGATGATCCACGAAAGCGACAGCAACAAAAGGATGCGCGTGATCACCGCCATGGCAATGCCTGTGGTGCGGGCGCGAACGCGCTGGTTCGGCGGCAGTTTGCCCGCCAGGATCGAAATGAAGATCACGTTGTCCACGCCCAGCACAAGTTCGAGCGCCACGAGCGTGACGAACGCGATCCAGGCTTCAGGTTGGGTAATCCATTCCATGTGCCATTCTCCTTCAGAGTTGATTTACGATTCAAAACCCTGCGGGGTTTCAGCGTACACGCCGCGCATTTCCAGTGGAAGCGCCCGCGCCAGCGTGAACATCAGGCGGTCGGTCAGCGCCAGCGGACTTTCGTTCGGCTTCGGCAAAAGAGGGGGAAGCAACGTGATTTGGACGCGCGTCCGACGCGGGAACCGCTCGAAGAACCGGTCCGACCCGACGACCGTCATCGGGATAATTGGACAATCCGCTTCGATCGCCAATCGGGCTGTTCCTGTTTTAGCGACCTTCAACCCACCCCCTTTCGACCGCGTCCCCTCGGGGAACATGCCGAGGACCTGTCCATGCCGCAGGATTTTCAGCGCGTGGTTCATCGCCCATTGATCCTTTTCCCCGCGCTGGACGGGGAACCCGCTCAAGTTCCGCAGGAGGAGGTCCATCAACGGATTTTTGAACAACTCCGCCTTGCCCATGAAGAAGATCGGGCGCGGCAGCGAAAACTGCATCGGGAACACGTCGAAACCCGTCACGTGGTTCGCGGCGAGGACGGCCGGACCTGCGCGCGGGAAATATTCGAGTCCCCTCACTTCCATTTCCATGAGGAGGCGAAAGAACGCGCGCAGGATCCCGATCATTGCGCGGCGCTGGAGGGTGTCGGCGAAGGGGAATTTCTTTTTGTCACGCGGATCAGGCGCAGGGGAGGAAAGAGGCGATGAGTCCATGCGGAGATCAGGTCAACGAAAGTGGATTATACTTGCATCCGCGCAGGCAGCGCCAACCGATCCCTCCGCGCAATGATGATTGCGGAGCGATCGGTCAATCTCGACAGAAAAAGGAGTGCAAGTACATGTACGTTGATCCAACCACAGGCGGAGTATTGTTCCAGGCGCTGGCTGGAGTATTGCTGGCTGTCTCCGGAATTGTCCTGGTCTTCTCTCGAAAGATCCGTGAAGGGATCGCAAAAATGCGGCGGCGCGGGCGCAAGGATGACGAAGAATAGATCCGGTTACGAAGCAAGTCAAGATGAAGACGCTTGTTTTAGGGTTTGATTCATTCGATCCGTCCGTTTGCGAAGAGATGTTGGGTCGCAACCAACTGCCCAACTTTGCCAAATTCATTGACCGCGGGGGATATTCCCGGCTCGCGGTGTGTTCGCCTCCACAGACCGAAGTATCCTGGACCAGTATCGCCACCGGCGCCGACCCCGGCGGTCACGGCATTTTCGATTTTGTCCATCGCGACCCGGAAACCTATACGCCCTACATTTCCATACTCCCCACGCGCAGGGGCATGCTGGGTGAGCAGTTTATCCCTCCCTACACGACCCGGACATTCTTCGAAGAAGCGGCATCTCTGGGCTACCCTGCCACCGCGTTGTGGTGGCCCGCCATGTTCCCTGCGCGCCCCGAACTTCCCGTCAACACACTGCCGGGGCTTGGCGCGCCGGATATACGAGGGCAATTGGGCGTGGGAACTTTATTCTCGACAGAAACGGAGGACAAGAAAAAGACCAGGACAGCCAAACTCGAATCCGCCGGGAGGAATTTATTTCGGTCGAATCTGCCCGGCCCCGAAGTCCCCGGAAAAGGCGGAGCGCGTCCTCTGTCCATTCCGCTCACGCTTGAGATCATTGACAGTGATCTCGCCAACCTGACGCTGGACGGGCAAAAGATTGCACTGCGATTTGGGCAATGGAGCGACATCCTCGAATTGAAATTCAAAGCAGGGTTGCTGTTCGACATCCATGCGATCACCAAAGTTATTTTGACGAGCGTCAACGGCGCGGTGAAATTCTACATGCTGCCCCTGCAGATCCACCCGCTCCATTCCACGTGGAATTATTCCTCGTCCAGATCGTTCGCGAAAGACCTTTGGAACAATGCAGGCAGATACCTGACGCTCGGCTGGCCCCAGGACACGACCGCGTTGGAGGAAGCCTGCATCACAGACGGTCAATTCCTGGATCTATGCCGGGCGATTTTCGATGAGCGCAGGAGGATCTTCCATTACCTGATGGATCACTTCAAGGAAGGCGTCCTGGCGGGAATTTTCGACTGCCTCGACCGCATTCAACACATGTTCTTCCGCAACCGGCAGGACCTTGTGCGAGATTGGTACACACGCCTCGATGGCTTCCTGGGCGAGGTACAGGAAAGCGTTGCCAATTGGAACGGCAAACACCGATTGATCATCCTGTCCGACCATGGCTTCAGCAAATTCGAACACAAAGTCCATCTGAACCGCTGGCTCATCCGGGAAGGATTCATGAAACTCAGGGAGGGCGCGGCTGCCGGCGATCTTACGGACGTGGACTGGGCGAACACGCGCGCTTATTCCGTCGGCTTGAACAGCATTTATCTCAATGTCCAGGGACGGGAGGGCAGGGGAAGCGTCCCTGCCGAATCCATCGAAAGCACGTTGAAAGATGTTCAAGACAAACTTGAAAACATGAAGGACGCGAGCGGAAGCGCGATCGTGACAAGGATTCGTCCCAAGCACGAAGTCTTTTCGGGTCCTTTCGCCCGCCTCGGTCCCGACCTTGTGGTTGGTTACGCCGCAGGATACCGCTCCTCCGCCGAGACCGGGCTCGGCAAAATTCCCGAGAACGTCGTCGAGCCGAACAACGATCATTGGGAGGCGGATCATTGCATGGATTCCGAGGTGGTGCCTGGCGTGATCTTTGCCAACCGCGATCTGCGCGATTTCGGAAAGATCTCCTTCCGCGACATACCCTTCCTTGCCATAGGCAAACACCTCGATCAGACCCACGTCAAACCGCCTTCACAGACCGGGCGTCAGGGACAAAAAGACCTTGAAGAAAGATTGAAAGGTTTGGGTTATTTGTAATGTTCCTGTCCAGATCCAACAAAAAAAAGCCTCGACGACCGGTCATCGTCGTTTCCGGACTGCCAAGATCGGGTACGTCCATGATGATGAAAATGCTCGTCGAGGGGGGCGCGCAGGTCATATCGGACGGCGTCCGCGAAAAAGACAGCGACAACCCCAACGGCTATTTTGAACTGGAAAGAGTCAAGCAATTGCCGCGAGGCGATTTCGCATGGCTGGAGGACGCCAAAGGCCGGGTCGTGAAGGTGGTCTCTTCCCTGCTCGAACATCTCCCATCCCGATATTCCTACAAGATCATTTTCATGGAACGCGAGATCATGGAAGTTCTTGCCTCCCAGCGAAAAATGCTGGCGAATAGAAATAAAAGCAACCCGGTCGAGGACGAAAGGATGAAGGAGGAATTTCAAGACCACCTGCTGGCTGTCAGGGCGTGGCTTGCCCGTCAGCCAAACATGGACGTCCTTTACGTTAATTTTAATTCCCTTATGTCCGACCCGGCTCCGCTTTGCAGCCGGATCGCCGAATTCCTCGAAATGCCCCTGGATACCGCGCTCATGCTTGAAGTTCCCAACCAGGACCTGTATCGCAATCGCGCTCCGGTCAAATCCGCATCGCCCGGGCTCCAGCGTCAAACAGGATGATCATGCACCAAACGACAGCCAAAAAACAAACCATATACACCAAACAAGGTTTATGGTCCTTGTTCCTGATGTGCGCCTTTCCACTCCACCTGTGGGCGCTTATCCTCGCGTTTCGGGATGTCGCCTGGGTGACCGAGCGCACGAACGCGTGGGACGCTGTAGGCGTGGTCGCTTATGCGCTGCTGTTCGCGTTGATCGAGACTGTGCTTGTGTTCCTGGCTTTCGTCATGCTCGGATTTTTGGTTCCCAGGCGATGGAACCCCGATAAACGAACCGGCTTCCTGATCCTGCTCGCGCTTCTCCTTTCGGTATGGGGAATTATCAGCCAGCTGCTTTTTCTTTGGAACATATATCTACCGGCGCCGGCAATCCAGTTCCTTGTGCGCTCCGGGCATCCACTGAGATACCTCTATGCGGGAGCCCTCGCGGTCGTCCTCCCGACCGTGCTGCTGCCGATCTATCTCTTTTTGAAGTCGGATGGGATACTCGCACGGATCGAGGATCTCGCCGACCGTTTGTCCATCCTGGTGGGACTCTATTTATTCCTTGACGCGATCGGCATTCTCATAGTTATCATCAGAAATTTATAGGACCGGTAAAAGACATGAAATCAGAAACCACCCGCAGAGACTTTCTCAAACTTGCCGGCGCTTTGCCGCTTGGGTTTGCCGCCTCCAGGGCGCTTCAAAAATTCGGCATCCCGGATCAACTTTCGAATGAAGGGCAAAATTTTCTCGTCATCGTCTTCGACGCTTTTTCCGCCCAGCACATCACCACTCACGGATATCAACGTGAAACGACGCCCCACCTGGCGCGTCTAGCCGAGCAGGCGATCGTTTACCATAATCATTATGCCAGCGGGAATTTCACCACATCCGGCACCGCCTCGCTCCTGACCGGGACATTGCCATGGACCCATCGCGCCCTTCAAAACAAAGGCACCATTGCCGATCCCGTCATACCCCACAACATTTTCAACCCTTTCAAGGATCATTATCGCATCGCCTATACTCATAATCCATGGGCGCACATCCTTCTGGAACAACTTGACGGCGACATCGAGGAACTGATTCCACGGCTTTCGCTGTTCGTCGAATCCTACGATGAATTCGTTCAAAAAATATTCAGAAACGACGACGATATTGCATCCGTCAGCTGGTCGCGCAACACCGGCATAAACAAGGATGGATATTCCTATTCCCTGTTCCTGTCCCACATCTACGCCTCCCTGCGCGAAAGGAAACTCGCAAACCTGCTGAAGGAGTATCCGCGCGGCATCCCTTCCATCGGTCTCAGGGTCGAATCCCACTATCTTCTCGATCAAGCCATAGACTGGATCGGCAACAGGCTTACGAAAATCCCCCAGCCTTTCCTCGGTTATTTCCATTTTTTGCCCCCGCACGGGCCCTATTTCCCTTCGATTGAATTCATAGACAGATTCGCCCGGGACAATTTCCAGCCGTTGAAGAAAGCCAACGAGTTCTTCTCGGAGGGCAAGACCTACGACGAACTCCTCAAATTCCGCACCCAATACGATGAGTTCATCCTTTATACGGACGATCAATTCAATATATTCTACGAACGGCTCCGAAACTCCGGGTTACTGGAAAATACGTGGATCATTTTGACGTCCGATCATGGCGAAATGTTCGAAAGGGGAATATTGGGACATAGCACCGATGCGATGTATCAACCGGTGTTGCGCGTTCCACTAATGATCTTCGAACCCGGAAGAACGAAAGGCGAAAACATCCATACGCCCACGAGCGCGATTGACGTTCTCCCGACCCTGCTTTCCCTCGCCGGGAAGGACATCCCGGATTGGGCTGAGGGAAAGGTCCTTCCGCCGTTTGCGGGCCCAAGGTCGGATACGAACCGCAGTGTGTACGCGGTCAGGGCGCTCAGAACCGGAAGGAACGATCCCATCACCCGCTCATCAACCGTACTTGTCAAGGGCGGTTATAAACTGCATTATTATCGCGGATACACAGACCTAAACCTGCCTGCCGAAATCATCAGGCTCTTCGACGTCGAGTCCGATCCGGAAGAAATGGTGGACCTGGCTGACACACATACGGGAATTGCATCCGAACTCCTCGATGAACTCAAGAGGAATCTGGATGATGCCAACAAACCGTACCTATAGAGCAATAACCCAACAACTGGAGAACAAAATGGACACTATCATCGAAAGCATTTCAGCATTGGAAATCCTCGACTCGCGCGGCAACCCGACGATTGAGGTCGAGGTCATGCTGGCGGACGGTTCGTGGGGACGCGCGGCGGTGCCGTCGGGCGCTTCGACGGGCGTGCATGAGGCGCTCGAACTGCGCGACGGCGACAAGAAGCGCTATCTCGGCAAGGGCGTTTCGCAGGCGGTGGCGAACGTCAACGGCGTGATCGCGGACGCGCTCTTCGGCTGGGACGCGGCGGAGCAAAAAGCCGTTGACGCCGAACTGCTCGCGCTGGACGGTACGCCGAACAAATCGAAGTTGGGCGCGAACGCGATCCTGGGAGTCAGCATGGCGGTTGCCAAAGCCGCGGCGAATTCGCTGGGCTTGCCGTTGTATCGTTACCTCGGCGGCGTGTACGCGCACGTGTTGCCCGTGCCGATGATGAACATCCTGAACGGCGGCGCGCATACGGCGTGGCAATCCACGGATATGCAGGAGTTCATGGTCATGCCGTTCGGCGCGCCGACCTTCGCGGAGGGTCTGCGTTGGGGCGCGGAAATTTATCACGCGCTAAAGTCTGTTTTGAAGGAAAAGGGCTATACCACGCTGGTCGGCGATGAAGGCGGATATGCTCCCGCGCTCAAAGCCAACAACGAAGCCATCGAGGTCATTCTCGCCGCCATCGAAAAAGCCGGTTTCAAAGCCGGGCGCGGCAAGGACGTTGCGATTGCGCTGGACCCGGCCGCATCCGAACTGTTCGAGGAAGAGACCAAACTCTACAACCTGCGCAAGGAAGGCAGGAAACTGACCGGCGAACAGATGGTCGAATTCTGGGCGAAGTGGGTCACAGACTATCCCATCGTCTCCATCGAAGACGGTCTCGCGCAGGACGATTGGGCATCGTGGCAATTGATGACCAAACAATTGGGCGACAAGATCCAGATCGTCGGCGACGACCTGCTGGTGACCAACCCGGAGCGCGTCCGCAAGGCGATCAAGGAAAATGCCGCCAATGCCCTGCTCGTAAAGGTCAACCAGATCGGCTCGCTAACTGAAACCATCGAGGCTGTGGAAGCCTGTCACCGCGCGGGATGGAGAGCGGTCACGTCACACCGTTCGGGCGAGACCGAAGACGCGACGATTGCCGACCTGGCGGTGGCGCTCAACACCGGTCAGATCAAGACCGGCGCGCC
>SZPG01000057.1 GCA_030263595.1 Chloroflexi bacterium CFX6
CAAACAGGTCAACCCGATGGAAGCGATCGTTGCCATGCGCAGCGCCATCGTCGAAAAAGGGAAGGTTCATCCCAACGTGAAAACCGCGCTGGAAAGCACGTTCCGCCAGGGCAACCCCTTGAAGATGCCGCGCGAAGATCGCGGTCTATGGGCGAAGGATTTGCAGATAAAAGCATTCGCCGAAACCGGCGCGGAATATCTGTATTACGTCGGCTGCACGCCCTCTTATGATCCGCGCGGACAGAAGGTGGCGCGCGCGCTGGTCACTCTCCTGCAATCCGCAGGCGTGGATTTCGGGATTCTCGGCAGCGACGAAAACTGCTGTTCCAGCGAAGTGCGGCGGCTGGGCGAAGCCGGTCTGTTCGAAGCGATGGTGGAAGAGAATACCGAAATGTTCAAGGAATTGAACGTTCAGAAAATGTTCACCGTCTCGCCGCATTGCTTCAACGCCTTCAAGAACGACTATCGCAGCATCGAAGCGGGCGCAGCGTTCGGCGCGCAGGTTCAACATTACACCCAGGTGCTGGCGGAATTGCTGCGGGACGGCAGGTTGAAGTTCAACGGCAAATTCGAGAAAAAAGTGACCTATCACGATCCGTGCTATCTCGGCAAACACAACGGCATCTTCGACGAGCCGCGCAATGTGCTGACCGGAATCCCCGGCGTGGAGTTGATCGAGATGGATCGCTCGCGCGAGAAAAGTCTTTGTTGCGAAGGCGGCGGCGGACGTATGTGGCTCGAAGGGACGAATCCCGGCACGCGGCTGGCGCAACTGCGCGTGAAGGAAGCGCTGGATACCGGCGCGGAAGTCCTTGCCACTGCCTGCCCGTTCTGCCTGCTCACGCTGGAAGAAGCGGTCAAGCACTTGAATGCCGAGGAGAAAATCCGCGTGCTGGATGTTGCGGAAATCGCGGTGCAGGCGATGTAGTGGTGCAGACCTGACAGGTTTCATTGTGTAGTGAGACGATTCAGGTTCTGTGAATCAAAATCGCGCTGGTTGATCAACGTTCTATGGAAACCTGTCAGGTCTCTTGAATACGGAGAAAACAAAATGACAAATTCTCCAAGAGTCGGCGTCTACATCTGCCATTGCGGCATCAACATCGCCGCGACGGTGGATATTGATGCTGTCACCGAATTTGCGGCGCGGCTTCCGTATGTGGCGGTTGCACGAAATTACACGTACATGTGTTCCGATCCCGGCCAGGCGCTGATCAAAGGCGACATCGTTGAACACAACCTGAACCGCGTGGTGGTCGCCTCCTGTTCGCCGCGCATGCACGAGCCGACCTTCCGCGCCGCGATTGCCGAAGCCGGGCTGAATCCGTATTGCCTCGAAATGGCGAACATCCGCGAGCAATGTTCCTGGGTGCATCCGCAGGGGATTTCGACGACAGAAAAGGCGATGCAACTGGTGGCTTCTGCGGTGGCAAAAGCGGCTCGCCTCGAACCGCTTCGAACGCGGCAGGTATCCATCACACCGGCAGCGGTTGTGATCGGCGGTGGGATTTCGGGGATGCAATCCGCATTGGATTTGGCGGATGCCGGTTTTCAGGTGTCCATCGTCGAACACGCCACACAAGCGGGCGGACATGTCGCGCAGATTTATAAAACTTTTCCAACGCTTGAACCCGCTGGATTGTTGGTACATGAACTCATCGAGCGGGTGAATGCTCATCCGAATATTCACTTGATGACCGAATCCGAAGTGACGGATGTCAGCGGATATGTGGGCAACTTCAACGTCAAGGTGAAGCGGAACGAGGAGACGATGGACGTCCCTGCCGGCGCGATCATCGTCGCTACGGGTTTTGAAACATTCAATCCACGCCTCAAACCGGAACTGGGATATGGGATCTATCCACAAGTTGTCACAACCCTTGAAATGGAACATGTCATTGCGAGGAGTGGCGCGGAGCGCCACGACGAAGCAATCTCCAATTCGAGGGAGATTGCTTCGCCCACTTCGTGGGCTCGCAATGACATTAAGTCGGTTGTGTTCATCCAATGCGTCGGCTCGCGGGATTCCTCCCTCACCCCAACCCCTCTCCCAAAGGGAGAGGGGCAAGGGGTGAGGGCAGATTATTGCTCGCGTGTGTGCTGCATGGTCACTGCCAAGCAGGCGCGTTTGGTGCGCGAACAATTCCCGGATGCAAATGTGACCGTCTTCTACATGGACGTGCGCGCCTTCGGCAAGGGCTTCGAGGAATTCTACGACCAGGCGCGGGAGGATGGCGTCATCTACCGGCGCGGGAATCCAAGCGAGATCGTCAAGCGCGGTGACCGGGTGGCAGTGCGAGCCGAGGATACATTGCTCAGCCAACAGGTCGAGGTGGAGGCGGATCTGGTCGTGCTGGCGGTCGGGATGAAGCCGCGATCCGATAGCGAAGCGGTCGCGCAATTGCTCAAACTTTCGCGCTCGGGGGACGGCTTCTTCATGGAAGCGCATCCCAAACTGCGCCCGGTGGATACCTCGATGGCGGGAGTCTTTCTTGCGGGCTGCTGCCAGTCGCCAAAAGACATCGCCGATTCGATTTCGCAGGCGCGGGCGGCGGCTTCGGCGGCGATGATCCCGTTGATGCGCGGCGAAGTCCAGGTGGATGCGGCGACTTCGTTCATTGACGAGGAGTTGTGTTCGGGCTGCGGTCAATGCGCGGATTACTGCAACTTTGCCGCTTTGTCATTGCATCCCGTGCGCGGCAGGATGACCGTCAACGCGGTGTTGTGTCAGGGCTGCGGCGCGTGCGCCACAGCCTGCCCGTCCAAGGCGATCAAGGTTCATCAGTTCACCTTCGAGCAGGTGATGGCTCAGGTGGACGCGCTGGATTGGTCTGTCCCAGTCGGTCTTTCGTTTTTGCGCAAGTCCGCGCCGGCTGACCAGCCTGTCTGATTTCTTCGGGTTCGTTTAGCGATTGAATAGGGTCTGTTCCGCGCCAATTTCGGATGTCCGGCGGATGACCTCTGCCCGGCGTTCGTGTACGATGTAAACGGAGAAATATTCATGCGAAAGGAAGGTGTCGTATGTCCACGTGGCTTCTAAAAGCGGAAAGCGATCCGCTGACGGCTATCCGGCATTTTTTGTTGGGCGTTTGGTCCAATGCCGGCCTGGAAGGCATGCTCGTCCCGATATACGAGACAGGGGATAAAGCCATCAAGACCACGCTCATCCATGATCCTTATCTCCTGTCGGATGCGGATCCGATGGCGCCCTTGATGCAGGTCAACGCCGGGAAAACGGTCGCGGCGCTGGCGCGCAAGAATCCGAATGCGCGTTTTGCCGCGGTCCTGAGAGCCTGCGAAGCGCGCGCGCTCGACGAATTGACCAAAAGCGATTCGCCGCGCCTGGAGAACTGGCTGATCATCGGAACGGATTGTCTCGGCTGTTTCCCGGCGCAGGACTTCGAATGGCGCGTCCAAAAGGCTGGCAGCGTGGAGCAGATGACGCGCGACCTGTTGCGCAACGCCCGCCAGGGAGGCATCGCCTTCGACCGATTCCGATCCGCCTGCCGCATGTGCGACAAACCCGAACCTTCGCAGGTTGACCTGTGCATTGATCTGTTGGGCTTGCCGGTCAAGGACTCCATTTTGATATTTGCGCGGGATGAAGCGCTTGCCAGAAAACTCGACCTAGACGCGATCACCGACGGTCCCGCTCCGCTGGAACTGATCGTCCAGCACAACCTCATGTTGAAGAAGATCGAGGAACGGCGGCAGCGCGCCCGCGCGCGCCAACTCCGCCAGCTCGCGCCGGACCTTCCGTCGAACCTGGATGAATTGGCGGATTTCCTGCTGGAGTGCCAGCCTTGCAGAAGTTGCATCGAGGCGTGCCCGGTCCACGCGGAGGAATTGACGTCCGCCATGGAGCGCGGCGTCCTTTCGCGGGACTTGTTGAAACACTGGTTGATGTCGTGCGCGGAGTGCGGCATGTGCGAGCAGGCATGTCCGAGAGGCGTTCCGCTGGCGGCGATCATGAACCGCATCAACCGCGAGTTGCGAAGCGAACCGCTGGCTGTGTGACGAGGAGTTGGTCATGCCCCTGCGAACCCAAACCGACCCTTTGAAAATCCAACGCATTTTGCGGGTGATATTCTCGCAGCCGCGTCCTCCCGTGGCGCGCTGCCGCCTGCTCAGTTCGGGGCTGGGACCGGCGCACATGCTCAAGGTCAGCGAGGACATCGTCGGGACAAAAGCGTGTATCGGCTGCGGCTGCTGCATGGATGCCTGTCCGCTGCTGGCGCGTGACCCCAAGCGCAGACTGCGCAGCGACGCGCGCAGTTCGATGGCGCTGGAGACGTTGATCGGCGAAGATTGCGACCGCTGCGGGAATTGCGCTCTCGCCTGCCCGCAGGTTGATCCCACCATCAAGCATTTCCTCGTCCAAACCCACCTCGCGGAGGGCATGGCGGAACTGCTGGCGAAAGCCGCCACCGAAGAGGTGTACGCGCTCGATCTGTTGTTGAGTAGTTAGGTTGCATGTCATTGCGAGTGGCGCCGAGGCGCCACGAAGCAATCTCCCCTGAGTTGGGGATCGCTCACTTGCACCGAGCGCAAGTACGATGTCGTCGGGCTGGTCTCGATACGTGGCGCGGGGCGCCACTACCCGACCAGCGCCCTCCTCCGCAATGACAATCATAAAGAGGAGTCTCTTATGGTCGAGATATTCATCCTCGGACAACGTTACGAAGTGCCTGAAAGCCTGACCATCCTCAAGGCTTTTGAATGGTCGGGGTTTCACCTCACGCGCGGGGTCGGCTGCCGCGGCGGATTCTGCGGCGCGTGCGGAACGGTCTATCGTTTGCAGAACGATCCCAAGTTGTATTACGCGCTCGCCTGCCAGACCGTGATCCAGCCGGGCATGATATTGGGGCAGATTCCGTTCTTCCCGGCGCAGAGACCGATCTATCATCTCGATACGTTGAAGCCTGTCGGCGATACCTTGTATGAACTCTATCCCGAAATCCTGCGCTGCTTCGGCTGTAACACCTGCACCAAAGCCTGCCCGCAGGAGATTGACGTTCTGAATTACATGTCCGCCATTCTACGCGGGGACATCGCCGCGGCGGCTGAGATTTCCTTCGACTGCATTGCCTGCGGGTTATGCACGGCGCGCTGCCCGGCGGAGATCGCCCCGCCGAACGTTTCGCTGTTGGCGCGGCGGATGTACGGCAAATACCTGGCTCCGCAAGCAGATCATTTGCGGCGGCGCGTTCAGGAGATCGAAGGCGGGGCATATCGAGGCGATCTCGCTGAATTGAAGTCCATGCCCCTTGACGAACTCAAGACTCAGTACGCCGCGCGCCAGATCGAAGTATAGGGAGTTCCCATGGATTTCGAATTCTCCTCCGATGCGATCATGCTCCGCGACATGCTGCGCCGCTTCGTCGAAGAGGAAGCCAGGCCGCTGGAGATGAAATATTTTTCCGCGGGCGGGCTCGAGGAGAAGGAGCGCGCCCGCCTGCGCACCGTCGTCGAGCAGATGGGGTTGTGGGGCATCGCCGTCCCGGAGAAGTTTGGCGGCGGCGGGCTGGACATGGTCACTGCCTGTCTGCTCGAAGAGGAATTGGGCAGGACGTTCCTGCCGATGGAATTGGGCGACGTGCCTCCGCTGTTGTATGCCTGTTCGGGCGAGCAGGTTGCCAAATTCCTGAACCCCGCATTGGAAGGCAGGCGTCGTCCGCATCTCGCGGCGCGCGAACCGAACGCGGTCAAGCCGGAAGATTGGAAGACCACCGCCGCGCCGCAGGGCGAGGCGTATTTGCTCGATGGAATAAAAATGCTTTCGTCCGCGCCGTCTCCGCAGGATTTTTTCATTGTGCTGGCAAAGGCTCCGGCGGGGATCAGCGCGTTTGTGGTCGAGCCAGGCCAGGGCGGAGTCCGAACCGAGGTCAATGGGGGGGTGAGTCTGCATCTCGAAGGATGTCGGGTCGAAGCGAAATCCCTGCTTGGGGAATGCGGTCAGGCGCTTCATCTGGGCGAGGACGTCGCGCCGTCGGCTTGTATTCGGATGGGCGCGCGCTACGTCGGGCTGGCGCAGAGATTACTCGACATGTCGGTCGAGTACGCGAAGAGTTGGACGGCGTTGGGCGCGCTGTTGAAGGAACGCCCGGCAGTGCGACGTATGCTGGCGGATATGAAGGTGCGGCTCGAAAGCGCGCGCTGGCTGGTGTATCACGCCGCGTGGCTGACGGATCGGGAAGGGGCGTCGCGTCCGCTCGCCGCGGAAGTGCGTTTGGCGGTCGGTGAACTGTTATCCGAGGCGACTCATTTGACGACCATGATCCATGGCGGACCAGGTCCATCCTCACAGATCGAAATGCAGCGTTATGTTCGAAGCGCGATACCGATGGAGGCGCTCGAATTTGGGTTGGATTGCGCGCGCATAGTCATTGCGGCTGAACTCCTGGCAGGCGCAGACGGAGGTTGAGCCATGAATGCAAACCGTATCCTGCATATTCGTGAGAACGACGCGGCTGGCACATTGCGGAGCTTCCTTTCCGCATGGTGGTCGCGCCTCGAATTGGATGCGATGCTTGCCCCGCTCGAACTTCCCGATCATGGAGGCGCCGCGCCGCAGGCGATCGAACGCCCCGAGGATTTGAGTCGGGTGAATCCCTTTTTGCCGGTCATGTCCGCCAACTCCGCCTCGTTGGTGGATGGCTTTGTCAAGGATCATCCCGGGGGTCGCCTGGCTGTGATTTTGCGCCCGTGCGAGCTGCGCGCGCTGGTCGAACTTCGGAAACGGGAGCGGGTCCAAATCCCGCCCCTCACGCAGGGCAGCGATGCAAGAGGTCTGATCGTTATTGGCGTGGATTGCCCCGGCACTTTCCCGCACGCGGAATACGCCCGGCGCGTTGCCAGCCAGCGGGAGGACGCGAAGATGATCCGTGTCGGCATGGCGTACGACCGCAGGGATTGTTCCATTCCGCATGAGGTGCGGACAGCCTGCCAACTGTGCGCCTCGCCCGCTCCCCTGGGCGCGGATGTTCTCATCGGAACGATCGGTATTGTGGAGGAGGACGTTTTGCTGGTCATCGCCCGCGATGAGGAAACGGACGCCAGCCTGGGGTTACGCGAGGTCGCCGACGGACTGGCAGATGAACGACAAGTGGTCTTGCGTGAAATGATGGTCGGGGACATGGTTGATAAGAACGCGCGCAAACGTTCCGACCTGATCGCTGCGCAAGCCCGGCAGGCGGAGGAGTTCGACAGCGTCATGGCGATGTTCGCGCGCTGCACGCTTTGCGCGGACTGCCTGGATGCCTGCCCGCTCTACAACGGCGAACTAGCTGGCATGTTGGGCGTCAATGGGGCGTACCAGCGGACGCATCCGTTGCTGACCGAACTGGTGAGTTGGGGGCGCTGGCTGGCGTCCTGCTCAGGGTGCGGCATGTGCCAGGAGGCTTGCGAGAAGGGCGTGGCGCTTACGCCCATGGTCGTCGCCCTGGCGCATCGCATCCAGCGCGGATTGAAGTACACGCCCGGCCACCCCAACCAGCCGTTGCCGTGGCAGTTCGAATGAAACGTAAAGGAGAACGAGATGTCTTACCCGGCTGAAATGCGAGAATCCCTGGCGAAGGTGGAAGCCTCCCGTCCGCGCAGGATGACCGAAACGTTCCTGAAACTGAGCCCGGAAGAACGGGACAGCCTCCTGCATACGTTTCATCCCGACTACATCTCGGAGGCGTTCCGCGAACTTCGCGTTGGACCGAACAAGGGCGGTCGCGCGCCGTTGGAGTTGGTCAATGTACTCGAAGCCTCTCCCACGCTGATTCAGGAAGGCTGCGATCTCGACGACCTTCTGCGGCAGGAACCGGATGCGGTCTGCGACGTGCTGGTGATCGGCGGAGGAGGCGCGGGGGCGAGCGCGGCGCTGCTCGCCCAGGAAAACGGCGCGGATGCCCTGATCTGCACCAAACTCCGTTTCGGCGACGCCAACACGATGATGGCGCAGGGAGGCATCCAGGCGGCGGACAAGGATAATGACTCGCCCGCCGTTCACTACCTGGACGTGATGGGCGGCGGCGGGTTCGTCTGCGATCCCGATCTCGTCGAAGCGCTCGTGATGGACGCGCCGAAGGTCATTGCCTGGCTCGAATCGCTGGGCGTGATGTTCGACAAGGAAACCGACGGCACGCTGCGCACCATTCACGGCGGAGGCACCAGCCGCAAACGGATGCACGCGGCGCGCGATTACACCGGCGCGGAGATCATGCGCACGCTGCGCGACGAGGTCCGTTCGCGCGCCGCGGAACAGCCTTCGATCCGCGTGTGGGAATTCCGCCCGGTGATCGAGTTGCTTCTCGACGAGGAGGGACAGGCTGCCGGCGCGATCTTGAAAGACCTGGATACTTCGCGGTTGATGATCGTCCGCGCCAAGTCTGTGATCATCGCCACCGGGGGGAGCGGACGCCTGCATTATCAGGGCTTCCCGACGACGAATCATTACGGCGCAACCGGCGACGGTCTGACGCTGGCGTATCGCGTCGGCGCGCGGCTGGCGTTCATTGACACGATGCAATACCATCCCACCGGCGCGGCGTTCCCGGAGCAGATACTCGGTCAACTGGTGACGGAGAAGGTGCGCGGCTTGGGCGCGCAGGTCTGCAACGTGGACGGGGAGCAGTTTGTGTATCCGCTCGAGACGCGGGATGTGGAGTCGGCGGCGTTCATCCGCGAGTGCAGGGAGAGGCGGCGCGGCGTGGTCACGCCGACGGGCCAGGTTGGGGTCTGGCTCGACGCGCCGTTGATTGACCTGCTCAAAGGTCACGGCACGATCGCCCGCGAACTCCCCGCCATGGTGCGGCAGTACAAACGCTTCGGCATTGACATGACGCGCGAACCGATCCTGGTCTATCCCACGCTGCATTATCAGAACGGCGGCGTGGCGATTCAAGCGGATGGCAGCACTTCGATCCCGGGACTGTTCGTCGCCGGTGAAGCCGTAGGAGGCATTCATGGGCGCAACCGCCTGATGGGCAACAGCCTGCTGGACGTGTGCGTGTTCGGTCGGCGCGCCGGTGTTGCCGCGGCGATGTGGTCGCGCGACGCCCAGCCCGGAACGCCGACGCTGGCGCATCTCGATGACTGGAATCGCATCCGCCGGGAGGCTGGGCTAAGCGATGGGTCGTCGTCGCCCATCCTCCTGCCGGATTACACCCGCAAGGGAGCCGTCGTGCAACCCGTTCATCCCGCAATGAAAGGACAGGTCGAGGGGCATGTCCGCGAAATTTAATTCGAGGTTCGCATTGGCAAAGGAAAACGAATGGCTGAACCAACGTCCGCAGATGGATTGTCGCCGCTGGATCGAATTCGACTGGTCGAAACGGAGATAACGAGGAGGATCATCGCCGCGCGCGAACTCGCCGAACGCAGCGCGGAAAACGCGCGCGCGCAAGCCGCCCTGCTCAAAAAACAGGCAAGGGAAAGAGGGGAACGGGAGGGAAACATCCAATACAAGGAGATCGTCGCCAAAGCCGGGGAACAGGCGAAGATGATCATTGCGCAGGCGCAGAATGAGATGGGCGCGCTGCGTCGAAGGCGGCAGTCCCGCATGGAGCAGGCGGTGCGCGCGGCGTTGAATGTCATTCTCGGCGTGAAGGAAGGAGGGAGATTCGATGAATCTTGAAATGGCGCCGGTTGAAATCATCGGCTTGAAGACAGATCTTCAAGTCGTCATGCGCGCGCTGCGCCAGGCGGGCTGCATGCACATCGAGGAGTTGGGCGAAATCCCCGAAGTCTCCGCGCGTCCGTTGTCTCTCGACCGCGTGACGCTGCGCCAGCAGGAGGAACTCGGACTCCTGGCGGCGCGGATCGGGGGGTTGTTGGACGCGCTGGGCGGGTCGAACGAAACGACGACCGTCCCCGCTTCCCCTGAGGAAAATTACCTGGTCGAAGCCCGTGAAGGCGTCGAGCAGCTCCTCCCCAAAGTGAAGGCGCTCGCCTCCCGGCGCGAACTGCTGGAATCCGAACTTGCCTCCCTGCCTCGTTATGAAGCCACGCTGCGAAAACTTCTGCCCATCATTCCCGCCTCGGCGCACGAACCGGGCAACAGATCGGTCGGCGTCCTGGTCAACCGGGAATACATGAACATTCTGGATACGGTCGGCAGGCGCATCTTCGAAACGACGCAGGGACGCGCCGAGATCGTCGCCAGCGACGTGGACGCCTCCACGCGCGCCATGTTGATCGTCTTCCCGGAAAAGTTCACGGATCAGATCGAATCCCTGTTGGGGCAGGAGGATATTTCGCGGCTTCGCCTCCCTTCCGAACTGGGGGAGGGTTCGCCGGATGTGATTCTCTCCACGCTGCGGCAGCGGATGACTCTCATCCCCGAACAGATCCGCGGCATTGACCGTGAGATGGCAGACCTTTCGAGCCAATGGCGCGAGAAACTCGCCGCCTGGCGCGCTGCCCTGCAGGATGAAATGGAACTCTGGCGCGTCCTGCCGAGATTCGGCGAGACCGACTCGACCTTCGTGCTTGCAGGTTGGATCCCCGCCCGCAACGTCGAAGCGGTCGAGTTGACTTTGCGCGGCGAGACCAACGGCACCGTTTTCATCCAGAAGTTGAAGATGACGCCCGAATTGAAAAAACGCGCGCCCGTCGTCCTTCAAAACCCGAAACCGGTGAGACCGTTCGAGAGCCTGGTCAGGCTGCTTGCCCTGCCGCGCTACGGTCACATTGACCCCACCCGATTGATGGCGTTCTTCCTGCCCTTCTTCTTCGGGATGATCCTCGGCGACGTGGGGTACGGGATCCTGGCGCTGGCGATCAGCGCGGGTCTATTGAGCAGGTTCAAGGGCGGGGTGATCCGTGATGTCCTCGTCGTGCTGGCGATGGGAGCGGGATGGTCCATCCTCTTTGGTTTTCTGTACGGCGAGGCGTTTGGAACGCTGGGCGAACGCTTTGGGATGCACGCCCTGTGGTTCGATCGTACCAGCCCGGATCACGTGATGGCGCTGCTGGTGATGACGCTGGTCGTCGGCGCGGTTCACATTACGCTGGGACTGGTCCTCGGCGTGTGGGAGGCGATCAGAGACCGGAGCCGCAATCATCTATTGGAACGCGGCGGGATGCTCGTCGGTTTGATCGGACTCTTTCTGCTGGTGGGCATCCTCACGGACTTCCTGCCGCAGGGATTTATGAGCGCCGCCATCGCGGTCGTGATCGTCGGCGTCGTGCTTTTGAGCGCGTCGCTGGGCTGTATCGGCGTCATCATGGGTCCCATCGAGTTCATAGGATTGATCGGCAACATCCTTTCCTATCTGCGCATCGCCGCCGTCGGATTGGCTTCGGTTTACCTGGCGAAGGTGGCGAACGACATCGCCGGGCTCGCGGGGAATATCGTTGTGGGCGCGATCCTCGCCGTCCTGATCCACGCCCTGAACCTCGTCCTCGGCATGTTCGCCCCCACGATCCACAGTTTGCGCCTGCACTACGTGGAATTCTTCCGCAAGTTTTACGAGGGCGGCGGCAGACCTTACGAACCATACAAGAGCCGCCTGTGATGCTTCGACGACGTGTCATGCTGAGCGAAGCATCTCCATCGCGAAGAGCGAGACTCTTCGGTCGCGGCGCAAGGCGCCGCTCCCTCAGAGTGACGCAATTTCAAAGGAGATAAAAATGCAAATTGATCTGACTGCAATCGGAAGCGGACTCATCGCCATCGGCGCGGGGCTTGCGGTGGGGCTGGCGGGCATCGGCACCGGACTCGCCCAGGCGCGGATCGGCTCCGCCGGGGCAGGGGTGATCGCGGAAAAGCCGGAAGCGCTTGGCATGATCATCCTGCTCGTCGCCATTCCAGAGACCGTGGTGATCCTGGGATTCGCGGTGGCGGCGATGGTATTGCTGCTTGGTGGGTGAGATGGGCTTGCAAGCCATCCTGGAGAAGATCCGCGCTTCGGGGGACGAACAGATTCAGGAGATCGAGAGGGATACCCGGTCCCAGGCGAACGCCATCCTGGCGCAGGCGCGGATGGAGGCGCAGCGGATCGAAGAGGATGCCCGCGCGGATGCGGGCGCGCCCGCCATCGCGGAACGCGCTCGCATCCTCCATCAGGCGCGCCTGGAGGCTTTACGCATCGTCGGCGACGAACGGGAGTCGTTGGTGGATACCGCCATCAACTGCGTCCGTGAACGCCTCGTTTCCTTCCGCGCGGATCCGTCCTATCCGGCGGTATTGCGTTCGCTGGCGCAGGAGGCGCTCGCCAAACTCTCATCCGAGGGAAAAGGGAAGGTTCAACTGGCGGCGGATCCGCGTGACAGGAATCTGCTGGAGGGCATCCTTGAAGACCTCGGATTGACCCTGCCCGTGAGATACGATCTCGACTGCTGGGGCGGCTTGATCGCCAAAAGCGAAGATGGCTGCGTGGTGGTCGTCAACACCTTCGAATCCCGGCTGGAGCGCGCCACCGCGTTCCTGCGGGGTCATCTGGCGGCTCTGTTCGAGGAAGAGCAGAAGGAGAGGGACCCCAAAGGTTTTCTGGAAACCCTCAGGGTCTGAGGACAGCCCTTATGTCCGATTACGATTACGGCAACGCCCGCCTGCGCGTGATGAAATCGAGATTGCTTTCGCGGCATGAACTGGAAATGCTGGCGGACAGCGGCAGCCTGCAGGGATTGATCGCGGCGTTGACCAAGACCGTTTATCAAAAATCCGTCGAAGCCGCGTTGACGCGCGCCAGCGGAATGCAGTGCATTGACGAGGCGCTGAGGCGCGATCTCGTCCTCACGGTTGGGCGGACGCGCGACTTCTACAAGGATGACGCCGGTGAGATGATCTCGCTGGTTCTGCGAACGTACGATATCCACAATCTCAAGGCGATCCTGCGCGGACTCTCCAAAAACGTCCCTGCCGGTGAAATCCTCGCCGTCCTGCTTCCGATCGGTGAATTGAACGTCGGCATGATGAATCAATTAGCCCGCCTGAATAACCCCCGCGAAGCGATGGATCTGCTGGCAAGCATGAACCTTCCCTTTGCCCGCCCGTTGCTCAAAGCGCGGGCGGAGATTCCGGGCATGGAAATCTTCGAGATGGAACTGGCGCTCGATCGGTGGTATTACGAGGAGGCAAACCGGGTATTGAAGGAAAAAGCCGTCAGGGAGGGGTCGCTATCGTATGCGCTGGCGCTCGAGGCGGATCTTGTCAACGTTTCGACGGCGCTGCGCTTTGCCCAGTTTCCGCAGGAACGCGACCGTCTTCGGGAGCGGCTGGGTTCGGACGAGTTGGAGCGTTTGTTCGTCGGGCAGGGGCGCATCCCGTTTGCCCTGCTTGCGGATGCCTGCCGTCGGGACACGGTGGCTGCCGCGCTGGAGACCCTCTCGGGAACCTTCCTTCAACCTGCGCTTCACGCGGGACTGGAGGCGTACGCGCGCTCGAACCGCCTGAGCGACATCGAAAGGCGGCTCCGGCATTACCGGCTGGCGTGGATGGCGGGGATCATCACGAAAGATCCGCTGGGCATCGGCGTTTTCCTCGGCTTCACGGCGTTGAAGGTCGGTGAAATCGGCAACATCCGCTGGATCGCACAGGGAATCAATTTGGGGTTGAAGGTGGAGGCGATCCGTGCGGAATTGGAGACCGTTCCATGAGTCAATTGTTCGTCGTCACGCGCCCCGCTCTCGTCCCCGGTTTCCAACTGGCTGGGGTGGAGGCGCACGGCGTTGAGGATGTTGAATCTGCCCAGGAATTGATCGAGAAATGGATGGACGCCGGTGAAACAGGCTTGCTCGCCATTGACGATGGGTTGCTCGCTCACATGGATGAGGCTTTTTTGAAACGGCTTGCCTCCTCCGCGAATTTGCCCTACCTTGCGATTCCGGGAGGTCAGCCGCTGGGACCGGAAGCCTCACAAAGACATCGCATTGCCGCGTTGATTCGGAGAGCGATCGGGTTTCATATCACCTTCAAAGGCGAGGAGGAGAAAGCGGAGTAGTCGGCGAACCGGAGTCCGAAGTCTCCCGACTTCGGGCGTGCGTAACGAAGTCAACGAAAGTAGCGACGAATGAAGGAAACTGGAAATAACATCGGAAGGATCATTCGCATTGCGGGCCCGGTTGTGAGTGCGGCGGGACTGGAACGCGTCCGCTTATATGACGTTGTCAGCGTCGGCGAGTTGAGGCTCATCGGCGAGGTCATCCGCCTTTCGGAAGGCGTCATCACGATCCAGGTTTACGAGGATACATCCGGCGTCCGCGTCGGAGAGCCGGTGCAAAGTACGGGATTTCCGTTGGTCGCGCAACTCGGGCCGGGTCTGCTGGGGCAGGTCTATGATGGTTTGCAAAGACCGCTGGAAATTTTGGCGGAGGCAAGCGGCGAGTTCATCCATCGAGGGGTGTATGCCTCCCCGCTGCCCGAAGATAAATCCTGGCATTTTGTTCCGCGCGTTTCCGCGGGCGACAGCGTGGGCGCGGGCGATATCCTGGGCGTGATCTCCGAATCGCGGACCATCGAACACCGCATCATGGTCCCGCCTCACGTGCGCGGACGGGTGGTCGGCATTCGCGAAGGGGAATATAAGGTCAATGAAACAGTGGCAGTGGTCGGGTCCGGGAATGAAGCGGACGTCAATGTGGAAATCACGCTCGTTCAGCGCTGGCCCGTCCGCCAGCCGCGTCCATGTCAAAGCCGTCTTGCGCCGCGTGAGCCTCTGCTCACGGGTACGCGCGTCATTGATGCGTTCTTCCCGGTTGCCAAAGGCGGCTCGGCGATCATCCCCGGCGGATTCGGCACGGGCAAAACCGTGACCGAACACAGCCTGGCGCGTTGGGCGGATGCGGACGTGGTGGTGTACGTGGGATGCGGCGAGCGCGGCAACGAGATGACCGAAGTGCTGGAGCAATTCCCAAAACTGGAGGACCCGCGCACGGGCGCACCGTTGATGGAACGCACGGTTTTGATCGCCAACACGTCGAACATGCCGGTGGCGGCGCGCGAGGCGAGCATTTACACGGGCGTCACCATCGCGGAGTATTACCGCGACATGGGCTACGATGTGCTGATGCTTGCCGACTCGACTTCGCGCTGGGGCGAGGCGCTGCGCGAGATTTCGGGTCGCTTGGAGGAGATGCCCGGCGAGGAGGGCTATCCCGCGTATCTCGCCGCGCGCCTGGCTGAATTTTACGAACGCTCCGGCCGGGTGATCTGCCTGGGTGAAGGCGGAAGTTCGAACGGACGAAGCCGCACGGGTTCCGTTTCGGTGGTTGGGGCGGTCTCGCCTCCCGGCGGCGACTTTTCCGAACCTGTGACGCAAAACTCGATGCGCGTGGCAAGCACGTTCTGGGCGTTGGATTATGATCTCTCGCGCCGCCGCCACTTTCCCGCCATCAATTGGACGAACAGTTATTCGCTCTACAATTTCCGCGACTGGTTCGAGCGCGAAGTGACGACCGATTGGGACGAGTTGACGCGCGAGGCGATGGCGCTGCTTCAACGTGAAGTCGAACTTCTCGAAATCGTTCAACTGGTCGGACCCGACGCGCTGGCGGAACCCGAGCGCGCCGCGCTGGCAATCGCCCGCATGTTGCGCGAGGACTTCCTCCAGCAGTCGGCGGTGGATGCGGTGGATCGCTATTGCCCGATCCGAAAGGCATATTGGATGCTGAAGACGATCATGGATTTTTATCGTCATACGCAAGCCGCGCTGGAGGCGAAAATTCCCCTTGAACGCGTGACCGCATTGCCGGTGATCTCCGACATTGCGCGCATGAAGGAGTTCCGCGCGGAAAAAGCCGAAGAGGAAATCCAGGCGATCATGGATCGCGTGCGATTCAGTTTTGCGGAGATGGGAGTCCCCGAATTCGCTGGACCCTAAAGGTCTGCAAGACCTTCAGGGTCTTGGGAGTAAATAGAAATGCTCAAGACCATACCCCCGCCCCGGCTGCTGACCACCGAATACCGCACCCTCTCCCAGGTCAGAGGTCCGTTGATCTTCGTCGAACGCATTGCGGACGTGGCATACAACGAGATCGTGGAAATCATCGGACCCGACGGCGACGTGAGGCTGGGACAAGTGCTGGAGGTGGATCAACGCCGCTGCATGGTGCGCATCTTTCTCGGGACCTCGGGCCTGGATCTCGACACGACGCGCGTCCGCTTCACTGGAGATGTGGCGCGCCTCGGCGTGTCGCTCTCGATGCTGGGGCGCGTCCTGGACGGATCAGGGCTGCCGATTGACGGCGGTCCGCCCATCATCCCCGAACGTTCGCTCGACATCAACGGCTTGCCGGTCAACCCTTCGATGCGGACTCATCCGAGCGAGTTCATCCAGACGGGCGTCTCAGCCATTGACGGTCTCAACACGTTGACGCGCGGGCAGAAACTTCCCATCTTTTCCGGCGCGGGATTGCCCGCGAACGAACTCGCCGCGCAGATCGCCTCGCAGGCGCGCGTGGTTGGGGGCAATGCCGGCGGCGTTGAAAGCAAAGGCAGCGAACCGTTCGCGGTGGTCTTCGCCGCCATCGGCATCACGCAGCGCGAGACCGCCTTCTTCATGGATCAGTTCCGCGCCAGCGACGCGATGGACCGCACCGTACTGTTCGTCAACCGCGCGGACGACCCGTCCATCGAACGATTGCTTACTCCGCGCGCCGCGCTGACGGCGGCGGAATACCTGGCGTTCACGCACAACCGTCACGTGCTGGTCATCCTGACCGACATGACCAACTACTGCGAGGCATTGCGCGAGATCGCCGCGGCAAGCGAGGAGGTGCCGGGCAGGCGCGGCTACCCGGGTTACATGTATTCGGACCTGGCGAGCCTGTACGAACGTTCGGGCCGCATTCACGGCAAATCCGGTTCGGTCACGCAGCTGGTGATCCTCACCATGCCCGACGACGACATCACGCATCCCATCCCGGACCTGACCGGGTACATCACCGAAGGGCAGATCGTTTTGAGCCGCGATTTGCACCGCAAGGGCGTTTATCCACCCATTGACGTTCTGCCGTCCTTGTCGCGGTTGATGAACGAGGGCATCGGCAAGGGCAAGACGCGCGCCGATCATCGTTCGGTCGCCGATCAACTCTATGCCATGTACGCCGAGGGCAGGGACCTGCGCCGCCTGGTGGCGATCATCGGCGAGGCGGCGTTATCCGCGGAGGATCGTCGCGTGCTCGATTTTGCCAGGCGTTTCGAGGAGAACTTCATCGGGCAGGGAATGGTCAACCGCGAGATCGCCGAGACGCTCGAGCGCGCCTGGGAATTGCTCGCGCCCATGCCCGCCGACCTGCTCAAACGGATTCCGAAGGAATATATCGAGCAATATCACAAGCGGGGGCGGGAACAAAAAGACACGCATGGGTTACATGCCCTGACGCACCTGACCTCGGAGCGCGCCAGGTATGCCGGGATGTAGCCATGAGCAACGTTTCGGTCACCCGCATGGAATTGCTGGCGCGCAAGGCGCAGATCGCGCTGGCGAGCCAGGGACGCGATCTGCTGGAGCAGAAGCGCACGGCTTTGCTGAAGGAGTTCATGTCCACCGCCGACACCGCGCTGGAGCGTTCGGATGCGCTCCAGGTTTCCGCCGCTCAGGCGAGTCAGTCTTTGGCGCGGGCGGAGGCGATGGCGGGAGCGGAATCGGTTCGGGCGGCGGCGCTTGCCTCTCGAGGCGGATTCAGGCTCGAGGTCACGACGCGAAGCGTGATGGGGGTGAGAGTCCCGCACATCGAGCAAAAGCGCGCCTCCCGTTCGTTTCTCGAAAGAGGCTATTCGATCGTCGGCGCTTCGATTGCCGTGGACGAGACCGCTTCCGCCTTCGAACGGGAGGTCGAAGCCATCCTCCAACTGGCGGAAACCGAACTGCGACTCACGCGCCTGGGCGACGAAATCCAGCGCACGTCGCGGCGCTTGAACGCCCTCGATCATTTTCTGATCCCGCGCCTCAAGGCGGAACGGGACTTCATCCAGACGGCGCTGGATGAACGCGAACGCGCCGATCATTTTCGGCTCAAACTGGTGAAGCGTTCCCTCGAACGCAAACGGGAAACAGATAACCCCGGATAGGAGAAGATTTATGGACGCCCAAAAGAATAACGTTCAACCGCTTATCGAGGATATTCATGCCTTTTTGGAGAGGACGCTCATCGAGGCGTATCTGAAAGGCAAGGGATATTCCCTGGACGATCTGAAAAAACTGCCCAAAGAGGAAGCCCGGCAACTCATGAAGGAAGCCTCCACCTACGCCTCCAGCAAACTCGCAGAAGTGGAATTGAGGGCGCATTTCGTGGAGGAACTTCACGACGCGCACGGCAACGAGTGAGCGTCACATTGTTGGACAGGTCGCCGCCTGGCATCGCGTTCCCGTCCCCCGCGCCGAAACGCGGGGAGACGGCATGATCGCGTTCGAACTTGCCAGGCAAAAACATCCCGATCCTGCGGGGTGTTTTTGTCTATCGCCAGATCGTCGAATGAACCCGCGTCTGTTTCAAAAGGGCATTTTGGGATAAACTTTAACCGCGCCTCGCGACCCGGATTCCCCCAAATGACCCTCTCCCGCGTCCTCCGCACCAAACTGATGCCCCCGCCGCGCAACGCGCGCACGCTGGCGCGTCCGCGCGTCAACCAGGTTTTGAAACAGGCCTTGGATTACCGTCTCACGATCCTTCAGGCTGAGGCGGGTTACGGAAAAAGCACCGCGCTGGCGGAACTTTCAGCGGAGATTCAGCCTGTGGTCTGGTATCAGGCGCATCAGGAGGATAACGACCCGCTGGTCTTCCTCCTGCAACTGTGTCACGCGCTCGAACATGCCCTGCCCGCGATCAAAAATCTTCCCACTCCATTTCTCGAATCGTGGGACGGCGCGCA
>SZPG01000058.1 GCA_030263595.1 Chloroflexi bacterium CFX6
CGAAACCCCTGGGTTGAGCCTGTCGAAACCCCTGGGTTGAGCCTGTCGAAACCCCTGGGTTGAGCCTGTCGAAACCCCTGGGTTGAGCCTGTCGAAACCAAAAAGGGCTTGAAAACCACGGAAACACGAAGACACGGAGAAAAGACTTCGAAAAACTCCGTGTCTCTGTGTCTCGGTGGCAGGAAATTCTTGTACAAAAAGCAAGTATTTCATTGATAAGTTCCTAATGAGTAGCGGAACCCGAAGTTCGCAGATGAAGGAACGCCGCGCCTGTTCCGATCTTGTCGTTTGAATTGACTTTGGCTCAGGTGTGATTTTTGCGCGGACGTTGGAAAGCGTCCACTGCGCGCGAATGTTTTTGTACACTTTTCATGGACGCGCCATTGACTTTATTTCAGGCGCGATAACAAATCGCCCGGAATCATCATCCAGTTCTGACATTCCAAGGTAGATACCCCTCCGCAGAAGGGGATACCGCACTTGCCCGTCCCCTTCATCCCTCGTACAATCAAAGCGGTACAATGGGATCGTTCATCCTCACACTGGAACGGGAAAGGAACCCTGTAATGATGGATATCAAGGAATTTGGGGAGCGTCTCATCGGAAACTTGGAGCAGGTGATCGTCGGCAAGCGCAATTCCCTCGAACTGGTGGTGATCGGTTTGTTGTGCCAGGGACACATCCTGATCGAGGACGTGCCGGGCGTGGGCAAGACCATGCTGGCGCGCAGCCTCGCAAAATCGCTCGAATGTTCCTTCAACCGCATCCAATTCACCCCCGATATGCTCCCCAGCGACGTGACCGGCGTTTCGATCTACAACCAGCAGAAACGCGTATTCGAGTTCCGCCCCGGTCCCATCATGGGGCAGGTCGTCCTCGCGGATGAGGTCAATCGCGCCACGCCCAAAACGCAAGCCTCCCTGCTCGAAGCGATGGAGGAGCGCCAGGTCACCGTGGACGGGATCACCCATCCCCTGCCGCAGCCGTTCATGGTGCTTGCCACCCAGAATCCCATCGAATACGAAGGCACCTTCCCTCTCCCCGAGGCGCAACTGGATCGCTTTCTGATGCGCGTGCGCATTGGGTATCCCAGCGCGTCGGAGGAGATGAAGATCATGAGCGGGCAGCAACTCCGGCATCCGATCGAAACGCTCAAGTCAGTGGCGAAAACCAGGGACCTGCTCGCCGCGTTCAAGGCGGTCCGCGCAGTGTTCGTTTCCCCCGCGATCCAAAAATACATCATCGGCATTGTCGGGCGCACACGCCAGAGCGCCGACGTGTACCTGGGCGCGAGCCCGAGGGGCAGTCTGGCGTTGTTCCGCGCCGGGCAGGCGCGCGCCGCCCTGTTGGGACGCGACCACGTCCTGCCGGACGACGTCAAGGCGCTGGCGGTCGCAGTGCTGGGTCATCGCGTCATCGTATCGCCTGCGGCGCGCTTGCGGGAATTGAGCGCGGACCGCATCGTGGAGGAAGTCATTCATGGCGTGCCTGCGCCGGGCGGCGATTACAAGGCTTCCGCCGAGGCGAAAAAGGGAAAATCCAGGTGACCCCGGGACGCATCTTCGTTCTGTTGATTCTTGCGGTGGGGGGCGTTGGCGCGCTGGTCAACGGTTCGGTCTATTTCGTGCGCCTGCTCTACCTGGGCATATTGCTTCTCGTCCTTGCCTGGCTGTTGACGAGATTGTCCCTGCGCGGCATCGCGGTGGAAAGACGCGTCCGCTCCCTGCGCGCCGGCGTGGGCGACGTGTTCGACGAGCATTTTGAAATCGCGAACAACAGCCGCCTCGTCAAACTCTGGCTGGAGGTCATCAACGAGGCGAAGATCCCCAACGTAAGCGGCTCGCGCGTCATCACCATCTTACGTGGACGACAAAAACGTTCATACGTCGCCCGAACCTGGCTCACCGCCCGGGGCGGATTCCTGCTCGGACCCACCACCGTCGCCTCCGGCGATCCGTTCGGCATCTTCCGCGTAGCGAGGCAGTTCCCCGCCGCGGCGAGCCTCGTCGTCTTTCCCCTGCTTTTCCCGGTCAGGGACTTCCTTTCGCCTCCCGGACTCCTGCCCGGCGGCAAGGCGATCCGCCGCAAATCCATAGACATCACGCCGCACGCTTCCGGCGTGCGCGAATACGTGCCGGGCGACCCGATGAAACGTATTCACTGGCGCACGAGCGCGCGCCGCAATCAACTCATGGTCAAGGAGTTCGAGCAGGACCCGCAGGCGGAAGTCTGGTTGATCCTCGACACGCACAAGAACGTGCACGTCTCGAAACCGGGCTGGCAGCAGGAAATACCGCCCGTTGACGACGTGTTCCTGTTCCGGCGGCGCAAGTTCCAATTGCCTCCCTCCACGCTCGAATATTCGATCAGCATCGCGGCGTCGCTCGCACACTTCTTCATCGAACAACGGCGCTCCGTCGGCTTGTTGACCGCCACCGAACACGCATACAAGGTCATCCCCGCGGAACGAAGCGAAAGGCAGGAAGGCAAGATACTCGAGGCGCTTGCCTTCGTGCAGGGTGAAAGCGCGATCTCGCTTCCAAGCCTGGTCTCGGCGCAGATGGGTCAACTGCCGCAGGGAAGTAGCGCCATCCTCATAACGCCGATGGTCTGGAACGATCTGCTTCTCGTGGTGGACAACCTCCAGCGCCGCAATTTGCGCCCGGTCGTCGTCCTGCTCATGGCGCGTTCCTTTGGCGGGAATCAGGGCAATGAAAACCTTGCAGCCGCGCTCGCCGAACGCATGGCGCCGGTCTGCCCGGTGTACTGCGACGCCGATCTTTCGGAAACCCTCTCCGGTTTTTCCGCAAACATTTTTTCGAAGGAGGCTTCATGGCATCCTCCCGTGTTGTCACACTTGACCTGAACTTTCAGGGACGCCCTCACGCAATTGCCGCGTATTCGATACGACATGCGGACGGGGCGATCCTCGTCGAAAGCGGACCCGGCTCGACTCTTTCCGCGCTCGAGGCTGGTCTGGCGAAGGAAGGTTTGTCTCCCCGCGACGTGACCCACGTCCTGCTCACACACATTCATCTCGATCACGCCGGCGCGGCGGGCTGGCTGGCAAGGCAGGGCGCGGAGATCTACGTGCATCCCGTCGGCGCGCCGCACATGCTCGACCCCGAAAAACTGCTTGCCAGCGCGGCGCGCATTTACGGGGATCGGATGGAATCGCTTTGGGGTGAGTTCCTGCCGGTGACGCAGAGTCAACTCAAAGTCCCGAAAGACGCGGAGGCGATAAAGATCGGTAATTTGGAATTCATTCCGATCAACACGCCCGGGCACGCGGAGCATCATTATTCCTATCTCTTCGAAGACGTATTGTTCAGCGGAGATGTGGGAGGCGTGCGCATCCCCGGCTATCCGTATTTGCGCGTTCCCATGCCGCCGCCGGAACTGCACCTCGAACGCTGGCGCGAAAGCCTCGCCCGCCTGCGAAAGGAAAAGTTCACGCGCATCGCGCCGACTCACTTCGGCGTCTTCGACGATCCCGCGTGGCATTTGGGCGAGGTGGAAAAGGGGCTTGCGTCTGCCGCGCGCTGGCTGGAGGAGGTCATGCCATCCGACCCGTCATTGGAGGAGATGCGGGAGAGGTTTACAGACTGGATGATGGCGGAGGGAAGGAAGATCGGTTTGAATGAAGAAGTGACAGCGGCTTACGAATTGGCGAACCCGCCCGGCATGAGCGCGGATGGGTTGTTGAGGTATTGGAAAAAATTCAGGAACACAGGTTGACCGTCCCCTCATTGCGAAGGCGTGAAGATCGCAAAGGCAAATCGGGCAATCGGACGCGAAACCAACCGAAGACCTCAGGGTTTATAGGTAGCAAGAGACAAGGAGTTATATAGCCATGGAAAATTCGACTTCAAAAATCAAATCCTTCTATGACCGGCCCGGCGTCGAGACCGAAATCCTGCCGGTTGCGGGAGGAATACCCTTCGGCATGGAGCGCGTAGCCAACCCGAGCGTGGGGATCGGGGGCGTTTACGGCACGTGGGGCGAAAGTTACGACAACGAAAGATTATCGGACTTTTTGGAGCGGCGCCTCGGTCATCCGCTTCCCGCGAACGAAAAACTGAATCTGTCCGAATTGGGTTTCCTCAACCGGCACCATCTTCCATTGGACCTCACGCTGGAGGAACACATTGAAGTGGAAGTGGAAGTGGGGAGGCGGCTTCTCGTCGAGGCGATGAAAGCCTGCAACTGGGAGCCTTCCGAAGTGGAGGCGGTGTTGATCGGCATGAGCGCCCCGATCACGGAGGATTACCTGGATCGGATCACAAGAGCCGCGGGCATTCCCGATTCCGCCCTGAAGGTCGCGATCCACAAGGCGTGCGACGGTTCGACGAGCAGCCTGCATCTGGCTTTGAACCCGGACCTGCCCGAAAACCTGCAACTGAACATAAACATTGCGGAGTCTCTGCGCGGCAAAAAGGTGCTGGTCGGGGGGATCGAGGGGTTGAGTCGTTTTGTCGGTTCGTCGCACGACGCGAACGCCCTGCAATTGTTCGGGAACGCGGCGGGCGTGATCGGCGTAATCCCCGGCGAGACCATGAAATTCCTGGCTGGCAGGTCGCGCGAGGTGTTCGACGACGACGGCGTATTGCAGGTCGCCATGTATTATCCCCATTCGCGGCAGAAACACAACGGCGAGTTCAACGTGGATGTGACCGAACCGCTGACGAACAACATCCGTGTGGCGGGGTTGATGCACGAACCGCACGACGGTTCGTCCATTGCGATGGCGGGACCGATGGGCATGGTCAAGTTGTTCGTGCGGACCGGGGTGCAGGTGGTCAGGGACGTGTACGCCGCCTATCAAACCCGGCTGGGCGACCTGGGTTTGGCGGGCAGGTCGCTGGCTGTGGCGATCGTGCATCACGCGAACTACAAGATCAATAAACTCAAGGAAAAACACCTGCAGAACGAGGGGATCGTCCTGCCGATGCCGTGGCTGTTGAGCGAGTTCGGAAACGTAAGCGCCGCATCCAACATGATCGCCCTCCTGCGCGAACTTCCGAACTTGAAACCCTTCGATCACATTTTGATTGACGGTTTTGGGGCTGGCACGTATTACGACGCGCTGGCGGTGGAACTCGGAGGGTAGATCCATTGACTCGAAAAGGGGCAGCCGTCCCGTCGTTCGAAGCGAATCGTCCCATCCATTACGAAGGATGGGACGGTTTTTGTAACTTTACTGTAATCTTATCGTCTTGACTTTGAAAACCAGACATTGAAGGCGAGTACACGGCGGATGTATCGGTCAAACAGAAATTGGGCAATCATTCGATTGCTCTTGCAACTACGGTCTTACGACGATGAATACCCGGACAATCTGTTTTCGATGCGCCGGTCGTACTTTATGAACCTGTTGTATCGGATCCTTTCCGTGTTCATGGGTTGAACGCATGACACGACATGAAACGAAGCCGCCCCCGAAGATCAAGGGGGCGGCTTTTTGCCTGTCGCGGGCTGGCTTTATGCGGCGGCCGGTTTGCGGAACCAGGTTCTCCATTCGCGGTTTTCCCACAGCACCAGGATGGGGGCGGCGATGAAGATGGACGAGTAGGTTCCGCTCGACAATCCGATCAGCAGGATGGAGGCGAATTCGCGCAACGTAATGCCGCCGAACATGGCGAGCGCCAGCAGGAGGAACTCGACCGTCATCAACTGGGTGTTGATCGAACGCTGGAGCGTCTGCACGATGGAATGGTTGACGAGCGTTTCGAAATCGAGGCGGCGGAAGATGTTCGAGTTTTCGCGGATGCGGTCGAATACCACGATGGTATCCTGCATGGAGAAGCCGATCACGGTCAGCAACGCGGTGAGGAAGAGGGAGTCGATTTCCCAGCCCCACAGCAGGCTTCCGATGGCGGTGAAGCTGAAGATGATGGCGACGTCGTGGATCATGGCAAGGATGGCGCAGACGCCGTAGCGGAAGGCGTGCGTCACCCCGCGGAAGGACCAGGCGATGAACAGCACCACCAGCAGCGATGAAATCGTCACTGCCAGCGCGCCGCGCGACGTGACCTGTCTGCCGATGCTGGGTCCCACGCTGTCGAAGCGAACAACTTCCGCCTGACCGATGTTGTCATTGAGCGCGGCGAGAACGGCGTCCCGGTCTTCGTTTTGGAGGAATTGCGAGCGGATGATGTAACTGCCCGCGTCGCTGGTTTGCACCTGCACGTCCTTGATGCCAGCCTCGTCGTAGACCGCATAGATCTGGCTTGTCTCCGGGGTTTGATTTTCGAATTTGACCTCGAGCAGGCTCCCGCCGGTAAAATCAATGGACAGGGGAACGCCCCCGGCAAACAGGATGACGAGCCCGGGTATGATGAACAGCAGGGACAGCCCGAAGAAGAGATAACGTTTTCCAAGAATGTTCATAGTGTTCGATTCCTAAATGCCGATCCAGCGTTCGAGGTTTTTGGGTTTGAAGGTATCCAGCGCCAGTCCAAGCAGCGAATGTGTGATGAACAGCGAGGAAAACAAACTGATGATCACCCCGAGGAACAGGGTCACGGCAAAACCCTTCACGATGGTGGCGCCGAACGAGCTCCCGAACCAGAACAGGATGGCGGAGGTGATGAGGGCGGCGATGTTCGAATCGCGGATGGAGGGCCACGCCCGGTTCCACGCCTGACCGAACGCCTGCCTCATCGTCCGCCCGCCGCGTAATTCCTCCTTCAGCCTTTCGAAGACGAGGATGTTCGCGTCCAGCGCGGAGCCGGTGCTGAGCATGATGCCGGCAATGCCGGGCAGGGTCATGGTGACGCCGATCAGTTTGAACACCGCGAACAAAATGACCGCGTACATCAGGATGGAAATGTTCGCGGTGATGCCGGGCAGCCGGTAATAGATGCCCATGAACAGGATCACGATCACGAAGCCGATCAGCCCGGCGACGAGACTCCGTTGCAGCGAGTCTTCGCCCAGCGTCGGGCCGATGATGCGCGTCTCGACCACCTTGAGGGGAATGGGCAGGGAGCCATAGCGCAGTTGGACGGCGAGCGCATTCGCCTCATCGGGCGTAAAACTTCCCGTGATCGTGCCGGCGCCGTCGGGGATCGCCGATTCGATGCTCGGCGAGGAGATGACGCGTTTATCCAGCGTGATGGTGAGGAACCTGCCCACGTTGGCGGCGGTGTGATCGGCGAAGATGCTCGTGCCGTCCGGGGTCAGCGTGAAGTCAATGGCATAGTTGGTCCCCAACTGGTCCGGCGCAACGGAGACGCTTCGCAAATCCTTGCCGGTCATTACGGTGTGATACACGATCTGGTCGCCGCTCCCGTTCGTGGGAGAGGCGGGAGTGGCAGGGGCGGCGGTTGGATCGGTCCTAAAGTCCGTTTGGAGGATCGTGCCGACCTCGGGTGAATAATCGCCGGTATCCACGAATTCGAGCAGACCGGTTTGCTGGATGATGTCGAGAATGGCGTCCGAGTCTTCCACGCCGGGAAACTCGCCTACAATGCGCCTCTCGCCCGCCACCTGGATCAGGTTTTCGCTCACGCCCAGCGCGTTCGTGCGGTTTTCGACGATGCTGCGCGCGGTTTCCATTTCCTCGGTGGTGACGCGGGTGGTCTCCGGCAGGTCGGCTTCCAAAAGGACTTGCAGACCGCCCTGCAGATCCAAACCGAGTTTGGCGGAGGTCTTCAGTTGAAAGAGAACGGAACCATCCCTGGGGTTGTCGAGTTTGATCTCATCCGTAAAGTCCACCCATAAGGCGAGCCCTACAATGATGAGAATGAGAAGGATTCGGTTGGATAAGTTTCGTATCATGCAATGGATTCTCCACTCACAAAAATGCCAGCCTGGGGCTGGGCGCGGGTGATTATACCCCTGTTGATTGGGCATGGGTAGGACAATTTGTCGAATTGTCCCAAATGGCGTATGACGATAAATGGAGCGGCGCAGGACTTGTCACGAGTTCATCGAAGGAAATCGTCTTGCGCTACGGAAAGACCCACTCCTCGAAGAGCGCGTCCAGTTCGCAGGCGCATTCTTGTTCAGCCAGCGATTGCAAATATTCGGGCGTGGCGATACCCCACGAAAGCGATTCAGTATATTCCCTCAAAAAGGCATCGAAGGAGTCCGTTCCCATCTCCTCGCGTAATGCGAGGAAGAACAACGCGCCGCGCCCGTAGACGATGGCGCTGTACTCCGCGCCTTGATACGCGGAAACGGGCAATCCGATGGGAATCTTTTCGTTGTTCACGCGCGCCCACCTGCCTTCCAGCGAGGCGCGGAATTCGTCCTCCCCGACTTTTCCGTATTCGTCCGCAAAATATTGAAGCGTGACGAACTGGGTGAGCGATTCGTCCAGCCAGGGATCGTCGAGTTGATCGCCGCCGACGAGATTGTAGAACCATTGATGTCCCACTTCGTGCGCGACGGTCGCTTCCACGTACATGCGGGAATCGCGGTTCACGTCATATATGCGCGAAGCGATGGCGGTCATGCCGGGGTATTCGATGCCGAGCGCGAGCGTGGGCGTGGATACGATGTCGAATTCGGTGTAGGGGTAGGGCGCGTAGCGTTTATCGAACGCGTCAATGGCTCCGGCGGCAACCTCCAGCGCGAATTGCGCGCCGTCCCTGAGTTTCCCTGGGGCGTAACTGTTGACGGTGACTTCGCCGAACGTTTGCGAAATTTTTTCGTACTTTGGACTCGCCGCCAGGTAGAAATCCCGCGCGGGACCGTTCGCCACGGTCAGGACCTGATCCTGCCCGGCTTCGCCGCGGCTGATCTCACGCCCGGAAGCGACCAGCGTTAGATCCTTCGGCGCGCGGATGCGCACAATGTAGAACGCCGCGTCCGCATACGTGACGTCGCCGTCCTGCGGCGGGAGTTCCGCGTTCCAGCCTTCGTCGTCGTACACGGCGATCATGGGATACGCGTGCGCGAGCGCGAGGACGTCGTCGTAATAGGCAAGCACGCCGTAATTCAATTCGACCGCCTGCGGAACGGCGACGACATAATCCATTTTGAGGACGACGCTTCGACCCACTTCGAGCGGCGCGGGCAATGGGACGATCATTAAACTGTTTTCGAGTCCATATCGCGGAGTTACAGCCTGTCCGTCCACTGACAGGTTGGAAACGGTCATCTCACCGCCGAGGATGTTGGGGAAGAGCCGAAAGTGGATTTCGTTCAATGCGGCGTCTTCCGTGTTGGTGTAGCGTACCTCTTCCGTTCCTGTGATTCGATACAGATTATCGGCGATCGTGAATTCGATGCGATAGACGCTCGCGCCCTCCAATTCATCCAGTGCGGATTGCGCCGATGCGACCAATCCGCTTTTGAAGAGGGTGCGGTCGTCCCAGGGCGTTTGCATGGGATCGGGTCCGGGCGTGGAGGGAGGCGGGGCAGGCGTCGGTTGGAGGAAATTGCAGGAGAGGAGGAGCAGGCTGAGGGTCAGGAATGAAGCGAGGGGTCTTTTCATCAGAGTCTTTTTTGTGCCGCGAGATTCATCTCGCGGCGCGATGGCGACATGAATATCGCGTTACTTCAAAAATTCCAATGCTTTTTGCAAAACCTGTTCGGGAGTCAGGTCGTCGGTGTCAATGATTATATGTGCGTGTGCGCGGGCGTGGGAGAGCCTGCGGGACTGTTCCTCGTAGTCTTTTTCCCGCCAATCGAGTTTGCGGCGCGCGGTGCTGACCGGAAAGGATGAATGGAGGTAGATCAGAATATCGGGCTTGGAAACGATCTGCCACATGGCTTGGACGTAGGAATGTTCCTGCGCGATGTGGCGGCAGGCGTAACCGCGTTTTTCGAGACCTGCAATGAGCGTAGATTTCCCCGAGCCGCACGGACCGACGACGCCAATGAGCGGACTTTTCGACGGGGGCTCCATGGCGCAGTTTCATGCCCTCTCGTACCATTCGATGGGCAGGCGCACCGTCATGCGGCGGACGTTGTCCACAGCCAGCGCGGAGACCTTGAGGACTACAACGCTGATGTCGTCCACCGGGCGGTTGTCGTCGAGAGAGACGGCGTGCGCGAGGAGCGTATCCGCGATGCTTTGCGATGTGGGGTCGAGGTCTTCCATCATGGATCGAAGCACTTCCATGACGTTCATGGGTTGACCGCGCCGTTCCCCCGCGTGGACGAGCCCATCGGTGTAGATGACAATCGTAAGCCCCGGCTCGATCTCGATCTCGGTGATGGAGGGGCGCACGTCGCGCGAAACGCCCAACGGAACGCTTTCCACGTCAATGGGGTCAATTTGCAGGTCGCGGCAGATGAACATGGGCGAGGGGTTGTTGCGGGTGAGGACGATGGTCCCGCTGTGCAGGTCTATGGAGGCGATGTTGAGCGTGCAAACGACCTTCCCCTTTTTGTCGGTGTAGAGCATGTCCGAAGCGGCGCGCGCCGCGGCGCCGTCACGGACGCCTTCCGCCAGCAGGCCGATCACCTTGCGGACGACCATCTGCGAGACGGCTTTGGCGCCGCGCCCGGAGGTCTGCCCGTCCGCCAGCGCCACGGAGACTCCGCCGTTGGGCCTCTCGACCACTTCCAGCGTATCGCCGCTTTCGGACGAGGCGTACTTGTTGACCTTGGCGACCGCGATCTGAACTTCCATGCCCTCATTTTACTATGGAGTCGGGTATTTGAAATTTCCCGTTATTTCACTTGACGCTCCCCTCCCCAGCCGCTATAATCTGCCCGCTTATATCGAGCCGTAGCGCCGAATTAATTCGACGCCGCCTAATTCTAAAGGAGAAAGACCAATGCCCCCACATCCAAAACGCAAACACTCGCAGGGACGCCGTAACAATCGCCGCGCCCACGATGCCTTGCAGCCGCGCAACCTGACGATATGTTCCAACTGCGGTTCCATGCGCCTTCCGCACACCGTCTGTCCCAACTGCGGTTTCTACGAAGGACGCGAAGTGGTCGAGATCAAGAAGGAAAAGAAAAAATCCGAATAATCCCGATGCGCCGACGGGTCGTGACGAACACGATCCGTTTGTGTTTTAATTGCAAATCATCGCGCTGAGCGGAGTGCAAAAGGGTCGAAGCGCGAAACATTGGAGTTATGATGAAACTCGATCCCAAAACCACCGCGTTTCTTTTTCCCGGTCAGGGTTCGCAGACGGTCGGCATGGGGAAGGAACTTGCCCAGGCATATCCCGTCGCGGGACGAACTTTCGAGGAAGCGGATGCCCTCCTCGGCTTTTCCCTCTCGAAACTCATGTGGGATGGACCAAAGGAAGAACTGGACGAGACGGTCAACACGCAACCGGCTTTATACGTCCATTCGATCGCGGCGTGGAGGACGTTCACGCATCTTTACCCGGACCCTTCGACAGGCTCAGGACAACGCCTCGAGCCTGCTTCCGTGGCCGGGCATTCTCTTGGCGAATTATCGGCTCTGACCGCCTCCCGCGCCTTGTCCTTTTCCGATGGACTCAAACTCGTCCGCAAGCGCGGCGAACTGATGAAACGCGCCGGCGAACTCAACCCCGGCGGCATGGCGGCTATTCTCGGCGTGGACATTCCCACGCTGGATCAAGTCTGCGCGGAGGCGAGCGCGGCGGATGAGATCGTACAGGTCGCGAACGACAACTGTCCCGGGCAGGTGGTCATCTCCGGTCACAAATCCGCGTTGGAGCGTGCCATGCAAGGCGCCAAAGCCGCGGGCGCAAAACGCGCGCTGCCGCTTGCAGTGAGCATTGCCGCGCATTCTCCGCTCATGGCTTCGATCCAGGAGGAATGGAACGCGGCGGTGGATGCGTGCGCGATGGAGGAACCGGCCATCCCTGTGATCGGAAACGTCCACGCGAACGCGCTGCGCACAGCCGACGAATTGCGCGCCGACATCAAGGCGCAGATGCAATCGCGCGTGCGCTGGACGGAATCGGTGGGGACGATGCTTGGGATGGGGGTGCAGGCTTTCGTCGAGGCGGGAAGCGGGGAAGTCCTGTTGAGAATGGTCAAGCGGATAGACGCGTCCGCAGCCCGGTTCCCGTTGGGCAGTCCGGGGGATTTTGAATCCCTTGCCTGATATGGACTCCAGTAGCCCTGCTACTGGAGCCTCCGACAGCAAGCCGTTGGAGTTCAAATAATTCTGCTATACTCGCATCATGGATGAATTGGAGAAAAGATTCCATCAGGCGATGGGGAGCATGATCGGGAACGAGTCGCTTGCCGCGTCGTTGGACGAGGATGCGGCAGGCGAATTGTTTTCGTGGGGGGAGTCTGCGGCGAGGCGCATCGTGAACGAAACCGAGGGCATGGACGACGACTCCGCCGAAGGGCATATCGCGCCGCGTCTGCGCGCCTTGCGTTTGATGTTGCGCGCGGTCGCAAGGTGGGCGGGGGAGGCGGATTTGGACGTTGAGGCGCGGCGCGCTTTGTGGCGCCGCGTCGGCGAACAGGCGCGCGCGTTATTCGGCGAATCGTTTGCGCTGCCGTCCATGGAGGAGGCGCTCGCCCGACTGCCCGCGCAGGCGAATGCGAGACAGATCGTTGCGTGGCTGAAAAATTTTATGGAAGAAAAAAGAATCAAAGGATGACATCATGGCAAAGCGAAGGACGATTTCGAAAACCCAGGGCGGCGTCATTGTTTTATTGTTCACCGTCCTGTTGTTGATCTGCGGCGCGTTCTATGCCCTGACCGGAATTGACGTGGGTGGGTTGTTCGCCGGAACGGATACGCCCGCCGCTTCGGCGACGCTCCCGCCTCCGTTCCCTACAGAGACGCCGTTTCTGCCCGACGTAAACGCTCCCACTGCGACGCCGGTGGCGATCGGGCAGGAGCCGACGGCTTCACCTCCCGCAGGCTGGTGGGAGGTGTATTTTACGGACCCGCTCGATCATCACGACCCGGACGTGATCGGCGGTTCGGTCGAGGAGAAGTTGATCCAGTACATCAACGCCGCGCAGACGAGCATCCACATCGCTTCATTCGAATTCGATCTTGATGCGACCGCCCGGGCATTGATCGCGGCAAGGGAGCGCGGCGTGGACGTGCGCTGGGTGACGGACGACGAGCACGGCTTGCTGGCGGACGAGGAGCCGGGTCACGGTCAGTTCGCAATGCTGCGCGAGGCGGGCATCGAAGTAAGGGACGATCTGGGTCGGTCCGCCTTCATGCACAACAAGTTTTGGATCTTCGACGGTCGGATCGTATGGACGGGATCAACCAACGTCACGAAGAACGGCATTTACGACCAGAACAACAATGTGATCGTGATCCGCTCGGCGGAGTTGGCGGCAATTTACGAGCGGGAATTCGACGAGATGTGGAACGGTCAATTCGGCGCCAGGTCGCCTTCCCAATTGGCGGAGCAGTCGTTGAACGTCGAGGGGACGCCCATCCAGGTAATCTTCACGTCGGAGGATCCCGCGCTCGAAACCGCCATCGTTCCATTGGTGCAAAGCGCGCAATCGAGCGTGTATTTCATGGCGTTCAGTTTTACGGATTATCCGCTTGCCGATGCGATGATCCAGCGTTATCTTCATGGCGTGGACGTGGCGGGTGTGTTCGAGTCGTTCGGCAGCACTTCCGAATCCGCTGAACTGCGGACGCTCTTCTGCGGAGAGGTTCCCGTGCGGCAGGACGGCAACGGCGGTTTCCTGCATCATAAGGTCGTCATCGTGGATGAGCGGTACGTGGTCACCGGCTCGTTGAATTTCTCCACGCGGGCGGAGACCACCAACGACGAGAACGTGATCATCATTGACAACGCCGACATTGCGCGGCTTTACGTGGAGGAGTTCGAGCGCGTCTGGGCGATTGGAAAGGACCCGAACCCGGCGGAGATGGCGTGTCCATAGGCGACCGTCGCGGGTTTGAAAATTTCCATGTAGTATAATGGCGGCATGATGGTATTGTCTGACAAATATGTGTCGGCGCCGCTTTCTTTGCGGTCATCAAATTGTATCTGGTCAGTGTGGACGCGCCTGACCAGATGATTTTTTTAATCGGAGTGGATATGAAATTGAGTAAACTTGCCAGTGAGATCGTAGAGTCTCCCACACTGGCGCTGAACGAGGAAGCGAGACTCTTGCGCGAACGCGGCGAAGCCGTGATCAACCTGGGGATCGGAGAGCCGAAGAACAAGACGCCGATCAACGCCATCCTTTCCTCCGCGGCAAAATTGACCAGCGGGGAGGTGAAGTACGTTCCCATTGACGGCACGCCCTCATTGAAGAAGGCGGTGATCCGTTATACGGAGGAAAATTACGACCGCCTCGTCGCGCCGGAAAACGTCATCGTCACGAACGGCGCAAAACAATCCCTGTTCAACGTCATCTACAGCATCCTGAATCCGCAGGACGAGGTGATCGTCATTGCGCCGTACTGGGTATCGTACCCCGAGATCATCAAGATGTGCATGGGCAAACCGGTGATCGTCACGCCCGAGGATGGGACCTTCACGCCCCGCTTCGAGGATATCGAACGGGCGATCACCTCCTACACGCGGGCGATCATCGTCAACAGCCCGAACAATCCTTCGGGCGTGATCTATCCGCCGGAGTTGATCGAAAAACTGGTTGACCTGTGCGAGCGCAAGGGCATCTACCTGATCTGCGACGACATCTATCACAAGTTGACGTTCGATGGCAACGAGGCTGCGTCAGCCTATCGTTTCACGAAGAAGGACGTCGAAGACTCGCACGTCATCGTCGTCAACGGCGTGGCGAAGTTGTACGGCATGACCGGCTTCCGCGTCGGCTGGGTGGTGGGACCGCGTCAACTCGTGCGCGTGATGACGAACGTCACCGCGCAGACGACTTCGGGCGTAAGCCCCGTCAGCCAGGCGGCGGCTGAGGGGGCATTGAACGGCTTGCAGTCGGTGGTGGAGGCGCTTCGTCTTCACATCCAGAACAATCGCGACGTTTTGTTGCAGGAGTTCAGGACGTTCAACGGGATCCGTCTGATCGAGCCGCAGGGGACGTTCTACGCGCTGCCGGACATCCGCGCGTTCAACAATAATTCCGTCGAAGTCTCGCGCTTCCTGCTCAAGAAGGCAATGGTGGTGACGGTGCCGGGCAGGGAATTCGGCATGGAGGGTCACATCCGCATTTCGTTTTCCGGTTCGGTCAAGGACGTGACCGAGGGCGTTGCGCGCATCAAATGGGCGCTCGACCCGACCAGCCCGAACGAGATCTACATCGGCGATAAGAAGATGATAAGAGATTGGATGTGAGAGGAAACTGAATGAATAATCTACTCAACATCAAAACCCCCGCAGAAACAGTCGCCCAGATACGCAAAGCGGACCTGAACCTTTCGAACATCGGCGTGTCGAATTTGCGGCTGGCTTATTGGAACCTGGCGACCGAAGCGTTATACGAAGAGGCTGTCTTTCGCGGAGAGGGCGTCACCTCGCGCGGCGGTCCGTTCATCGCGCATACTGGCAAACACACGGCGCGCTCCGCGAACGACAAGTTCGTTGTCCGTCATACGGACTCGGAGAACAACATCTGGTGGGGCGTGTACAACCGCCCGTTCGAGATCGAAAAGTTCGACGCGCTGTATGCGCGTTTGCTTGGATACCTTCAAGGCAGGGACGTTTTCGTGCAGGACGTGTACGCAGGCGCGGACGAAAAATATCGCCTGCCCGTGCGCTTCGTGACGGAACACGCCTGGCACGCCATGTTCGTTCGGAACATGTTCCTCACACCGGAATCGCTGGAGGAATACAAACGCTTCGTCCCGGACTTTACAATTGTTGCCGCCCCCGGATTCAAATCCGCCCCGGCGGTTGACAACACCAACAGCGAAACGTTCATCGTGCTGAACTTCGAGAAGAAACTTGCGATCGTCGGCAACACGCTTTACGCGGGTGAGTTGAAGAAATCGGCGTTCACTTTGTTGAATTACCTGCTCCCGCTGGAGGGCGTGCTCTCGATGCACTGCTCGGCGAACGTCAGTCCGCAGGACAATGACGACGTGGCTTTGTTCTTCGGTTTGAGCGGCACCGGCAAAACGACCCTTTCCGCCGACCCGACGCGCCGCCTCATCGGGGACGATGAGCATGGGTGGAGCGACGACGGCGTCTTCAACTTCGAGGGCGGATGCTACGCCAAAGTCATCGGGTTGTCCGAATCCGCCGAGCCGGAGATCTACGCGACGACCAAAATGTTCGGGGCGATCCTCGAGAACGTGACGTTCGACCCGGTCACGCGCTACATTGACCTCGACGACGACTCGATCACTGAGAACACACGCGCATCGTATCCGCTGGAGTTCATCGCAAATGCCGTCCCGGAGAAAAAAGCCGGGCACCCGAAGAACATCATCCTGTTGACGTGCGATGCGAACGGCGTCATGCCTCCCATTGCGCGGCTCACTCCCAACCAGGCGTTGTACCAGTTCATTTCGGGGTACACGTCCAAGGTCGGCGGGACGGAGATCGGTCTGCGCGATGAACCGGAGATGACGTTCTCCGCCTGTTTCGGCGGTCCGTTCATGGTGCATCATCCGTATAAATACGCCGAATTGCTCAGGAATAAGATCGAACGATACGGCGTCAAATGCTGGCTCGTCAATACGGGATGGGTGGGAGGTCCGTACGGCGTGGGCAAACGCATTTCGATCCGCTATACGCGCGCGCTGTTGAACGCGGCGTTGAACGGCAAACTGGATGGTGTGAAATTCAAAATTGACCCGGTCTTCGGCTTCGAGGTGCCGGTGGAATGTCCGGACGTTCCGTCCGAGGTGTTGGATCCCTCCTCCTCGTGGGGCGATAAAAAGGAATATGATCGCCGTTACAAAGACCTTGCCATGCGCTTCAAGGAAAATTTTGGAAAGTTCGAAGACCAGACTCCGAAGGAAGTGGTCGCGGCGGGACCTAAAATTTGAGACAGCGCGCTTGTCGTTGGATTACGTGAGATCAGCCAACCCGACCGAGGTTGGCTGATCGTTTTATGCTTCGAATTTGCGCCTCAAGCGAACACGACCGTCAGTTTTCCCTCTTCGTCGTAATACGACCGAGCGTGAAAAGGAGTGTCGCCGCGCTTCATCGAATGGATCTTCCGCAACAGTGCCGGCAGGTCCTCCACTGTCGGTAGTTCTCCAATCCTCCGATATTCGATCCACTCCGCTGTTCCCTCTTTCGATGGCTTTGGCTCCCCCTCGAGGGATTCCCCGCTGAAGATATACAACCCGATTCCCGTTTTACCCGCGTCCACGATCAACGTGCCGCACAGCCACAAGTCCGCGGTGAGACCGGTTTCCTCGAGCAGTTCGCGCTTTGCGGCGGAGAGGGCGTCCTCACCGCGCTCCACGTGTCCGCCGAGACCGTTGTACTTGTTCGCCCACAGCCGCTTCGTCGGCGCGCCTTTGAGGAGCAGGTACGAATCCCCGCGCCGCAAAAAGATCGCCGTGCGGGGGATGAGGGTGTATCTATCAGAAGTGACGCCTTGATCGGATTGGGGCATGGTTGACGACTCGTCCAGATGAATTTTATCACCATCCGTTTCGCGCATGAAATCGCTTGACTTATTCGCCCCTCCTGCCTTACAATCCTCTTGCTTCCAAAACGTTTTGGAAAAATTATGACCCCCACAATACGCGACGTAGCCAAGCGACTCAATCTCTCCATCACCACCGTCTCCCGCGCGCTGGATGGATATGACGACGTGGCGGAGGAGACGCGCGAACGCGTGAAACGCGTCGCCCGCGAAATGGGTTATGTGCCAAGCGGCGCCGCCCGCCAACTGCGGCGCAAACGCTCGGAAGCCATCGGGTATATCCTGCCCACCATCCAGCCGCGTTTCTCAGACCCCTTTTTCTCGGAATTCATTGCCGGTCTCGGCGATGAGGCGGCGTCGAACAATTTCGACTTGCTGGTTTCCACCGCGCCGCCCGGTGAGATCGCCGAACAACTGCTATATGAAAGGTGGACTCATAGCCGCCGTGTGGATGGGATGGCGCTTAGCCGCATGAGGCGGAATGATTGGCGCGTCGAATTCTTATCGAGCAAAAAGTTGCCGTTCGTTACGATGGGCAGCAGCCTCGATTCCTCCAGCCATCCATACATCGAAGTGGATGCCCGCTCCGGGTTTTCTGCGCTGGTCAAGCACCTGGTCGAACGGGGTCATCGCCGGATCGCCTTCATCGGCGCGCAGCCCGATTTGATGTTGCAATCGGTCCGTTTGGAAGGCTATCGGGACGGGCTCGAAGCCGCCGGCATCCCTTTCGATGAGAAGTTGGTGGCGGAGGGCAACCTGACGCGGCAGGGAGGGTTTGAAGCGGCGCAGAGACTGTTGGCGATGCCCGATCCGCCATCCGCCATCATCGGGATCAATGACCTCACTGCCATCGGTGCGATGAACGCCGCCCATGAAAAAGGACTCGCGATCGGACGCGACCTTGCGGTCGCGGGTTACGACGGCATCGAAGACGCGGAGCATACCAGACCGCCTCTCACCACGCTCAACCAACCTGTCTACGACATCGCCCGGCGGCTGGTGAGGATGTTGCTGGCTCTTATCGCCAGTGAATCGCTGGCTGAGCCGCAAATCCTGCTTCAGCCCGAACTCATTGTTCGCGAGTCTACAAACCCCTGATGTTCTCATCGCGCGAAGTCCAAAGCGCTTTGGGTTTCGCGCGGATCATAAGGAGGTGGCGTATGAAGTGACGACGATAATTTTG
>SZPG01000059.1 GCA_030263595.1 Chloroflexi bacterium CFX6
CAGACTAACGACTATCAGACTCTCAAACTACCCCAAATGCATCGGCATGATCACGTGCAAAAAGTCGTCATCGCCGACGGGCTTCACCACCCCCGGCGCGTTCGGCGCGGACGTTTCCAACGCGACGTTCGGAGTTCTAATTACTTCCAACGCTTCGCGCAGGAACTTCACGTTGAACGCGATCAGCAAGCCGCCGCCGTCCACCGTCGCTTCGACGATGGTCTCGTTCTTGCCCGTCTCCTCGGAGGTGGCGGAGATTTCCACCTCGCTGGGCTGCAACTCGCCTTGCGACGTTTTGATGTTCAAGCGCGCCACGTTCGAACCTTCGCGGGCGAAGATCTCAGCCTGCTTGCACGCCTTCAACAAGGAAGCCGTCGAAACCAGCGTGCGCGACTTGTACGAGCGCGGAATGATCTGCTGGTAATCGGGGAACGTGCCGTCAATCAATTGCGAAACGACCTCCACGTCCTTCACGCGGAAGATCACCTGACCGCGTCCCTTCGGCAGGACCATGTAGATCGGCTCCTCGCCGTCGGCGGCGACGCGCGCCAACTCCTTCAAGGCTTGGGCGGGGACGATCGCCGAAACAGGAGCAGGCGCGGGCGCGGCAAGAAGCGCCTTCCGTACCGAGAGTCTGAATCCGTCCGCCGCCGCCATCGTCATCTTATCCTTTTCCACCTGCACCAGCACGCCCATCAACACGGGACGCGCCTCGTCCGTCGAAGCCGCGAAGGCAACCTGGTGGATCATCTCGCGAAAATCGCCGACGTTGACCTGCACCGCGCCCTCGAGATCCGGCACGGGCAGGGGCGGGAACTCCTGCGCATCAATGCACTTGATATCGTTCGTGGACGTGCCGCCGCGCACGTTCAACGTCTGCGTTTGCAGATCGAGTTTCAAATTCACCTGATCGCCCGGAAGCGTGCCGACCAAATCAACGAACGTGCGCGCGGGAACGGTCGTCGAACCTTCCTCCTCGATGCGCGCGGGAATCCAGCACGTGATCCCCAATTCGAGATTCGTGGCGGAAAGCCGCAAACGACCTTCGTCGGTCGCGACCAACACATTCGCCAGCACGGGCAGCGTACTGCGCGGTGAAACAGCCTTTGAAACAATTCCCAAACCACGGGCTAGATTTTCCTGAAGCACAGTCACTTTCATGGCGCGTCTCCTCGATTATTGATGATAGCCCACATATTTTACATCATAAACAAGTGACAGTCACTCTAAAAGCGACCGTCACTTCACGCTAAAAACCCGTAACCAGCGATATGCCAAACGCCAGCAACATCAACAACAACTGCAACGCGAACAACGCCGCAAAGACATACGCCACGATCGTCCACGCCGAACGCGTCGGTTTCTTCTTTTGGATTTCCTGACCCTCCGCCAGCCTCCGCACCGATTCCGCCGCCTGCGCCGCGTCCTCCGCCCACACGAGATTCTGCGCTTCATCCTGGACGATGATCCTGCTTTCGCCAAATGAGCGGATCCACTCCGGGGCGTTTGCCGCCAGGCTTCCGCTCAGGATGAGGGCGTTGAAATCGCCTTCCGGTTTTTTATCGGGCGTTGCCATCGTGACCTGTACCTTCGAGCCGGACTTCACCAACGCGGCTTGGACCGAATCCGCGAGCCCGCCTCCCGAGTCGATGATCAACGCCGAGAACGCGCTTTGCTTCTCCGCCAGCGCATCCGCCATGGACGCGCCGTCCGCGCGCAAAACATTCAGGTGATAGATCAGCACCACACTGAACAGGAACAGCAATTGGATGGTATCGAGCAGGTCGTTTACGAAATTGCTTCCCGCGTCGCCGGTCAGTGCAACGCGGATGAGTTGATAGACCAAGCTCACCGCCGTCGCCATCCCGCCAATGACGGAGCCGAACAACGCGAGATAGAGATACGTCTTGCGAAGAACTGACCTTCGCGCGTGATCTCCCATCTCTCCGATAGCCAGCGCCTCGGCTTGCATCGGTCGCCAGGTCATCAACCAAAGAGGCAAACCGACGATAAGAGACGAGATCGCTGCGGCAAGACTGTTGGAATCGCCCATGAAAAACGACCTGCTTGTCGCAACGTCAATGATGAACGAAAGCAGGGTCGCAACGCCCACAAACGAAACGACCAGCCCGATGAACGCAAGGATGTAGTAATAAAGCCGCTTCATCCCTGCCTGGCGTACCTTATCGCTGATCGCTTCGATGTGACGATTCAGCCAGCGCCCGTAATACGCCCAGATCAACCCCAACGGCACGCCGACCGAGATCGGTCCGCCGAGTTGATGAACGAAGTATTGGACGGTCCAGTCCGTGCCAAGCAAACGCGTGACAAGGATGTTCACCGTCATTGAAGCAGTTGTGACGACTGTGACGACTCCGCCGAGGGCGAGCAGGTAGAGAATGCCGAGGCGCAGGTTCGAGCCCATTTCCGCGGGATCAGCCAGGGAGTCCTGAATGACGCGCCACGAATACACCCACACCGGAGTTCCGACCACGAGCAACGCCGTCCCGTTGACGACCACCTCGCGTCCCATCTCTCCCAAAATATCGCCGGGGATGTAAATGAGGAAACGCAAGATCTGCTGCGCGCCGAAGACGGTCATCAACAGACCGTAAAGCATCCAGATATAGCGATACAGGCGGCGGACTTCGGAGAAATTTTCCTTGTCTCGAAATGTCCCCCACTCGCCGCGCAGGATACTCCAGAAATACGCCGCCACGACCCCGTTCATAAGGATCGCAATCAGGTTATCGGCGAGGGTTTGGTTCCTGAACGCGCTGAAGGCGCGCGCAACCCCAAGCCCGGCGCTTTGGACGAGGGCGCGGTCAAGGAACGATAAAAGGTTTTGCAGGACGGGAATGAGCGTGGCGAGCAATATGGCATACAGGAAGACCGCGCGTAATGTGGCTTCCTTCTCCTCCTCTTCACGCGCGGATGCCCTCTGCGCCCACAGCCAATGGATCAGGAAGATCGGCACGCCGACGAGGATGAGAGCCAGCGCCTGCGCCAGCGCGTCCGCCCCGCCGGAGATGGTCCGATCCACGATGGAGCGGAGCAGACCGATCAGCCCCCACACGACCACCTCGACGCTGATGAAGGCGACGAGGTAAAAATAAAGACGGCGGATGGATTTCATGATGTTCTATCCTCCCGTCATTGCGAGGAGAGCTGGTGGTCGAGTAGCGAAGCGTACCGAGACCCAGCCCTCCTCGCAATGACATGGTTGATCAGGGTTTCGGCGGTTCCGAATACCAACTGTAATCCCAGAAGTTATAAGCGGGCATGAACGATATCTTCCACGCGCCGCTCTGCCTTACCAGGATGGCGCGCTGCACGTCGCGGTAGCCCGAAGAGAACAGGTCGCCTGGGTTATAGATCTGCGTCACTTCAACCGACGCCTGATCGCCGTCAATTTCCGATACGCCTATATCCACAGCCGCGTTTCCGGGGTTTGCATACCCGTTCAAAAACGGACGCCTGAACTCCTCGTACGTCGGCTTGTACTCAACGTCCGCGAGATAACCATAAGCCCTCTCGTAATTCTTGTTGATCAAAGCCAGGACGTAATTGTGAACGACGCCCTCGGGCGCGTCATCCGATACGTAGGTCAGCGCATCCTGCCGCGTGAAAAAGACAGCCAGCGCAACCGCCACCAAAACCCCGATGCCGATCAAAATGCCCGTCAGAAAACGGTCTTGTTTCATGAACGCCTCCGATGTTCGATTTGATTGTAGTGGTTTTGAGACGAAAAAACAAGCGGGGAAGTTTCCCGCCGCTTGAAACGACGCCCCATTCCCTGTATACTCGACCCACCGCGGCAGAACGCGCGCATTGGTTGTGAAATGTCCTCGAATCCCCTCCGCTTTCAGTCTGCCATTCAAGACTTCCAGTCCGCGCGCCAGCGCGCCGCCGTGCAGGAGGTTCTGGCGCGCTTCACGGGAAAATCGGCGCGGCTCCTTTCGTATGACGACGTGGCGCAAAAGTTGAAACTGCGCGCCCGTTCCGAACGCGGCATTCAAAACATTCCGCTCGACGCCATCGTGGGAAGCGTGGGGCGTTACACCGATTTCACGCGCACCTTCCTGCCCCGCCGCGGGGAAGATCAACACCGCTGGGCGGGCGTCAAAACCGCCATGGAAAAGGGCGAGGGCTTGCCTCCCATCGAAGTCTATAAGGTCGGGGAGGTGTATTTCGTGGTGGACGGCAATCACCGCGTCTCCGTTGCGCGGCAGGAGGGTTTCAAAACCATCGAAGCGCGCGTCATCGAATACAAAACCGACGTGCAACTCACGCCCAACGTCCAGCCCGACGACCTGATCATCAAGTCCGAATACACCGACTTCCTCAAAGAGACGCGCATCCACGAGATGCGCCCCAACGTGGATCTGAGCGTCACCACTTGCTGCCAATACGAAAAGCTGACGGATCAGATTCGCGCCAGCCGGGAACTGTTGCAGGAAGAGAGCGGGCAGGACGTCACGCTTCAGGACTCCGCCGCGTACTGGTACGACAACCTCTACCTTCCCCTCGCCGAAGCCATCCGCGACCGCGGCTTGTTGCGCTGGTTCCCCGACCGCACCATCACGGATTTATACATCTGGATCTCGGAGAACCGCGCCGCCCTCGAGGAGGAACTGGGGTGGGAGATCCAGTCCGACGCCGCCGCGACAGATTTGATCCTGGAAAGAAGCGTCAAATCCAAGCCCGGCAGTTGGCGCAAAGCGCGGACGATCACACGCTACACCGACCGCCTCTTTGCCGACATTCTCGTCCCTTTGAGCGGGTACGCCGAAAGTTGGGACGCGCTCGACCAGGCGATTCTCATCGCCCAACGCGAGAACGCCAAACTTCACGGTTTGCACGTTGTGGAAACGAAGGGCGATGCCGAAAGCCCGGAGGCGTTGGGAGTCAAAGCCCGCTTCGACCAGACCTGCAAAGAGACGGGCGTTGACGGAAGCCTCGCGATTGACGTGGGCGACATCACCGGCAGGATCTGCGAGCGCGCCGTGTTGACCGATCTGATCGTTGTGAAGATCATGAATCCGCCGGGCGCGGGCGTCTCCGCGTTATCCTCCCCGTTCCGCACGATCATCAAAAAATCATCGCGCCCACTGTTGACCGTTCCTCGGCAGGCGACCGGATTCAAACGCGCCCTTCTCGCTTACGATGGGAGCGAACGCGCCAGGGAAGCCCTGTTCGTCGCCGCTTATTTCGCCGAGACCTGGAAAACAGAGTTGATCGTGTTCACCGCGCTGGATGGAAGAAAGGTAACGGCGGATACACAGGACCACGCCCGCCGTTATCTCGACCTTCACGAGGTGGAGGCGGAATACATCCTCGGCGAACGCGGCGCAATGGACGCTTTGAAACAGACCAGCGAAGAAAAAAAGATTGATCTGGTCTTCATCGGCAGTCACGGCGGGACCGCGCTTCGGCGGGTGTTCGTTGGCAGCGCTCTGGATTACATGTTGAGGGAATCCAGGTTCCCCGTCTTCGTTTGCCGTTAGAGTCGTTTCGTCCGGGATGCAGCTGAGCTGCCCCCGACTTTGATATACTCAGTACTTCACGAGAGCGCGTAATCGGCGTTCTCTTACGCCGATTTTGCGCTAGAGAGCGCAACCTACCCAAGGTTTTCGTGATCTACTGATACTTGATTCGCCATGCAAAATGCCGCAACATGCTTCGCAATGTCGCTGTTCAGCAAAAGGCGATAGCGCAAAGTACGCCGCGTTACAAGGATCTTCAAAGGAGAAAAAGACATGACCGTTTCCGTCCCTCGCTGGGATATGACCAACGTCTATCCCTCGCTCGATTCGAAGCAGTTCAAGAACGCCGCCAAGAAATACAAGTCCTTGCTGGACGAACTGGAAGCCTTCTTCAAGAAAGCCGCCAAAGCCGACTCAAAGACCGACCCGAAGAAACTCGGCAAACTGCTCGGCGAATCCGTGGATCGCTTCAACGCGCTTTATGAACTATCAGGCACCATCAATCCCTACATCCACGCCTTCGTCACCACCAACTCGCGGGATAAGGAAGCCATGCGCGCCCTCTCGGAATTCGAGCAGATGTCGGTGCAGGCGGATATCCTCAACACCAAATTCAGGGCATGGGTCGGCAAGCTGGGCAAGTCCGCCATCCAGAAAGCCGCAAAAACGAACCCTTCGGCAAAGTCGCATGAATTCGCCCTATTGGAAAATGCGGAACAATCCAAATACCTGATGAGCGAGGCGGAGGAAGCCCTCGCCGCCGAATTGACCTTGAGCGGCGGCAACGCCTTCGGCAAACTGCAAGGGACGGTCACCTCGCAAATGACCGTTGACTTCGAACTGGACGGCAAGACCGAAAAGATGCCGATGCCCGCGCTCATCAACCTGCGCTCGCATCCCGACGAAGCCACGCGCCGCCGCGCCTACGAAGCCGAGAACAAAGCCTGGGAAGCAGTCAAGGAAACGTTGACGGCTTGCATGAACGGGGTCAAGGGCGAGACGTTGACCCTCGATAGAAAACGCGGACGTGAGGACGCCGTCCACGCCTCGCTTGATTTCGCCCGCATTGACCGCGCCACCCTGGAAGCCATGCTCGGCGCAATGAAGGATTCCTTTCCGATGTTTCGCCGCTACTTCAGGCACAAGGCAAAACTGCTCGGCAAGGATAAACTCGCCTGGTGGGACCTCTTCGCCCCGATGGGCAGAACCGACAAAGTCTATTCGTGGGACGAAGCCTGCGACTTCATCGTCAGCCACTTCAACAAGTTCTCCCCCGAACTCGGCGCCTTCGCCAAGCGCGCCTTCGACGGAAACTGGATTGACGCCGAACAGCGCGAAGGCAAGCGCGGCGGCGCGTTTTGCATGGGCGTGACAGGCGTGAAGGAAAGCCGCATCCTCTCCAACTTCGACGGCTCATTCGACCAGGTCAGCACGCTGGCGCATGAACTCGGTCACGCTTTTCACAACGAGTGCGCCTGGCAGGCAGGCAAGACCCCGATCCAAAAAAGAACGCCGATGACGCTGGCGGAAACCGCCTCCATCATGTGCGAGACCATCATTACCGAAGCCGCGCTCAAAGAGATCGCCGATCCGCAGGAGGAGCTGGCTGTGCTCGAAGCGCAAACCCAGGGCGCGAGCCAGGTGGTTGTGGACATCTACTCGCGCTTCCTCTTCGAGAAGGAAGTCTTCGAGCGACGCGCCAAAGCCGAACTTTCCTCCGACGAACTGTGCGAGATCATGGAACGCGCCCAAAAAGCCGCCTACGGGGACGGACTCGACGAGAGTCGCCTGCAAAAGTACATGTGGACGTGGAAGCCTCACTACTATTCGAGCGGCTTCTCGTTCTACAACTACCCCTATGCCTTCGGTCTCCTCTTCGGCACCGGCTTGTACGCCATCTACCAAAAGCGCGGCGCGGACTTCGTCCCGGAATACAAGCAACTGCTCGCCTCCACCGGCGAAGCGCGCGCCGCAGGCCTCGCCGACAAATTCGGCATCAACATCCGCACCAAAAAGTTCTGGGCAGACAGCCTCGCCATCATCGGCAGGCGCGTGGATCGGTATTGCGAGTTGTAACGCAAACGCACATCAGCACACAAGTACACACGTAGACAGGTAAACAGGTGTGTACCTGTGTTACCTGTGTTACTTGTTTACCTGCCTACTTACACCATGACCATTCTCTCCATCAACCACGTTCAAATTGCGATGCCCGCCGGCGAAGAGGAAACAGCCCGCGCCTTTTATGGCGATCTCCTCGGCTTTACCGAAATCTCCAAGCCGCCCGAACTTGCCAAACGCGGCGGCGCGTGGTTCCAATCCGGCGAGGCGCAACTTCACCTCGGCGTCGAAAGCGATTTCCGCCCGGCGCGCAAGGCGCATCCCGCCTTCCTCGTGGACAACCTCGAAGCCATTCTCGAAAAGGTGCAGCGCGCGGGATACGAATGGGACCAATCCCAGCCTCCGTTGAAGGGATACAAACGCGCGCACATTTACGATCCGTTTGGGAATCGAATTGAACTTATGGAAAGAAAGTAATGTCATTGCGAGCGCTTTTTGCGAAGCGATCTCCTCCGTAGTTGGGGATTGCTTCGGGCTGTTGCCCTCGCAATGACACGTTCACTTATGAACACGCCTCATGTCACCCCCTGGGCTGGTCCGACAGCCCCAACCGAATCCACGCTGAGACGGATCATGGCGGACGAAGGTCTCAGTCCCTACGCGTGGTCGAACGGACCGCGCGACGTGTATGCGGCGCATACGCACCCCTACAACAAGGTCATTTACGTGGCGAGCGGTTCGATCACCTTCGGCTTGCCGGAACTCGGGCAGAAACTCGTTCTCAAAGCGGGGGATCGCCTCGACCTGCCCGCCGGTGTCGTCCATGATGCGGTGGTCGGCGCGGAGGGAGTCCTCTGCCTGGAAGCGCACAAAGGCTAAGGGGACAGAATCAGGTTCCGGTTAAGAATGAAGCGGGGCATCCAAATAAAAAGACGCGTTCATCGTGAGCGCGTCTTCCGATCACTGCCGACTGATCACCGATCACTGATAACTGGTCACTAACCTACCACGTCGCATTCAACCAGCCGCGCAGTTCCATGGCTTTGACCACGCGCGAGATGGCGACCATGTACGCGGCGTCGCGCATGTACACGCCTTCGCGTTCGCTGGTTTCGAGCACACCGTGGAAGGCGGCGGTCATCTTCTGGTCAAGTTTCTGAAGTACCTCTTCCTTGGGCCAGTAGAAGTTCATGTCGTTTTGAACCTGTTCGAAGTAGGAGGTGGTGACGCCGCCTGCGTTACAGAGGAAGTCGGGGATGTTGAAGATCTTGTTGGCTTTGAAGAATTCGTCCGCTTCGGGGGTGCAGGGACCGTTGGCGCCTTCGGCAACGACCTTGACGCGGCTGGACATCTTCTGGACGGTCTCGGCGTTGACGTGACCTTCGATGGCGGCGGGGATAAGCACGTCGGCTTCCCTGGTGATCCAGGCTTCGCCGTCTTCGATCAAGTAACCGGCTTCTTCGGCGGCTTTTTTGTCAATGGTGCCGTACTGGTCTGTGATGGTGAGCAGGAAGCGCGGGTCAACGCCCTGCTTGTGGCTGTAGGTGTAGGATTTCTTGTCGTGGCGGTCCCAGCATGAAACGCAGGCGATCTTGCCGCCGAGTTGTTCCACAAAGCCGATGGCGGCGTATTGCGCGACATTTCCAAAACCTTCGATGGCGGCGACGGCTTTGCGAGAGTCCATTTTGAGGTGTTCGAGGGCTTCGCGCACGGTGTAGATGACGCCGTAGCCTGTGGCTTCCTTGCGCCCTTCCGATCCGCCGCCGCCCACCGGTTTGCCGGTGAATACGCCGGGGGTGTATTGACCGACGAGGCGGGAGTATTCGTCCATCATCCAGCCCATCATCTGGGAATTGGTGCCGACATCCGGCGCGGGGACGTCGTTGCGCGGACCGATGTTCTTCCACATTGCCTGCACCCAGCCGCGGCAGATCTGTTCCTTTTCATTCGACGATAAAGCGGACGGGTCACAGACCACGCCGCCCTTTCCGCCGCCGAGAGGGATATCGGCGACCGCGCATTTCCACGTCATCCAGGTGGCAAGGGCGCGCACGGTGTCGAAGGTCTCGTTGGCGGCGAAACGGATGCCGCCCTTGTTGGGTCCGCGCGCATCGTTGTGCTGGACGCGGTATCCCTGGAAGACGCGAATCGAACCGTCGTCCATGCGGATGGGGATGCGGAAGGAATACTCCCGCATGGGCCAGCGCAGGACTTCGCGCACGCCGCGGTCGAGTTTGAGCATCTCGGCGACGCCGTCGAATTGTTTCTGCGCCATTTCAAAGGCATTGATTTGTTCTGACATTTCGTTTCTCCTGGAAGATATGTCGGGTAATGGGGAAAAATATAAACGGGCATCCCGGAACGGGCGCCCGCTTTTCGTCGAAATTATGTCGTCCAGTTTTCCATAATGATTTTCACCCAATAAAGTTATGACTGCGACTTAACGTTATCACGAGAGTCAAAAACTCGTCAATATGACTAAAAGCAGTTTTTCCCGATAAAAAAGACCGGGGTTCGCCCGGTCTCATTCGCCCTCGTTTTCGTCTGCGTCGTCCTCGCCTCCCATGTCGAACTCATATTCCACTTTTTCGCGGTCGAGGTAGACCCATAGCAGGAGGACGTGTCCCTCCGGGGTTTCCACGTTGCGCGCCGCCATGATGGGGGCGGATTGCTCCACGCCTACGTCGTTTCGGTAATGCAAATGGATGGGAAGTTTCGCGTTCCACGCGCGGTAACAGCGTTCCACCAGCGCCGGTCCGTTGAAGGTGCGGAGGCGCGTCAGCACCGGCACCGATAAGCCTGCGCTCTCGTTCAACCCCAGCGCCCAGCCGTCGTTGACAACCTCGAAAACGGGGGGAGGTCCTTCGATGATCGTGATTTTATCGTCCATGGTGACTGGGAATATACCACAAAAGGAGTCCGGTCATCATTACGAGATCGTCAGGTTTACGGGCCGAAGGTTACATATTCGCGCGTTCGTTCTTGCGTTCTCTTCGTGGGATGAGTATACTTGAACCCGTATGGGACCCGAAAAGATCGGACGTTACGAAATCAAGGCGGAGTTGGGGCGCGGGGGCATGGCGACCGTCTATCACGGTTACGATCCGCGCTTCGAGCGCGAAGTGGCGATCAAAGTCCTGCCATCCGAACTTCTGCATTCGGATCCGCAGTTCAAACTGCGCTTCGAACGCGAAGCGAAGATCATCGCCCAGTTGGAACATCCAGCCATCGTGCCGGTCTATGATGTGGGGGACGAAGGCGGGCAGCCCTACTTCGTCATGCGCTACATGAACGGGGGCTCCCTTTCGGAACGCATCAAAGCCAAAGTGATGAGCATCGAGGAAGCCGCGAAGATCCTCGGTCACATCGCCCCCGGATTGGACGAGGCGCACGCCAAGGGCATCGTCCATCGCGACCTGAAACCCAGCAACATCCTGTTCGACGCCAAAGGCACCCCTTACATTTCCGATTTCGGCATTGCCAAGTTGTCGCAGGCGCAGGCAAGCGTCACCGGCAGCGCGATCATCGGCACCCCCGCCTACATGGCGCCCGAACAAGCCTCCGGTGAAACGGTGGACGGGCGTTCGGATATCTACGCGCTCGGCATCATCCTGTTCGAGATGCTGACCGGCAGGCAGCCCTACGAAGCCGATACGCCCATGGCGGTTGCGATCAAACACATCACCGACCCGGTGCCGCATATCCTGGAAGCCAATCCCAACCTCCCGTCCGACGTGGAAATGATCATCCAGACGGCGATGGCAAAGAACAGGAACGACCGTTACTCGACCGCCGTGGACATGGTGGAAGCGTTGCGCGCGGTGGGCTCCGGCGCCAGGACCCAGATGCGGACGAAGGTCGTAAAAGCGGCGCCCCGCCCTCCCGCCGCTGGGACGGTCCCCGCGCCGGTCGCGAAGAAGTCCTTCAATGCGCTGTGGCTTCTCGTCATCCCTGTTCTTTTGTTGGGAATGCTCGGGGGTGGATACATCATCTTCAACGGGATCAACCTTCCCGTCGGAACAGAACCGCCGGCGGTCATCTCCACGCTGACCTCCGCGCCCGCCACACCGACCTCCAAACCCACCCTCGAACCCACAAAGGAAGCGACCGCCGTCCTCCCGCCGCCCGCCAACCCGACGGATACGCCGCCTCCCACAGACACGCCCGCTCCGCAAATCCCCGTGATCGGCGGCGCGGACAAGATCGCGTTCGTCGCCAATAAGGAGATCTGGCTGATGAACGTGGACGGCTCGGACCCCATACAGGTCACGAGCGACGGAGGCGAAAAGAGCGACCTGCAATGGCTGGATCGCGATACGCTCCTTTTCATCAGCGGGAAAACCATAAAATACTACACCGTCTCCACCGACGTGGTGGATACGCTTACGGGTTTTCTCTCCGCGGTCACGCTGGACGCCTTCCAAGTCTCGCACGACGACACACAGGTAATGATCGCCATGAGCAACGAGATCTTCGTGGCGCCGTTCGATTTCGAAAGGTTCAGGAACGTCAAATCCCGCAGCGACCTGTTCGCCATGCAGGACATCTGCATCCTGCCCACGCGAGGCACCAAAGCAGCGCTCTCCGTCAAGGAGGCGCGCTGGTCGGCGGACGATAAACTCGTGGCATGGCTCTACAAGGGCGTCGGCGGAGAGACCCTGCTCCAGTCGGAACAGGTGATGATCCTCGACGTGACCGGATGCAACCCCGAAATGATCGATCAGTTGGATAACTTCCCCGGTGCCCGCTTCACCCCCGTCGGTTATCAAAGCCGCATCCTGCCGGATTTCGACTGGGACGGGCGCGACCTGTTCGTCTTTCACACCTCCAGGCGGAACAACGGCTGGGGCGAGTTCTACCTCTACAACTGGATCACCCACAAACCGACGCTGGTCCACCCCATCAACAACGCATGTTGTTATCGCGACATACGCTGGAGTCCTGACGGGACTCACGTGATCTTTGCCTTTCAGGACGTTGGGCTGGGCGCCGCGGCGCAAAACCTCCTTTACTACGTCCCGGCCGGCGAACTGGAAACCGGCGCGCGGTTCGACCCTCTCCCCCTTCCCGACGGCTTCTTCAAGGACCCCAGGGAGGCGCCCCAACCTGCCCTGCGTCCCGCGCAGTAAAGCCAGCTTCGCTTTCTCAGGACTGCAAACTCCTCACGATCTCACCGACCAATCCCGGCCCCCGATAGATCAACCCCGTATACACCTGAACCAGGCTCGCCCCCAGGGCGAGTCTTTTCTTTGCATCCTCTGGATTCATGATCCCGCCCGCGCTGACGATCGGGACCCTCCCATCCACGAGTTTCGCTGCCCGACTCAAAGCCGCCTCGCTCCGCACCCGGAGCGGGCTCCCGCTCAACCCGCCTGATTCACTCTGATACCCTGACCTCAACCCCTCGCGCGATAACGTCGTATTCGCGGCGATGATCCCGTCCATACCCTTATCGAGAATGACGCCAATGGCGTCGTCAAGTTCATCGTCGTTCAGGTCGGGGGAAAGTTTTACGAGTACCGGGCGTGTAACGTGCAGCGCGTGACGCGCATCCTGTATCGCGCCCAGCAATCCTTCGAGCATGTCGCGTCCCTGCAGCCTCCGCAGACCGACCGTGTTCGGCGACGAGATGTTGATCGTCAGATAATCCGCCAGCGGAGCGAAGACCTTCATCAACTCGATGTAATCCTTTGCGGCTTCCTCGAGCGGCGTATCCTTGTTCTTGCCGAGATTTACCCCAACGATTATGTCATTGCGAGGGATGTTTGTCCCCGAAGCAATCTCCCCATCAGCCGGGGGATTGCTTCCCGAAGGTCGCAATGACATGGCTACATACTCCATCCCCCTTCCCGGAAACCCCATCCGATTGATGACCGCCTCATCCTCCAAAAGGCGGAAAACGCGCGGGCGCGGATTCCCAGGCTGAGGTCGAGGCGTGACCGTGCCGATCTCGACGTGACCGAATCCCAGCGCGGCGAGTCCGCGAATTGCGACGCCGTCCTTGTCGTATCCCGCCGCCAGCCCGACCGGATTCTTGAACGTCAATCCAAAAGCCTGCACGGGTTTCGATGGGACTTTATGGATTTTTTCCAAAAGCCATAACGCGGGAGGGAAGTATTGCGTACCGCGTAACGCGTATAGCGTGAGATGATGCGCGGTCTCCGGGTCGAGACGAAAGAGGAGGGAACGAAAAAATGGATACATATTCGTAATGCGACATTCATGTCGCCGTTTGACATTTGACGCCATGAACGCCGCTCCCCAAAACGGCGAAATCGCGTTGCCTCAATCGAAAGCCGCCGGTCGGTTCGGGTCCTCGACGTGCGCGAACGCCTCCCGCAGCATGTTCTCGTTGGTACGGTATTTTGAAAGCGGAGGCAGGTCGTCCAACGCGAAGAAATCCACCCCCATCGTCTCATTGCTGGTGTGCGGTTCGCCGTCAATCAGCCTGCAAAGAAAGATGATCTTGAACGCGTGGTAGAACTCCATCGGCTCGATGCGGTTGGCGTCGAGCACCGCGATCACCTTCTCCGCCTTTACACGATAACCGCTTTCCTCCCGCACTTCGCGCTCCGCAACGGAAGCGGGCGCGTCGCCGAGGTCCGCCCAGCCGCCGGGCATCGCCCATTTTCCATCCGTGCGTTCCTGGATGAGCAATATTTTGTCATCGCGAATCACCGCGCCGCGCACGTCAATTTTCGGCGTGGCGTATCCCGCCTGCATCGTAAAACTCTCAAGCGCGGATTCTTTCGAAATCCCCGATTGACACTCGATCATCTCCGCCACGATCTTTTGCAAACGTTTATAACGCTCGATGTCGAATTCGTTTTTGCTGTAAGCCAGTCCCGCCTGGGTCAGCGAGAAGATTTCCCGCGCCCATGCGATCCATTTCGGTTGTTTTGTGTCCATCATCAAAACTTCTTTTGCCCGCTCTCGTTCAGAAAATACTGCACGATCTCCTCTTCGGGATGCGGAACGTCCATGAGCGCGAACATCGCCGCCAGCTCCCCGCGATGATGCGTGTTGTGGTTCGGCGGCTGGACGACCATCTGCCACAACTCCAGGGTGAATGTTTCGCCTTTGGGATTGGTGTAGGTCACATCGCGCAACAACGACGCTTCGGTCTGTTCGGCAATGAAAGCGCGCATGCTCCTTTCCACACCCGCCCAATATTCGCGCACCGAGGCGATCGTCGGAAAATCCTTTGCATCGAGGAGCTCCGCTTTCTCGCCGCGCCAGCGTTGCTGCCACATCCGCTCCGAACTCATCATGTGGATCAGCACGGCATGGACGTTATCCCACGAATGTCCCTGCCTGCGGAAGAGTTGTTCCTCGGTGAGCGTTTCGGCGACGGCGAGATAACGCCCGTTCGCCCAGTAGTTGTACTCGTAGAGGTACTCGAGGTAGGTTGTGAATTCCATGCTACCCTGCCTTTCTCTTTTGTTTCAACATCGCAATCGTTTTGACGATCCGCCTCTTGCGCGTCTGCTCCTGCTTTGCCTCCTCGATCCACGTCACGTATTCCTTACGATGCGTGTAAGACAACCTATCGAAGAGGGCTTTGACTTCCTTGTCCTTCTTCAATTCCTTCAACAAGTCTTTTGGGATTGCCACCACCCTCGGCTCCGCATCCGACTCCACCGACACCTGGATCTCATCCCCGAACGTTTTCCCGATCTGCTCGCGGATTCCCTTGAGGATGATCAGGATGTGATTCGGTCCGCCCATGCGCGTCAACAATCCGCGATATGGGACTCCCTCGATCATTGCCCTGACCCTGGGCTTCTTCGCGCCGAACGCGGCTTCCACATCGAAAGGGATTTCCACGAACGCGCCGCCCCCACCCGCGTTGACGATAGTGGCTTTGAAGGTATGTTTTTTGGGCATAAGTTACCTCTTTCAAAAGATTCTAACATGTGAACAATGCGTGTATAATTTAATCATGGTCACAGCAAATCGTGATGACGTGGTTAAGGTTCTAAAATCGAAACGCGCTGCTTACAAGAAGTACGGCGTCAAGTCGCTGGCTCTATTTGGGTCGGCGGCTCGCAATCGCCTTCGCAAACGCAGTGACGTGGATATTCTGGTGCAATTTACCAAACCGACCTGGGCGAATTACATCGGTTTGAAATTCTATCTGGAAGATTTACTCGGTCGCGAGGTGGACCTGGTCACACCCAAGGGACTCAAGCCAGCCATTCGTCCATCTGTGGAGAAAGATCTGCTGTATGTCGTCTCGTAGCCCAAAGCTATACATTGATGATGTGCTGCAAGCCTGCGGGGAGATTCTCGAATTCACACGCGGACTTCGCAATGCAGATGAACTCGGAAGGGACCGCCGCACGTATCTGGCGGTTGTCCGCAGTTTGGAAGTGATCGGCGAAGCGGCGCGACAAATGCCAAGAGGCTTCAAATCGGAGCATCCCGAAATCCCCTGGCGTGAAGTTGCCAGTTTGCGGAATGTCATCGCACACGAGTACTTTGGTTTGGACAATGAAATTATTTGGGATGTAGTCCAATCACGAATCCCCGATTTGATAGAGAAGTTCCAGGGTTTGAAGACAGAGTAAAGCAGAACACGGAGATTTTTGCGAAGCAAATCTCCGAGTTTCTTCTTATCCGCTCTCATTCAAAAACTTCCTCGTCTCTTCGATTTTATCCTTCCCCACCTTCTTATTCTCCTCCCAATACTCCAGCAATTGACCGATCGTCAGCGCCGCGTGCATGGAGTAGCCTGCCCGCGCCAGGAATTGTCTGCTTGACAGGCATACGCCATTGGCGTATACTTCAAGAAACACATGCAATTCATTGAAACCAGCATCTTTACCCGCCAGGTCACTACCCTGCTTACGGATGATGAATACAGCCAATTGCAGGTTGCTTTATATACTCACCCTGAAATGGGAGCGATCATCCCACGAAGCGGCGGGTTGCGCAAAGTACGCTGGTCAATGAGCGGACGCGGTAAACGCGGCGGCGTGAGAGCCATCTATTATTGGGTCGTTGCCGAAGACTTGATCTTAATGCTGTTCATGTATCCGAAAAATGAGAAGGATGATTTGACTCCGCAACAGTTAAAAGTGTTGCGGGAGATCGTAGAAAAGGAGTTCAAATGAAAGACGAATTGTTCGATGAATTGGTGGCAAGTGTCCGTGAAGGCGGAAAGATTTTGCGCGGCAAGGCAAAGCCATCGCGTTCATTTGTGGTTGAAGTGCCTGATGTGAAAGAGATCCGTTCCAGCTACAAACTTTCACAACCTGAATTCGCGGCGTTGATGGGGATCAGCGTCAAGACCCTGCAAAACTGGGAACAGGGACGCCGCGTCCCTGAAGGTGCGGCACGTGTGCTTTTACAGGTCGCCGCGAAACACCCCGAAGTGATATGGGATGTAGTGAAAGTGAAATCCACAGCGGCATAAAGCAGAACTCGGAGATTTTTGCGAAGCAAATCTCCGTGTTTTTTCTTATCCGCTCTCACTCAAAAACTTCCTCGTCTCCTCGATTTTATCCTTCCCCACCTTCCCATTCTCCTCCCAATACTCCAGTAATTGACCGATCGTCAGCACCGCGTGCATGGAGTAGCCTGCCTGCGCCAGCGACTCTTTCGCGCCTGATTGACGGTCAATCAATACAACGACATCCTTCACGACCAAGCCTGCGCCTGTCAGTTTTTCGATGGCTTCGAATTTGCTCCCGCCTGTGGTGGCGAGATCGTCAATGACGACAACCGTCTCGCCCGCATGATATTCGCCTTCGATCTCGGCTTTCGTGCCGTAGGTCTTCACTTCCTTGCGCGGGTAGATCATGGGATAGTTGCCAGCCAGAGATATTGCCGTTGCGATGGGGATGGCGGCGTAGGGGAGACCTGCGATGCGGGAGAATTGGAGGAGTGAGAGGATTGGGAGGTAGGCTTTGGCGATTTGCTCTAATAATTTTGGGTAAGTGATGATCTGACGCAGGTCAATGTAAATGGGACTCTTGAGTCCCGACTTGAGGGTGAATTCGCCGAATTTGATACAGCCTGCGGAGAGGAGTTCATCGGCGAGGGAGGAGAGGAAAGGGTTGGAGATTGGCGATTGCATGGTTTGATTTTATCCTGCTCGTGTTATCCGCTCCCGAATCTCCAGAATGGAATCTCGAAGTTCCGCGGCTGTTTTACGCGGATCGGCGCTGCGAGAGATTGCGCGGGATACTGGAATCAACATTCCTTTGCCATCTTTGCGCAGACCTGCTCTCAAAGCGGTTTCCAACTCACCTCCCTGCGCGCCGACGCCAGGAGACAGGAACCACAAATCCGGCGCGGAGGCGCGGATGTTGGACATGATCTGCGGGTGCGTCGCGCCGACGACGATGCCGATGTTGTTATTCACATTCCACTGTGGAGATTCTGCAAATCCATCGAACCCGCGTTGGAGGTTTTGCAAAGAAGGAACACCCCCTTTTCCGGGTTTTGGAGGAACGGTTCGATGGAGTCTTTTCCAAGATAGGGATTCAAGGTAATACAATCCACTCCAAGATTTTCAAACGCAGATTTTGCATAAGCCTCCGCTGTCGAAGCAATGTCGCCGCGTTTGGCGTCGAGGATGATGGGGATGCGCGAGCCGAGTCGGTTTGATTCATCGTTGATCGCGGAGATCACATCTTTGAGCGCGTTCCAGCCGTCCGCGCCGAAGACCTCGAAGAACGCCGCGTTGGGTTTGAAGGCTGCGGCGTAGGACGCGGTCTGTTTGACGAGAGTCAGGCAGAAGTCGAGGGCAGAAGCGGCGGTGGGGGCAGGTAAATCATTGACGTGTGGATCAAGTCCAATGCAGAGCAGTGACGAGCAGTCGTCCACCCGCTTTTCCAAAAAAGAGAAAAATGTTTCCATGGGGTGAAGTATACACGTACACACGTAGACAGGTACACAGGTTTGGGCGAACGCGTTTACCTGTGTACTTGTGTACCTGTTTACGTTTTATGCCTTGCCAAGTACCATCGCCAGTAACGCCATTCTCACATACAAGCCATACTCCATCTGACGGAAGTATGCCGCGCGGGGATCGTCGTCGAAGTCCATGCTGATCTCGGTGACGCGCGGGAGCGGGTGCATGACGATCATGTTTCCTTTGGCGGCTTTCATCACCTCGGGATCAATCACGTACGCGCCCTTGACCTTTTCATACTCGGCGGGGTCTTCGAAGCGTTCCTTCTGGACGCGCGTAACATACAGCACGTCGGTTTCGGGCAGGACTTTTTTGAGCGTGCTGAACTCGGCTTGCGGGATTCCTTTTTCCGCGACCTCGTCCATCACTTCCCTCGGCATCTTCAAAATATCTGGCGAGACGTAATTCAATTTGACCTTGAACATCGAAAGCAGCCGCGCCAGCGAATGGACGGTGCGCCCGTATTTCAAATCGCCGAGCATGGTCACGGTCATGCCGTCAACCTGACCCGCGCCGAGTTCCTCGAAGATCGTGAACGTATCGAGCAGCGCTTGTGTGGGATGTTCGCCGATTCCATCGCCCGCGTTGATGACGGGTTTGCGCGCCGCCTTTGCCGCGATCGCCGCCGACCCCGTTTCGGGGTGGCGCAGAACGATCACATCGGTATAACATTCGAGCGTGCGCACCGTGTCCGAAAGGCTCTCGCCCTTCGTCACCGACGAATACTTCACCTCATTGATCGGGATAACGCTCCCGCCGAGCCGTTCCATCGCGGCGGTGAACGACGACGACGTTCTCGTGGACGGTTCATAAAACAGGTTCGCCAGAATTTTTCCTTTCAGCAGATCGAACGTCCCGACGCGCTCGACCATGCCGCGCATCTCGTGCGCCACGCCGAACACGTACTCCAGGTCGGCGCGGCTGAACTGTTTGACGGATATGATGTCCTTGCCATACCACGCGGCGTGCTTGTTCTCGCCGAACGGCAGGTAGGGAGATGATGAATCTGTGGGCATTTTTACTCCTTGTTGGTTTTATTGGATGAAAACCCGCTTCTTCTACGGGTAAGGTTGATTCTGTTTCGATAGACATTTTCTAACCTAAAACGTATTCTTCTAATGTATTACAAACATATTCAACATTTGCTTTTTGTGATAGTCCTTTAATTTTCTCTTGGATGGACGAATCTGGATTTATTACTTGAATTGATTGAAGATTCTTGTTTTTCGCCATAGTTATTCTAAACAAAGATGAAAAATCATAATCATTTAGGGGAAAGGAATATCCAATACAAACAATTTTTCCTGCCATCATCAGAGCTTTTCTTATATGTGACCATGTGCTTATAATCTCTGGCGGTATACTTGGATCACCAAATTTGTTCGCTCCAGGTGGAATTAGATAAGCCCTGTCATATCTGTCCCTCCACATTCCACCAAATAAATCCATATTATTAACAAGGGTAGGATCTCTCTCCTCCGCATATGGAACGAAACTTGCCATTAGTGGACCATAAAAAGATTTTTGATCTTCCTTGCAATTCTCTATTGGTATTATTTGAATAGTGGGAGATTTTTCCGCCCGCTTGCCAAATATCTCTTTTCTAAAGTCGGAAGACGGATTCGGTACATCTGGAGGGTATCCGAGTATCCAATTAAGTGATCCATGCGGTTTTAAGAGTGTAATTTTACTAATAGCATCAAGAGGATAGGGTTCATTATCTTCTAACAGGAACCCATCAGGGAAACCGTAGCCATAAACCTCAAACCATTTTCCACTTTCGCTAAGTGCAATATCAACTATTATGTCATAGTTGAAGCTTATTATTGTATCTCCATCAACAAGACCATCTACTAGTTTTTTATGATATTCGCAGGGTTTGTTTAGTGCTTGTACTGATGAGTAGTTAGTAACTTCTATAATGAAGGACTCTAAATATTCATCTGGAAGAATCTTCCAAAATTTGTCTCCTATGTCAGAAAATAATTCCCATTTGTTTGTATACCATAAGCCACTTGATACATTTTGTAAAATGGAATAAAGCACTTCGATATTTGGTTCGCCTTTTTTCAAGTCGACAAGTGAATAGCCAATACTTTCTAGGAATTCCCATAACCTTGTGTAATCATGTTGGACAAGTTCCAAGCCAACTTTTATAAAGTTCTTCATAATAGGAGGTGGGCTTATTATCTTAGAGCCAAAAGAGGCACCTGCTCCAAGGATGATTACCGTTCCATTTTCTCTGGGTTTATTTACAGGAGTGCTCATATTCGACTTCTCTCCTTCTGTCATATAAAACTCCATTGATACTATTCATCAAAAAAGATGATTCGCCAGCGGAATGACGTTGATCAACGGCTCTTCGTAGGAATGCACACGCTTTATCACTTCAATCGCATCCCTCACCAAATCTCTTTTGCAATTGACTTCGAGTTTATATTCCGCCACTTCGCTGATCTTCCCTTCCTCGCCTTCGAAGGGATTCGAGCCTGGCAGAGGGCGGAAGAATCCGCGCACGGGAGTCAGCGCCACGCAATGATCGTAATTGCCGATCACGCCCACGCCGATCTCTGAAAGCGCGTCCGCGAGTTTCAGGGCATGATCTTGAGGAACGAAGATTTCGAGTTTTACATCGGTGAAGTTTTGCGCGTCAGAATCTCCACATTGATACTCGGCTCGATAAACGGGCGCACATCGTTCAGGACATTGTCCCATGCGAGCAATTGCAAACGGTCACGCAGAACCGCGCGCCAACTGCTTTCTGTCAGGGGTTCGCCCTGCCAGCCCGTTTGCTTCAACGCGTTGTTGAGCAAAACAAGATTTGGAGGGGACCAGGTTGGATCGCTGAGGTACCAGAGCAGGTCGTACATATCGCGTCCCTTGGTGAACGAACGTTGCAAAACAGCGTGAAGTTTTCCCGCCAGCAGGGAGGCGCGGTCATGATGCTGGATCTGCAATGGCACATGCCGGCGGACGAGTGTAGTCGCCAACTGCGCGCCTGCCGGAGGGTTGGTATCCACTTCCAGTTTGACGGACAGAACTTCGTCCGCGTGAGGCGGGAGTTTCAATTCATGAAGCAAACCGGGGAAGCGGATGAACGCGCTATGCACGATTCTCTGATCGCTTACCTTCATATCCACAGTGTAAGACTCGGCGCGGAAATCGCGCTGGATGGATCGAAGGTAAGCGCGAAAGTCATAATTGTCTTTGTTCTTTTCAAGGGCAAAATCGAGGTCTTCCGAATAACGCGCCGTGGAATAAAGGAAACGCAACGCCGTGCCGCCGTGAAAGGCAAGCGGGATCATCGCGCCCGCGCGTTGAAGCGATGCAAGAATGCGCGCCTGCAAATATTCGCGCGCCGCGTTGCGCGCCATCACAGGCGTCGGCGCGGTTCGTACGAGTTCCGCAAGATATTCCTTCATAACGATTCGTAATCCTTCGATTCGGCTTGCGCCAATTCGACGACGAGACGCGCGGCGCGCCTCCATTTGGGACTTCGGCTTTGTTCGGCAAGAGCATTCAACTCCTGCGCGTCCAAACGTTCGAGGTTTTGCAGCCGTAATTCGCGCAAATAATTCTGCGAGTCGGCGGCGGCTTGCAGGTGGATCAGATCCAACAATGCCTTGGCAGGCGAGGCAACAAAGGCTTTTTGCCCACCACCCAAGTCTGTCAGTTTGTAGCCGAACAGGAGCGCGGGCTTGATGTGGCGAAATTCGAAATCACCGAGCGGGGTTCGCCAGCGTGCAGGGCGTTCGGTGGTGACGCTGGTTGTGCCGGGCGTCGCTTCGGGAATCAATCCGTAATACGCCAGCGCGGACTGTCCGCTCACGTAACTGCCGCGCGACATTCGATTCGCGATCACGAACGGGTGCGGCTTCACTTTTTGATAAGGCGGCGCAAGCGCGTAGAGTCCGCGCCGAAGTTGATACAACTTCCCAGCCTTGACCCAGCGCGAAAGCTGGCGGCGCACGTCGCGCGGGTCAGTATTGCCCGCCAGCAGGAGGCCCGAGTCAAAGGCAGGCTCATCTCCAACGAGGTTGATCAAATCTTCGAGTTTCATGCTGAAAAGATACCATTAATGGCAACTTATTGCAACGGATTTCTGACATTCCTGCCGAAGCCTTTTACCGCCAAGACCTTCCTATCGTCAAAAGCAACCTTGCCGCGCAGGATGACCCGCCTCACGCGCCCCCGAACCTGCCAGCCTTCGAGGAGAGTCCAGTTGCAATGGGCGAGTTTGTGTTGCCAAAAGGCACACAAGGCGCTAGAATTGGCGCATGAAGTATTTTTCCTGGAGCGCAGAGAAGAACGAACTATTGCGAGAGGAAAGACAGGTTTCATTCGAGGATGTTGTCTTCTACATCGAACAAGGTTTCCTGCTGGACATTCTGGAACATCCCAACCAGGAAAAGTATAAAGGACAAAAGATATTCGTCCTGCAGATGGATGATTATGTCTACCTTGTGCCTTTCCTCGAAGATGACCATGAAATCTTTTTGAAAACGATCATACCAAGCCGTAAAGCCACGAAGAAGTATCTGAAAGGAAATAAAGAATGAGCGATCTAAAACTCCAACAGGATGAACTTGAACTCCTCGCCTCATACGAAAACGAGGAATGGAAGTCTGCCAGGAAACTCAGCGAGCAAAAGGAACAGTATCGCTCCTACGCCCGCGCCACCCTCCGCAAGGATAAACGTATCAATATTCGTATCTCAGAGAAAGACCTCCTTGCTTTACAAAAGCGAGCTGTTCGTCAAGGCATTCCATATCAGACTCTGATCTCCAGTGTTTTGCATAAATACATCAGCGGGACATTGGTCGAAAAATAGCAAGCATCCAGGACCTGCTCCCATGATGAGAGCAGGTTTTGCTTTAACGAACATTCCTTCCATAACCTTGCTCTGCCAAAACCTTCCCATCCTCAAAAGCGACTTTACCACGTAACACAACCTTCCTCACCCTGCCCTTGACCTTCCACCCCTCGAACGGAGTCCAGTTACAGCGGGTGAATTGGTCAGCGGCTTTGATCTCGTATTCAGCGGTCTCGTCCACTTCGATCCATGTTTCAGGTTGTTCAGGGAGGTTGAAGATTTTTCTTGGATTAGTTACAGACTTTTGAATAATGTCATCTATTGTCAATCGCTTTTCACTGACAGCATTCAACAATAAAGGAAGCAATGTTTCCAAGCCTGGGAATCCAGGCGGAGGATTATCAGAGTCTTTTTCTTCGACGGTGTGCGGGGCGTGGTCGGTGGCGAAGCAATCTATAACATCGAGATTTTCCCAAAGAGCGTCCACATCTGCTTGTGTTGCCAATCGTGGGCGAACTTCGTTTCGACCCCCACCCTTACCCTCCCCCAAATTCTGCGAATTTGGGGGAGGGCTGGGAGGAGGTGAATCTTTCGTCATAAACAAGTGGTGCGGACAAATCTCACACGTCACTTTGATTCCTTTTTCTTTCGCGGCTTTGATGAGGAGGATTTCCTCTTTCAAGGAGACGTGGGCGATGTGGATGGGACGGTCGTAGATCGCGGCGAATAAAATCCCTGCTGCCATGGTTCTTGATTCGGAATGCAACACAATCGGTGAAGACTTGGGGAATTTCTCGAAGTGCGGCATCCACAAGGTCATGTCATCGAGGCGGAGTTCGCCGAAGGTGGAGTCGAGGTACATTTTCAAGCCCGCGGCTCTGCCTGCGAGGGACGCGGCGATTTCTGCGTTGTCGGGTCCCGCGCCGAGGAATTGAGCGTAGTCGCAGCGCGCTTTTTGCTTTGCGGCATCAAGCGCGAGATCGAGAGTCGCTTCATCGAAGATGGGCGGTTTGGTGTTGGGCATGGCAAGGATCATCGTCACGCCGCCGGCGAGCGCGGCTTGGGTGGCGGTGTCCCAATCCTCTTTGTGGATTTGTCCGGGTTCGCGGACGTGGACGTGAGGGTCTATCAAGCCGGGGAGTTTTATCATGTGTCAAGTTCCGGGTGTCAGGTATCAGGTTTTAGGTTTGCCCTCACCCCAGCCCTCTCCCAGGGGGAGAGGGAGAAGCAAGGTACAAAAAAAGAGAGCCGCTAAAAGCGACTCTCTGACTTCCGAAAAGTAGAAACAATCATCCCGAAGAATTGGTGATGGAATAATCGTATTCGGTGGGAACGTCCGCACATTGCGGCGAATTTTACGACGATTCGGGAGGGTGTCAAGAGGCTTTTCTCGAATTCAAGCAAAGAGACTCCAGCCACAGATTTCGCAGAGTCTCACGGACAAATTCAAATCAATGTCAATCCGTGTGATCCTGTCCTGGTCAAGAACATCTTGTACACCCCTTTGAACCACGGGGACACCAAGTCACGGAGTTTTTTGTTGTTTTTTTTCTCCGTGTTTCCATGTCTCTGGGTAAAGGTGTTTATTCAATATGTGCCTGATGAGAACACAATCCGTGTGATCCGTGTCTGGAATCGGGGGAAAAGCCATTCGAAACAGGATCAGCCGTCCCGTAGGAATGAGGCGGGAACAAATCTTATACCCATTGCGGGCATGATATGATGTTTGTCACTTAAGCGAGTCCGATGCGGATGATATAATCCCGCCATAATTTTCGCAAGGAGAAGGACAATGGCATATCAGAACGTGAAAGTCCCCGAAGGCGGGGCAAAGATTTCGATCAAGGATGGAAAGTTACAGGTTCCCGATAACCCGATCATCCCATTTGTGGAAGGCGACGGCACCGGGCGCGACATCTGGCGCGCGTCGGTGCGCGTGTTCGATGCGGCGGTGGAAAAGGCGTACGGCGGCAAGCGCAAAGTGCATTGGATGGAAGTGTACGCGGGCGAGAAGTCATTCAAGATGTTCCAGACGTGGCTGCCCGATGAAACGACCGAAGCGTTCAAGGAATTTCTAGTCGGCATCAAGGGACCGCTTACAACCCCGATCGGCGGCGGCATCCGTTCATTGAACGTGGCGCTTCGCAAAATCCTGGACCTGTATGTTTGTCAACGACCTGTGCGCTGGTATAAGGGCGTGCCTTCGCCTGTCGTTCACCCCGAATACGTGGACATGGTGATCTTCCGCGAGAACACCGAGGACATTTATGCGGGTATCGAGTTCCAGTATGGCACGGAAGAGAACAAGAAGTTCAAGGAAATGTTCAAGGAAGCCTTCCCGAAGGAATATGCCAAGATGCGCTTCCCTGACACGGCGGGCATCGGCTTGAAGCCCGTTTCGGAAGAAGGCACCGAACGCCTCGTGCGCGCCGCCATTCAGTGGGCGCTGGACAACAACCGCAAGAGCGTGAACTTCGTCCACAAGGGCAACATCATGAAGTTCACGGAGGGCGCGTTCAAGGATTGGGGCTACAAACTCGCCAAGCGTGAGTTCCGCGACCGCATCGTGACCGAACGAGAAACCTGGATCCTCGGAAACAAGGAATCCAACCCGAATCTTTCCGTCGAAGACAACGCCAAGATGATTGATCCCGGCTTCGACATGATGAGTCCTGCACAACAGGGCGACATCAAAGCCGAGGTGGAGGAAGCCCTCAAGTTGTGGGATACGCACGGCGAAGGCAAATGGAAGAAGATGCTGCTCATCAAAGATTCGATTGCGGATGTCTCTTTGCAGTTCACCATCATCCGCCCGCGCGATTACGATGTCATTGCTACGATGAACCTGAACGGCGACTACCTGTCCGACGCGCTGGCGGCGCAGGTTGGGGGGATCGGCATCGCCCCGGGCGCGAACATCAACTATGAAACCGGTCATGCCATCTTCGAGGCAACTCACGGCACGGCTCCGAAATACGCCGACCTGGACAAGGTCAACCCCGGTTCGGTGATCCTCTCCGGCGAGATGATGTTCCGCTACATGGGCTGGACCGAAGTTGCCGACCTGATCGTCAAGGGCATGGAAGGCGCCATCGCGGCGAAGACGGTCACCTATGATTTCGCCCGCCTGATGCCCGATGCGAAAGAAGTGAAATGCTCGGAGTTTGGGGATGCGATCATTAGTCACATGGAAAAGTGAGGATGCCAACAGGACAGGTGTAAAGCCTGTCCTGTACCTTTTCCCTGAAGTTTTGTTTACATGTCAAGGCGCTATCTCGATTATCAGCGCTCCAATGGGGATATCGAAAGGCTGACTTTCCCCGCTCGGTATATGGACCAGGAGCGTTCTACCCATGCTCCAATATTCAAGCCATATCCACTCCCCGTTCGAGCTGATTCCCCGAAGAACAAGATCTACGTCAGAGATGGAGGCAACCTGGGAAAATTCATTTGTGCTTACATCGAAAGACCAAAGTCCGTAGGACGCGCTCGGATCCTCCCAAGATTTACCGGGGAGGAGAAAAAAGTACACCCTCCGGCTGTCGCTGGACCAGAGCGCCGTATCAAAATGACTTGGCGAATGAGGAAGTGTGAAGTCGCGATGTGTGGGAATATCCAATGATGACAGGTCGTAAAGGGAAAACACTTCCCCCAGTTCCGGAGGCGGTTGCCCGGGCTGCGCTTCTGTGGCAAAGATTTGGCCCATCGTCACCAGGAATTGGGCGTTGGGGGAAAGCGATGCGACTAATGCGCCTATCCCTTGCAGAAAGACCTCTTTGACCACCTCACTTTTTGACATATCCAGCAGCCAGATCCGGTCAAATTCAGGATCCTGTCCAACCGGCAGGAGGATGAGGCTGGTTTCATCCTTGGTCAAACCTAATAGTTTCACCCATGTTGCTTGATACGATCTGAAGAGCTCAGTTTTACGTTCAATCTCAATTGCCCCAATGATGGTTGCAAAGCTCGATGGCGTGTTCAGATCCTCTATGACTGCAGAATAAACAATCTTGGAGTCATGATCGGACAAGATGAGTTGCCCGGCTATGGCTAGATTATCAAAGTTCATCAGGCGTTCATACGATCTATCCACGAGATCCACCTGTGTAATTCCCTGCTCGTCCAGAACGAACAAATCTTGATTGTTGAGTATAGCCGCCTTTACCTGACCAGCAACGGGGAATTCCGCCATGATCTCCGGGGATCTGTTACCCGTCTGTTTCACGAGTGTATTTCCCACCACGTACAAAACAGTGGGCTGGGCGGTTTTCGTCAGAGGGACAGGAGTTTCCAGAATTTCGGTTGCCCCAATGCTTGTTGGGGAGGACACAGGCTCCATCGTGCTGACAGGACTGTCTTCGACGCCGCCCGCCCGGCAGGCGCTGAGCAGAAAAACGAAACTCAGAACAACAAAGATTGCAAATCGGGACATTTAATCTGTTTCTCTAGTTCCTCCAGCTGGAGTCTGAGCAAGAAGTTGAGGAAAGGAAATCGACAATAACCGTAGGTAATCGGATAGATAACCTTATGACAATTGAAAAGGGTCCTTCGGCGTAGATTTTTCCCTGCGCCGAAGAATATAAAGTCGGAAGCAGAAAAGGATTTCGGCTTTCAAGTGCTGAATCACTGACAAACATTGTTATATTTGCGAGGATTATAGCCGGAAAACCGCGACCACTCATTCCATGTATAAACTGCGCGGTCATACGCATTGACAGTTGTGGATTCATATACAAATAAACCACCGTACTCATAGCCAAAGTCTCTGAAAAGGACTGTGTGGTCATTGCATTTATTCAGAATGTCACCTCTCTGCAATAGGTTAACGGAGCCGAGTTGTGTAGAAATATTTTCGATAGTACATGTACCATACCGCTCTCCAAGTTGCCACGCTCGACTTACGTACCCTGAGCAATCTACCCCCCTGGAGCATCCCTCGTTCCCACTGGTGTCGATATCACCTGCCTGGTAATTGTTGGTCATATAATTGTTCCAACCACTTACTGTATCGAAACCCCACCAATCATACGAGACGCTTGTGTAAGTACCTGCGCTACCCAAATAACGCGGCTTGGTTCTATTTGAGCAAGAACCGTTGATATTGGTGTTGTTCAAGTATTTTGAATTGTTATAGTAGCTGTAGGCAGTATTAACCATCGCGTCGCGGGACACACAAGCGGTAATGCTTTCACCACTCTCAGGCAATGTGTCTTCAAAAATATTGAAAGGGATGGCAACGTCACTAAGGATCGGATTAAGTTCTGACTCAAACGCTAATCGCAGTATCTCTGCGTGATCAGGATAAGTGGCTAGAGCATACACCGAGCCATCGGGACCTATTGAAAGACCATGTGCCACATAGGTATATTGCTCGGCAAGCGGCATACGCGCTATCCCCATCAGGCTTCCTTGCGCATCATAATGACGAATTGTCTTATCCACCTGCAAATTCGGATTCTGCGCCAGTTCCTCCAAAACGACATATAGACTGTTATCTGGACCGAAACCAAGAATCGTTAGAGTACCAAGATCGTGGGCCGTATTCACTTCGATCGTGATATCACCTGCTTGAAATGTGCCCTGCTTGGGATTGGCGGAAGTCAATCCAGACGGATGAGCGCGATACAATTTGTCATTATGCAAATTTCCTTTTGTAGGCGCGGCTTGGACAGGATTGCCGTGTGCGCCAAGGAATTGCTGTACATAGGCTCCACCCTCTCGCTCCACGAGTACTTCTCCTTGATCGCCGAGACTAATGCCAGATAGGCCATCTCCTAAACGCAAACCATCTGGTAATTCATGCCTGCCTAATACGCCTCCGCCACTTGCGAACTGAACGATCTTCGGAGGCATGGATGCCTGATCAAGAACAGTAATAACTCCTGATTTGGTAACAACAAGGTCACTTGCGCCGACAATGTATCCGTCCAAATTGATCTTTTCGAGCAAGCCCCCATGAGAATCAAAATGCAGAAGACGGTTACCAACTGTGTCAGCAATCCAAAAACTGCCATCTGGGCTAACTGTGAAGGCTGCGGGACCCCATGTTAGCATTTCTGGAACTCCGACACCCTCGTAATAAATGCCATTTTCACCAACCGGGATAGTGAAAACAATCTCATTTTGTTGAATTTGAGTTGCAGCATCAGCAGGCGCTCCGCCTATAGAAATCACTAGAGAAAGCAACAAGAACGCTGAGAGAAGGATTCTTTTGGTCATCGGTAACTCCATTGAATATTTTTCAAGTCTGTTGATCCAATTTGCCAATAGAACGCGCGGAAACAGTTGTGTATACTTGCACAATCAGAATAGCATTTTTGATGTTCCATTTCAATTACGGAAATCCGTAATCTTTTCGTCCCACCCATGAATGGCTTCGGTCCTCGGAGCTACAGCAATTAAGGCGCCATCGCGGCGAAGACGGTCACCTATGATCTCGCCCGCCTGATGCCCGATGCGAAAGAAGTGAAATGCTCGGAGTTTGGGGATGCGATCAGCAGGCACATGTAGGCAGGTAGGCACGTAGACAAGAATCAACAAAGTCGGGATTTTCACATCCCGACTTTTGTTATCACAATTCACGCAGTATACAAAAGTAGTTATAATTTACCTGGGTTGCAAAACAAGCATTTAGGATCACAACAATGCCAACTGTCCTGCGAATCGGTCCGTATCGGTTTTACTTCTATTCCTACGATTGCGGCGAACCGCGGCACATGCACGTGGATCGGGAAAACATGAGCGCAAAGATATGGCTCGCCCCTGTTGTGGCTCTTGCTGAAAACCATGGTTACAGTAGGAGAGAGTTGCGAGAGATCGCAAGAATTGCGATGGAAAACCTGGAGATACTGCGAAATGAATCGGACAACTTCTGTGGTGGTAACGCTTAGCCTGCCCCGGATTACAGGCGTGACTGTAACAGACGATACATTGTCCGTGGATTTGGAAGACGGGCGCACGGTTTCTGTGCCGATTGGCTGGTATCCGCGCCTGGCGCATGGATCTGCCTCTGAACGCGCAAACGTTCAAATTGCGGGCGCAGGCTTCGGTCTCCATTGGCCCGATTTGGATGAAGATATTGGCATCGAGGGAATTTTGCTCGGCAAACGCTCAAATGAAAACCCTCGATCATTTGAAAGATGGTTGCAGTCAAGGAAATGAAAAGGTCGGGATGTGACAGTCCCGACTTTTTGATTTTATGAGTTGTTCATCCCGGACTCGATGACAACTGTCGCGAACCGGGATTTGGCGAAAACGCCTCATCGTTCCAGATAACCCTGTTTCTCATCCGAAACCCTGTATTTGAAACAATCAAACAAGGCTAACCACTGTTCGAAAGTCAATTCGGTTGGGGTGGCATCCAAAGGGAAATGGTAATCTTTCGACAGACGTTTCCATTGTTCATAGGTGAACACACTTTTAAACGCTGATTTCAGGTTCTTTTTCCATGCGCCAAAACCAAACCGAACAAAACGGTGATAGAGGGCAGCATCCTTGCATTCGACCAACGGCGGGGAACGTTTGTGAATGTGTAGAAGCACCGAGTCAACGCTGGGTACGGGATCGAAGTCCGTCCTCCGCAGTCCACGAACGACCCGAAAGGCGAACCAGGGCTTCGCCAGAATTGAGAATCGGGTTTCCTTTGGAGATCCCGCAAATTTTTCAGCAGCCTCCTTCTGCATAATCAAATATGTTTCACTTGCCATCGGACGGGTATGGAGAATTTTACGGATAATATCCGCGGTTATGTTGTAAGGAATATTGGCAAATATTTTGTATTCCCGATCGGTAACATGATAGTGCAGGAAATCGTCTTCGACGACCTGTATGTTGTCAACGCCTTGAAACCGGCGACGTAGTTCTTTTACGAGCGTCGTATCCTTTTCGATTGCAATGACATTTCGAGCGATTCGAGCCAATTCGGCAGTGATCACACCACGCCCAGCGCCAATGTCGTAAACCGTGTCAAACGACGTAATGGTGCTGGCGCTGATCAGTTGGCGTACAAGGTTCGAACTCTTGATGAAGTTCTGCGCCAGGGCGATACGTTGGGACGGCTTTTTTGCCATGTCTCACCTCTTTCCTGTGTAAGGGTGAAACGAAAACGCGAGGTCGGATTGATCTCCCTGTCATGGCTTCGCATAATAAGCAAAAAAGCCATGAACCCGCTGTCCCAGCGCTGATTCATGGCTTGCTGATTGATTTAGAAATTGATCTATGAGTTAAACGTGCCGCGAATGAGTTGGGTACAACGCAGAAATCTTTCCACAATTCGTTCGCGGTTTCGAATCGTCATAGCGATTTCCATTTTACCACCAATCTCAATGGTTTATGGCGTCGGCGTTACAACGGGCGTCCCTGTCGCCGGAGTCGGCGCGACGAACAACGCCGCGGCATCCTCCGCCGTGCGCGGCATCCCGCTCATGATCCAGCGGACGAACACGTCAATCACGTCATCCCTCAATGGGCGGCTGGGCGGCATGACGCCGATATGTCACCGGCTATGATGTTATTGTCAACCTGATCGCCGGTCGTGAGGATCTCCTCATACGTGGTCATCAAATAATTGTTGTTGTCCTTGCCCTCGCGGTGACAGGAAATGCAATAGCGCTTGACGATCGGCGCAATGTGAACGTCATACGAAGGCACTTCGCCCTCCGCCAGCGGCGGGAAGAGTTCGGGGATCACCGGCGCTTCGAAGCGGTCGTCCCACGTGTAGCGCATGAAGAGCGTGATGTAATCAATCTCG
>SZPG01000002.1 GCA_030263595.1 Chloroflexi bacterium CFX6
TGCCAAGAAAGCCAGCATTCGATGGAACTTTACCGTGGATGACGCTCGGATCGTTTTTAAAGAACATTACCCTACAGCTTTAACTTGTTGAGGTACTAGGATGTCATCCTACTTCCACGCCCACTCCATTCCCAACCAGTACACCAACTCCATACGACGGACCGGCGTATACAACTCCACCACCTCCAGCACCCTATTATGACTATGATGTCTCGATTAATTGGGATAAAGTAGATAAATTAGAGGCAACGTTGGATGCTGCGGGTATTCTGGGAGACGTAGCATTAGTGCTATCTCCTTAAGGCCCGGGTGAAATCGTTGAGGCTGTTGTAACATTTGTAGAAGTTGTGGCGGCAGGCGACGCGCTTATTGATGCGGTGGAAGGAAGCCCAGGAGGAATGATACAAACTATAGCGACTAACGGCATTGAAGCAAATCTTCGCTTGCTTGCTCGATCAACCAGATGGGTACCACTTGCAGGATCAGTTGCTAGTGGGTATAGCTTATATGACAACTTTAGTGATGCCGTTACAGTTACCAAAACTGTCAAGTATAGATAAATTTAGGAGGCATTGTGCTTGAAAAAAAGGTGATAAATATTGTGGTTGCCATCATAATACTCCTAATCTCTATAAGTGATTTGTATAAAGGCATATTGATGGTCTTTAGGAGTGAACATCCTCTGCTCTTTATAGCGCAAGTTAGTTTTTGGATCCTAAATCTATTGCCGGTATCTGTAAGAAAAAGCAGATATCAAAAGGCTATGAACATTTATATTCAAAGAAGAAGATTGTATGGAGCATATGCTATACTTGGCGGATTCTCAGGATTGCTTCTAGCGATCCTGTTACTGCTCAATGTATAGGGACTCCTTCTTCTTTTGTAGTTGGTATCTACGAAATAGACAAATCTCCAAGCGGATCAGCGGTCAGCGCCACGACCTACTATCCCGTTGGCGGAGCAATGCGTGTGGACGGCGCGCTCTACTTCGTGTTGAAGGATCATTTAGGCTCTGCAAGCGTGGTCACTGATTCCACTGGTAATGTTGTTGGTGAAAACCGGTATTATCCCTTCGGCGAAACGCGCCTGACAACCGGGACGATGTATACGGACAGGTTGTACACCGGGCAGAGAGAAATGGCGGATCTGGGCATTTATCACTACAACGCGAGATTCTATTCGCCTCGGCTGGGGAGGTTCCTCAGTGCGGATACGATCGTGCCCAATCCGCTCGACCCGCAAGACCTGAATCGCTTCAGTTACGTGCGGAATAATCCGCTGCGATATGTTGATCCCAGTGGGCATGATCCGATGTGTGGGTTTTCGTATTCGGATCCCGAATGTGTCAGCCCTGATCCATGGGTTCCCCCGTCAACGCCAAATAATAATGGAAGTGGCAGTAACAGCGGAAGCAGCAACAACAATGGTGGAATAACGACGATGGCGGAAGTTGCCCGGGTTTGTGCCTTCCGTCTGCAAGTAAGCCCTCAACACCAGATATTAGCGACGACACGATACAAGATTGTCCATCTAGCACATATTGCTTCGATGCAACCCAAGCAGAGGTCTTGTATCAAGGAAATACCCAGTTTTGGTGGGGGGTAGGTATGGGGATTGCTAGTTTTGCTTTCGTGGGGCTTGGAAGTGCATTATTAGTAGCGGCACTAACGCCGTCTCTAACCGTACCTGGCGTAATAATTGGAGGCGCATTCATTCTCGTTGGTACTGAGCTCTTCATTGACGCATTGGATTCGGGGTCCGCTGCTTCGTATTTGTGGAGTGTCGGAAATTCGATGGATGCCGATGATGTTGTTCAATTTAATGTTCAATCTGACGTCTATTACGCGGAGGGAACAAGCGCTACATATGAGCCAACCATGCCAATTACAACATTATTAATGGAAATTTGGGCGCAAGGCCATTAGAACGAAAAAAAAACAGATCAATAATATATTATTCCGGGGTAGGTAGCACTTTTATAAAACTGAAAAGGAGAACAGATGTTTAAAAGGTTGTCCGTCATATTTTCCAGCATTGTTATATCATACATAGGAGCATTACTCGGTGCAGCGTTAATGTTAATCCCTCTTAGGACCCTGCCCAATCCGTATTCTTTATTCTTCAACACAGTAACATTTATTGTTGGCGTATTGTTGCTTATTAAGGGTTTCTTGCAGTTATTCTCTGTTAGAATAGATTTTGCGAAGGCGACAGAATCTATCGATTCAAATGTGCGACAACTTCATAAATCTGTTTTCTTTATAAGTTTTGCAAATATCATCATAGTTGTATTTCTCAATAACATTTCTCGTTATCTGGGTAAATAGGATATTTTACGCTGTGGTCCTGCGCACACGCATGCCGTCACCAGCGAGGGAAGCAATGTGTATCAATATAGCGCCAAAGGGAACACATATGCGCCTGCGTAAGTGCAGGTGTGACCTGCCGCGTGGAGGATGGCGTCACGTACAAACAGGACTATAATTTCGAGAACCTGCTTTCCGCAGTGCATAAGATGAATGGAACCTGCGTCTCTGGCACAGTCCTCGAAACGACACAGTTCATTATCGAACCCGCGATCTAGCATAACGATTGCAGCCGGACAACACATATCAAGAAGGGTTGGATTCATTGATCCAAAAGGATTTACAATCAGCAATACCTCATAGCGAAATGTACTCCGCATATCGTAACTAAAGAATAAATTTTCCGTCTTAATCATATAATAATTGTCCGAAATAGATCCAAGCTCCATAGTCCTGACGAAATTTGTACTCAGGCATTATAATCATTCCTATGAAACCACTTTTGGAAAATCGCGGGAAAATTATAAGGTTGTTGGCTGAATCGCTCGAAAAGTGGCGCTGGATCATACTTGCCATCATCGGTCTTTCTTTGTTATGGGTGGAAGTCCAGGAATTTCTCGTTTTACGGATATTGGATGAGGTATTTCATTATTTTGAGGTGTTTCAATACGCGGTCCTTCTGGTTTCAACCGGCGTGTTGATAGAGTTGTTTGCGCGGTCAACCCGCGCTCATAAGCAGGCCATAAAAATACTTGAGTATAAACACAGGCTTAACCTGGAACTGACACCGAACGAGGATTGGGAGACCCTTATTAAAAAAATCACCGAAATACCCAGCAACATCACAACTGTTGATGAAGCCTATCTGCTGGTGACCGACCCTGCGAGCGGAAAACTCGAAAAAAGTGGACACTGGCAGGCATACGCTCAATCAGGGGGTAATGGCGTTTGGGATCCCTCAATTCCATGTAAAAAGTGCCTCGATAAAGAACCCAACGAAAGGTTCACCTTCCACCTATGCCGGAGCGCAGGAAGCACCGGAGTATCTGATTCCCCCTCTTACAGCCTGGGGCTGCACCTGCAAAACTTTCCGTTCACTGTGCTCGCGTTTCGACTCACCCCCGGCTCAAGTCTTTCACAAGATGAAGAGCAAATATTCAAGAACATTGGAGATGAAATCGTTGCCGTCCTTCAAACAAGCCAGGACCGAAAAAGACTCTCTGAAATGCAGTCCGCCCAGGTAGCCATGGCTGAAAGGCGCATCGTATCGTCGTTCGTGCACGACCAGTTGGGACAGAATCTGGGATACATGCACATGAAATTGGATCAACTCAGCAACAATGAGCAGGTTAGGCATTTGAAGGGTATACAACCGGAACTGGAAAGATTGCGTGAAGTGGCCAACGAGTCTTATGAGATCGTGCGTGACATTCTCAAAAAGATCCAACCGGAGACCATCCCCCACCTTGCCAATCTATTGCGCGAACACTCACGGACAGTTTCCCACAGGGCAAAGTTCGACCTGGAGTTCAAATCCACCGGCAAGGCCGTCAATTTGCCTGCTAACACCCAGCAATTGATTTTTTTCGCGTTCCGGGAGGTCCTTGCCAATATCGAAAAACACGCCAATGCCAAAAAGGTGACCGTACTTGTTTCATGGGGCGGGAGTTTTCTGGATATTTCCGTGGCGGATAACGGGCAGGGTTTCGAGCCGGGGGCAGTTGACACTGGCGAGCATTTCGGACTGGAGATCATGAAAGAAAGGATAGCAAGCATAAAAGGCCATCTTTCGTTCAATTCTTCAGCAGGTGTGGGTACGGTTGTCTCGATATCCGTCCCGCTTGAGTCAGGGAAAATGGAGTCCGAATGAACGATCAAGAGAAGACTTCGCAGAGCATTTTGGTTATTGACGATCACGTTTTATTCCGGGACGGGCTGATCAGTCTGTTTCAATCCACACCAGATTTTCATGTGGTGGACCAGGCGGGCACTGTAGCCGAAGGCATCGAAAAAGCCTTTGAGCACAGACCAGATATCATCCTTATGGACTTCTCGCTTCCCGACGGGACGGGGCTGGACGCAACGCAAGCGATATTGGACGAAATGCCGGAATGCAAGATCGTCTTCCTGACGGTATTTGAAACAGATGAAAATCTTCTGAAGGCCGTCCGCTTGGGAGCGAGGGGGTATATGCTCAAGAACGTATCCAGTACATCCCTGATTACAAGTCTCAGGGTGCTTGCCAAGGGCGAAATTGCAATGTCCCGGAAAATGATGAGCAAAATCGTAGAATATTCAAGAAATACACCGATCCCCCAATCCCAGAACCTGATGGCAAAACTAAGCCCACGGGAAATGGATATTCTGGTTGAACTGCAAAGCGGGGCATCCAATACACAGATCGCCCAGCGGTTATATCTGTCTGAGAACACCGTAAAACACCATATTCACAGTATTCTTGAGAAACTCGGCGTGGAAAACCGCCGCCAGGCCGGTGCTCTGGCGGCACAGATGGGGCTGAAAAAAAGCAAAGCCGCTTCTGCCGGCAAATAGAAAAGGCGCAATTCCATTGGAAGGGTTAACCACGAGGGTTAACCCTTCTTCAAAAAAAGGGCCAGCGAAAATGGTCCTTTTTTGATTCCAGTTTTTGATAGCGGGCAATCGACTTTCTCGTTCAGACGATGTATCCTAATATGGATAATTTACATCCTTTTTAGGTGCATTCCAGTGGCTAAACAGTGTTTTCTCATCGGACAGAAGAATTCATTGTTCCAACAACTTGTCGCAAGTCTTTTAACCGACATGGCCGATGATCTTGATCTGTACGAAAACAAAACCTTCGACTTCGACAGCCTGCTGGATGAAATCAGAGAGGCAAAACCAGACATGATCCTGCTGGAGGAGGAGGCGCCTTTTCTCGAGAATTCATTGATGATTCACTTGTTAACCAATGTCCCTAATCTGCCTGTGATCGTGATCAGTGAAGATTCCAACCAAATGCACGTCATTCGCTGCCGCACCAGGCTGCTCAGTTCATCCAGGGATTTGATAGAAGTTATAAATCTTATCAAGGCTGAACCGTCATCCTAAAAAAGAAATGGAGGCTGTTGCATATGAGAAAATTCGTCCCCCAAAACCCCAAATTGTTTTTCAAACTGCAATAAATACTACTTTTCGAAGGAGGTCAAGGATGACTCAAACGCACCAAATCCATTCAACACGCCATGAGAATAATACGTGGCGTCGGAACGCTTCCATCCTCATGGTCTTGATCATGGTGATTGGGACGTTTGCTCCACTGGCAAAGGCCAGCCCGGTTCTTGCCGAACCCGCGCCTGCCCCCTCCACCAACCATTTGACCCTGGCTGTTGTGGACGCCAGCAATTCCTCCCCGGTTGCCGAATACAAATATTTGATCAACGTGGATAACACGGGAGATCCTTTCCAGCCGAGGAATGCCGGCTGCTCCCCGGAAGACCCGGGGTACCCGGACTCATGTGACTGGCCCTCCATCCGCGCCGTCCCCGGGGCTGCCCCGATCTACACCCAGGGCACCCAGGATGACTTCAATGGAAACATCCTGAGCGGCTTGGACCTGCCGGATGGCAAATACCTGATCAGCGTCCTGGCAGATGGCTACAAAATGGGAGGCATCCATATCACCATGCCGATGGAAGGCACTGGCGATGTCACCGTGGGGTTACAGCCTCATCCGCTTCCGTCTGCAACCATGCGCATCAAGGTCTTTGAAGACAACGCATCCGTCAACGGACAATTCGATACAGATGAACACGGACTCGAAGGCTTCCACGTCATCATCAACGACATCCTCGGGCAGGTCTCCACGGACGTGTTCGGCAATCCGCTTTGCACCACTTATGACGCAGGCGGAAACCCGACCGGCATAAATCTGTACGGCTGTACGACCAGCGATGTCAATGGCGACATGACAATCCCGAACTTGGGAACCAGCCGCTACGATGTGCTGGTCGCGCCGCCTCCCGGCACCGACTGGACCGAGACCACCACGCTGGAAGGTTCCCCCAGTTGGGACACCTGGCTGCAGGAAGGCGCCACCGGTTTGGACAATGAATTTGTCGTCGCGGCCGAACCCTTCCCATGGACCATGTTCGGCTTCGTCAAGCCCATAGACAATTTAAACTCCGGCGCAACGGGCGGCATTTCAGGCACGCTCGTTTCTGCATCGGTTTACCTCCCCCAGCAGAACGCCCTTCCATACTTTGGCGATATCTGGACCGGCTTTACTGGCACCAAAGTGACCGGCCCCATCACAGATGGCTGGGTGGCATTGTCCGACCTGCAAAGCGGCGACCAGGCTGTGTATGTTGCACCGGCGAATCCCGATGGCACATTTGCCATCACGAACGTACCGGACGGCAACTACCTGTTCACCTGGTGGGATAAGAATCTGCACTATATTCTCGATTGGATCCAGGTCACCGTCTCCGACGGACAGATGACCGACATAGGCACGCCGATGTTGACCGGCTGGTTTACCAAAGTTGAGGGGCATGTCTTCAATGACTTGAACCTCAACGGCAAGCGTGACCCCGGCGAACCCGGCATTTCGGATTATCTGGTTGTGCTGAAGGATCGCGACAACAGCGAGATTGACCGCATGTCCATCTCGGCAGTCACTGATGCAGACGGGTATTACGTCTTCGAGAAAGCATACCCAATGGGCTCGTGGATGATCCTCGAGGCTTACTCCGACCGCTACTACACCACCGGCGTTACTTATCAAGTGGAAAACCAGCCGGATGAAACGACCGTTCTTGGCGCAGGTGTGGATGTGGGATTCCTGCCCATCCTCGGTCAAGCCGGACGGTTGGACTGGGGCGTTCGCCCATATTCCTTCGGCGCGAACGGCGGGATCGTCGGCACGGTCTTCTATGACGTGACCCGCAACGAACTGGACGCACAATACCAGGCAGTGGAAGGCTGGGCTCCCGGCATCCCCGGGCTTTTGGTCACACTCTCCAAACCCGTCTGGTGCGGAACGACCGGCGCGCCTTGCGATCCTACTGAAACCTACGAACTCGCCCCCGATGGCTCCATTGCCAAAGACATGACCGCCGGCGGCGTTGCCTGTGGCACGAACGCAGGCGAACCTTGCGATCCCAGCGGCACATGGGAGTTGGATGCCAGCGGCAACTACAAGGTTGGTCCCATTGTCAGCACGGCGATCACCGAGACGTGGGAACAGCCCACCGACTGTATCGCCCGCGACGCGAACGGTAATCCGCTGGCGTACCCCACCGACCAGGCGGTCCTGCCGCCAGACCCGACCGGCAAACGCTGTCTCGAGGGTCCTCTGATGGGCACACAGTTCCAGACCGGATTTGCCACGCTCGATGGTAACTACGGTTTTGATACTGTCTACTCGGGCTTTGGCGCCACCGACGAACCTGTCGGCGCTGAGATCCCTGCAGACGATTACCTCGTCGAAGTGGTCACCCCGCTCGACAGCCTCGGCAGACCCATGTACCAGGTGGTGCGTGAAGAGGACATCAACATCTTTGGCGGCGATGAGTTCATTCCCGCCGTGCCGCCCCCGGCTTGTGCTGGAGCAATGCACGTTGTGGATGTGGCAGGTGTCGGGGCGGATGGACCGGACGCGGTCGTTAATCCATCGTTCGCCGATGCAGGCGGCAGTGTCTTCGAGGGCATGCAAAAGCCCTTGTGCAATGTCAAACTGGTGCCACTTAATAACGGCAAGTCCATTGCCCCAACCTTCACCTACTTCACTGAAGTCCCGATCCCAGGCAAGTGGAAAGGCTACATCATTGACGACCTGACCGTTTCAACCAACCCGCAGGATTTGATGTACGGTGAAAAGGCGGGCGCTCCGCTCATGCCGATCGGCATCTACGATTTCACCAATCGCCTCGTCGCGACCATGACCTCGGACCCGAACGGTGTGTTCGAAATTCTGCTTCCCTCCACCCACTCGGTCAACTGCCCCACACCTTCCGGCGTCTGCCCGAATGTCTACTACATGTTGGGCAACGACCCCGACCTGCCCGGCTACAACCCGCAATACCGGACCATCGGCGCCAGCTTCGAGATCTACTCCGGATTGGTGATCCCTTCGGATCTCGCGCCGACGCAAATTGTTCCCGGTGTATTGGCAGGCGGCTCGCTCTTCAGCAGTCCTCCACAATGCGCGCTAGATGACGCCACTCCGCAATTGTTCCAAGTCTCGCAACCCTACGGAAATCGCAACAACAGCTTCACGATCACCGGACTTGGGTTTGGCGCGACCACCGGCAGAGTAACGTTTGACAATATCCCGCTTATCATCGCTGCCTGGAGCGACACCAGCATTACCGTCACCATTCCGAGCAACATGCCGATCGGTCCTCACCAGATGATGATCACAGCCGCCAATGGAAAAACGACCGTCAACGGCCTCAAATTCCACGTCCGGGGTGGAGGGTACAACCCGCGCGTCTTTGAAGTTGGGCCGGGAAGGACCTATGCCACCATTCAGGCCGGCATAGATGCAGCTGCAGCCGCGACCGGCGCCCGCCCGCGACTGGTGGTGGTCTATCCCTCTGCGACAGGCATCTATCTTGAGAACGTGGTCATCAATGCCAAGATGAACCTGCAAGGTGTGGGACCTGGCGGTTCCTACGCGAACGGAACAAAAGTACCCGGCTCCGTCATTGATGGACGCGGCGTTGCCGGTGACACCCCCTACGCCGAAGCATGGAACGTGTTCATGGCCGGTCTGATCTGGAGTGGCAACCAGGCCATATTCGAAGGTCCGGTGGTCTATGTGGTTGCACAGGACGGCAACTTCAACGACACCAACCCAGCCAGCATTGACGGTTTCATCATCCAGGGCGGTGACCAGCAGGGCTTCCCGAATCAGATCGTGCCTAACACCGATCCGAGCGTTCACGAGGTCTCCGGCGTTCAAGGCGGCGGCATCTACGTCAATGGCTACGCCCGTTACCTGGAAATCACAAACAACATCCTGCAGAGCAACGGCGGCGCTTACGGCGGTGCGATCCGCCTCGGCACACCGCATCTGCCGGGCGCATACAACGACAACCAGAACGATTTCGTCCGCATCGCCAATAACCGCATCCTTGCCAACGGAGGCACAAACCTGGCTGGCGCGATCGCCATCTACTCCGGCACCGAAGGCTACGAAGTGGCCGGCAATGACATCTGCGGCAACTTCTCGGCGGAATACGGCGGCGGCATCAGTCACTACGGTTTGAGCCCGGATGGAAGCATCCACCATAACCGCATCTACTTCAACCGTTCTTACGATGAAGGCGGCGGCGTCATGATCGCGGGCGAACTGCCCTCCGACCCGAACCTGCTCACCCCCGGCGCCGGTCCTGTGAACGTATACGCCAACCTGGTCCAGAACAACCTGGCGAACGACGACGGCGGCGGTCTGCGCTTCCTCATGGCGGGTAATTTCCCGTACAACGTGTACAACAACATCATCGTCAACAACATCTCCACACACGAAGGCGGCGGCGTCTCGCTGAACGATGCACCGGATGTCCGCTTCTTCAACAACACGGTGATGAAGAACATCACGACCGCCACCGCCATGACCAGCAACGGTCAGCCCGCCCCGGCCGGACTCTCCACCTCGCGCAACAGCAATCTGTTGCAAGCCACCCTGCCCGGCGGCTCGCCGATCTTCAGCGATCCGTTGTTGTTCAACAACATCTTCTGGGATAACCGGGCTGGGACGTTTGTCGGCAGCACGGTGGCAGGCATCGGCTTGGCGGGCGACCCGAACCCGGTCAATCAATGGGACCTCGGCGTCTCCGACGGCGTTGGTCTGCTTTCCCCAACCAATTCCATCATGCAGGTCACCATCGGGACAGTTCCCAGTGGATCGAATATCGTCGGCGCTGATCCAGCTGTGGTCTCCACCTACGATACAACGGTGCGCGCCCTCCCCTGGCGCGGCAACCCCCGCTTCGTGGACATCCTGATGATCACCACCGATGCCACACCCAATCTGCTCGGCGACTATCACATCCTCGATACATCGCCTGCGGTCAATACCGGCGCGGGCTCCAAGTCCGGTACAAATGCGCCGACTACAGATATTGACGGGCATATACGTCCTTCCAGCGGCGGCTACGAGATCGGCGCTGACGAAACGCCTGTGGCAGCGGATGTATCCATCACCAAGACGGATAACCTGACGACCGTTTCTCCCGGCGACCAGATCCGTTACACCATTACAGTCAGTAATGCAGGACCTAATCCCATAACCGGCGCAACCGTAACGGATACCTTCCCAACGCCATCGCCTCTGAGCGGACCGATCGGCTGGACCTGCGCTACCACTGGCGGGGCAACCTGCGGCGGCGGAGTCGCCGGCAACGGCAACATCAATCGGACGGTCAATCTGCCTGTGGGAAGTACGGTTACCTTTACGACCACCAGTGGAAGCGTGGCGAATAACGCTTCGGGCCAACTTTCCAATACAGCCAATGTCAGTGTTCCGGCTGGAATATTCGACCCGAACCTTGCCAACAATACCGCAAACGATACGGACACGATCATAACCACATCGAACCTTTCGATCACAAAGACGGACTACCGGTATGCCGCGTTGCCTGGAAGCATGGTCACCTATACCATTGTCGTCACCAACGGTGGACCTCATGCCGTAACGGGAGCCTCCGTGACGGACGACTTCCCGGCGGATTTCAGCAGCGTGAGCTGGACCTGTACCGCCACCAGCGGCTCGACTTGCGCCGGGTTGATCAACAGCGGGAATTCATTGAGCGCCTCCCTAAACCTGTTGAACGGCGGCAGTGCAACGTTGACTGCAACCGCCGTTCTTTCACCCAGCGCGACGGGTAGCGTATCGAACACCGCCGCGGTCAGCGCTCCGGTAAACGTTACCGACCCGGACCTGGCGAACAACAGCGCGACCGATACGGACATCATTCCCAGTGCGTTCCCGGAGATGGGCATTCTCGACAACTTCAATCGCGCCAACGGCGCCCTGGGCGCCAACTGGAGCGGCTGTACTGGAACCGGCGTCTACCGGATCAACGGTAACAATGTCCAGGTACGTTCGAACGGCTTTGTCTACTGGAATGCAAGCTCCTTTGGAGCTAACCAGGAAGCCTACCTGACCTTCTCGAAAGTGGTTCCGTCTGCCGCCGAACACGATCTGTTGCTCAAAGTCCGTAACTTCCCGACCAATTGCGCGAGCCCCGGCGGCACAGCCAGCGCCATTGAGATTCTCTACGATCCCAGCCCGAACCCTGCCAACAGCCGGATCCAGGTCTGGACGCTGACGCCCGCATCCTTCCCCAGCCCGAACTGGAACCTGCGAGCCACCTTCACAGGCGTGAACTTTGTGAATGGCGATGTGCTTGGCGCCCGCACCTATGAAGACGGCACTGTGATCGTGTACAGGAACGGCACGCCCATTGGAATGGTGAATGTCACACAACCGAACGGCTCGGTGGCAGGCTGGCCCGCCTCGCTGGCCGCCGACACGGGTCAGATCGGTGTCTGGTTCCTCCGCAACACCGGCTTTGCCGTCCCCAACGACGCCCGCTTCGACGACTTCGGCGGCGGCACGTTGCCCTAGGAAAACCATCCGTGCATCATGGAGGAGGTTGGTTTCAACCTCCTCCATGACAACCAAGAGGAGTACCTTATGAAATCGAACAACTCTACAGGTCGTGTAAGCCGTCGGACCTTTCTCAAACTGGCGGGCGGCGGACTGCTTGCCGCCGGAGGCGTCGGGTTCCTGCGGAAATTCATCTCACCCGAATTGGTGGCATTGGCGCAGATGGAGGCGCCAGACAGGGTCTTTGCCGCCACGGATGGCTGGATGTACCTCCCGCCTCTTCCCACGCCCTCGCCTTATCACCCCGACGATCTTTCACCCGACCCCAGCCTGTTCACCACCTACATCTTCGGCTTTCGTGACGTCACCGGTCAGACCGACGAACAGATCCTGAACCAAAAGATGAAAGCGCAGCACTCCGCGCCCATGTTCTGGATTGACGAGAACCAGCAGTTCAGGCTCGAGCTGCGCAACCTCGGCCTGCAAATGCGCCCCGATCTGACCGACGCCCATACCGTGCACTTTCACGGCTTCAAGAATGCCATCCCCTTCTTTGACGGCGAACCTTCCTCATCAGTGTCGGTGCCGATGAACCGCTCCTTCACCTACGTGTACCGTCCGCATGACCCCGGCACGTACATGTTCCACTGTCATGTCGAGGATGTGGAACACGTCCAAATGGGCATGACAGGCTTGGTCTTCGTCCGACCCGCGCAGAACGGAAATACATCGCTCTACCCCAGCGGGAAATTTGTTTTCAATGATGGCGACGGGTCCACCGGCTATGACCGCGAGTTTGGCATGCATCTTAGTGAGATGTGGGTGGATTCGCATTGGGCGGATTCGCACATCCAACTCCCCGAGTGGAGCGATTACAAACCTGACTTCTCGATGATCAATGGTCGTGTCTATCCAGACACCCTTGCCCCCAACGGACAGGGCTACGACGCAAACGGCGATCTTATTGCCCCGGCTGGCTTCCCCAACCTTCAATACCAGCCGATCAGTTCCCTCGCGGAATGCAACGCCGGGGAGCAGGTATTGCTGCGTTTCACCAACCTCGGGTTTATGCAGGCATCAATGGTCCTTGAGGGCATCCAGATGCGCGTGGTCGGCAAGGACGCCACCTTCCTGCGAAATGGCGGGACCGATCTCAGCTACCTCGCCAACACGATCGTGATCGGCGCAGGCGAGAGTGTGGATGCGATCTTCACCGCACCACCCCATTCCGGCGGAAGCGGCCCGGATACCTACCTGCTCTATAACCGCAACTTCACCATGTCCCATTCGATCGGCGACTTTGGCGTAGGCAAGCAGATGACAGAGATCCGCGTCCACCCTGCCGGCACTCTTTCCGCTCAAACGGAACCGAACACCTAAGCCAGCCCGGGATAAAGGAGTTTAACATGAACAAACGTATTCACCTAAAACCGCAGAGGATTCTGGCAACTGTTTTTGCGCTGGTGTTGATGATCGTTTCCGTCCCATTCGACACCAGAGCAGTGAGCGCCCAGGGACCGCAAACCGACGGGATGGTCTGCACCAATGGTCCCAGTTTTACCCTCACGACGAACAGCGGTTACATTGGCACGCCGGATGGCAATGTCGTCTATATGTGGGGCTTTTCATCCGGCAATGATCCGTTCCAATATCCGGGACCGGTGTTGTGCGTCAACCAGGGAGATACAGTCACCGTCGTTGTACACAACACGCTGAATCGAAAGATATCGTTGATCTTCCCTGGTCAGGATGACGTTCTGGCTGATGGTCAGCCCGACGGTCCTGAATTCAGCGGTGCAACACTCGTCTCCCTCGCCAAGACTGCCGCGGCAGGCGGCGGCTCGGTAACGTACAGTTTCGTGGCGGAACGTCCTGGTACATTCGTTTACCAGAGCGGCACCGAAACCGACATCCAGGTCCCCATGGGCTTGTTCGGAGCGATTGTCGTCCGCCCGGCGGGACATCCTGACTGGTTATATGACAATCCCAGCACCGCTTTCGACCCGGCCCGGGAATACATCCACCTTTTCTCCGAGGTGGACCCGGCGCTCAACACGGCGATGGAACGCAACCGCCCGTTCAACACGCGCAATTACCATCCGCGCTACTGGTTCATCAACGGACGCGGGCTGCCCGATACCCTGGCGCCAAACTACGCCTCGTGGCTTCCGGATCAACCGTACGGCGCGTTGGTCCGTATCACCCCGTACCACCCGACATTGAACCCGCTTCCCGCGGCGGTCCGTTACCTCAGCGTGGGAAGCATTGATTACCCCTTCCATCCGCATGGAAACAACGTGCGCGTGGTGGGACGGGACGGCAACCTGCTTGAAAGTTCCACGTTCGAAGATCTGGCGTATGACAAATACTCCATCCCGGTCGGACCCGGCCAGGCGTGGGATACCCTCTTCACCTGGCAGGACCCCGAAGCCTACAGCGAAAGCAATCCAGTGCCTGTTACCTTCCCGAACATCCTGGACCTGTTTTTCGGCACGTTCTTCAGTGGGAGCCCATATCTTGGTTCGCAGGGAGAACTCCCGGTCGGGACCACCGTCCAAAATCAATGCGGAGAGTTCTATCACATCGCCCATAACCATGCCTTGTACCAACTCACCTCGTGGGGCGCGGTGATGACCGGCATGGGAACCTACACCCGCATTGATCCGCCGACAGGCTGTCCATAACGGGCAGGAAAGCAATGAGGAAAATTCTCATGAAAACAAATACATTGCATAAAATGCGCTCGGGACTGCTTCTGCTGGCCATGATCCTCGCCGTTCTGGCATCTGCCTTCCCTGGATCAGCCCAGGCCGCAGTATTGCCCGCCTCCACCTGCATGGAAGCCGGTGGCGTCCGCACTTGTGACCTGTGGGCCACGACCGGAACATTGACCCTCCCCAATAGTGTGGTTGTGAACATCTGGGGCTACGCAGCAGACAACGTCAGTCCTGCCGGGCTACCCGGCCCCACGTTGATTGCCAATGCGGGCGAGACCCTGGTCATCAACCTTAATAACAACCTGACCGAAGCCACTTCACTTTCCATCCCCGGTTTATCCGGCATGTCGGATATTGCCGGTGTGGCGAGTGGCGGCGCCAAGGCTTATACCTATTCAGGCTTACAACCCGGAACTTACATCTACCAGGCAGGTCCAACAGCCAATGGAGAACGACAGGTGGCAATGGGCATGTACGGTGTCTTGATCGTCCGTCCGGCTGGTGCGCCTCTCGAAACCTACGGTCCCGACTCAGCCTTCGACGATGAGGCTGTTCTCGTCATGAGCGAGATTGATCCCCTTCTGAACGCCAGCCCGTCCACCTACAATATGCGCGAATACACCCCGCGCTACTTCCTGTTCAACGGCAAGGCATACCCGGAGACCGACAACATAGACACCGCGGCGGGGAACACGGTCCTCCTGCGCCTCATCAATGCTGGGATCAAGAGCCGTTCGCTCGGCGTGCTGGGTCTTCGCTACTCGGTCATTTCGATGGATGGCAAACCCTTCGGCAAGCCTCACTACGCCGCCGCAGAAACGCTGGGCGCCGGTCAAACCGCGGATGTGCTCATCCGCATCCCGGCCAGCGCCCCGGCGAATCAGATGTATGCGGTCTATGATTCAAGCCTGCGCCTCATCAATAACAGCACACGTTTTGGCGGAATGCTCACATTCATTCAAGTGACCGGCACGCCCGGCTCCGGCGACTCAACCGGACCAGTTGCCAGCGGGTTATCGCTGGCGCCCAATCCGTCCAATGGATCGAGCCTCATCGCCTTCAATGCCACGATCAGCGACCTGTCCACAGGCGGAAACAACGTGGACCAAGCCGAATACTTCATCAATTCAATCGGAGTCAGCGGCACGGGCGCGGCGTTGGCCGCGTCAGACAGCGCTTTTGATTCGGTGACAGAGGCAGTTACGGCTACGATCGACCCGGGTTCGATCCCGTCCGGCAGTCACAACATTTATGTCCACGGTCGCGACGCGGCAGGTAACTGGGGCGCCTTCACGTCCATCACGCTGGTGCTGGATAAGGCTGGCCCTTCAACAACCGGGTTGGCGGCAAGTCCCAATCCCAGCACGGGAACGTCCAACGTCGCGCTCAGCGCCACCGCGAACGACAGCGCCTCCGGCAACAACAATGTGACCGATGCCGAGTTCTTCATTGACACCATTGGCGCTTTCGGCTCTGGCACAGCCATGACCCTCAATCAGAACGCGCCCGTCGTTGCATTGACAGCGACGATCCCTACCGCGACCATGAGCGGACTGCCCGAAGGCTCCCACTGGGTCTATGTCCACAGCCGGGACGCCTACGGCAACTGGGGCGCATTCGCTTCGCTTGAACTCAGGAAAGACAACAGCGGACCCGCCACCGGCGCGCTGCAACTGCGGCCCAACCCGAATAACGGCGCGCTCCCCTACTCGCCCTCCTTCCAATCCGTCCGCCTGGACGCAACTTTCACGGAGCCCGGCGCAGGTCCCATTACCTCCAACGTGGTCAATGCCGAGTTCTTCATTGACACCGTCGGCGCCAACGGCACGGGCATCCTCGTCACACCGAGCGATGGGTCGTTCAACTCCGCCTCCGAAAACGGATATTCCTACATCCCCTTGCTCACGGTCAATGCCTTGTCGCAGGGCAACCATGTGATCAGTGTCCACGCCAGGGACTCGGTAGGGAACTGGGGTCCATTCTCCACGATCACTCTGGTGATTGACAAGACCGCGCCCACCGTCAGCGGGCTTACGCTCACACCCTCCAGCACGAGCGGTTCGGCTGTTTCGATCAGCGCCACTGCGAATGATTCCGCCTCGGGCAACAGCAACATCACGTCCGCAGAATATTTTATAGATACAGCCGGAGCGGCTGGAACCGGGACGGGCATGACCGTTGGTTCGGCTTCCCCGAGTACATCCATCACCGCCAGCATCCCGACAGGGACGGTCTCTGCACTTGCCCCCGGAAGCCATACCATCTTCGTACGAGCCAGGGACGCGGCCGGCAACTGGAGCACCCTGGCAAGCGCCACTTTGACAGTCCAGGGAGACCCGTTGTACTTCTCCACGCTCGGCAACACCAACCCGCCCGGCGTGGCAGGCACCGCTGACAATGCCGATATCTACTCCTGGAACGGCTCGACCTTCAGCCGATTCTTCGACGCCACGACCGCAGGCGTGCCCGGCGCCGCCAATGTGGACGGTCTTGAAGTAGTGGATGCCGCCCACTTCTACCTCTCGTTTGTCGCCGACACGACGATCACAGGTTTCGGCCTCGTCCAGGATGAAGACATTGTGTACTACAACAATGGCGTCTGGTCCGTGTACTTCGATGGCACTGCACAGGGTCTTACAGCCGCCAACCATGATATAGACGCATTCACCATCAGCGGCGGCGTGTTGTACTTCTCCACGCTCGGCAACACCAACCCGCCCGGCGTGACAGGCACGGCTGACAATGCCGATATCTACTCCTGGAATGGCTCGACCTTCAGCCGATTCTTCGACGCCACGACCGCAGGCGTGCCCGGCGCCGCCAATGTGGACGGTCTTGAAGTAGTGGATGCCACCCACTTCTACCTCTCGTTTGTCGCCGACACGACGATCACAGGTTTCGGCCTCGTCCAGGATGAAGATGTCGTGTATTACAACAATGGCGTCTGGTCCGTGTACTTCGATGGCACTGCACGAGGCTTGACAGCCGCCAACCATGATGTTGACGCATTCGACCTTCCATAGCCTGCAATAAAAGGCGTAAATCTGGAGGCTCCGGGAGTGTCCGGAGCCTCCAGACCGAAACGTTGCTCACTTGAAATCATTACCCCTTTCACTTTCTGGAGAACAGCGCCCACGAGGAGAACCGGAATGAACAAAAAACTTTTTCACCGGCTTGCCATTATCCTCATTCTTATCACCGGGGTCTTGCATTACGTCACCGCGGCGGAAGAATACAGTGAAGCCCGATATATGGGAATATTGTTCCTTGCCAACTTTTTGGGTTCGCTCGTGTCTGCTTTCGGGATTGCCCGGCGCAAATTGGGCTGGGGCTGGGTTTTGGGAGTCGTCATTGCCGCCGGCTCCATCATCGGTTACATCCAAAGCCGTACGGTTGGAATGCCCGGGATGGAAGTGGAGGAATGGTACGACCCCATCGGGATTCCTGCCATGCTCGCGGAGGGTTTGTTCCTTGTCGTATTCGTTCTTACCCGACCCTGGGCTGCTTCATCCATCCAGGAAACCGAATCGCCAGCCCGGAACCGGTCCGGGGAACCGAAAATCTATTTCAGCGCCATGAGCCTGATGGCGGGTATCGGATACCTGCATCTCGCAAAATCGGCACAGGTCTATCAGGCAGCCAAGGATGTATGCGGCGTGACATCTGCAGTTTTGGGACTGGATCTTGCCGTATTATTCCGATCGCCATTAGGTGCGAAGGCAATGTTCATTGGCGGATTGTTTTTTATCATTTTCCTATTATCCCTTTTCACTGCATACGGAATTTGGCGACAAAGATTCTGGACAGGTTGGACTATCGGGGTCTTTATTTTTATCGGTTCGCTTTTTGGAGCCTATCAAAGCAGAATAGCTAATGTACCCGGCATCGTCGTATCCGAATGGAGTGATCCGGTTGGCGTTGCGATCCTCATGGAAGCTGTGTTCCTGGTTATTCTCTTGATCTCAAAGCCGTGGATCGGGATCGTTAACAGCCATTCCCCGTTGTTTCATGGCAAGTATCGCCAGCCCCTCCTCATTACCTCCATGGCAGCGATTGTGGTCGCGGTCGGTTTTGTATCATACCAACTGGGCGTCAGCAACAATGTGCACGTCGAACACCCCCTGCCCGAGACGGTCATCTCCAACGACATGCTGGAACAGGAATATGGCATTCGTGTGACGCTGGTCGGCGTCACTGCCGCAGGCGGGATGGTGGATGTACGCTACAAAGTCATTGACCCGGTCAAAGCCGCACAACTGGTGGATGAAGAGGACGGCGGCATCATGCCGATGGTCTACGTAGGCAATGGCGATGTGATGCTCATGGCAGATATGCACATGCGCGACCAGCAACTCATCGCAGGACGCACCTACTTCAACCTGATCCCCAACACCCAAAACGCCGTCAAGCGCGGGACAGTCGTCACGATCGCCTTCGGCGACATTGCAGTCGAACCCACGCTGGCACAATAATTCGCTAACTAAAAGGATAGTATATGAGCAAAAAATTGCCACTCCTTGCAGTTCTTATTCTACTGGTCAGCCTGGCGATTCCCCCAGCGCTCAGCGTTCAAGCAGGCAAAAGTCAGGTCGCATGGCGTACCATGGATACTTTGCCGAACAAGATTTCACCCGCCTTGCAGGCGCGTCTCGATCTGCTTCAAGCGGACGAGACGGTCACTGTCATCGTGCAGTTACGCCAGCAGGCAAAGCTCCCACCTGGGAGAAATGTCGGGAGGGCCGAGCAGGCTTCCCGCGTGCTCGAATCGCTCATGGTAACAGCGGAAAAGACCCAGGGACCGGTGAAAAGTTTTCTCGAGGATCAAGAGTCGAAAGGCAAGGTCGTCTCTTATATCCCCTTCTGGATCTTCAACGGTTTTTCTGTTATTGCCGCGCCGGATGCCATTCAGGAGCTTGCAGCACACCCCGACGTGCTTTCGATCACAGCCGACGAATTGGATATTGTCCCGGCTGCCTCGCCACAGGCGCTGAGCAATCCGCAACCAAACATTACGCTTATCAACGCGCCTGCCCTGTGGAGTATGGGCTTTACCGGGCAGGGTGTGGTGGTGGCCACGATGGACAGCGGTGTGAGCATGGCGCACACCGACCTTGCGAGCCGCTGGCGGGGCGGGGCGAACAGTTGGTACGATCCGTACGGTCAGCACCCCGCCGCGCCGGTCGATCTCAGCGGCCACGGTACATGGACGATGGGAGTAATGGTTGGCAGCGACGTGAGCGGCTCTTCGATCGGCGTTGCTCCCGACGCCCAATGGATCGCGGTCAAGATGTTCAATGACGCCGGCAGTTCCACTGCCACCGCCATCCATCAAGGGTATCAATGGCTTCTCAACCCGGATGGAAACCCCGCCACGGCTGACGCCCCCCACATTGTGAACAATTCATGGACCTTTGCCTATCCGGGCTGCTATCTCGATTTTGAACCCGACCTGCAAGCCTTGCGCGCTGCCGGTATCCTGCCCGTGTTCGCGGCAGGCAACGGCGGTCCGTACGCAAATACAAGTTACAGTCCTGCCAACAACCCGTCGGCATTTGCGGTCGGCGCCATCAATAACAACAGCAGTATCTACGGTCTGAGCAGCCGCGGTCCGACAACATGCGGAGGCTCCTCTGGCGTGTTTCCAGAATTGGTTGCCCCGGGCGTGAACATCCTTACGACCGACTTGGCTGGTTTTTATACCACCGCATCGGGAACATCCCTCGCAGCGCCTCATGTGGCGGGGGGGCTGGCATTATTGCTTTCAGCCCAGCCAGATCTTTCCGTTTCTCAGCAAGAGGACGCTCTGCGACTATCTGCTTTTGACCTTGGCGCTGCCGGCCCTGATGACATTTATGGATATGGTCGCATCAACCTCCTTGCCGCCTATCAACAACTTACCAACCTGCCTTCTGCGACAGCCACTGCCATCCCCACCCTAACCGCAACTCCCATGCCGGATACACCCACGCCTCTCCCGACAAACACGGCTCTCCCAGCTTCACCGACTGCTTTTCCCACCTACACCTTTACCCCGATCCAGAACACACCGACGGCGCTTCCAACAAATACCGCCATCCTGGCATCGCCTGCGACGCCCACCAGTACGCCGCTCATCGCCTTCCACATAGGTGACCTTGACCGCCGGTCAGTACTCACTACATCCACAACCTGGAAAGCGATTGTCACGATCAGGGTACACAACGCGAGTGAAAAACCATTGGCTGGAGTCAAAGTCTATGTGAAATGGTCAAACGGCACGACCGGGACAGCCAGCTGCACAACCAACACAAACGGTGTTTGCAATATTACAAAAACCAAACTAAACACCAGCATCACAAGCGTCACCTTGACTGTGACAAATGCGACCCTGACATCCTACTCTTACAGCGCCACAGCCAACCACGACCCGGATGGCGATAGTAACGGCACAACGATCATGGTGTCAAAGCCATAACCAGCTCATTCCGAACCTGACGTGCGCCCAAAGCGATTTTCGCGCCGGGCGCACGCTTTATTTCCGGGCCGGTCTGCAATAATGTACTGTATTCCATTTTCAGGCAGTTCCTGAAAGGTCTCATGACAAAACCCAACGTTCCACTTCGTTTGTTGTTAATCTCCATTATCCTGTTTGGTTTCTGGTTCGACGCACACCCCGTACTGGCCGCTTCTACAATTACCGTCACTACCATCTTCGACAGTCTGGCAGACGACGGTCAATGCTCCCTGAGGGAGGCTGTAATCGCGGCAAATACAGATCGTGCGATGGGAGGTTGCCCGGCAGGCAATGGAGCCGATACCATTGTCTTCGATTCATCCCTGCCTCTCCCGGCGACTTTCACCCTCACGCTGGCTGGCGCCAATGAGGACCATTCCGCGTCCGGCGATCTCGACCTGACCGGCATCCTCACCATCCAGGGATCGGGCGCCGGTCAAACCATCATTGACGGAAACGGTACGGATCGAGTCTTCGACATTCGCCCGGGAGCAACGATCACCATTTCGGGCATCACTATTCAAAACGGGAATCCCGGCAGCGGCGCCAACGGCGGCGGGATCATTGTCACAGGAGGCGCGCCTCGGGCAAAACTGACTTTGTTGAATAGTTTAGTCATCAGCAACAGAGCCATTATCGGAGGCGGTATTCAGAACGCGGGCAATGGCGCGACCGCCATCATCCAGGATACACAAATCGCCTCGAATATTGCCGCGACCTCCGGCGGCGGGATCGCCAACAGCGGCGACCTGACCATGCTCAACAGCACGCTCACCCAAAATCAGGCAAGAAGCGGCGGAGGCATCGAGCATTCGGGCTTCTCGATGAAACTGACCAACTCCACGGTCAGTAACAACAGCGCCAGCGACAACGGAGGCGGACTCTACAATCGCGGAGACGCGATCATACTGAACTCCACTTTTAATGGCAACATCGCCAGCGGACCCGATACGGGAGGCAACATTTTCCAAGACACAGCCTCGATGGCGATCAAAAATTCCATCCTCGCCGGTTCCGACACGGACGGAAATTGTTTTATCAACGAAGGATTCCTTACCTCTCAGGGAAATAATCTCGACAGTGGAAACACTTGCGGCTTCAACGGAAGCGGGGATCAAGTCAACGCGGATCCGATGCTGGGTCCCCTGCAAAATAACGGTGGTATCACATTGACACATGCCCCGCTCACAGGCAGTCCAGCTATAGACGCCGGAACGAACGACGGTTGCCCATCATTCGATCAACGCGGCTTCCTCCGTCCCATGGATGGCGACCTCAACGGGATTGCAATATGCGATATCGGCGCTTATGAAGTTCAGGACCTCACTCCCACAGCAACACCATCCATAACCCCGCCAACCATGGATACAGGCACCCCTACACCGGCACAGCCTCCCACAGTTACACATACTCCCGCTCCTCCAACACCTACACCGATGCCGTCAGCGCCATCCTGCTATAACGCGGGGGTAGTACTGATCCTGATCGTACTCCTGTTCTCCCGTTTGACATCAAAATGGCTAGCCTTTTGAGCTAGCCATGTGGACTACAGTCGGGGTGCGCGGATTTGAACCGCGGACCTCACGGACCCGAACCGTGCGCTCTACCGGTCTGAGCCACACCCCGATACCCCGCAGTCCCCTCAAGGGGAAAGCGTGCGAATTATACCATCCCGCTTCGTTTTGGCAAGTTACGGATTCAGCAGAACCTCCTGGCTGTAAAGATAAAACAAGCCGGGCATGCGGTCGTCGTCCTGGCGAATGACCAGCCGCGCGGAAACCGGTTCGGATACTTTGTACGGGACGGTCGTTTCGACCATTTGCGGGACGATGCTTTCCACAGCGACGATGCGCAAGCCGAGCGAAATTCCTTCGGCGTCCATCAACTCCAGGATGATCGGGTTGAGGTTGAAGGGCCACACGTCCGCGCGCACGTTCAGGACTCCGCCGGAAACTGATTCGCCCGCCGGAGGCTCAAACACCCCGACAGGTTCGGACGGGTTGCCCGCCGGGTTGATTTCGTTCACGCCGGAAGAAAGCAGGAGAACGCGGACGGAATTCAACGACTGGATTCGCCCCGCCTTGTCGAACGTGCTGATCGTGATCCTCCCCACCTCCGCCGCAGCGGGGATCTCGAAGGTGATCTTCGCGGTTTGAAGGATGCCGCTTCTCGACGTCGGCACGTTGCGTTTCAACGTCCGTGCCAGCAAACGACCGTCCTCGCCGTACAGGTCTATTTGCACTCGTTTGCTATCGCCTGCGATGATGTTCATGCGGAGGTTGATCGGCGAAACCACCCTGGACATGGGACCCGGCGCCTGGATTTGGATCGCGGCGGGTTTGTGACCGGGGATGGAGGTCGGCGTGTAAGTGGGCGCCGGGGTGAACGTAAGGGTGGGTTCGGGGATGTCGGTTGGGAGTTCCGTCGGCAGCGAGGCAATGTGGGTCGCGGTCGCCGCGTCGTTCGCGGCTTGGGCGGTCAACGCGATGACCGTCGGCAGGTATTCGGCCGGATAAGGCGTGGGGATGGGACTCGAAGCCGGGGAGGCGCACCCAGCCAAAAGTCCAAGAAAAGAAGCGAGGAGCAGAAGTCGTTGGGTCTTCATTCTTTAACGAAAAGCGCGTCGCATGATCGCCGTCGGAAGCGCCCGTCAATTATGCGACACGCCCATGTCGAGGGTTATAGCGCGTAAATCCCGCTGTATTTCTTCGTCAGGTAACGGACGTAAGGCTCGGCGGCGATCTTCGACCCGGTGACCTTTTCAACGAGGACCTGCGGTTCGAACTTCTGCCCGTGCCGGTGTATGTTCGTGCGGAGCCAGCCAAGCAGTTCGCTGAAATCTCCCTCGCGGATCTGGTCGTCGAGGTTGGGGATGTCCCTGTTGATCTTCTCCCACAACTGCGCGGAGACCAGGTTGCCGAGCGCATACGTGGAGAAGTAACCGATGGAACCGTAGGACCAATGAACGTCCTGCAAAACGCCCTTCGCATCGTTCGGAGGCGTGACGCCGAGATATTCCCGCATTTTTGTATTCCAAATCTCGGGCAGATCCTTGAGGGCGACCTTGTCTTCGACCATGGCGATCTCGAGTTCGAGGCGGAGCATGATGTGAAGGTTGTACGTCGCCTCGTCGGCGTTGACGCGGATCAGCGAAGGCTCGACCTTGTTGATGGCTTTGTAGAACGCCTTGACGCCCACGCCGTCCAACTGCGCGGGGAAGGTCTTTTTGAAGGCGGGGAAGAAATGCTCCCAGAACGGAAGCGAACGACCGACCAGATTCTCCCATAAGCGCGATTGCGATTCGTGGACGGCAAGCGAAGCGCCGCCCATCAAGACCGTGCGTTCGAAGGCCGGGTTGACCCCCTGCTCGTACATGGCATGACCCGATTCGTGCATGGTGCTGAACAACATTGCCAGGGGATTGTCCGCTTCGAAGCGGGTCGTGATGCGAACGTCGTTGACGCTGAACGTGGTCTCGAACGGATGCGGCGCCCTGTCCTGGCGGCCGCGGTTCCAGTCATAACCGAATTCGGTGATGACGTCCACGCCGAAGTCGTTCAATTTCCTTTCGTTATATTTCCGGAACAGAAAATCGTCCCGGACCTGTTTTGCGGAGGCGATGGCTTTGATGAGTTCCACCTGTTTCGGGCGCAGGGCGTCGAAGATCGCCCTCACGTCGGCGGTCTTCATGCCGGGTTCGTAGTCGTCGAGCAAGGTGTCGTAGGGGTGATCGGCTGGCGGGAAGAAGGAAATGTATCTCTTCACCAGTTCCGTCACTTTTTCGAGATGCGGCTGGAAGATGGAGAAATCCGATTTGCCTTTTGCCTCCATCCACGCTTCGAACGCCCTCGACGTGACGACCGCCTGTTCAGCCACGAACTCCGGCGGGACGCGCCTGGCTTTGTCGTAATTGCGGGCGGCGACGCGGATCATGGCGGCTTCGTCCGAGGCGGGGTCGGCGCCCGCGAATTCCTGTTTGAGGTCTTCGATCAATCTGCCGATTTCGTCGGAGATGAATTTTTCCTGCGCGATCTTGCCCAGCGCGGCAAGTTGCTGACCGCGCGCTTCGTGCCCGCCGGGCGGCATGTTCACCTGCTGATCCCAACTCAATACCGAAGCCGCGTGATCGAGGTCCGCAACTTCAGCCAGCAAGGTCTTCAATTTTTCCAGTTTTTCGCTCATGGTTTCTCCTGTGAAGGATTTCGGTGTAGTGTGAACAACAAAACGGGATGCTATCCGCCTTTATGAATTTATGCAACCCTCCACCGCAGGGGTTCGCCGCGCAATGCGGATAACACCTCTTTGGCGATGTCTTCCGAAGCGCGGGATTGCGCCTCAGCCGTTTGCGCGCCGATGTGCGGGGTGGCGATCACGCGTGGATGGGAAACTGCCTCCGTCAAACCGGGCGGCTCCTGCCCGAAAACATCCAGCGCGGCACCTGCCACCTTTCCGCTGTTCAGCGCCTCGACCAAAGCGGACTCGTCAATGATACCGCCGCGCGCCGCGCACACGATCCGCACGCCGTCCTTCATCTGCGAAAACGCCAGCGGACCGATCATATCGCGCGTGTCCACGGTCAACGGCATGTGCAGGGAAATGAAATCCGACCAGGCATAAAGGTCTTGCAGGGAAACCGGTTCCGCGCCGCGTTTTTTGATCTCGTCCTCCGGGATCAACGGATCGTAGGCAACGACGTTCATGCCGAAAGCCGAGGCGCGCTTCCCCACTTCCATGCCGATCCTGCCATAGCCGACGACGCCCAGCGTCCTGCCGTTCAATTCCACGCCTTCGAGTTCCTTTTTCAGCCACCTGCCCTGCTTCATGCCCGCGTCCGCGCGGGGGATCTCGCGCGCAAGGGCAAGCAGCAACCCAAAGGTCAATTCGGCGACGGCGATGGAGGTCGAGACCGGCGCGTTGACCACCGCGATGTTCCGCTTTTTCGCGGCTTCGAGGTCAATGTTGTCCACGCCGACGCCGGCGCGCCCGATCGCTTTCAGCCTGGAGCCAGCCTCCACGACGGAGGCAGTCACCTTTGTCCGGCCCCGAACGATGAGGGCGTCATAGCCGGGTATCGCCTTGAGCAGGTCGTCCGCGGAGATCCCGCTCTTGTCGTCCACCTCCGCCGAGACACGTAAAATGGACTGGCCCGTTTCGTCCAGTCCGTCTGTGATGAGGATTTTATATTCGGTCATGGGGATATTTTATCTCATGCAGGGACGGGGCGACCCCGCCCCTGCTAATTTTATTCATACCGCAGCGCTTCCACCGGTTCGAGGTTTGCCGCGCGGCTGGCGGGATAGATGCCGAAGAACAAGCCCACCGCCGCGGAAAAGATCGTCGCAAGCAAAATCGCATCAATGCCGACGACGGGCGTAAAGGCGGTCCCGCTGGCTTCGGCGATGCGCCCGACGAGGTAGGAGATCAGCCAGCCGAACGCGATGCCGATCATCCCGCCGATGAGACTCAGCAGCGACGATTCGGTAAGGAACTGCGTGAGGATGTCGCGTTTGCGCGCGCCGAGCGCCTTGCGCAGACCGATCTCGCGCGTGCGTTCGGTGACGGAAACCAGCATGATGTTCATAATGCCGATGCCGCCCACCAGCAGGGAGATGCCTGCGATGCCTCCGAGGAAGATCGTCAGGATGCCGGTGATGGATTGGAAGGTGGAAAGCAGGTCCTGTTGCGTGAAGATCGTAAAATCGTCCGCGCCGACCGGGGTGCGGTGACGCGCGCGCAGGATCGCCGCGATCTCCTCGGACGCCTGCGTCACCACGTCGCCGCTGACCGCCTGAACGAAGATGATGTCCACACGATCGCTCGTGCTTCTGCGGATGAGGCGCGTCTGCGCGGTGGTGAATGGGACGATGACCACGTTATCCTGGCTGCCGAACGAACCGCCGCCCTTCGATTCGAGCACGCCGATCACGCGGAAGGGTTGTCCCTCGATGCGCACGGTTTCGCCGGTCACGCCGTCCGAATGACCGAACAGTTTTTCCGCCACCTCGGGTCCAAGCAAAACGACGGAGGCGCGTCCCAGTATGTGCGCCTCGGTGATGAACTCGCCCTCGGTGATGTTGTAATTACGCACCTTGAAGTATTCGGGCGTGACGCCAAAGATTTGCGGCGAAGTCTGTTCGCCGCCGAATGAGACGGTTCCGTTCCCCTGCAAGGCTGGCGCGACCGCCTCGACGGAGGGCGCGGCGAATTGATCGCGTAACGCGTCCGCGTCGCCCAGCGTCAGCGGCTTGGGGTTGCGGATGTTATCAGCCGGGTCGCCGCGGAAGACGAACAGCAGGTTGGTGCCGATGCCGCTGATCGAACCCGTGATGGATGCCTCCGCGCCCTTCCCCACTGCGAGCATGGCGATCACCGCCGCCACGCCGATCACGATCCCAAGCACGGTCAAACCCGACCTGAGCTTGTTCCCACTCAAACTTTCCAACGCCTCGAGAAAAGCCTGTCCGATCGTCATGCGTCACCGTCCAGTAATCCATCCTTCAGGCGGATGATCCGTCGCGACTGTTCGGCGATCCTGGGGTCGTGCGTAACGATGATCAGGGTCGTGCCGATCTCCTTGTTGAGGTTGAGCAACAGGTTCATGATCTCCTGCCCGACCTTCGAATCGAGGTTGCCCGTCGGTTCGTCCGCCATGATGATGGCGGGGTTGTTGACGATGGCGCGCGCAATGGCGACGCGTTGTTGCTGCCCGCCGGAGAGTTCGTAGGGGCGGTGCGTCATGCGGTCTTCCAGCCCCACCGCCTTCAACGCCTCGATGGCGCGTTGACGACGTCCTCCATTGTTTGCGCCGGAATAGCGCATCGGCAGTTCGACGTTCGTGATGGCGGTCTGGCGCGAGAGCAGGTTGAAACTCTGGAAGACAAACCCGACCTTGCGGTTGCGGATGTCCGCCAATTGATCGTCCGTCAACGAGGCGACCGCCTCCCCATCCAGGAAATATCCGCCGGAGGTCGGACGATCCAGGCAGCCGAGCATGTTCATCAACGTGGATTTGCCCGAGCCGGAAGGTCCCATGATGGCGACCACCTCGCCGCGCTGGATGGCGAAGGAAACGCCGCGCAGCGCGTGGACCTCCACCTCGCCCATCTTGTAGACCTTCGCCAGGTCGTGTGTTTCGATTACGTTGGACATATCCCTTAATTTCCAAACCCGCCGGGACCGCCGCCCGGAGAGAAAAATTCGGTGGGCGGATTCAGGATCACGGCGTCGCCTTCCTTCACGTCGCCGCCCACCAACACGCTCATCGTGTCGGATGAAGAACCCAGGCGGACGACCCTTTTGACGGGCAGGTCGTTTTCCAGAAGATACACCACGCGCTCCCCTTCCGAAAGGCGGACAGCCCGGTTCGGCACCAGGAGGACGTCCATCAGTTCCCTGACCGTGACGTTCACCGCGGCGGTCATGCCGGGTTTCACCAGCGAATCGGCGTCGGTCAGTTCGACCGTGATCTTGAAATTGACAACGCCGGCGGAGACCGTTCCGGTTCGAGCGACCTCCACCACCTCGCCGTGATATTCCCTGCCGAGGATGGCGTCGAAGGTAAGCGTGACGGGTTGCCCGACGGCGACGCTGTTGATGTCCACTTCGGACACGTTCACATCCACCAGCAGGCTGGAGAGGTCGTCAATGCGGAAAGCCGTGGCGCCCGCGCTGACTTGATCGCCGGGGAGCGGATAAGCCTCCGTCACAATGCCGGCGAAAGGCGCGGTCACGCGCGCCAGGTTCAAGGTCGCCTGAGCCGCTTCCAGTCTCGCCTGCGCGGCGGCGATGTCCGCGGCTTTTCCCTCCGTCAGGCGGTCGTACTCGCGTTGGGCGTCGTCCAGCCTTGCCTTTTTGAGTTCGAGGTCCTCCTGCGCCTTTTGCTTGGTGCCTTCATCCGCCCAGGTCTTGTATTCCTTGATCTCGGGGATGGTAATGTTGCCGAACTTTTTATAGACGATCTCCCTGACGGTGATGCGTTCCTTGTCCAGTTCACGCCGCCAGTTGTACGCCTTGTCGTGCGCCTCCTGGGCGAGACGCAAATTAATCGCCGCCTGCGCCCGCGCCGTGTCGGAATACAAAAGGTCGTCCAGCGTTTTCTGCGCGTTGACCAGGTCCGCCTCCGCCAGGATGATGCTTTGCGGCAGCGACGATTTGGCGAGGAACGCCATCACAAACCCGGCCGGGACGTTGTCGCCGACCTTCACGTTGACCGTATCCACCGTGCCAGCCGCCTGCCAGATCAATACGGTGGTCTGCCTGGCGCGCACGGTCCCGGTCGCGCCGATGGTCGCGGTCAAATTGCCGCGCTCGACGACGGCGGTTTGATACGCGCTCCCCGCGCTGACGTTCCGGTTCCGATTGAACCAGAAGGCAAACGCCCCCGCAGCAATCACAAGGAGCAGGATCAGGATCGTTCGATTTCTCTTCAGAAAGTTGCCCATTATTTAACCTCCGCGAGGGGATGCCTCGCCAATATCTTCGTAAATTTCCAGCGGAAGTTATACCCCGGAATTATGAATTGGCAATGAATTCCCTGTGTGGATTGATAAAACTCCAACATACGCAATTGTGACGATTGTCGTCCAGTTGGGTGACATATAAGCCTGTGGATGGATTCCAAGTTTGGGTATCATTACACTATGTTAACGTTTTTAGCCCTGGAATTATTCGGAGGCATCCATGCAGTTCATACCCAGTGAAACCCTCACCATTGACCGCAAGGCGAGGGCGAACATGCCGTTCTTCGATCTCGATCTGCGGGAGCCGGAAGAGCGCGCCTGCGATTTCGACGACGTGGTCATCAAGTTCGACCCCGGGCGCGCCATGCTCGAAGCGTCGCGCTGTATCCATTGCCCGGATCCGGCGCCCTGCATGTTAGCCTGCCCGACCCACAACGACATCCCCTCCGCTTTATGGCTCATCGAACAGGGACGTTTCACGGAAGCCGCGAACCTCTACCACCAGACCAGTTCCCTGCCGGAGATATGCGGACGCGTCTGCCCGCACGAACAACTGTGCCAGGGTTCCTGCGTTTTGAACAAACATCACACGCCGGTCCTGTGCGGCGAGCTGGAAGCCTTTAGCGTTGACTACAAACGCCGCCGCGAAGGACGCGTGATCCCGCTCGCTCCTCCAACGGGGAAGCGGGTCGCCATCATTGGAGCGGGACCGGCCGGTTTGGGCTGCGCCGACCAACTCGTCCAGCGCGGACACGAGGTCGCCATCTTCGAGTCCAAGCCCGCGCCGGGCGGATTGCTCGTCTATGGCATCCCCAACTTCAAACTTCCGAAGGACGTTTGGCGGGAGAAATGGGAGGAGTTCGAACGCGCCGGGGTAAAGTTCGTTCCCAATACGTACATCGGGAAAGATAAAACCATTGACGACCTGTTCAACGAAGGCTTCGACGCGGTCTTCATCGGAGTCGGTTCGGAGGTTGACGCCAAAATGGAGGATACCCCCGGCACAGACCTGCCCGGAGTCTACGAGGCGACCGACTTCCTCATCCGCGCCAACGTGGAGCCGAACCTGCTTCCCCCGGAGATGAACAGACCGCTCGAAATCGGCAAACGCGTCGTCGTGATCGGCGGCGGGGATACCGCCTCCGATTGCCTGCGGTCTGCCTTGCGCCTGGGCGCGGCGGAAGTCACCTGTCTGTATCGCCGCACCGAAAAGGAAATGCCCGGCGGCAAAAAAGACCGCGCCCTTGCAAAAGAGGAGGGCGCAAAGTACCGCTTCCTTACACAGCCGGTCAAATTCATCGCCAACCAGGAAGGCAAACTTGCCGCCGTGGAGTGCATCGAAATGCGGCTCGGCGAACCCGACGCGAAAGGCAGGCGTAAACCCGTCCCGGTGGAAGGCTCGAACTTCAGCGTGGCTTGCGATACCGCCATCCTCGCGCTCGGCTATTGGCCCGATCCCATCCTCAGCAAAACGACGCCCGACCTCGAAACGCACAACTGGGGCTTGGTCAAAGCGGACAAGGAAACCGGCGCGACCTCGCGCGCAGGCGTGTTCTCCGGCGGCGATTGCGTGACCGGACCCGATCTCGTCGTTACCGCCATGGTCGCGGGACGTAAAGCCGCGCGGGCGATTGACGAATATTTGAGGAACAAAAAGTAATCACCGTACTGCGAGGTTTATCTCGCTGTTGCGGTACGAAAAAACCTTGTAACATCGCTCCAATCACAAGAAATCTGCTGAGGGCAGGTGGGCAGGGACGTCCCGTTACGCGGGATGTCCCTGCTGTTTTGTAACGCCCACAAGGTATAATCTTCCGCATGTTTTATCGTATCGGACGAATTCTCGACGTGATAAGCGTCCTTATCGTGCTTGTCATCGTCGGCGGCAGCGACGCGCCGCGCTTCACCGGCAGCGCAGACCGCGCCCGCGTCCACACGCGCGAGATCGAATTCGACTATCCCAACTGGGTGTGGGACGCCTCCTGGCTCAAGGTCGAACAAGCCGCGATCCATTCGCCTTATATTTTCGAACGCGGCGCTCACAAAGAGATCCTGTTCGAATATCTCCGCACGACCCTCAACCTGCTCCTTACCGAATACCGCATCGAACAGATCTACGCCGACCCGAACATCGCGGACAAGGAAGCCGCCGGCGCGCTTCTTCGGTCGCAGCGCGATGAATTCCTCGCAAGGCAGGAGGAACTCGCGCCGTTCGCCGAATCCATCCTGCAAAGTCAATTGAGCGAAACGCTTGCCGGGCTGGACCTCACCGCCATCGGTCAGCCGTTGCCGCCGGTCCTCTATCACACCTCCCCCACGCCTCTTGCTCTCATCGTCTCGCCCCGCGACCAGATCGTCCAGACCGCCAACGTCTCCATCCTCCCCAACCTCACCCTCGACCAACAGATCGCGCTCGAAGACGAAGTGGCAGAATCGCTGGACGTTTCCACCCTCGTCGTGCAGATCGGAGGGATCGGCGTGTATCCCACCATGGTCATGGAGACCACCGACCTGCCCTGGCTCCTCAACACCATCGCTCACGAATGGACGCACAATTACCTCAACCTGCGCCCGCTTGGGATCAACTACGGCACCACCCCCGAACTCCGCACGATGAACGAGACGACCGCGAGCATCGTGGGCGACGAAGTGGGACATCTCGTCCTGCAAACCTACTACCCGGAATTTCTCGCCTCACGCCCCGACCCAAACCTGCTCGCCCTCGATCTGCATTTCCCACCCTCGAGCGGACTCGACGACCCGCCCATCTTCGATTTCCGCGTCGAGATGCGCGAAACACGCGTCACAGTGGATGAACTGCTGGCGCAGGGAAAGATCGAGGAAGCCGAGGCGTACATGGAGCAGCGCCGCCAGGTCTTCTGGCAGAACGGCTACCTGTTGCGAAAACTCAACCAGGCATATTTCGCCTTTCATGGAGCCTATGCCGATCAGCCCGGCGGCGCGGCGGGAGAGGACCCGGTCGGTCCCGCTGTGCGCGCCCTGCGCGCGCACAGCGCCTCGCTGGCAGACTTCCTCGACACCATCGCGTGGATGACCTCCTTCGACGAATTGTTGGAAGCCGTTCATCAATAACGCCATGCGCCCACTCGTAAAACTTCTCATTGCATCCTTCCTTCTTCTCCCGTCCTTTTCCTCCTGCGCGCCGACGCCTGCGGAAACGACTCCCGAAGCGCAGCCGACCGTTACCGCCATTCCCAGGATGCCAACGAGTTTACCCTGCACGTCCATTTCAGCCGATCCCACACCGGGAGCGGACGCGCCGTCGCTTTTTCCGCCGATCACCGAGGCGGATCACACGCGCGGACCCCAGGGTGCAATTGTCACTATCCTGGTCTACGGCGATCTGCAGGACGGCACGAGTGGGTTGTTTGCCGGGGTCGTGAAAAGATTGCTCTCCGAATATCCGCGTGACATCCGTTACGTCAGCCGCGTGTTCCCGTTGGTGGGGCGAAACGACAAAGCGACGCTCGCCGCGCAGGCGGTGGAAGCCGCAAATTTACAGGGCAAATTCTGGGAGATGCACGACCTGCTGTACACGCAACAACAAAACTGGGTGAACCTGTCCATGGAGGACTTCGCGCAATGGAGCGCGGCGCAGGCGTCGGCGTTGGGGATGAACGTCGAACAGTATCAGGCTGACGTTAAGAGCGAAGCGGTGGCGGCTCTCGTCCAAAGCAATTTCGAGACCGCGCAAAAGTTCGGTCCGTTTGCCGTTCCGTTGATCGTCATCAACGGGGAGATCTATCTCGGTCCGCAGGATTACGCCAGCGTGAACGACATCGTGAGGCTGATCCTGCTGGGCGGGCGGCAGTTCACCGACTGCCCGCCCATGCTCGTGGAAAGAACGAAACAATACATCGCCACGCTCCACACCGAAAAAGGCGACGTGGCGATCCAGTTGTTCGCGGACAAGGCGCCGTACACGGTCAACTCGTTCATCTTCCTCGCGCGCAATGGCTGGTACGACAACGTTACCTTCCACCGCGTCCTCCCCGGACTCTACGCGCAGACCGGCGACCCAAGCGGCACGGGCAAAGGCACGCCCGGCTATTACGTCATCACCGAGATTTTGCCCGGCCTCACGTTCGATAAACCCGGCATGGCGGCGATGGTCAACTCCGGACCGGATACGAGCGGAAGCCAGTTCTTCGTCACCTACGCGCCGGCGCCGCAGTTCGACGGGCTGTACACGATCTTCGGGCAGGTGTTGAGCGGCATGGAGGTTTTGGAATCGCTTGCCCCGCGCGATACGCAAGTCGGTGTCGAGACGCCGCCGGGCGATCTGCTGCTGGGCGTCGAGATCGAGGAGAAATGAAAACGCCCCAAACTCATTATCCATCGCTGTTTGGCTTCATATTCTTTGCGGGCGCGGCGCTGCTCCTGCTCACGGTGGGCATCATCCTCGGGCTCTCCGCCTTGTTCATGCTTCCGACCGAAGGCGGTGTGAACGTGCAATCCACGATCTACTCCGCCGCGATGTTCGCCCTTGGGATTCTGCTTGGGTTCGTTGCGATCGTTTCCCTGCTGAAGTTCCTGAACAACCCGTTTGCGGATGCGCCGGTTTCCACGTCGTTCCCGGGCTGGTGGGCGCCGGCGGGGTTGCTCGGCGCCGGGCTTATCCTGCTGGTCGGCTACATGATCCAGGATATTTTCTCCATCAAATGGCTGGCGCTGCCGATACTCACGGTCCCTGCGGTGATCCTTCCCATTTGGGCGATCGTGGCGCTGGGTGCGCGGGGTCTTTTCGTTGGCTCGCGCTGGCGTGTCTGGGGAATTCTGGGCGTAAGCCTGACGATCACGCCGTTCCTCCTATTCATGCTGGAGGTCGTCATCGTAATCGGGATCGTCGTCCTCGTGGTCATATACGTCGCGGCGAACCCGCAGGCGGCGATGGAATTCGAGAATCTCTCCAGGCAGCTCACGTTTATTGACCTGGAATCGGAGGAGCAGGCGTTGAGGGTGATCCTGCCGCACCTCGTCAAGCCGTCCGTCGTCGTTCCGGCGCTGATTTTCTTTTCGATCGTCATCCCCCTGCTGGAGGAGCTCGTCAAACCGCTCGGAGTCTGGCTCCTGGTCGGCAAACTCGATTCGGCGGCGCAGGGATTCGTGTTCGGCGCGCTGGGCGGCGCCGGGTTCGCGCTCGTCGAGACGTTCAACGTCAGCGGGCAGATGGGCGAATGGGGAATCGTGTTGTTCACGCGCATCGGGACGGGCCTTCTGCACGTCACTACATCCGCGCTCATGGGAGGCGCGATCTTCCTGGCAGTACGCGAGAGGCGATATTTGCGTTTGCTCGGAACCTATCTACTCGTCGTCCTTCTGCACGGACTGTGGAACGCCTTCGCGCTCACGGTTTCGTTTTCGGCGCTGGCGGGGACGTACCTGCAACCGGGCCGCTTCGAAACCCTCCAATGGATCTCAGCGATTGGCATCGTCGTCCTGGCTGTTGCGTTGTTCGTCATCCTCATCGCGTCCAACCGCAGATACCAAAAGCAGGCGCCGGTCGAAGAAACGCCCGCTCCAACAGACGATATAACCGTGTGACCAAAACGGTCATGGTAAGATAACCGCATGTCCTTCACCCCGCCCACCTCCATCGCGCGCGACGGCGACCTCGCCGAACTGATCGGCTTGCGCCACAAGCATTTCATCATCAACCTCAAAGCGGGCGCAAAGTTCGAGACGCATCGCGGCATCCTTTTGCACGATGACCTGATCGGCAAACCCTGGGGCACGCAGGTCTTCAGTCACCTCGGCGCGCCGTTCTACCTGGTCCAGCCCTCGCTCGCCGACCTGTTGATTGACATCCCGCGCACCACGCAGATCATGTACCCGAAGGATATCGGCTTCATCCTCGTCACAATGGGCGTCGGGCCGGGGCAAAAGGTGTTGGAAGCTGGCACAGGCTCCGGTTCGATGACGACCGCCCTCGCGTACGCGGTGGGAAACGAGGGACGCGTCGTCTCGTACGAGGTCAAACCCGACGCGCAGAATCTCGCCAAAAAGAATCTTGCCCGCTTCGGTCTCGATTCCCGCGTAGACTTCAAACTGCGCGACATCGAAGGGGGCTTCGACGAAACCGACGCCGACTCCTTCTTCCTCGACGTGCCGAATCCGTACGATTACATCGCCCAGGTGCGCGCCGCTCTCAAGCCCGGCGGATTCCTGTGCTGCCTGATACCCACGTTCAACCAGGTGGAGAAAACCTTGTCCGCCTTGCGCCACAACAAATTCGCATTCATCGAAGTATGCGAAATCCTCCTGCGTTACTACAAGCCCGAACCCTCCCGCCTCCGCCCCACCGATCGCATGGTCGCGCACACGGGTTTTCTGATCTTCGGCCGGCGCATCGAACCCAGCGAAGACCCGCGCGGCAGGGAATTGGCGAAAGAGATCGGTGAAACCATTGAAGAGGAGGTTGAATGATGCGCCGCGTATTCCGCCGCCATATCCGAAAGTCGCTCGCGCAGGACGTGCCGCCGATCCTGCAGGAGGCAAACTTCGCCTTCTCCAAAGGCGAATACGGACGCGCCGCCGAACTCTTCGAGCAGATCGCCCGCGCCGCAGATGGGCGCGGAGGACCGCGCGCTCCATTGTTCCACCTGCAAGCCGGAAGGGCGCGGATCCTGGCGGGACAAGCCGCGTTGGGAATTCCCTCCCTCAAGCGCGGACTCGAACTGCTTGCCCAGCGCGGACAATTCCCGCGTTTGCGCCGCTTTGGAACGAGGACAGTGAACGAATTGATCGAACACGGTCTCAAGAGCGAAGCCGGTGAAATTGTCGCGTGGCTCGAATCCGTTTTACCAAAGGCGACTTCGATTGAAGCGACCGCAAAAAGACCTGCCCTGCCAACGCATTGTCCTTCCTGCGGCGCGCCGTTGCGACCTGACGAGGTCGAATGGCTGGACGAGGTCACTGCCGAATGCGGCTATTGCGGGAGCCTGGTAAAAGACGAAAACTAACCTCTCACCCCTCACATCCCACCTCCCGCTTCTCACTATCCACCTTCCACTTTCTACTTTCCACTTCCCACTTTCCACTTTCTACTTCCCACTTCCCACTTTCCACTTTCTACTTCCCACTTCCCACCTCCCGCCCATGCCCACCCACCTTACGGAAGAATTCATCTCCCAAAGATTGCGCGAAGCGCTCCAAGCCGCCGGCCCCTCCTCGGATGGTTTCTCGGAAGTTGACCTGAACGACGAAACGCGGTTGAAATGCGCGGCGGTTCTCGTCCCGCTCGCGTGGCAGGACGATGAGTGGCGCTTGCTTTTCACGCGCCGCACGGAGGCAGTCGAATCGCACAAGGGACAGGTCTCCTTTCCCGGCGGCGCGTGCGACGACGGCGAGACCACGCCGGAGGAAACCGCCCTGCGTGAAGCCAATGAAGAGATCGGGATCGAACCGCAGGATGTCAGGATATTGGGCAGGCTCGCCAACCTGATCACGATCACGTACTACCGCGTGACGCCTGTGGTGGGAGTTATCAAGTGGCCCGCCGTCTTGCGGGTGGGAGAACATGAAGTGGCGCGCGTGTTCACGATTCCGCTCGGGTGGCTGGCAAACCCCTTGAACCGGTGGCAGTTCGAGCGTCCAGACCTGAAGCGGGCGCTCATCGCCTATCACCCCTACGACGGTGAATTGCTCTGGGGCGCCACCGCGCGCATCACGGTTGATTTTCTGAAGGTGTTGGGCTACTAAAAACGTCCTCGCGGATGCAGTGAAGCGATCCCCTCGCAACAGCGGATCGCTTCGCCTTTGGTTCGCAAGGACGAAATAAAAAACTCCCCGGCGAAAACCGGGGAGTTCGTCTTCAACGGAAGGTTTATTCTTCCTCTTCCTTCTTGCCGCGTTCGACAGCGAGCGCCGGTTCCTCGGGGGTGGGAGCGCCCTCCGCCGCCGCTTCCGTCACCGCCTCTTCGATCCTCGACACGGTAGCCACGGCGACCATCGTCTCCGGATCGTCCAGCACGCGGATCTTATCGGATACCGGAACGTCCTTGACGCGTATACCTTCGCCCGGACGCACAAGGGACGAAATGTCAACTTCGATGTATTCGGGCAGGTCGGCCGGCAGACCTTCCACACGGAACTGTTCCAGGTTATGCACCAGAATGGCGTTGTAATCCTTGACCGCCGTGGACACGCCGATAAAACGCAGGGACACGTCGGCGCGGAGTTTCTCGGTCAGCGATACGGCGAGGAAATCCACGTGCAGCAGGCGGTTCTTGATGAAATCGCGCTGTTTCTCGCGGACGAGGGTCGGGTATTCCTTCCCGTCCACTTCAATCGTGAGGATGCTCGACGAACTCAACTTCGCCAGAGCCAGCGACGCGCTATGAGCGTCCAGCGAGATGTTGATCGGCTCGGTATGCCTCCCGTAGATCACCGCAGGCAGTTTGCCTTCGCGGCGCATGGCTTTCACCTGCTTGCCGGTCACGTCCCGTTTGACCGCTTTTAGTACGACTTTCTCCATCTTTACTCCTCGAGCGCCTCTCATCACGCCCTGGCGTGATTACCTTCGCTCTATGAAATGAATTTCTGTAGCGACGACTTCGGTCGTCCAATGTCAGCGACCGAAGTCGCTGCTACATTCAATGAATTACTTCCGCCGGAACAACATGCGTCCCAACAGTAACATCAGCCCGGCAAACAAGCCGCCCGTCAACCCGGCGATCAATGCGCCGCGCGTATCGAGCACGGTCGTTACGTTGCCGTTCACATTGCGGGCAAACAGGATTCCCGTCCGCGACCCGCTCACGTGGACTTCGCGTCCCGCCACGAAGCCGATCATCCCATTATGGACTTCAGCGCTTCCCGCGACGACCGCGCCTGTGTACCCGCTCACGGACGCCTTCTCCGCCCGGACCATTCCTACTGCGCTTTGATGCGCGTCGAGTTCCCCCGCCTCCACCATCGCCATTGCGGTCTGATGCGTACCGACGTAATTCGCCTTGACATTCGCCGCCGCGCTCTGTTGCAATTCCACTTCCTCGGCGGTGATCGTTTCCGCTTCGGCTTGATGCATCCGCACCAACTCGGCGTGAACGTTGCCCACCTCGGCACGTGAAATGTTCGTCACTTGCGGGGATTCGATCTCCGGGAACTCTTCAGGTTCGATCATGGCGGGCGGATTTTACCACACAATTTCTCCCGCCTTTCGAACCAAGACCATATTTCCCATCGCCCGGTGGGGTATACTCTCAGTGGATCACGAAAATCTCGCGTACTGCGTAGCGTGCGCTCTTCGCGTAGCACGCAAAATTGACGTTAGACGCCTAAGGCAGCGTCAATTACGCGCTTTCGTGAAGCACTGATACTACAAATGCGCTTCACTATGCAAACAGGAGAATGCCATGGCTGTCGTAACCGCCGAAACAGTTGTAAACGCCCCGTTGAAATTCGCCTATCGCGCCTTCACCAATTCCACCTCCCTGCGCGAGTGGTTGTGCGACGCGGCGACCGTCGAGCCGCATCCGCGCGGACGGATGTATCTGTGGTGGCGCGGCGATTTCTATTCCAGCGGTCATTATCTCGAACTGGAGGAGAACAAGCGCGTCAAGTTCCGCTGGTATTCGAGCATTGACCCCGCGCCGACCGCGGTGACTGTCACATTCAGCGAACAGGATGGCGGCGTGTCCGTGCGAATGGATCACGAAGTCCCCGACGACGAATCGTGGAGGAAGATGGCGGAGACGTTCCGGGAGAACTGGGCGGACAGCCTCGAGAACCTCAAATCCGTGCTGGAGACGGGCATTGACCTGCGCCTCGCCAACCGTCCCATGCTGGGAATCCTGCCCGGCGATTTCACCGAGGAGCAGGCGACCGCGTTGGGAGTCCCGGTTCGGGAGGGGATGAGGCTGGATGGCGTTGTGGCAGGCATGGGCGCGGAAAGAGCCGGTCTGCAAAGGGACGACGTGCTGGTCGGTATGGCGGGTCGTCCGATCACAAATGATTTCAACAGTCTGCCTCTCGCCATCGCGGGCAAAAAAGGCGGCGACCCGGTGGAGGTCGTTTTCTATCGCGGCGCGGAAAAGAAAACCGTCACGATGGAGTTGAGCAAACGCCCGATGCCCGACGTGCCGTTCGAGCCTGTTGAACTGGCGAAGAGGGCGCGCGAATTCTACGAACCCGCCCTGGCGGAATTGGAAAGTTGTTTCGAGGGGTACAGCGACGGGCAAGCCATGCAGCGTCCCGACCCGAAGGAATGGAGCGCGTTGGAGGTCGTGGCGCATCTCGTTCATGGCGAACGATTCAATTCCATCTATCTTGCCAGTTTGATGGACGGCTACGAACTGATCACCGACGGCTTCGGCAGTAACGTAACTTCGCAGGTGGAGGCGACGGTGAAGGCAAATCCCTCCATACGATCAATGCTCGAACTGCTGCGGCGCACGGTCGAGGAGGTCCTTGCGTTTACGGAGTTGATCCCGGAAGAGTTCGCCGCGAACAGAGGCAGCTACTATCGCTTCGGCTTTGGCTTGCTCCAACCAAACTTCCACATCACTGCGCACATCCAACAGATCAAGGATGCGCTCGCCGCGGCGGGTAAATAAACACATTACGCTGCCTCTCCATCGCCTCCGCCACCTGATGCGACATTTCATCCTCCCGCTCGTGTAAACGCGCGATGATGTTGCGGTAGTCCTCGTCGTCCCGGTTCTGGCTGAGTTTGTAGTTCGCCTCGATGCGCGTCACGGCGATTTGAAACGCCATGACGCCTCTCATCTCCTTCTCCACAAAGTCCTGCGGGAGCGTTCCCATTTTGTAGCGACCGTCCTTTTCGTGGCGGTCAACCAGCCGTTCGAGTAACCGATAGGTTTCATCGTGTTCGGCGATCAGGCGCGGTTTTCCGTATACGTGGACAGCCTGATAATTCCACGTCGGCACGTTGACGTGGTTGTACCATGTCGGCGAAATGTACGTGTGCGCGCCGAGGAAGATCACCAGCGCTTCACGATCGGCGTCGAACAATTTCCACAACGGGTTCGCCTTCGACATGTGACTGTTGATGTAAATGCTTCCGCCCTCCTCAACGATCTCCACCAGCAGGTGACTGGCGACGGGCTTTTCCCCGTCATAAGCCACCACGGTCGCGAACTCGTTTTGTTCTAGAAACTCCAGTATCCTGCTGCGATCCTCTTCACGGTAAAGTTTTGGGGTGTGCATGGTTCTCCTTGTTTGGACGATCGAACGAGTAGTTGCTTGGAATTATAATTGTCCCATGCGTTTCCAGCGTCTACTTTACCTGTTCATCCTTGCCGTGTTTGGACTCGGGGCGTTTTATCGTCCGCAGGCGGTACGGGCTGAACGACCCCAACTCCCATCCGGTCAGGTCAGCGCCTACGAGTTGATCCTCGCGATGAACACCTTGCGCGTTTCGTATGGATTGCCGGCCCTTGTCGAGGACCCGATCGTCAACGCAGTCGCCCAATCCACGGCGGAGACTATGGCGATCAACAACATGTCCTGGCACATCGGAAATGTGCGCGGACGGCTGGCTGCCGCCGGATACGGGGGCGGCGGAACCGTTTGGGCAACCGAAAACTTCGCCGTCAGCGGCGGAGGCATGGGCATTGACGAGATCATGGCTGTCTGGGCTGACCCGGACCACATGCGCCCGGCCGTGGAACCAGCCTACTGTCACGTGGGAGCCGGCGTTGCCACGGCAAACGGCAAGACGTATTACATTTTACAGGCGGCTTATGTCTCCGGGCAGGCTTGCGGAAGTACGTCATCCTCTCCCTCTGGCACATCCCAGCCGGGCGTCTCTCCAGGATCGGCGCCGCAAATTATCGTCCCGGTGAAGATCGCCACGCCCGATGCGGAGGGCAGGATCTATCACGTCGTCCAGGCGGGACAATCGTTCTGGTCCATTGCGATTGCCTATCAGATCACCATTCAGGATCTGGAAACCTGGAACAACCTTTCCCGCAACATACCGCTGCAGACCGGGCAGCGATTATTCATCCCGAACAAGAACACGGAAGGTTATGCCACGCCGACTCCCCGCGGCATGGTCGTGCTTTCAGCCCCGGACGCGGACGGCAGAATCATCCACGAAGTGCAGCCTTATCAAACCTTGATCACAATTGCCGAAGCGTACAACGTCACGGTGGAGCGAATACTGACATTGAACGGACTCCAGGAGGATTGGCCCCTGCAAATCGGACAAAAACTTTTGATCTCGCCGGGGAATGTCACCCCCAGCCCCGCCTTGAGCGCCATTCAACGGCTCACCCCCGAAGCGGATGGCAGATACTATCACACGGTTCAGAGCGGCGAAACGCTCTCGTGGATTTCCGATCTGTATGACGTCCCGTTATCGGATCTGATGTCCTGGAATGGATTGAATAACGCCTCCGTCATCCGCCCCGACCAGAAACTGCTCCTACAGGTGACCCCGCCTGCGACGCCGACGTTCACCCCCGAACCGGCAACTGTCACGCCGTCCCCAACTGTTTCCCACACTCCAGCCCCTCCGACTGCGACCCCGGCTGTTCCCACCGAACCCCCAAAAAGCGGATTCGACCTCGGTCTGTTCCTGGGAGTCATCGTGATCGTTCTGGGCATCGGCGGATTGCTTTGGCAGATGAGGTTAAAAAAGGAATCCCGAAGTTCTACTTCAGGGACAGTCTCGCAAACACGAAAGTAGAACTTTCGGATTCTACAGGTGAAAATTTCGTTTTTTCACCGGTCTCACATTTAATCCCGCAGGTATAATCCCCATCCACAATGAAACGCTACCTCCTCTTCACCGTCTTCATCTCCGGCATGACCACCCTCGCCGCGGAGTTAGCCGCAGGCAGACTCCTCGGCAACGTCTTCGGCACGAGCAACATCGTCTGGGCGACGATCATCGGGCTGATCCTGATCTACCTGACATTCGGATATTTCCTCGGCGGCAAATGGGCGGATGCAAACCCGACTCCTGCCGCGATGTACCGCGCCCTTGCGTGGGCGGCGTTCACGCTGGGACTCGTGCCGTATATCGCCGGACCAGTTCTCAGGTCCGCGGCGAACGCATTCGAGGCGTTGAATATCGGCGTCCTGGGCGCGTCGTTCGCCGGGGTGTTGATCCTGTTCATCGTCCCCATCACTTTGCTCGGAACGATCTCGCCGTTTGCGATCCGCCTCTGCGTGGATGACACGTCACGCGCCGGGCAGGTTTCCGGTCAGATCTATGCCATCTCGACGCTCGGATCGTTCATCGGGACATTCCTTCCGACGCTTGTCACCATCCCCGCCATTGGAACAACGAGGACGTTTCTATTATTCAGCCTGATCCTGTTATTCGTCGCGTTGGCTGGGCTGGGGAAGTTCGTCAATCCGTGCGAGGCGTTCAAATATCTTTGGATGCCTGTCGTTCTGGCGGTCATCGCCGCGCTCTCGGCGGGCCAGGCGCTCAAACGAAGCGCCGGTCAAATCTACGAGACCGAGTCGGCGTACAACTACATTCAGGTCGCGGAGCAGAACGGCTTCACGATCCTGCGGCTCAACGAAGGACAGGGCGTTCATTCGATCTACAAACCCGGCGCGCTGCAATACGATGGGCCCTGGGATCAATTTCTCGTCGGTCCCTATTTTTACGCAAACCGCAAGCCGACCGATATAACGCGCGTCGCCATCGTCGGGCTTGCCGCCGGCACCACCGCGCGGCAGATGACCGCGGTTTATGGGAACATTCCCATTGATGGATACGAACTCGACCCGAAGATCGTCGAAGTGGGACAAGAATATTTCGACATGACCATGCCGAATCTAAACGTCATCATCGGCGACGGTAGATTGAATCTCGAACGAAGCGCGGGGCATTATGACATCATCGCCGTGGACGCGTACCGCCCGCCCTACATCCCTCCACACATGACGACGCGTGAGTTCTTCGAGATCGCCGCCTCACGCCTGACCGACGACGGAGTGCTGACCCTCAACTCCGCCTCCGTCCCCGGCGACCGCCGCCTGATCAACGGACTGGCGACCACCATGGCGACGGTCTTCCCCTCCATTTACACGGTGGACATCCCCGGCTCGTTGAATACGATGATCTTCGCCACGAAACAAAAGACCTCGCCCGAAAACTTCGCCGCAAATCTGGTCGCGTTATCGAACGATCCCGGCGTTCATCCTTTGCTCATCCACACCATGCAAGTGGCTTTCTCCGGTCTCGATACGGAATACGAACCCACCGCCGTCTTCACCGACGATCACGCGCCCATCGAGTGGATCGTCAATGACATGGTCTTGCGCTTCATCATCGGCGGGGGGACGGAGTATTTGCAATGAAGAAACTCTCAATCCTCTCCTGGCTCGTCGCCCTCCTCGTCCCTCTCGCCCTCATTGGGTTGGGATTGCGCGTCCTGCTCACGCCGCTCTTCCTGCAAATCGAATACAACATGCCGTACTTTCCGCCCGATGAGTACGGCTTCACAAAGGAAGATCGTTTGAAGTGGGCGCCTTACGCGTTGGATTATCTTGTGAACAACGAAGATATTTCCTATCTCGCCGATTTGAAATTCGACGATGGGACTCCGCTCTACAACGAAAGAGAATTGAGTCACATGGACGACGTCAAGCGCGTGACGCGGGGCGCGTTGAACGTCTGGTACCTCTCGCTTGCGTTGCTGGTCATGCTCGGAGCGTGGGCATGGCGCGAAGATATGTGGCAGGCTTATCGTCAAGGCTTGAGGCGGGGCGGATGGCTGATGACCGGGCTGGCGGGCGCGATCGGGCTGATCGTTGCGATCGGCATCGCGGTCAATCCGAACGTCTTCTGGAATTTCTTCGCGGGATTCCACAGCCTGTTCTTCGAAGGCGATTCGTGGCTTTTCCTGTATTCGGATACGCTCATCCGCCTCTTCCCCCTGCGCTTCTGGCAGGACGCCTTTCTGCTCGCGGCGTTCATCGCGCTGGGAGGCGGCTTCGCCCTCGCGCATGGCTTGAAACGGTTCACGTAACACGCAACACGCATCACGAATGGACGGTGTATAATCTCGTCGAGGAGAATTGGATATGTCGGATATGCTATCGCTTGAAAACAAAGTCGCTCTCGTCACCGGCGGCTCGCGCGGGATCGGGCGGGCGGTGGCGCTGGAACTCGCGGCGCGCGGCGCGGCGGTGGTCGTGAATTACCACAAATCCTCCGAAGCCGCGGACGAAGCGGTGAAGAAGATCCAGGAGGCGGGAGGCAAAGCCGCGGCGTTTCAGGCGGACGTGTCCGATCTCAAGCAGGCGGAGGCGCTGGTCAAATTCACGATCGAAACCTTTGGCGACCTGAGCATCCTCGTCAACAACGCAGGCATTACGAGAGACACTTTGATTATGATGATGTCCGAAGCGGATTGGGACGCGGTCATCAACACGAACCTGAAATCCACGTTCAATTGCTCGAAAGCCGCCGTCAAACACATGCTGCGAAAACGGACGGGGCGCATCGTCAACATCGCCTCGGTCGCGGGTCAGATGGGCAACCCGGGACAGACGAACTACTCCGCCTCCAAAGGCGGGCAGATCGCGTTCACGAAATCGCTCGCCCGCGAAGTGGCATCCCGCAATATCACGGTCAACGCGGTGGCGCCCGGCTTCATTGACACCGAAATCCTCGAGTTGATGAATCCCGAAACCCTCGAAGCCGCGCTCAAACTCGTGCCGCTCGCCCGCAAAGGAAAACCCGAAGAGGTCGCCTACGCCGTCGCCTTCCTCGCCTCCGATCAAGCCGCGTTCATCACCGGTCAAGTGCTGGGCGTGGACGGCGGGATGGCGATGATGTGAAAGGAAAAAGAGGAGCAGAGGATTGGAAAATTCCCCACTCCTCCAATCCTTGCTTGAAAGATCAAGGAGATTGAATGACCAATCTAACCCCCCAAGGCAAAACCACCGTCGCGCCGGACGTGATCGTGACCATCGCGCGCATGGCGGCGTTGAGCGTGCCGGGCGTCAGCCGCATGGCAAACGTCAGCGGAGGCGTGAACCGCCTCTTCAAGCGCGGAGTCCACGACGGGGTGCGGATCGAGATCGAAGATAACGTGGCTACCGCCAATCTTTACCTCATCCTGAAAGGGGACGTGAACATCCGCGAGGTGGGGCGCAACGTCCAAAAACAGGTCGCCCGCACCCTTCAGGAAATGATCGGCATGGACATCGGAAGCGTAGACATTCACATCGAAGATATTGATTACGAGGAAGAGGCGGCGCCCGCATGAAACCCCGCACCAGGGCGCGCGCGCTCGCCCTGCAGGTACTTTACGAAGTTGACATGGCGAATCATCCCCCGGCCGAAGTGCTCCAAGCCCGGCTGGAGGAAACGCCGCTTTCCCCGGAACTTTCCGAGTTCGCGCGGCAGATCGTCTTCGGCGTCCTGCCCCTCACGAACGTCCTCGATCTATCCATCGCCCGTTATGCCCCCGAATGGCCCTTCGATCAGATCGCCGCGATAGATCGCAACATCCTGAGAATGGCGTGCTGGGAGTTTGCGGTCTTTCACGATACGCCCCTCAAGGTCGCCATCAACGAAGCGGTGGAACTCGCCAAGATCTACGGTTCCGATTCCGCCCCGCGCTTCGTCAACGGCGTGCTGGGCAGCCTGGCGGACCACCAGCACGAACTCAGACAAACACTGCAAAAGGCATAAGAAAAAAATCAATGGAAATCCTCGGCATCGGACCTTCCGAACTCTTCTTTATCATTATCCTCGCGCTCATCGTCCTCGGTCCCAAAGACATGCAAAAAGCGGGCAAGACCGTCGGGCGCTGGCTGAACAACCTCGTGAAGTCCGACGGCTGGAAAGCCTTTCAGCAGACCTCGCGGGAGATCCGCAGCCTGCCCACCAAATTGATGCGCGACGCAAACCTGGAACTGGCGGAGACGGAAAGGGAACTCCGCAAGACGATGGGGGAGGGAGCCTCGTACCGCCCCGCTTCCACTCAAAGCCGAAACCTGATCCAGCCCCAAACGACCGAAAACTCCGCCCAGGCTTCCCCTGCCAATCCCCCCGAAGCCGAAACCGATCCAAATGACCAAACTTCTTAAATCACTCTGGCGGGTCATTACCTTTCCCTTTGTTCTCGTCTTCAATATCGTCGCCTTCCCCTTCCGCCTGATCCGCAGGGCGCATAAGTTCCTCAACAAGGACCTGGAGGAGGACCGCCCCCTGCTGGAAACCTTCGCCAGCATCGCCGCAGAGGAGCAGGCGCGCGCCAGCCTGTGGGACCACGTGGAGGCGCTGCGCGCCCATCTTTTACGCATCGTCATCGCGCTGGCGGTGGGCGTCGGCATATCGTTCTACTTCACCATCCCCCTCATGGAATTTCTCGCGGGACCCGTGCACGGGCTGAAAAACCTGCAAGCCATCGAAGTGACCGAGGAGTTCGGCGTCTTTATGCGCGTGGCGTTGACGAGCGGCATTGCGATCATGCTTCCGTATATCGCGTTCGAGATTTGGCTGTTCGTCGCGCCGGGTCTTCGTCCGCGGGAACGCAAAATGGGACTGGCTGGCATCCCGCTTGCGACCATCCTTTTCCTGAGCGGCATGGCGTTCACCTTCTTTTCCCTGATCCCCGCCGCCCTGCCGTTTTTGGGAAACTTCACCGCCATCTCCCAATTCTGGACGGCGCGCGAATACTTCAAATTCGTCACGGGCTTGATGCTGTGGATCGGTCTGTTCTTCGAGTTCCCGCTGGTGATCTACGTTCTCACGTCCATCGGTTTCGTCCAGCCGCGCGTGCTGGCGCAGCAATGGAGGCTGGCGGTCATCATCATCGCGGTCATCGCCGCGGCGGTGACTCCCACCGTGGACGCGGTGACCATGGGGCTGGTCATGCTACCGCTGACCCTCTTGTATTTCATCAGCATCGGGTTGAGTTACGTCGCCTACGCGGGTCGCCGCCGCCGCAGGGAGGATGAGGAGCGATCCGCTTCGGGGGAGACGGAAGTTGCTTAGCCGGAGCAGGCTAAAGTCCAGAATGAACCGCCAGGAGGAGTTATGAGTTCGCGTCCCAGGATCCTGCATCCCATCCTTTTCTTCATCCTGATCTTTGCCTTGACGAGCCAGGCTTGTTCCCTTTCCCTGCTGGACATTCCGTTTCCCTCGGGGAATCCGACCAGCCCTCCTCCCGGTTCGCCGCCCACGCCCGCGCCGCGTTCAGAGGTCAAATTCACCGCGCAGTTGCCCGAACCGTTGTTGCCGGGCGAGATCCTGGCGATCAGCGTGGTGGACGAGGTGACCGGGCTCGCGTTGAACCCGGTGGATTACCAGATGACGCAGGTGGATTCGATCACCTATTCCGCCACCTTCCCCATACCGGATCAGTCGGTCGTCAAATACCGATACGTGCGGCTCGGCGGCGCGCGCATCGTCGAAGACACCAACACGGACGCGCCCATTCGTTACCGCATGGTGTACGTGAACGGGCCCTCCGAGATCGTGGATACGATCAGTTCGTGGGCGGATAAAGCCGCCAATACGATTTCCGGCTCGATCTACGGGACGGTCGTCAACGCGGACACCGGCGCGCCGCTGGCTGAGATCATGGTCGCCGCGGGAGGCGCGCGCTCCCTCACCGATTCCGCCGGTCGGTTCGTGTTGATCGGCTTGCGCGGCGGCGCGCACAACCTGGTCGCCTTTTCGCTCGACGGCGCGTATCGAACCTTTCAACAGGGCGCGCAAGTGGAGGGAAACAAAGGCACGCCGGTCGAGATCGGGATGAAGCCCGCGCCCTCGGTGAACGTCAACTTTATCGTATCGGTCCCGCAGAACACGCAAAGAGGCGTTCCGCTTCGCATTGCGGGCAGCCTGTTCCAGTTTGGCAACACCTTTGCCGACCAGCGCGGCGGTCTGAGCGCAGTGGCGGATCGGATGCCTGTGATGACGCAAATGCCCGACGGACGCTACTCCGTTTCGATGTTCCTGCCGGTGGGAGCGTACCTCGAATACAAGTACACGTTGGGCGACGGGTTTTGGAATTCGGAATTCAACACGGCCGGGCAGTACGTGATCCGCAGGCTCGCCGTTCCCGCGCAGGATACCGTCATCGAAGACGCCGTGCAATCGTGGCAGGCGGGACCCAACGCCCCCATTCTCTTCGAGGTGGATGCGCCGCAGGATACCCCCACCGGCGACGCGCTCTACATCCAGTTCAACCCGTTCTCGTGGACCGAACCCATCCCCATGTGGAAGGTCGGAGAGAACCGCTGGGCTTATAAATTGTACGGTCCGCTCAACATCCTGGGAGCGTTCGGGTATCGGTATTGCCGCAACGCGCAGTGCGGCTCGGCGGACGACGCCTCCACCGCCGGGGAAAACGCGCGCGGGAAGAACGTCACGCCCGCGATCGCCGCCCAGGACATCAAGGACACCGTCCGGCAATGGGCGTGGACGCAGCCCGTGAATTCGACCCTCGTCCAAACGAACATCCCCTCGCGCGGCGCGGGGTTCGTCGCGGGCGTGGAATTCCAGGCATATTACGATCCCTCCATGCGCGTCTTCACGCCGGGCGCCCTGCAAAACGTCCACGCTTTCGGCGGCAACTGGGTGCTCCTCGACCCGACGTGGACGTACACGAGCAACAACCCGGTCGTCTTCACCCAGAGTCCCGGCAAGGATCCCTTCATCAAGGACACGACCGAATCCGTCGCCTCGGCGCGCGCCCTCAACATGAACCTGGGGCTCTTCCCCCAGCCGCGCTTTACGGGCAGCGCGAACGATTTTTGGAGAACCGCTCCGCGCGATCAAACCTGGTGGGATAACTGGTTCAATCATTACCGCGCCTTCGCCGTCCACTTTGCGGATATGGCGACCAAAGCGGACGCGCAAGCCTTGATCCTCGGAGGCGACTGGATCGCCCCGGCTCTCCCCAACGGGAAACTTGCGGACGGCGCCCCAAGCGGAGTCCCGGCTGACGCGGAATCCCGCTGGCTGGCTGTCGTCGCCGAGGTCCGCCAGCATTACGCCGGGCTGGTGTTATTCGCCCTCCCTTACACCAACACGGACGTTCAGCCTCCCGTCAACCTGCTCCGAAACGCCGACGGCATGTACCTGCTCTGGTTCGCGAGACTCAGCGATTCAGCCTCTCCCGACAAAGCGGACATGACCGCGCAAGCGGGCCGCCTGCTCGATGAAAATGTCTTCCCCGTGCAGGCGCAGGTCGGAAAGCCGGTCATCATCGGTTTGTCCTATCCCTCCTCCGCCTACTCCGCGACAGGCTGCATTCCCAACGGAAGCGGAGGCTGCCTCGATTGGAACGCGCTCGACCGACCCAACGCAGACATCGGCGCGGTCAGCCTCGACCTCCAGCAACAGTTCGATATCTACGATGCGGTGCTGAACGCCGTCAACGGGCGGCCCTGGGTGAGCGGGTTTGTCAGTCGCGGCTACTTCCCGCCGGTGGCGTTGCAGGACAAGTCCGCGTCGGTGCATGGCAAACCCGCCGCAGACCTGTTGTGGTACTGGTTCCCGCGCCTGTTGGGGAACGTGAAATAGAGCGGAAAATTTATGGTTCGACCCGATAGATGACCGTATCCGCGGTTTCGTACACCGCCTCGAATCCCGCCTCCGCTTGAAGAGCGCCGGGCAATTCGGGCATAACGCGTGGCTTCCGTACCAGCAGGTATTCGACTCGCACATCGTTATCGGACGCCCACTTCTCCATGCAAGCCACATTTCCGCATGACTGAAGTTCGGTCAATCGCAGGGAGTATTCGTAGAATTCCCCGCCCAACAGCCATTCCATCCCTTGCAGGGTGTTTCGACTTTGCCGCCCAGCCAGCGCAGGGAACCACTCCTGATACGCGTCGGTCATCGGGCTGATCCGACCGGCGTTCGTCATCAACAGGAAACGCGCCCCGGTCGGCGTGTTGAGGCGGATCCATTCCATCGTCTCGCGGTCGTTCTCTTTCAGGCTGACGCGCCCCAAATCCCTTGCGGAAGCGAACGCGAACCAGAACAAATATGTCCCAAGAACCGCCAACAGGATTCCGCCGAGGACCGGCGCGCGAGAACGAGAGACATCGCCCCTTACGCTCCCGGCATACGCCCGATCGAATTCCTCCCACAGAAAATACAACCCTTCGCTCGAAAGCAAAATGTACGCGTACTGCGCGACCGCGGGCGCATTGCGAGGATCCAGAACGAACGGCAGGAACGCCCAACCGAACAACAAATACTCGCGCCGCCGAAGAGTAACGAACAACCCCAGCAGACTCAAGACCGGCAGGAGCGGCAACCCTCCCTGTAATGAAAAGAACGAATGAAACAAGGACGGGAGGAACCTCTCGTGGATTCCCGTCTGCATCGCGGAGGCGAACGGAGCAAATCCATGATATGCAAGGACTGTGATCCACCAGGGAGCGGTCAACGCCGCCGCGCCGAGCGAAACCCGCATGGCATTCAAAACCCCGGCGCGGTTCCTGCCGTACAGGAGCCATATCAGAAAACAAATTCCCACCGTTTGCAAACCCGCCTCCGGGTGACTCAAGACCGCCAGCGCGCCGAACAGGATCGCCAGCCGCAGGGATCGGGCGTCCTGGTCGCGGAACAACCTAAGGGCGCGTCCCGCCGCGGCGAGAAGAAACAGGATGCCGAACGAGCGCGAGAGACCGCCTCCCATGACCAGCCAGTCAAACGAGCCGGGCAGAAAGGAAACCAACACAACCGCAAGAAACGAGCGGGGCGTTTTCCCGAAGAATTGCAAAGACAGCCAGTAAAAGACCGGTAGGATGGCGGCGCTCACCGCGGCGGGAATCCAGCGCAACAGTTCGATCTCCGAAACCGGGAAGGCGCTCGAAACCAGCGCGGCGACGTAAAACCCAAACGGCGGGTACGCGTACGGGATGTTGGAAAGGTTATAACTGGCGGTTTCGGGAAGCAGGAATCCGCTGGCGCGCAGGTCGCGGATCATGCTCAGGAACATCCCCCCATCGTTGATCGGAAAATCGGTCTGCAATCCCGGAATGAAGCGCAGGCAAATACCGATTAGAATTACAAGCCGGAGGATGGACGTCCTTCCATTTTCATTCCGAAAGACGGCAGTCATTGTTTTCGATTATATCATCGCGAAACATGGCGCGATCTTGGGTGTTTGCAATCGTGTATTTGATTACCTTACACTTTGATATCGGGACGCGGATTAACGCGGATGGACGCGGATTTTTGAGGAAATGCCCGAAAAAGCGCGTTGATCCGCGTTTTCTGCGCGCTCCGCAGTCCGCGTCCCATTTTTAAGACTGTAAGGTAATCAGTCGTGTATCTAACCATCAAAAACCGGAGGGCACATGTCGAAAACCATATTCAAACGCGTCGGGTTGGGGCTTCTCATCCTCGTCCTGCTTGCGGGTACGGGAGGGGCTTTCTACTTCAAGAGTTACCTGCCGAACACCGTCGCGCCCAAATCGTTTCCGCAGATCGAAGGGGAGATTCAACTCGAAGGTCTGGATGGACGCGTCGACGTCTATCGCGATGCGATGGGCATCCCGCACATCTACGCCTCCACGCAGCACGACCTGTTCTTCGCGCAGGGCTACGTCCACGCGCAGGATCGCTTCTGGCAGATGGATTTCTGGAGGCACATCGGCGCGGGGCGCATCGCCGAAATGTTCCCCTCCCAGGCTGAGACGGATATGTTCCTCCGCACTCTCGGCTGGACGGAAATCGCCGAACAGGAATACGCGGCGCTCGAACCCGAGTTCAGAGCCATGGTGGATTCATACACCGAGGGCGTGAACGCCTATCTCAAGGATCACGACAAGGAGGCGTCGAGCCTCGAATACGCGATCCTCGGTTTGCTCAACCCGGATTACGTCATCGAACCGTGGGCGCCGACGCACTCGCTCACCTGGGGCAAGATGCTCGCCTACGACCTGCGCGGCAACATGGACGAGGAGATCAAGCGCGCCATCCTCCTCAAAACGCTCACGCCCGAACAGGTGGACGAACTCTTTCCGTCCTATCCCGAAGATCATCCCACGATCGTCAACAAGATCGGCGCGGGAGAGGCTTCGTCCGCCGCGCCGGTCTCGATTGCCCGGCAACTCCCCGACGAGACGCTCGCCGCGCTTCAACACAACGCATCCCTGCTCGACGACCTGATGGGACCCGCGAACAACGACGTGGGTTCCAACTCGTGGGCGGTTGCCGGTTCACGCACTGCCACCGGCATGCCCATCCTCGCCAACGACCCACACCTGGCGATCCAGATGCCCTCGATCTGGTATCAGATCGGCTTGCACTGCAAGCCGAAGACCGAAGGATGTCCCTACGACGTTGCGGGCTTTTCGATGGCTGGCGTCCCCGCCGTCATCATCGGTCACAACGACCGCATCGCGTGGAGCATGACCAACGTCGGTCCCGACGTGATGGACCTGTACATCGAAAAGGTCAACCCCGAAAACCCGAATCAATACGAGGCGAACGGTCAATGGGTGGATTTCGAAATTCGCAAGGAGATCATCAAGGTCGCGGGCGGCGAACCCATCGAAATGGACGTCCGCATCTCGCGGCACGGACCCGTCATCTCCGAGGTCTTCGGCGTCCTCAAGAACGAAGGCGATCCCGAAGATGAAGACTTCACGCCATTCAAGGACAACGCCGGCATCGAACTGCCGGAACATTACGCCATCGCCCTCAAGTGGACGGCGTTCACCGTTTCCAGTTCCTTCGTCGCGCCGTGGATGGCGAACACCGCGCAAAACTTCGAGGAATTCCGCGAAGCCGCGCGTACCGCGAAAGTCCCCTCGCAAAATCTCGTTTATGCGGACGTGGACGGTAACATCGGCTATCAAATGCCGGGCGATATTCCGATCCGCAAAAACGGCGACGGCACGCTTCCCGTCCCCGGCTGGACGGACGACTTCGAATGGATGGGCTACGTCCCCTTCGAGGAACTGCCCTGGTCCTTCAACCCGCCCGAAGGGTACATCGCCACCGCCAACAACCAGGTCCCGCCGCGCGATTACCCCCACCTCATCTCCACCGATTGGGATCTCGGCTATCGCGCGGACCGCATTGTGGAGATGATCGAAAACGCGCCCGGCAAGATTGACCTCGCCTACATCCAAAAGATGCAGGGCGACAATTTCGACGGCGGCGCGCCATACATCCTGCCTCACTTGCTGGAGATGAAGTTCGACGCTTCGAATCTTAACGATGGGCTTGCCGCGCTAAAGAATTGGGATTACCAGGCTTCAGCCGACTCCGCCCCCGCCGCCCTCTACGAGGCTTTCTGGAGGAACCTGCTCGCCGAAACCTTCCACGACGACCTGCCCGAAAGATATTTCCCGAACGGCGGCGATACGTGGTTCGAAATCACCCGCAGCATCGTGAACGACCCGAGCAGTTTCTGGTGGGACGACAAAACCACGACCGACACCCTGGAAACCCGCGACGACATCTTCGCCCGCGCCTTCGAGAAAGCCGTCGCGGAACTGGAGGACCGACTCGGCAAGGACCAATCCCAATGGAAGTGGGGCGACCTGCATACCGCCACGTTCAAGAACGGCACGCTTGGGCAAGCAGGCATCTTCCTGATCGAAGACCTCTTCAACCGCGGACCCTTCCCCACGAGCGGCGGCACGGACATCGTCAACGCCACCTCGTGGAGGGCGCCGCAGGGCTACGAAGTGGCTAACGTCCCCTCCATGCGCATGATCGTGGATTTGGGCAATTTGAACAATTCGCTCACCGTCCACACCACCGGGCAGTCCGGTCACGCGTACCACCCTCATTACATTGACATGGCTGAACTGTGGGCGAACGTGGAATACTACCCAATGTGGTGGAACCTGGAATCCGTCATCGAAGACTCCGAAGGTCATCTGGTGTTGACCCCGTAACGAGCGTAACGCGACATTCATGTCGCAATTCTCAACCGTACATTTTAGAAATCGGACGCGGAGGATCAATCAAGCCTCCGCGTTTTCCGCGCGCTCCGCAGTCCGCGTCCCATAAGGATTTTGTACGATAGAGAATGCCGCCTTGCATTTTGGCGGGACGAGACCTGCCCGTTCAGGTCAGGTCTCGTCCCGCTATTTTTATCGCCGCCCACGAAAAGAAGATCACGCCCAGGTAACTGAACGCCAGGTCGAGCAGGTCGAATGAACGATTGGGGAAAAATCGCTGCGAGAATTCCTCCAGCCCGATGGCCAGGGCGAGGATCAAGGCAACTCGAAGGACGATCAGGTTTGGGTTAAGTCCGTGAGGCGTGCGGAGGAGGGCAAGGTCAATCAGCAGGGTCAGGATCCCGTACAGGACGAAGTGTCCGATCCTGTCGCCGAAGGGAATCCTGTTCACAAATTTCAGGACTCCGAGCATCCCCAGATCGGCAAGGACGATGATCCCCGCAATGAAGAGGCCGAAGAGGTATGCGAGCGGTTTCATAAAGAACGAGACGCCCTAGGGCGTCTCTGCTTCGGCTTTTACCTTTTTCGCTTCGCGCCGCGCTTTCCACCATTCGAGGAACATCGGCGCGACCGAGATGAGGATGATGGCGACGATGACGAGTTCGAAATTCTCTTTGACGAATTCGAGGTTGCCGAAGAAATAGCCCAGCAGGGTGAAGGTCAACACCCACGCTGCGCCGCCTGTGACGTTGTAGGTGGCGAAGTAACCATAGGACATTTTGCCGATGCCCGCAACGAAGGGGGTAAACGTGCGGACAATGGGAACGAAGCGGGCGAGGAAGATCGCCTTGCCGCCGTGCTTCTCGAAGAAGGCGTGGGTCTTGTCGAGGTATTCCCTTTTGATCCACTTGATCTTGTAGGCGCGCTCGCCGAGATAATGCCCGATGGAATAGTTTACAGCGTCGCCCAGGACAGCCGCCGTGAACAACAATCCCGCGAGGAACCAGACGTTCAACGAGCCGAGCGCAGCGAACGTGCCAGCCGCGAACAAAAGCGAATCGCCCGGCAGGAAGGGGGTGACGACGAAACCGGTCTCCATGAAGATCACGAAGAAAAGGATGCCGTACGTCCACGCGCCGTAGGTCGAGATGATCCCCGCCAGGTATTCGTCGAGGTGCAGAAACAGGTCAATCAAAAATTTTATTTGTTCCATGTTGCTTCCTTTTTGCCGGTAGATCCCCCCGTTCGAATGACCTGCCGCACAAAATGATTTTCGTTCATTGGATCACGCCGCGCGGCGATTGGCAAAGTGTTCCACGGCAAGGACGAGCAGGACGCCGGCGACCATCACGATCAAAGCGGTGACGACCTCGCCGTTCAATATCGAGGGGAGGTAATTCATCTCACGAGCAAAGGTCTCGTTGATGGGTTCGAGGGTTTTCCAGGGCCAGACCTTTCGCAGGGAGCCGACCATGAAACCGGTCAGGACGGCGATGACCAGGTCGTGGTTCCTCTTCAACAGCCAGCGCAGGAAACGGGCGAACGAGAGCAAGCCGACGACCGCTCCCAAGCCCACCAATAAGATCGTGAAGATATCGAAACTCTTTACCGCGGCAAGGACGTGGGTGTATTTGCCGAGGAGAACAAGAATGAACGCGCCCGAGATCCCCGGAAGGATCATCGCGCAGATGGCAATGGCGCCGCTCAGGAAGAGGAGCGGCGGGGTGTGCGGCGTTTCCGAGGGGGACAAACCGACCAGGACGAACGCGCCGACCGCCGCGCCGACCGCCGCGAGGACATTTTCCGGATTCCAATTCCGCACCCGCCGATGCACCACCAGGATCGAAGCGACGATCAAGCCGAAGAAAAACGCCCAGATATAAACGGGATGATTCTCCAGCGCCCAATGCAGCGCGCTTGCGAGCGTCAGCACTGCCGCGCCGATGCCCAGCCCAAGCGCCGTCAGAAATTGCCAGGGGAATTCGAGGAAGGCTTCCCTCCATTTGAAGGTCAGGACGCGGCGGATGAAGGTCAGGTCAATGGAGTGAATGGCGTCGAGCAATTCGTCGTAGATGCCCAGGATGAACGCCATGGTGCCGCCCGATACGCCCGGCACTACGTCCGCCGCGCCCATGCAAAATCCGCGCGCCCCGATCCAGAAATAATCCAACAGGTTTCTTTGCTGCTTTACAGTGTTCAAATTACCATGATCTCGCTTTCAATTCCAATTCGTGACCGCCTTTGGGGAAACGGGTCAACGGGCGTGGATTATACCGTGATTTAGCGTTCCTCTTCAATGCGGGTAAACCAGTCGCCGACGAGAAGGAGGAGGAGGCTGCCAACGGAGGACATCCCCAGATTCAATGAACCGAGCGGAAGGAAGACCCAGCCGCGCCACAACCCGAGCAGATGTCCCAGTGTGAAGCCCAGGACGCTCAGACCCACATACAAAAGCAGGCGCCAGAATCTCCCATTGCGCAACAAATGATATAACGCGCCGTACAGGGAGGCGATGAGGAGGGCGAGGAGGAGGGAGGGGAGGGTCATGGGGTCGGCGGGCAGGGGGTGTGGGAGAATTGGCGAATCAGAGAATTGGGGGATTGGAGATTTACGGTTTTAGATGCTTCGCGAAGAAATCCGCGATGGCGTTGTAGCACTTCACGCGGTTCTCGTACTTTAGCACGTCGTGACCTTCGTCTTCAAAGACCAGCAGTTCGATATCCTTGCCTTTCGCTTTCAATCCATTGACCAGATCCTCCGATTCCGCCGCGACGACGCGCGGATCGTTTCGTCCCTGAATGACCAGCATCGGCGCGGACATGTTATGGATGTGGGTCTTCGGCGAGCGCTGGATGAGGTCGTCGCGGTCTTCGGGCTTTTCGGGGTCGCCGATCGCCATTTTGAAATACGGCTTCCACGTTTCGGGGATGCGCCCGGAGAACGTGAGCAGGTCGTACGGACCGAACATGTCGCAGGAGGCTTTCCACAAGTCCGGGTGCATGCCCGCCAGCATGAGGGTCATATAACCGCCGTAAGAACGACCGACGACCGCCGCGCGTTTCGCGTCGAGGCGTTTGTCTTTTGGCAATACCTTCGTCATCGCGTGGACGTGATCGAGACGATCCTGTCCGCCCCAATCGCGATCCACGTGTTTGGTGTAGGAGAGTCCGTAACCGGTGGAACCGCGCACGTTCGGAACGAAGACCGCGAACCCGCGCAAGGTCAAAAATTGGATCAACGGCATGGAGAACCAGGCAAAGTCCGGGCGTTCCTGTCCCTGCGGACCGCCGTGAACGTAATAAACGACCGGGCGCGGTCCTTTGAAGCCGGGTCGGCTCGAGGGGAGATACAGCCGGGCAGAGACGCGCAAGCCGTCGTGGGAGATGAACGAGGCGTCCTCCCCTTTGGAAAGAGTCCCATCGGGAATCCCCAGAATCTTTTCGTCGGTGTGACGCGCGATCTCCTTTCGCTGCCTCCCGCCGACGGTGTAGATTTGCGTGGGCGAGGTGGCGGTGGAAAACGAGAAGGCGAACAGGTCCGCCCTGCCGTCGTGATTGACGCGTTCGAGCATTCCGTTATCGAGCGGAGCCTTTCCGACGAAGTCAACCTCGAGCGTCATGCGCCGTTTCTTTTCGTCGAAGACGCCCTGATAGACCCACGAACATCCGTCAATGTTGAAAATGACCATGTAACGATCCTTTTTGAGATGTTCGATCTCGACCATCTCTCCGACTCCCTTGTGCTTAGCACCCTTAAGTTCCACCGGCTCGATTTTGCCGGGTTTGGCGAAGTCCACGTAGCCAAGGCTGTAGGTATCTTCGAAGATCGAGCAGACGATCAACGCGCCTTTTTCGCCTGGAGAGAACAAAGCGGAACCAATGCCGTTCAACGGGACGCTCTCACCCGCGGCGCGTTCCTCCAAGGGCTTGCCGTATAGAAGTTTGCGTTTGCCAGCCTGCCATAGATACAGGACCGAATCGCCCACCGTATAGCCGGTACCCAGCAACAGTTTCTTGTGATCCCTGCTGTACGCGCCGACGTTGAATCCGAACTCGCCCTCGGCGATCCTGGTCAGTTTACCGGTCTTCAAATCGCCGCGCCAGGTTTCCTCCCAGGGCTTGTCGCGTCGCTCGGCATGTAGATACACAATACCCCGCTCGCCGTCACATTCGCCGAGGTGGACGCGGTACGAGGCGAAGAAATTCTTGAAGGCGGGTTCCGGGAAGCCTCCCTCGAGCGGAATAAGCATGGGCTGGTAGTTCTCGTCGCCGTCCTTATCAATCATCGCGAGAATTCGACCGAGATTTTGAAAAACGTAAAAAGACTTGCCGCCGATCAGGTGTGGATTCTGTAAAGCGATATGCGGCGGCAGCAGCGGCACAGGCACGCTCCCGCCGAATTTCATCGAATACAAACTCAACTGTCCCGACAGGTTGCTGAGGAAGTAAATCTTCTTCCCCGCATGTTGCGGCACAACGAACAGCCGGGCGGACATCAACGATTCAACTCGATAGATCATGACATTGCTCCTTTTTGTTTTTTCCACAAGCCGCCCGAGCGTCCTATTCTCAAAGTGTCAGGCAGCAGGTTTTCCACTAATTCACGTTGACCTTCGCTTAACGCGAGATTTTGCAGATTAACAATTAAATCGAGCAATCCCCTTTGAATCACAGAGACACCGAGTCACGGAGTTTTAATTCTTTTTCTCCGTGTCTCGGTGATCTTCTCTGGGCTTTTCCACGCCAAGTTTATTGCTCGATTAATTTGGAAAAGTACAATATCTCGCTTTTCAGGCGTTTCCTGGGCAGGAGCGACATGAATGTCGCATTACGATGACCAATATAATCTTTTCTGCGTACCATCAGTTAATGGATCGGTTTTGTTTCCATCGCAAAACGATGGAAGATCGCTAGTCTGACTACACGCAAATCTGTTTTACTGGATGATCCCTCCGCCAACCACCACATCGCCTTGATAAAAGACCGCCGCCTGTCCTGCCGTGATGTCCCGCTGCGGCGCGTCGAACCGGACCTTGACCTGATCCTCGCCCACCGGCTCCACCCGCGCTTCAGCCTCCTTCGCCGTATAGCGGATCTTCACCTCCGCGCGGAAGGAGTCACGCGGCGTTTCGCCGGAAATCCAATTGACGTCGCGCGCGGTCAATTCGGCGGCGCCGAGTTCGTTCTGTGTACCAACAATTAGCGCGTTGCGCGTTGCGTCCTTCGTAATGACGTAGAGAGGGACGGGCGACGCAATTCCCAATCCCTTACGCTGCCCGATGGTGTAATTGGCAAGCCCGTTGTGTGCGCCCAACACTTTCCCTTCGCGCGTCACGATCTCGCCCGGCTCGAGCATCTCCGCCGCGTTGCGCTTGATGAAGTTGCGATAATCGTCGCCCGCGAGGAAACACAGATCTTGCGAGTCTTTGCGGGAGGCGGTGGGAAGCCCGTGCTTTTCGGCAATCGCGCGGATTTCAGGTTTGGCGTACTCCCCCACCGGGAACAGGGCGCGCTGTAATTTATCCTGCGTTAGAACGTGCAGAACATAGGATTGATCCTTGCCCCGATCCACGGCGCGCAATAGTTCAATATTTCCTTTTTCCGCTTTCCTCACTCGCGCGTAGTGACCGGTTGCCATGTACTCCGCGCCCAATGCCAGCGCGTGATCCAACAAAAACGTCCAGCGGATCTGACGATTGCACACCAAACACGGATTCGGCGTCCCGCCGCGCGCATACCCTGCGAGGAAATATTCGACGACCGTTTCGCGGAAGACATCCTTTGCGTCAACGACGTAAAAGGGAATATCGAGAATTGCCGCCACCCTGCGCGCCTGCGCCATCGAATCCGGCGTGCAGCAACGGTTGGAGTCTTCCCTGCCGGGTTCGCTCCACAAACGAAGCATCATGCCGACGACATCATAGCCCTGCTCCTTGAGCAAGGCGGCGGCGGCGGACGAATCAACTCCGCCGGACATGGCGACGACAACTTTGGTCATGGGCGCTAAGTAGACGAGTACACAAGTAAACAGGTAAACAGGTAGGCAGGGTTGGATGAAGTTACTTCATTGATGTTACGCAATGATACCCGTAACGCGAGACTGCGTAGCACCTCGCTTTTCAGGCGTTTCTTGGGCAAGAGCGACATGAATGTCGCATTACGATGACCAATGTAATCTTTTCTGCGTAACATCAGTTACTTCAAACGGCGGGCTTTTTCGACCAGGTTGGGAAGCGCGAAGAGGAACGACTCGACGTGTTCGGCGGTTGTGCCGGTTCCCAAAGTCACGCGCAGGGAACCAAGTCCCCAATCGCGCGAGAGACCGATGGCGTTCATCACCTCGCTGGGTTCGGGGTTGCCGGTCTTGCAGGCGGAACCGGAGGAACAGGCAAAGCCAGCCGCATCGAGCAGCGTAAGCAATAAGTTCCCGTCCACATCCTTGAAGACGAAACTGGCGTGATGCGGAAGGCGGGAGTCCATGTCGCCGGTCAATCGCGAGTCGGGAATCGTTTCGAGAACGGTTCCAATGATCCTGTCGCGCAGCGGCTCGACGTGAGCGATTCGCTTTTCGCGTTCCTCGTCCGTCAATCGCAAGGCTTCTGCAAAACCGACGATGTATGGCACGTTTTGAGTTCCGGCGCGCAGACCGAACTCCTGCCCTCCGCCGGTGAGATGCGGGACGAGAGGCGTCCCTTTGCGGACGTACAACGCGCCGACTCCCTTCGGACCGTGGAACTTGTGCGCGCCCAGCGACATCATGTCCACGCCCAGTTCCTGGACATCAATGGGCAGGTACGCCGCGGCTTGCACCGCGTCGGTGTGGAAAAGGATTTGGCGTTCGCGGCAGAGCTCAGCGAGGTCCCGAACCGGGTTGATCGTCCCGATCTCGTTGTTGGCGTACATCACAGAGACGAGCGCCGTGTTATCGCAGATCGCCTTCGACACAACTTCGGGCGCGACCCTGCCGCGTTCGTCCACGTCCAGCCATTCGATGAGGAAGCCGTCGTATTTTTCGAGATGCAACAAGGTCTTCGTCACGGCGGGATGTTCGGCGCGCGAAGCAAGGATCCATTTGGCGCCGGTCTTTTCGCGCATGGCGTATGCCGCGCCGCGAATGGCGAGGTTGTCCGATTCGGAGCCGCAGGAGGTGAAGATGATTTCGTCGGCGCGGCAGTTCAAGACGCGCGCGACCGTCTCACGCGCGGATTCGACCGCGGCTTCGGCTCCCTGTCCGAAACGATGGACAGACGAGGGGTTGCCGAAAGAGGCGGTGAAGTAGGGGGTCATCGCCTCCAGCACGCGCGCATCCACAGGCGTTGTGGCGGAATAGTCCAGATAGATCATCGGGCGAATTATAGCATGTGGATCGTCGGAACTTCGCAGGGGAATCGTCCGTTAAACGTTGGATAAAGCCGTGTACAATAACGGTTCGTAATAAGGAGTGTAGATGAAACAAAAAGCGATTTACCTATTACTTGCCGGCGCATTGCTGCTGGCGGCGTGCGGGGGCAGCGACGCGGAGGCGACGCCAACACTGGAGCCGGGCGCGATACAGACTCAGGCGGTCGAGACGTTCGCTGCGATTCTGACTCAGACCGCGCTTGCCGCGCCGACCGATACGCCGGTTCCCACGTTGACAGCCTCGCCGACCTTCGCGGCGTTCACCACCAGCACCGCAGGCACATTGCCGGTCGTTTCGCAGCCGACGGCCGCCGCGACGTCGTCCTGTTATCAACTGCGCTTCGTCAGCGACGTGACCATTCCCGATAACACGCAGATGGCGCCGGGACAAGCCTTCACCAAAACGTGGAAAGTGAGGAACACCGGCTCCTGCGCGTGGGAGGCGGGATTCAAATTCGCGTTCACCGGCGGCGACGCCATGAACGGAGCGACCTATACCCTGCCCTCGTCCGTCCCAGCCAACACCGAAATTGACATCTCCGTCGCCATGGTCGCGCCGACGAACAAGACCGGCGCGATCCGCAGCAACTGGCGCATGTCCACCGCGGCGGGGCAGTTCTTCGGCGATGAGGTCTATGTGATCATCGTGGTGGGAGGCGCGACGTTGACTCCCACGAATACGCAGTCTTCGTATCCCAACCCATAAATAAAAGATCCTCACGGGAGGGGAGCTTTCGTTCTACAAATACAAGCAGTGTTCCGGGATTACCCCGAAAGTGCTATAATATTTTCGAACGGAAGGAGCGACAGATGACAGAACGCGAAACGAAATGGAAGGAACGCGTCCCCGAAGAGACGCGCGAACATTACAAGAAAGCCCGCCAGGAAATGCGCGAAGCGATAAGGAAATTCCTGCCCGAGGGTTTCGTGGAGCATCAACGCAAAGCCCGCCGCGAGATGCTGCTTGCCTGGCGAAGCATGTTGGACCACGCCCTCAAAAAGATGGACGAAAAAGCCTGAACGCTTATATGCGGCAATGGAATGACAACGGGACGGAGGGGCTGTCCCGTTGTTTATTTTATCGGCGGCGCGGGAATACGATCCACAACAGGGCGAGGAGCGCGGCGGTTATCATCCCCTGCCCGTACAACACGTTCCCCGCGTTGTAGAGTAATACCCCTCCAAGCAATAATCCAAGAAAGATCACCCCGCCCGTGAACCTGTCCACGGAACGGACGAGGGCGTGGATCTCGCGCTCGACCTTCGGCGACTGCACGATCAAATCGCCGCGTTCGACCTGGGCGAGCATGCGGCTGGTTTGAGAGGGAAGGGCGATCAGGTTTTGAAGCAAACTCCCCAGTTCTTCGAGCCACCCGCCGATCCCTTTTGTCGCTTCCTGTTCGATCAATTTGCGCGCATACGGCGCAAGTTGATTCCAAACGTTGAAATTGGGATCCAGTCCCGTACACATGCCCGAAAGGATCGCCACCGTGCGCCCCAGCATGATGAGATTATTCGGCACCTGGAACGGCATGTTGAAGATCAGGTCGCGGTATTGATGCGCGAATTTTCTTATCTCATCGGGGTTGGTTCGGCGCAGTTCGCTCATGGACATTCCCCAGAAACGATCGAAGACCTGCGCCTCCGCCTGCTCGATCAATTTCAGGTCCGCGCCCGGCAGCAGCATCCCCAATTGCTGATAAGACTTCACCAGACGGCTCGCGTCCTTCGTCCCCACGCCGATCAGCATTTCACGCAACGCGTCGCGCACGCCCTCCGGCACGCGGGCGGTCATGCCGAAGTCCACAAAGGTCAGCTTCCAGCGGCGCGGCGATTCGCCCTCTTTGCCGAGCGGCGTCACGAACAGGTTGCCGGGATGCGGGTCCGCGTGAACGAAGCCGTCCTCGAATATCTGCTTGAGATACACATCCAGCAGTTTATTCGCCACGTCGCTGCGTTCGATGCCCGCCCTCGTGATCTCCGCATAATCGGTGATCTTGATGGCGTACACGTCTTCGAGCGTCAACACGCGCAAGGTCGTCAGGCTTCGCACTACACGCGGCACATGCACATCGGGGTCGTCCTTGAAATTCGCGAAGAACACCTCCGCGTTTTCGGCTTCATGCAGGTAATCAATCTCCTCGCGCACGGTCGTCGAAAACTCGCGCAACAAGGCCGGCACGTCGGCGTGTTCGCGCACGGGACGATAACGCATCAGCCAGTTCCCGACCCGCGACAGCGCGGACAAATCCACCTCGACGATGGATTCGATCTGCGGACGCTGAACCTTGACCACGACATTTCGGAATTCCTCCGCCTCATCCTCGACCCCTTCGACTTCCGCTCCGACAGGCTCAGCGCGGCGGCTCAGGACAAGCCGTAACCTGGCGCGGTGAACCTGACCCAGCGACGCCGCCGCGAGCGGACTCTCGTCGAACCACTCGAACTTTTCCGCGAGCGGCGCGCCCAGTTCCTTTTCCGCCAATTCCCTGATCGCTTCATAATCTTCCGGTGGAACCTCGTCCTGTAAATTCGCGAGTTCGTCCGTCACCTCGGGCGGAAGCACATCCAACCGCGAGGAGAGGAACTGTCCCACCTTGATCATCACGCCGCCCATGCGAATCGCCAGCGCGCGGAAGCGAACCGCCTCGCGTCGGAATCGTTCCGCCCGCGTGCGGCGCGTCCATTTGCGAAGACCCAGCCTGGCAAGGATCAATTCCCAGAGGATGAACCGCGTTATGACCCCCGCAAAGAAATACAGAATTCTGAAATAACGTCCGCGAAACTGCGATGATTTCTTCATACTGTTCCCTATTCGATGGGTTTATTATACAGGCGGAATTAAAAAGCGGACGAGCGCATCGTCCGCTTCCGTTTCCCGGTCATGGACTAAATCCCTGCGTTGCTCAGGGTGTTGAGCATTTGGGAGAGCGCGGCGGTGATGGCGGGATGCTCGACCTCGAAATGGTCAATCGCATCCTGCAAACGCTTGCGCAGGGACGGGTGCGCGCTTCCGGAAGGCCCGAGCAGGTTTTGGATGTCCGCGCTGATGTGCGTTAGCATCTCGCGCCCCTCCTCATCCACGGATCCGGCGCGCTCGAGTTCACTATGAAGTTGCTCGAGGAGTTCACGAAGTTTTTGATCTGCCATGGGTATGCCTGCTCTTATTTTACTATTTTTGCGCTTCAGTTTCCACCCAATTTGGGGAATTCGATCAGCCATCTGAATTTATAAAATTCGCAGCTTAGCGGTCAGATTTGATCTGCTCTGTAACCTCCGTGTGTTTTAGCAGTCATGCAAATAAGTTATGGCGGGCAACATAAGTACACTTTAGAGGTTTGGGAACAATCGAATACATCACTTCAAAGGAGGCAATGATCCAGGGATGACGATTGGTCGCATAACCTTCCATTGAAATCCGCGTCAAAGATAGGAAGATGACATCCCTGGGGAGCCAAAGCGAAACCGGCCTTTGTGCCGGTTTTGCTTTGTGGACGGAAAGGAGGCGCCTTATTTCATAACCCTTCAAAGTAACGGCTGAAACCATACGACACACAAGGAGAATTGTGATGAAAAAGTTCCATACATTTTTTAGATTCCTTCTAATCATTGTCATCTTGCTCCCGGGCTCCTCCGTATTGGCGGATAACGGCGTTGACGACCTGCGCGGTCGCTGGGACATTGATGTAACCTTTTTGGACCCCGACGGGAATCCGGTGGAGACGCTCCCGCCCCTGATCCTGTATGTCAACGAGATGAGGGCGAGTCTGTATATTGAGAATACCTTCTATGCTGGAGGGTGCATGCGATCTCCGGGCTCCGATGTCTTCATGCCTCTCTCCATCCGGGCGGTCTACGACGGGACGGACAATGCCTACGATGCCACCATCTACAGCACATATGTGCCCGACCAGGAGGGAGGCGAACCTTATGTCATACGATTGACGGGGAGGATATTCATCCACGGAGAGGGCGTAAGCGACGACACAGTGGGCGGAGCCGTTGCGACCGAGTTCGCCACTGGGGAATGGTCCGGCATTCACCACGATCGCCGCAAAACAAAATGCCCATCGGTGTCCGGCGCAAGTTTTGGCGTACAGGGGGACGTGTATGCTCATCAAGACCTTGGTCATCCAACACTACAAACCGTTACCCTTTATGAAATGCACACTGTGATTGTATCCTCCGGACTGCTGGTCGAGGCGCCGGATGGTTCGACAACCGTCGTTCAGGAATACACGGATATTTTCAGCCCGGACGTGGATTTCATCGGGCGCTTCCGGTACCTGTCGGTTTTCGACGGTGCGCCCAACGTTGGAGGCACATATAGTTTCGTGTTACTGGATGTGTTCGGCGATCCGATCCCTGGCACGGAATCCACTGACACCTGGACTGGCTGCAACCAGACGGCACCGATGAATCTCAGCACGAGTTATGGGGCAGAAACCGACGTGCTATTGGAATGGGATGCAGTACCAGACGTTACCGGAGAGTTTGAACCGGGAAATGACCCGCAAATCGGTTTTTACCAGATCGGTATCAGCGCGTACAACTGGGAAGGCTCCTCAAGTTTCGGATCCAATCTGATCAAGAGCCCGTCACACGTAATCCCATGGAATCACTTTGAGCCAGGCACGCCCGGCACACCGGACGGAGACAATTATGGTATTGCGTTATCCGAGTTCGAAGACGGCGCATACGCCATTGACGTGTCAGCATTCAGTGAAGCCAATCCGCAATATGGCGGGCGCGGACTCGAATGCGCCGCATACGATTCAACCGACAGACTCGTAATGACCAAGGATGGAGCCGATATCGGCATCGAAAAATTGGGAGGAATTTCCGGCTTTGTCTACGATGCCGAGGGGAACCCTCTCGCAAACATCGCAGTTGACACGGAAGAAGGCGGCTATGGAACCTGCACGAACGAATCCGGGTTTTACATTTTGCAGGGAATTCCATTTGGGAATTACAACATCGTCGCGGGCCGAGATTTCTGTGGTCCGCATCCATTTGCAGAACAGACCCAGTTCGACGTCCCGGTTGGATCGAGCAACGTAAACTTCCATCTCAGCCCGGCAAGCCAATACGAGCCGGTCTTGCATGTCGTGCCGGCATATCCGGAAATCCACGGGCACGGCTGGAATCCAGATGCAACTGTCACGATCTTTGTGGATGAAGACGACGATCTGGAGAACGGCTACCTGTACACGGAATCCAAAGGTGTCAACGACGAACCGACCTGGTGCATCGCGCCGTGTTTTGATGTCAGCGAGGTTCCCGCCCTGCCCGACGGCATCTTGCCCGGTTTCGTAGTTACAATGACCGATGGTGAAGCCACCCGCGTTGTTCACACGACAACTCTGGTCTGGAACGGGACAAACTCAGACGAAGACACGGTCTTTGGTACAGCAGATCCCGGTGCCTGGATCGAAGTTTCTGTACATGGACCTGAGCAGGGTCAGCGTTTGGTGCAGGTAGATGGCAATGGGGATTGGGTAGCCGATTTCTCGACACCGGGTCCGCAGGATTTTGAACAGGATGTCCTTGACCTCGGTCCGGGCTATCACGGCCGTGCCATTGAGTTCGAAGCGGGCATACCTGATGATGGTACGCTGGCTTACTGGCACATCGAAGAACCACCCGCGCCGTTCCTCAACGTTCAGCCGGATCACCTGTGGGCGGACAGCGGTAACTGGGCATCCGGCACATCCGTGACCCTTTCATTTGGGTCTTATTCCGACACCCTGATCGCGGATTCAAATGGATCTGTGTGGTTCGATCTGACCGGTACGAACATCGCCCCGGGTGCAACCGTCTTCGTCACTGACGGCATGATCACGAAGGATGTACTTGTGGTGTCCGCCACATTCGATTCCGTTGATGACACTGGGAACACTGCCACAGGCACCGCGCCTGCGGGCAGCTGGCTGGGAGTGGGCGTCATTGATGAGAACGGTCAGTTTTACTGGGCAGATGGTTTCCAGGCAGGCACTGACGGAACCTGGTTCGTGGACTTCGACGACTACAACCAGGATTTTGGTGTGGTAACGGACGCCTGGGTACACGTCTTCGATGAAGATGGGGACAGCACACTGGCTCATCTCTTCATCCCATAGACCTGGACCGCATCAGAACAGTGGAGTTAATACTGGCTTGGTGAACACCGAGCCAGTATTTCATATAAGTCGCATACAACCGGTGTCATTAATACAAGATCTCCCGCTTCGCCTGACCGATCTTCGTCAGGCACTGATTACATTGACACCTGTCTTGCCAGCCAGCGAATGCCGAACGTAAACAATGCAAATGGTACGGCATATAAAAATGAGACCCAATAAACATCCATCGAATTATGGAATCCCAGGAACAGATAAAGAAACAGCAACAGGGCATGAAAAAGTGCATGGAAGATCAGCGCCCGCCGGCGCAAAGGCGTGTAAAGCAAAAACAGACTTTCCAACCGGTCAGCCGAATTCCTCTGGTGCCGGGGTAGCCAACGATACAATTCCCTCCAGCGGACAAAGACGATCGGGAGAACGATCAACAGTCCCAGAGCAAACGCCAACAACGGTACCATTGTCCCAATCGAGATCGCCGTCAGTGTCGTCAACACAGCCTCTGGCGCTTTTTGAGTTCCAGTGCCCGCCGCCATTCAGGCTCGACGTGTTTCGACTCAAGCGATTCTCTGGAAACCACCAGGAGAATCACATCCGCCTCAGATATGCCCGCTTCTATCTGTTCTTTCCACGGCTCTGCAGGGACAAGGCTTTGATAATCCAGCCACAGGGAGTAACCGCTGTCTTCCAACTGATCTGCAAGACGGTCCACAAACGGGGTCTGACGACGAGAATAACTGATTAAGAGCTTTTGGTTCATAACCAGCCTTTCTACAAATTTCTGCTGCCGTCATGTATAGTGTAATCCCGTTACGAAAATTTTGCACTTGGCATTGGTTCAATATAATATATCCCGGTTTGCCCGCTCGATCTCCTCGTAGACCTTTTTTACCTCCTCCTTCATCTCGTTCGAGACTCCGGCGGTCTGCGGGATGAATTTGACCAGATCCTTTGCCTGGCGCAGGAGGTCCTTGACGTTGGCGATGTACGAGAAGTCGGATTTGCCGAGCCCGGTGGTCGGGGCGGGAAGGTCACGGGCTTGCTGGATCAGTTTTCGGGCGCGGGCGACGCGCTCCGCGGCGGGGATGAGTTTTGCCATGAAGTCTCCTTCTCTTGTGACGATTATACTTTCACAGGGGTCGTGTTTTGGCGATTACCCACATCCTGCGCGTAGGGCGCGTTGTGGGTAATCACCAGTCGTGTTCGGGTTTACAATCACGGAAGAGGAAACCGATGAATAAATATTTACGCTGGTCGTTGACCGCGGCGGGGATTGCCGCGGGCGTGGTCGCGCTATCCTGGCTTTATACCACCCGGGTGATCGCCGATGCGCGTTCAGAGGGCGAATATGCGTCCGCCGAAGAGGGGATGCTGGCGCTCATGGATACGTATTATCCGCCCGATCACAAGGTGGAAATTCTTTACGCCGGACCGAACTCCAGGGATGGGAGCAAACCGTACGTATGGTACGTGATCGCGGAAGTGCGCGCCTCCTCCCGCGCGGACGGCTCGGAAATGGGACACAATGGATGCGACAACCCCGGTACTTTCTTCCTGCAAACAAGGGAGGGAAGTTGGATGCACGTCTCCGAAGGCTTTTTCACTCTTTTTATGACCTCCTGGATGGAGGCGTTCGACCTGGCTGGCGAAGGACAACCCACGCCTTCGACGGATTTGATTCGACATCAACCGCGACAATTCTGCGTGGATTAGCAGCCGTATTCCGCCCGCGCCTGTCAGTGTGATAATGAATTCGTCCCCGCCGGGCAGCGCGGGAATATAATGTCAGCGTGAGTACGGCGCATTTCTTATTTCACGGCCGGTTGAACGATTTCCTGCGAAATGATCGAAAGGGGCGTGGGGTCAGCGTGGAGTTCCGCGGGCGGCAATCGGTCAAGCATTTGGCGGAGTCGCTTGGGGCGCCTCACCCGGAGATCGGACGGGTTCAGGTCAACGGTCGGGATGAAGCGACGGGGTGGATCACGCAGGACGGGGACCGAGTGGAAGTCCATCCCATCGAAAACGGTTGCCCCATCGAGCCGCGCTTTTTACTCGATTGCCATCTCGGCCGCCTGAACGCGCATCTGCGCATGTTGGGTTTCGATTGCTCGTATCAAAACGATTACGACGATGCGATGATGACGGGGATCGCGCAGCGCGAGGCGCGCATCCTGTTGACGCGCGACCGCCGCCTGTTGATGAGGAAGGTCATTCAGCACGGCTACTGCCTGCGTTCGCTCGAACCGCTGGAGCAGTTGACGGAGGTCGTCCAGCGCTTCGACCTGACCGATAAGATCCAGCCCTTCCATCGCTGCCTGCGCTGCAATCATCCGCTGGAGCCGGTTGACAAGGAGGCGGTCATTGACCGGCTCGAACCGCTGACCAAACTTTATTTCGACGAGTTCCATATCTGCCCGGCGTGCAGACAAATCTACTGGAAGGGTTCGCACTACGAGCGGATGCTTAAGTTGGTCGAACGGATCGGGGGATAGCGCGGCCGGACCCGGCGTTTGTCGCTTCGTTATTTCGTTGTACAATCGGGCGGGGAACCTTCATCCCATAAACGCAAAATCATGGATAGGAGAGAGAAATGGACGAGTTATCGGTAAGAAGCGAAATCAGAAGGAACGTGGCGGTCGTGACGATTACCGGCCGGGTGGATTCGGTCTCGGCGGCGGCGCTGGACGAGCAACTGTCGGGGATCGCGCGCGGGAACAACAGGCTGGCGCTCGATCTCAGCGGCGTGACGTACCTGTCGTCTGCGGGCGTGCGCGCCATTGTGAAGACTCTGCAAAGCGCGGAAAAGTCAGGGGGCGGGGTGGCGCTGGCAAACGTTTCGGGGGCGGTCAGGAGGGTGCTGGAAACGGTTGGGATGATGCAGATGCTGCGCGTGTTTCCATCGGTGGAAGAGGCGGTGGGGAGTTTTTGATCGAGTAGGTGACAGTCACCTCCCCGCCAGCGGCAATCCCATTGAGCAATTCCTTCAACTTCCGGTCTGCCTTTTGCGCTTCTATTGTGACCAGGGTCATGGTGAACTTCTTGCGTGCGTCCACTCAATTCTATAGACCTCCGAGGTCTGGCAGACCTCGGAGGTCTATTGCTGACTAACACTCACTAAACCCGCAGACATAACACTCCACGCGCACGTTGCGTGTGAAACCCTCCTTATTTACTCCCAGATCACTTCAACGCCATACTTTGAAAATACAGGATCGGCACTGGCGATTACGAAACCTTCCGCTTTGGCTTGAGCAATCAGGATCCTATCAAAGGGGTCTTTATGATGTGTCGGCAATCCATCCAGCGATAGCACATGATTCAAATTGACGGGCAGAATTTCCACCCCGTTGACCTGCTGTTGGCTTTCCAACATCTCCATTAGCGGAACAGACAGGGTAATTTTCCCCAACTGTTTCTTGATCTGTATTTCCCAGGCGCTGGCAACACTTACAATAATACTGTTCTCCGGGTCGTTCAGTAAACTTGCCGCAGATGGAGCAAGTCTTTCCGGACTTGAATCCCACCACAAAAAGGCATGCGTATCCAGCAGGATTTTCATTTCGCTTCGCCGGTCCAGAATTCATCCGATAGCGGTTCATCGAAATCCGGTGAGATTTTGACCATACCCGAATGAAGACCAGCAATGCGCTTTCCAGCAGGCACGAGGCGCGCCACCAATTGATCGCCCTCCTTGAAAATCACCTCCCTGCCAGCAGCAACCTCGTTCAACAATTCCTTCAATTTCTGATCAGCCTTTTGCACTTCTATTGTGATCGTAGTCATGGTGAACTCCTTGCGTTCGTCCACTCAATTTTACCATTCTGCTTATAGACTCCGAAGTCTTTGAGACTACGGAAGTCCCTTGCGCTAACACTCACTAAACCCGCACGCATAACACTTCCTGCAACCCTCCTCATTCACCACCGCGGCTTCGCCGCATTCGGGGCATAGGTCGCCGATCTTCATCGTCGAGCCAAGCGAGATGGCAAGTTCGGCTTCTTCTTCTATCGTGTGACCGCCGCCGTTCCCTTTCTCCTCCATCACAGGGGACTCGCCTGATTTCTCCCGCAAATACATATCCAGCACCTGACCGATGCCATCGGGCAGTGAGCGCACGCGGTTGGGACCCAATCCCAGCGAACGTCCGCCGCCGATGCCCATGAGTTGACGGACGACCTCGCGCAGTCGGTCGGTCTGTTTGATCGGCGAGGTCATGCGCAGGATGTACGAGATGAGTCGCCCGATCGCTTCGGAGACGGCCGCGGTCTCCGAGCCAGCCTTGGCCGTGTTGATGAACGCTTCGAAAGGCTGTTCGCCTCCGTTCTCGTTGATGGTGATGAATGCCTTGCCGACGGGCGTCTCGATGTTGTAGGTTTTACCCGTCAATGCGCGCGGGCGCGGCTTCTTGGGGTCGGGAGAAAATGTCGGAGCGAGTTCGGGCTTGGGAGCAACAGCAGGCGTCGGCGAGGATGAAGCGTCTTTTTTCTCTGCAGTTGCCTTCGTCTCCAGCACAACCTTCTCGCGCGAGCCGGTCACGTACACGGTAATCCCTTTGCAGCCCAGTTCCCACGCCAGCATGTACGCCTTCGCCACGTCGTCCTCGGCGGCGGTCTCGGGGAAGTTCACGGTCTTCGAGAGCGAGTTGTCCACGAAGGCTTGCAGAGCGGCTTGCATGCGCACGTGTTCCTCGGCGGTGATATCGGACGACACGACGAACGTATCGCGCACCGCTCCCGGCAGTTCCTTGATGTGCCGGCATGTGCCTTCCCGCATCACCTGCTCGACGATCTCCTGCCGCTTCTCTTCGCCGAGCCCGAGTTTCTTGAGCGCCTCATCGAAGCGCGGGCTGGCATACGCGAGTCTGAGGTCTTTGCCGTTGTCGTTGACGTGACGGATGTACGCCAGCGCAAAGACGGGTTCACAGCCATAGCCTTCACAGCCTGCGACGGTGGCAATCGTGCCGGTCGGCGCGACGGTGGTCTGCGCGGCGTTGCGGATGCCATGCTGTTTGATGCCTTCGAGGATCGCCTCCCACTGGACCTCGGGCCTGCTCCAGCGATCCTGATACGGGATCAACGACCGAGGCGGAGTCCACGTCATGTTATCCATGTCGTAGATCGAGCCTTGGATGGCGGGGAACGGTCCACGCTCTTTGGCGAGTTCGATGCTCGTCAGCATGGCGTGATAACGGACGAACTCCATCACCTGCGCGCCGAACTCCTGTCCCTCCTTCGAGCCATAACGGACTCCCACGTGATACATCAAGTCCGCAAGCCCCATGATGCCGAGACCGATTCGTCGCGCTCGATGCGCGGCTTCGGCGAGTTGCGGCACCGCAGGCACATACGCATTCGCCTCGACGACATCATCGAGGAAGCGCGTCGCGGTGACGACGCTTTGACGCAACAACTCCCAATCCACGGTTCCACGCCCCTCTTTGTCGGGCGGTCCGCAATGCTCGTTGAGATTCACAGAACCGAGACAGCAGTTCTCGTAAGGTCCGAGCCATTGCTCGCCGCATCCTCTGGATACAAAGCCCTCTGTGATCCAAGTATCGCTTTTCGGCTCATACAAATCATAAACCGTAGCAACGCCTGCAGGCTCAATAGTAACAACTTTGGCAGCCCAATTGCCACCAGTGAAATTAGTATTCAACGCAGCTTCTTCCATGCGCATTTGTTTATCGGGATGGCTTAAACGAATCTGCTCAAAAAATCTTCCAAAGCTTTCGCCTGAAATAGTGACATCATGCTTGGGGCGGTCATAACGAATAACACGCCCATCAATAGAGTGCCGCGCTCGCTGGCTGGTGTTGATGCGGGCATAAATGCCAAACATGAGCAGAATGCGGCGCAACTGGCGGGCAAGTTCCAAACTAGACGTATGGAAACGCACCAATGGATGATTGCTCTGTAAATCCACACTGCCATCAGTGGAGAACAAACCATCCAACAGTCCTTCCAAAAACTCGCGATTGCTGTTTATATAAACATCAGGCAATTGTTTTTCTGGACCACGCGCAGGCTGGAGAGGTATCGATTTGACCCAATCGGCCACTACACGACCAGGTTTTGGATCCATCATCATCGAACGACTGCCTTCGTTGACGTAGGTGTACATTTTCTCCGCACCGACTTTGGTAAAAGCGTTCGTTAATATTTCATTCCATTCATGTTCATCTGCGTGACTGCTGATACGAACAACGTTCTTAGAGAGTGCATGAGGAGTATAACAACCATCACCTACCAACACGCCGACCAAAAAACCATATTCTCGATTGGTCATATTTTTCGGCTTGCCCGGCACTTGATTATTGGGAATAGCGGCGCGATACACCCTTACCCAATCACCTTCCTTGAGTTGGTCCAGCCGTCGCGGTTCGAAGAACTTTGTGCGTGAATCCCGTGCATGAAATTGATGAGAAGCTGTAACGCGTACTACTGCGCCATCTGAAAGATATAAATCATAAACAGGCATATTTTCATTCACTTCAACAGTCGCGACTCGCCCGATTCCGAGCACTGTGCAAATCTCATCGCCTTCCTTGATGCTATCCGCTCGTTTCCAACCGTTTGGGGTTGCAACTAATGTCTCGCCCGTCACACAAGGGTTTGTCGCCTCAAGCGGATATAAATGCGGGACGGGATTGCTTCGATTCGCCGCATCCAAAAACAACACACCCGGCTCGCCGTTGTGATGCGCCTGCCTGACGATCTTATCGAACAGTTCACGCGCCCTGATTTTCTTATACGTGCGAATCGTGATGCCCGCGTCTTCGGCTTGTTCGAGCGTGCCGCTGAAGCCTTTTTGCTTCATCTCTTTCAAATCCGGGAAGCGCAGTTCCCATTCCTCGTCGTTTTTCACCGAGCGCATGAACGCATCCGTGATGCCGACGGAGATGTTGAAGTTCGTGATGTGATTCTCGTTGGTTTTGCAGGAGATGAACTCTTCTACATCTGGATGATCTACCCGCAAGACAGCCATATTGGCGCCGCGGCGCGTCCCGCCTTGCGCGATCTCACCGAACGCGTGATCGTACACGCGCAGGAATCCGACGGGTCCCGTTGCCTGACCGGCGGAGGTGTGAACCATGGCGCCTTTGGGTCGCAGGCGCGAGAACGAGAATCCGTTCCCGCCGCCGGTTTGCTGGATCAACGCCGCATCGCGCAAGGTCTGGAAGATGCCTGCCGAGTCGCGTCCCATATCGTCGGTGATCGGGAGAACAAAACACGCCGCAAGCTGCCCAAGCGGAGTCCCCGCGCCGGTAAATGTGGGGGAGTTTGGGAAAAACTTCTTGCTGGAGAGTAAATGGTAATACTCGATCGTGCGCTTCTGAACGTCCGCGCCCCACTGCTCCTCGACCTTGGCAACGTGATACGCCACGCGCCAGAACATCTCCTCCACCGTTTCGGCGGGCTTGCCATCGTCCCCGCGGCGGACGTAACGCTTCATCAACACCTGGCGCGCATTGTCCGTCAAATGAGCCCCGGGCAAATCCTTCGGCATGGGCGGCGTGGGAAGTAATCCGTTTTTGGGTTGGGCGGTTGACGCAACTGCCTTGGTCGCCATGATACACTCTCCTAAAATATGATGGTGTGCGAGAAATTTTGCGCTTTGACTTTTTCAGCGCGGTAAAAACAGACAGAAATCCGACAACCACCTACACTCCACCCTTGAGGCGGAATGTCGAGGATCGTCGGTTATTTAGCCTTCGAGCAAATGGTCAATTTCTTTGCGGATGGACTGAAGGTCGTCCAAGCCAAGATACACGATGGCATAGCGGATGTAGGCGATCTGGTCCATTTCCTTCAAACTTTCCATGACCAGGTCGCCCACCACGCGCGAGGAGACCTCCGCCTTGCCCAATTTTTGCAGTTGAGATTCAACCTGTCCGATCATACGCTCGATATCCGCCGCGGAAACGGGCCTTTTGGCGCAAGAAATGCGGATGCCGCGCGCCAGTTTCTCGCGGTCGAATTCTTCACGCGTGCCGTCCTGCTTGACGATGAGCGGGGTTGCCAGGATCGGGCGTTCGTAGGTACTGAAGCGCTGTCCGCAATTGAAGCATTCGCGGCGGCGGCGGATTCCTCCGTGGCTGTCATGGGAGGTATCGAGCACTTTAGAGTCGTGATGCTGGCAGTATGGGCACCGCATGGAAGAATGTTACTCCGATATTTAGAACATTTGTAGCCGCCATCTGTGGGCGTAAGGGCGCTGCATCCCCGTACATCTGGCTATTCCGAAGCGGATTTTAGCACAGAGATAGAGGCAATTCAAGGGGACGCGCGGGGGATTAACCTTAAAATATCCCGCGTTTCAGGACGGCACGGATCAGACCGTTTCCCCGAGAAACTTCAAAACGAGTTGATTGAATTCCTCCGCATTCGATTGATGAGGCACGTGACCGGCACGGAATGATCTCCCGGTCGCGCGCGGCATGGCGTTCACCATTTTACCAAACGATGAGGGGGAAAGCGTTTGGTCACGGTCTCCCCATACGACCAACGCCGGGACCGAGATGGAAGAAAGATAAGGCGCGAGATCCTCTACGGTGTTCGGCGCGTGGTAAACGCCCGGCGCGGTACGCGCGTAATCCTGCGCGGTCTGCGCGCGGACGCGTTCGGGGAGGGAATGAGCGCCGCCAACGCTGTGCCCCATCGCAATGCTGGTGACATCCACGACCGCGCGAAACATCCATTCGGGGATCCTGCTCACGATCAGGCTGCTCAAGCCTGTGCGCCCGTACGTCCTTCTTAGGAGCGGGGGAAGTTGTGAGCGTGAATAAAGCGGATCAACGAGGATCAAGCCCCGGGTCCAGGCAGAGAAGCGCCGCGCGTATTCGAGCGCGAGGTATCCGCCCAGTGAATGTCCGATCAGGATGGCTGGCTCGGTCAATTGCAGGGACGTTATCCAGTTGAGGAAATGCTCGAACAGCCATTCCATGCGATAGGAGCGCAAATCGAGTTTCGGGCTGTCGCCGTGACCCAGCAGGTCGAGCGCGTAACACGCGTATCCCGATTTGGAGAGTTCGGGGATGAGGTCGTCCCAATCGTGCAAAGACGCGGCAATGCCGTGGATCATAATGACCGGCGCGCCCTCGCCCTGCCGAACGTAATTTGCGGTTGGCGGGACGATCACGTTATCTTGATCTTGCATCGTACTTTTCATATCGTCGCACTAACTCTCTTCTCAAGACCTTGCCAATGAACGAGCGCGGGAAGTCATCCAGAAAGAACACAAAGCGCGGAACAAGGTGCGGCGGCAGGCGTCGTTTGCAGTACGCAATGACCGCGGCCGGCGTCGGGGCATCCCTGCCCGTGATCACGAACGCGAACGGATGACCGGCGACGGCAGTGACCGCAACCTCCTTGACCTGGGGAATCTCGTAGATCACTTCCTCCACGTCGCGCGGGAAGGCGGGTTGTTTTCTGTATTTGCTTGGATACCACATATCCGCCTTGCGCGCAATGATGCGCGCGTAGCCGTCTTCGTCGGCTTGCGCCACGTCGCCTGTGAGAAGCCAACCGTCGCCCGTAAGGGCTTCCTTCGTCGCTTCCGGATTCTTCCAATATCCCATCATCACCTGCGGGCCACGCACCGCCAGTTCGCCGATCTGTCCCTGTTTCACTTCTTTGCGTTTGCTGTCGAGGTCAACGATCTTCGCTTCGGTGGAGGGAAGCGGGATGCCGATGGTCCCCACTTTGCGTTTGCCGCTGAGCGGATTCGCGTGGGTCACGGGCGAGGCTTCGGTGAGTCCGTAGCCTTCCACAAGTTTGCCTTTCGTCAGTTTTTCGAACGCTTCCTGCACCTCCACCGGCAGCGGCGCGGAGCCGCTGATGCAAGCCTTGATCGAACCAATTCCATATTTTCTCACGCCGCGAAAATTGTTGATCGCAACGTACATGTTCGGCGAGCCGGGGAAGATCGTCGGTTTGTATCGCTTGATGGTTTTGAGGATATCCAATATCTGAAATTGCGTTTTTAGGATCATCGCCGCGCCGAGGGAAACCGGCACATTCATGGCGGCTGTCATGCCGTAACTGTGGAAGATCGGAACAACGCACAGGAATCCCTCCCTGCCTTCAACCGCATCCGGCAGCCAGTGACGGGTCTGCAAGGCATTCGCGACCAGGTTGCGATGCGAGAGCATCACGCCCTTCGACTGCGCGGTCGTTCCTCCGGTGTAGATGATAACCGCCAGATCTTCGGGCGTGACCTCGACCGTCGGGGACTTAAGGCTTTGCGCGCCGAGCCAGTCCACCCAGCGGAGCGCGTTCGGCAAACCGAAGCCGCGATTGCGCCAGCGCGAGATCAGGAACTTCGGCAATGAAAGATAGTCCGCCGGATCGGTCAAAACAATATGAGGAACGCCGCTTCCCTTCTGGATCTGTTTTGCCAGCCCCGCCCACATCGAAAGCGTGACCAGCACGCTCGCTTCCGAATCCCTGACCTGGCGCACGATCTCCTCCGGCTCGATGACCGGCGGAATGAAAACCGCCGCCGCGCCGGCTTTCATGGTCCCATAAAAACCGATCACCATCTGCGGCGCGTTCGGCATCAACAGGACGACGCGCGCGCCTTTTCCAACTCCCAGCGCGATCAGCGCGTTCGCAAAACGATTCGCTTCGTGATTCAAGCGGCGATACGAAAGCCGGCTCCCCTCGAAAAAGATCGCGGGACGATTCGGAAAACGTCTCACCGCGGAACGCAGTAAATGATGCGCCGGGATGTTCGGCACGCCGACCGTGTATGGCACGCCCGTCTCGTAATGTTCGAGCCACGGTCTTTCGCGTCGCAAGGCGTCGCGTCCGCCCTTTGTCTTGCGGATTGCGCCGGACGATTCGCGCCACGAGCGCTGACCTTCGCCGGACAGGAACCGCTCGATTGCCCGGTCCACCGCCTCGCGTCGTTCAAGCATGACCATGTGGCCCGATACCCCTATATCCGCCTCTTCCGCCCCGGGAATGGATTCTGTTACCTTTTCGAACAGCGGACGTTCGAACACGCGGTCACGGTGACCGCGAATGACGAGTGTCGGCGCGGTCAACGACGCGAACTTATCCCAGCCTTTCCAGCGGGACATGTTTCCGTAATAGAATTTCTTGAGCGTGTGAGGCGGCGCGTGAAGCCACGAGCGCGTAAACGGGCCGATCAATCGCAGAAGCCATGCAGGGAGACTCAACCCGAACCGAAAGAACGGATTTAAGTGGAACTCTCCCGCCGTTGCGATCAGGATCAAGCGTTCCACGCGATCGGGATTTTTGAGCGCATATTCTGTGACTATCGCGCCGCCGAAGGAATGTCCCACGAGAACGATCTTTCCCTTTACCTTCAACAGCGTCAAAGCGGTTTCCAGGTCTTCGACAAGTTGCGGCATGTCGTAGCCGCCGCCCGGCTTGTCGGAGAGACCGTGCCCGCGCAGGTCCAGCGCGATGACGCGGTTCTCCACCGCGAACTTCTGCATCTGGTATTGCCATTGCTCCGCCTTGCCGCCGAACCCGTGAACAAAGACAAACGTCCGCTGGGGGTGATCCGGCGAAACATCAATCGCCGAGAGCCTCACCAGCGGATTTGTGGAAACGCGCACTTCGTGACGATAGAGGTCGAGGTCTATGTCCATGCAGGGAGTTTACAGGAGTTAGAGAAGATTGTCAATTTTGATATACTCCCCGTCATGGGAAACAAACTCTGCCCCAAGATCATCCTCGAAGGCACGCGGCTGACGTTCAAGACCGAGATCGCCTTCGCGCTCAACGCGCATCCGCGCATCGTGGGACCGCGCAAGTATCGTTATCACTCGCCGCTGATCTCCGCGGAGTGGTGTTCGTTCACCAATTATCCCTGGGGGCGCGGACCGATCAACTTCGAGCCGCACGAAGAATTGCTGGCGATGGAAATCTATGCCACCTGGGCGCGGATGTTCGAACTGCAAAAATACTATTCCTGGATCGTGGACCGCTTCCACATTTCGACGACGGCTTATCAAAAACAGACCTACAATAAGGACTATGACTTCCGCTGGCTCGAGGAAAGATTATTGCCGTTGAACTTCCGTATCGTTTTCTGTACGCGCTCGCCGGAAAGTTTCGAGGCGGCGCGCGAGGAAAGGCTGAAGGTCTCCGGCAACCCATCGCAATACAACGACCTGACGCCCTTCATCCGCGAGCAGGAATTGATGCGCGACCTGATCGCCAAATCCATGTTACCGAACCTGATACTGGATATTTCGGACAACAATGTGCCTGCCGCTGTGGAACGGGTCGCTGACTGGCTGGAGCAGGGCGGCGGGCTTTACATGCCTGGCTAGATAAGCCACACGTGAGGTAAATACATTCATGGCAAAACGCGTTTTGCATCTGATAAGCGCCGTATTTTTTCTGGCTGGCGTGATCGTGTTAAGTCGCGCCGTCGAGCCGTTCCTTCTGGAGTGGGCAACGGAACGGATCGGGCGTCCCCCTACGGAAAGGACTTTAGCCATCCTGAAATGGATCGGCTGGTCGGGGATTTTTGTTGCATTTATCCTTCAATGCTATTTACGCCTGATCTTCCCGCAGCAAACGCGCCTCGCTGCGGCGATGTCCCAAATGGGCAAAGGATTCGACGCCTGGCTGGAAAAAATACTGGGCCGGTTCGTTGATTTCAAAATGCGCGCTCGCACAATTCCCATTTCATCGTTCAATTATCAGGACGCTATCGTTCTTTTTCTGATCGGTCTTTTTTCGATTGCCTGGTATCTGCAACGAATTCAAACAGATTATCCCTACGTGGTTTTTGGAAGCGACCTTGCGAATATTGCTTCTTTTGCGATCGCGCTGGATCATCCCGAACTTTTCCGCGGCGATTTCCTGTTGAATGACACGGAAAACTTTGGAATATATTTTCAACTTCATGTTTTATTGTCACGCGTATTGGGTTCATGGGTCAACAACTATGGCGCCGGGATTTTGCTCGTTCACATCCCTACGACCTTCCTTTATCTATCCGGGTTCTATTGGCTGGGAAGGACCGTCGTCAACGACAGATACTGGGCATCGGTATTCACGGCAGTCAATTTGTCCCCTTTATATTTTGCCTTCGAAAATTGGGGGGTGAGCCTGGATCCGACGCCGCGCACAGGGATACAGGCAGTACTTCCGTTTCTGTTGATTCTGGTGTGGAAGTGGAAAGATGCGCCCGGCATTAAAAGATGGGGGCTTATTGCCATCCTGACCGGCGGTTTGATCTATGTCCATGCCGTAGGCACGCCCGTATGGATGGTCGGCATCCTGCTCGGATTGTGGACTCAAATGCCCAAGGAGTGGGGGCGTAAAAAACAGATATTGGTTTTGGCGGGGCTGGCTCTGCTCATGCTCATAACGCAATCAATTTTCATAGCAAATTATCTCAAATACCGCGTAGCGGGAGGCGCGACAAATTATCGGGAAATGATCGAAATGCTCCGTTTCCTGCTGCCTCCCGAAATTCTCGATATTCCCCTCACTTTGAAGAAAACGTTTTATTTGCTGTGGAACATGGGGTTTATACCCTTTGGGGTATTGGGAATACTATTGCTCTCGATCCTAAGCCGGCGCGACCGTGACGATCGCAGGGGTTTAATGCTCGTGCTTGCCTGGCTGGCATCGGTCATTATCGTGGCGGCTTTGCTGCCGCTGATGGAACGGACGGTCGAAGCCTATCTAAGAATCCTTCCCATCGAGACGGACCTCATTCGAGGGTTGCGCTACCTGGTTCCACTGCTTTCACTTCTGGGATTATGGGGGATGAGCGCGCTATCCTTGCGCCTTAAAGCGGCGCCTGCCAAATGGTTTATGGCGATAACCAGCCTGTTACTTGTTGCAGGTGTCCTCAAAAGCGGACTGGAACGCGAAATTCGTTTCGACGCCCTGCTGGATTGCATAAAAACGGGCAAGGCGCTTTGTCTGCAGAAGTCGGATCTGCATGATATATTGGAGACGCTCAAAGATCGCACAGAACCTGGCTCTCCCGTTTTTTTCGCAACGCATCCGGCGGACACGACTGCATTGACAGTGCGCTATCTCGCACAACGACCATTGGTTTATTCCTGGAAAGACAGAGGCGCCGGCGTTGCCAATATGGAATTGATGGAAAGGTGGTTCGATATTTACACACGCCTGGAAATCGAAGGACCAACGTATTCGTGGTTTCGACGCGACCCAAAGGGATTGATTGATTTTGTTCAAAGCCTGGGGGCAAAATACCTGATACTCGATGGTCAAGTTTCGATGTCAGATGTTGACGCCTTGCCCGCGAACATTTTTTATAAAAACGGAACCTATACGATTTTGGAATTGGAACCATGACGCGTATCCATTGGATAACAACATCCCTGCCGCAGAGGAAGGTTAGCCGTGTCCTTCGATAAGATCGTCGAAAAGTTGATCAAGGAGGCGCAGGAACGCGGGGAGTTCGATAACCTGCCCGGCAAGGGCAAGCCCATTGACCTGTCCGCGTACTTCGATACGCCGGAGGAGGTTCGCGTGGCGCAATCGGTGTTGAAGAACGCGGGGTTCACTTCGCGCGAAATGGAACTGCTCAAGGAGATCGCCGGGTTGAAACAGGTCCTTGCATCAGTGGAGGACGAAAAGCAGAAGGAGGAAATCCGAAAGCAGATTCAGGAGAAGCAGATCGAGTTCAATTTGACAATGGAGAGACAGAAGCGTCAGAGGAGGCGGGGTTAGATGATGCTGGATAAGTACACAGGTACACAAGTAGACAAGTACACAGGTACACAAGTACATAGGTACATAGGTACATAGGTAGACAGGTACACAAGTAGACAGGCACACAGGTCAAGCAGGCAACTGGTGGATGCGAAGGGGAGGAAACGGCATCAGAAAACGGGAGCAGGCGTCGGCGGGGAAAGAGGCGTGGCTACCCGTCAAGAAGGAGATTGCTTCGGCTGTCGCCTCGCAATGTCAGATTCCAACTTTACAAATCCCCCCTGCCCTGCTATACTTCCGCCATTGAGTTTGACTTTCACGGCGCAGGGTTTCGATACCTCCGTACTCGACCACCAGCGTCGTTTGTTTGTAAGAGCAATCGCATTGGTACGGCACGACCTTCGCGAGCAAGTCAGCGGAGGTCTTTTATTTAGACCTTTACCGCCAAAGGCGGATAAAATATCTAACGCAAAGCGAGGATAAATACACGTATGAGTAAACAAGGAAAATTGAAGATCATTCCCCTGGGGGGGCTCGGGGAAGTGGGCAAGAACATGACCGCCTACGAATTCCAAAACCAGATCCTGGTGGTGGATGCGGGCATCATGTTCCCGCACAACGACATGATGGGGATTGATTACATCATCCCCGATTTCGAATACCTGCTGGATAAAGCGGACAAGGTGGTGGGGATCGTCATCACACACGGACACGAGGATCACATTGGGGCGATCCATCATCTCGTGCGGGAGATTCCCGCGCCCATCTACGCAACCTCCCTGACCCGCGGCTTGATCGAGGTCAAACTGGCGCGTAACAACGCCGGGAACAAGGTCTCGCTCAACACGATCGAAGCGGGCGGCTCGGTGGAACTCGGACCGTTCAAAGTTGAATTCTTCCACATCTGCCATTCGATTCCGGACGCGGTCGGGCTTGGGATCACGACCCCGGCCGGACTCGTCGTCCACATGAGCGATTTCAAATTCGATCAAACCCCGGTGGACGGCTGGCCCACGGACTTTGCCAAACTGGCGGAACTCTCGAAGCGCGGCGTGGACCTGTTGCTCGCCGATTCGACCAATTCCGAACGCCCCGGCTGGACGCCCTCCGAAACGATCATCGGACCCGCCTTCGACAAGGTGTTCACCGAAGCGCCGGGACGCGTCATTGTGGCGACGTTCGCCTCGTTGATCTCGCGCATCCAGCAGGTTGCCGATGCGACCGCCAAACACGGACGCAAAATGGCGCTGGCCGGCTCGAGCATGATTGACAACGTGAAGATCGCCCGCAAATTGGGTTATCTCGAAATTCCCGACGAACTGCTCGTGCCGCTGGATCAGGCTTTGCAGATGCAGGATCACAAGGTCACGATCATGTGTACGGGTTCGCAGGGTGAGCCGTCGTCCATTGTGGGGCGGCTGTCCGCAGGGACGAACCGCCAGTTCGACATCAAACCGAACGATACGATCGTGCTGTCTTCGCACCCCATCCCCGGCAACGAGGAGACCATCAGCAAGACGATCAACCGCCTGTTGAGGCGCGGCGCCAACGTGATCTACGACGCGATCCTGCCGATCCACGTTTCGGGTCACGCCAGCCAGGAGGAATTGAAACTCCTGCTCAACATGGTCAAGCCGAAATACTTCCTCCCCATTCACGGTGAATTGCGGCAGTTGAAACGGCACGGACAACTGGCTGCCGAGGTCGGCATCCCGAAAGAGAACGTGATCGTCGTCGAGAACGGGCAGATCGTGGAACTCTCCGGCAGGAACATCAAACTCGGCGAACGCATTCCCGGCGGTTACGTCTTCGTGGACGGACAGTCCATCGGCGAGGTGGATTTCAGCATCATGCGCGAGCGCGAGAAACTGGCGCGCAACGGCATCTTCCTGATTGACATCAGCGTGGATAAACTCAACGGCAGGTTATTGCACGAGCCGGAGATCATCACGCGCGGCTTCGTCTCGCAGGAGGACGCGGAGGAGTTGATTCCCGAAGTCCGCAAACACATCATGGACGTGGTCAATAACGGCGGTTGGGACAGCGAAAAGGACATCGCCAACACGGTCAAGTCGTATCTCTTCGAATACACCAAACGCCGACCGATGGTGCTGGTCACGTTGAGCAAGGGATAAATCCCCATAACATGAGAGCGCCTCCCATCCAAAAACGGGAGGCGTTTTTTATGGCAATATTGCGAAATATTGCTCCTGTTAAGATCAATCGAGCAATATATTCGATGAGAAGGAGATGCTAAGGGTCAGTAAATTATTAACTTCCCTCATGTCGTTGCGAGTCTTCGAGAAGCAATCTCCTGTTGCCATGGATTTTCCTGCAAAGTGGGGATTGCTTCGGGTGGAAGAGTAAAAGAAATCCAAATTACGGAATTGTTACGAAGTAGGACTGCGAGTTCGTAAAGGGACCCTTGTCTTCCAAGCCATTATTTACTTTAAAATTGCTTTCAGAGGGATGACGGCTGACTTCGCCGCGACTCAACCCGGGGTTATGGAAGCGGACGTATTTCTTGATCCAGTATTCATAGGTTTCGCCGGTACGCT
>SZPG01000060.1 GCA_030263595.1 Chloroflexi bacterium CFX6
TCGGTGTGGAGTGGAATATGACCAGCAAAAGAATCTGCCACTTGCGCCAGGCGGGGAGTGTTCGCCATTTGCGCTGTACTTGGGTTAGTTGATCGTCCATGTAACTCCTTTCGGTGGGATGGTGCATCCACGTTGAAAATAGGCTTATTTGCCACGTAGAAGCCCTGTAACGCGTTTTCTGCCTGCCCCTGTCTGATCTGCCTCTCTGCCCGCTACTCTCACGGGCTACACGGCGTCAGTTATTTGGTTTGTAAAGGTGCTGTTCTTCTAGTTGAACGTGTATAACTAGGTGAACATCTTACCCCAAACAAAAAAGCCAGTCAAGTGGTATGAACTGGCTTTTTACTTGCCTTTTGTTATCTTTTCACGTTTTAGAGGGGAATGTTTGTCAAACCCTTTTGTCTTTTCCTGATACTGCTTGATCGAATCCAGGGAGACAAAAAGCATTTGACCGACTCTTTTTGTTTTGAGATCGCCGCGTCGAATCATGCGCCTTACATGGTTTATGTGAAATTGCAATTCCTCGGCGGCTTCGGCGGTGGTACAGTAACCAACTAAATCGGGCATTGTGGCTGTTTGTTTGTGGTGGGTGAGAAGTGTCATTATCGAGTTCTCCATTCGATGATGATCGGCTTCTCACCCTTTAGAGATATGCCCCCAAGGGGACTCGAACCCCTGTTTGAGCCTTGAGAGGGCTCCGTCCTGGGCCGCTAGACGATGGGGGCGGGTGGGATCGTATCCCGCGCGCCTCTCTCTTTTTGAGGGAAGCGTGCGGGATTGTATCATCGTGAAATGGAAACGTCAATCGAAGATCACCTCGGCGTGATGTGGTACACGTCGCCCTGTTTGCTGAAGAAGAGCAGTTCGAATTTTGCCCTGGATGTCAACTGTTCCGGCGAAAGGACGTATTCCTTGAAACCCAGTTCCTTCATCCAGATCACGTAGCCCGCGCCGTCTTCGCCGGGCCAATCGGGATGGTTCTTCAACACTTCATCGGGATCCGGCGGTTCCGGGCTGACCGGTCCCTGCGGGAGTTTGAGGATCGTGCGGCGCGCGTAGAACCAGGCGACGGGTTCGTAGTTGCTGTAGATCTTATCCTCGGGCGTCATGGGCAGCGACTCGATAAATTCCCTGATCCCTGATTCGTATTGGGCGCGGGTGTTGTAGATGTTGTATTCGCTCGTTTCCCCGTTGTAGTACGCGCTTCGAAGCGTTTCCTGGATGCCGTTCAAGGGATACGCCAGCCAAAGGGCGAAAACGATCAACACCGCAGTTTGCAATGTCTTCGTCGAAAACCGGCGCAGATAGAACGGCCGTAACTCCCTGAACGTCACGAACCCGATCGCCAGAAGCGAAGGCAGGAGGATGATGTGGATGCGATCCATGAATCGCCAGCGCACCTCAGAGTAACTGACGTTGAAGATCAACACGTTCACGTAGAGGAAAACGAAGATCAGGTTGGGGAGGAATTTCGAGTTCACGATCTGTCTTCCCCAGTTTTTCCAGTCGGCGATGCGATTGCCCATGATGAGAACGAGCAGCAACAAAACGATGATCAACCATTCGGGGATCCGATCGGTGACGCTGTACGGGAGGAACCAGTGAACGGCTTTTTCGATGGTCGTTTCCAGATTGCCTTGCGCGTTAGGCGGCAGGCGCCTGCCGAACAAAATCCCCGTTTGCAAATAGTTATGGAAGTAAACCCAAAGCAGGGTCGGGAGGCTCGCGAGCAGACCCAACGCCCCCGCTCGAACGATTCCCTTCATCCATTCCTTTCGATGCGCGAGCAAAACGATCAACGATGCGGTGAGGATGTGAGTCAACCCGGCATAACGCAATAACGGGGAAACGGCGCACAACAAACCAAGCAACCATAGATTCTTTCGGGATGGGTCTTCCATGAAATTTGCGGCGGCGATCAAGATCACGATGGTCAGCGCGAGGAACAGGAGGTCCGACAGAATATTCGAAGCCATGCGAAGCAGCGAAACCGAGGTGACGAACACCCCGCTCCCAACGTACGCGTACAAAACGTTTTCGGGAAACAATTTCCGAAAGAACTTTCCCGCCAGCCAGGTCGCCAGGCCGAACGTCAGGATGTTGAGGTATTGCGCGATGACGAACACATCCGCCCGCGTGACAAACCCAACGATTGCAAGGAGGATCGAATACAACGGCGGGAACTGCGTCAACGGCACGCCGAGATATTCGATAAAGCCTTTCCCGTGAATCAAATTCTCGGCGGTGGATAAATATCTCGCGCCGTCGGTCGCCAGCCCCGCGCCGTAACGAAACGTCACGACGAAGGCGAACGCCATGCCAAGCAATGAGACTGCCGGCAAATAAAACGCAAACGCTTTTTCCCGGTTCATGCCTGCGGATTTTATCACGCCGCCAAAAAGACCACGACCTCGCCCGGCCCATGCACGCCGATGGTATGCGACATTTCGATGTCGCCCGTGCGCGACGGTCCCGTGATGAAGACGGCGGATTTTGCATCGCGCGTCAGGTGCAGCGCGTTTTCGAGGGAGGGATAAATGTCCGATGCGCGCAATACGGCAATGTGGATTTCGGTCAAAAGGGAGGCGTATAACCTGCCTCCCTCCCCATCCGCCTCCAAAACGGACCCGCTATCTGCCAGCCCGCAAAGAGCCCTCGTCACCCCGACGCGTATCGCGGCGTTAGCCTCACGGCTGACGGTGATTCCCGTTCCCCGCAAAGACTCCTCGTCCAACACATTCGGCTCGAGGTGGATGCGGTTGATGTTTCGCGATCGCAGAAATTCGACGACCTTGTTTGTTATTTCGTTCTCCGTCGCGCGAACGACCTGCCCATTGACTTTGGTGAGTTCTTCGATAAAACGTTCAACTTTGTTTATCTCACTCTGAGGGGGTGGCGTTGCAGTCGCCATGACTGAAGAGTCTTCCTGCCTGCTTGGATACCTGTCTACTTGTTTACCTGTGCGCTCGTCTGCTTGTTTACCTGCGTACCTTTCCCCAAACGTCCTCCACGCGAATCTCGGTAAATCCCTGCCATAACCCCATCCCGTGAACGCGGGCAAACGGACGTGATCGTCGAAGGGGGAGAGGAGAAAAGTTCCCAGCGCCGCGAATTTTTGGGAGAGGGCGAACAGCCTGGGGTGAGTCGCGAGGCGGGCGTACGTCTTCAAGAAGAAAGCGGAAAATGGAGAGAGGCTTGTTGCGTGTTGCGTGTCCGAAGCCAGCCCTGCGCGGACGCGCGTCAACAACTTCGGCAGATCAATATCCACGGGGCAAGCCTCCTTGCACGCGCCGCACAGTGACGAGGCTTGCGCGAGCGGGACGAATTCGCTCCCGAACAATCCCGCCGAAATGACCGAGCCGATGGGACCGGGATAGACGCTGTCGTAGGCGTGACCGCCGATTTCGCGGAACACGGGGCAGGCGTTGAGGCACGCGCCGCAGCGAATGCAATAGAGCGATTCTTTGAGCGGCGAGTTGCGAAGATGCGAGCGTCCGTTGTCGAGCAGGATGATGTGACGTTGTTGACCATCAAGAGGCTTGTGAATGATTTGAGTATAGACGCTGAGTTTTTGTCCCGTTGCCGAGCGGGGGAGGAGGGAGAGCATGATGGCGAGGTCGCCGAAATCCCGGACGAGGCGTTCCATGCCCATCAGCGCGATGTGAACCGGCGGAAGCGTTGTGACCATGCGGCCATTGCCTTCGTTGGTGACGATGCAGATGCCGCCCGTCTCTGCAATGCCAAAGTTGACCCCGCTGATGCCCACGTCTGCCGTGAGGAACACTTCGCGCAGGACTTTGCGCGCGATGTTCGTGAGGGTGGGGATGTCTTCGGTGTAGGGGACGCCGAGTTTCTCGTGGAAGAGTTGACCGACCTCGTGGCGGCGTAGATGCACGGCGGGCGTGATGATGTGACTCGGTCTTTCGTTCCGCAATTGCACGATGTATTCGCCGAGGTCGGTCTCGACGACGCGCATCCCTTCCGCTTCGAGCGCGCGGTTGAGGTTGATCTCCTCCGAAACCATGCTCTTCGATTTGGCGATCAGGAGCTCTTTACCACGAAGGTCACGAAGGGACACGAAGGATTCATCCTTTACGATCTTCAAAAGGATCTGTATCGCCTCGTCCGCGTCCTTTGCGCGGTGAACGGTAATCCCGTTTTGCGTTGCGTTATGGATGAATTGCCCAAGATGCGAATCGAGACGCTCGATGACCTCCGCTCGAATGGCGTGCGCCTTTTGCCTGCGTTCCCTCCAATCGGGGAGCGAAGCGAACGCGGCAACGCGTCCGTTCACGCGGCGTTCGGCGTTGGCATCCAGCGCGATCTGGAGCGGCTCGTTAGCCAGCGATTGGCGGATTCTCTGACGAAACTGCTTCCTATTCATTTCTCACTTTCCACTTCTCACCTTCCACTTTCCACTTCACTTCCCCGATTGCGCCAGAGAGCGCACGCTACGCAGTACGCAAAATTTTCGTGATCTACTTATACTCTCTAATTCTCTAATCCTCCACCCTCCACTTTCCACTCTCTACCTTTCACTCTCTACCTTCCACTTTCCACTCTCCACTTTCCACCCTTCGACTGCGCTCAGGGCATGCTTTCTACTTTCCACCCTTCGACTGCGCTCAGGGCATGCTTTCCACCTTCCCCTTCCCCTTCCCCCTTCTCACCGCCTCGCCAACACCTCCGCAATATGCACCACCCTCTGCTTTTTCTTCTGCCGATGCAATCCACCCGCGATGTGCATACGGCAGCCCGATTCGGTCACGACCAAAGTTGGAGAATTGGTTGCTTCGAGATTGGCGATCTTGCGTTTCAACCATTCCGCCGAAAGTTCGGGATGTTCCATCGAGAAGATGCCGCCGAAACCGCAACATTCCTCGGCGTTGGGAAGTTCTACAATTGTCGCGCCCTTGACATTTGCCAGCAGTGCGCGCGGCTGGCGGTCAATGCCCATGCCGCGCAGGGTGTGACAGGATGGATGATAGGTCAATGTTCCGTTCCATTGCGCGCCGAGGTCGGTCACGCCGAGTCTGTCCACGAGGTATTCCGTGAACTCGTAGACTCGCGAAGCCACTGCCTGCGCGCGCGGCAGCCAGACGGGATCGTCTGCAAATAATTCCAAATATCCATGTTTGAGCATGTGCGCGCATGAACCCGATGGGATGACGATGTCGCCCGTTGTTTTCTCGAACACGCGGATGGTGTGTTCCGCAACCAGCCGCGCCTCCGCGCGCAGACCCGCGTTGAAGTTGGGTTGTCCGCAGCAGGTTTGGTTGCGGGGGAAGTCCACGTCAATGCCGAGGCGTTGGAGAATGCTCACGATCGCCTCCCCGGTTTGCGGGTGGAAGGAAGCGACGAGGCACGTCACGAATAACTGCGCGGTTGTCACGAATCCATTGTAAATCCAAACGGTTTTTTGGGGTATCATTGTGCGCCATGAACCATTTTCGCGCGCAACTTCCCCCGTTCGACCTTCCCAAAAAACTCGCCCGCCTGGGCGAACTGGCTTATAACCTCTGGTGGACGTGGCAGCCCGAAGCCACGCGCCTGTATTCGCAATTGGACCGCGCCATGTGGGAGCGTTTGAATCACAATCCCATTCGCATGTTGCGTGAGATCAAGCGCGCCCGTTTGAACGAAGTTCTCAAGGACAAGGATTACATGAATTCGTACCGCCGCGTCTTTGAGGCTTTCGATTCGTACGCGGCGCAACAGGATACGTGGACGCATCGGACTCAGCCGGAACTTGCCTCGAATCCCATAGCCTATTTCTCCATGGAGTTTGGTCTGCACGAAATCCTCCCGATCTATTCGGGCGGGCTCGGCGTACTGGCTGGCGACCACCTGAAGGAGGCAAGCGACCTCGGTCTGCCGCTGGTGGGAGTCGGCTTCATGTACGCGCAGGGATATTTCTCCCAGCGCATCAGCGAGGACGGCTGGCAGGAGGCGTTGAACAACATGCTGACGTTCGAAGACCTGCCGGTAAACCTGGTGACGCAGGGCGGCAAGCCCGTTACGGTCGAAGTGGAGTTTCCCGACCGTAGGATTGCGCTCCAGGTATGGGAGGCGCGCGTTGGGCGCATCCCTCTCTACCTGCTCGATTCGAACGTGGAAAGCAACTCTGAAGCCGACCGCCTGTTGACTGCCCGCTTGTATTGGTCGGACCTCGACCACCGCATCATGCAGGAGGTTTTGCTTGGCGTCGGCGGCGTGCGCACGTTGCGCGCGCTGGGAGTCAACCCGACGATCTGGCACATGAACGAGGGTCACGCCGCGTTCCTCACAATCGAACGCGCCCGCGAACTGGTCGAGGACGGCGTTCCGTTCGAGACCGCCCTCGAAAAGACGCGCGGACAAAACATCTTCACCACGCATACGCCGGTCCCTGCGGGCAACGACGAGTTTCCGCTCTGGCTCATGGACAAATACCTCGCGGCGGTCTGGGGTCAATTGGGGTTGACCCGCGAGCAATTCTACGATCTGGCGCGGCATCAACAGCCACACGGCGAGACGTTCAGCATGGGCATTCTGGCGCTGCGCTATTCGGAGGGACGCAACGCGGTCTCCGAACTGCACGGACGCGTGGCGCGCGAGATGTGGCATTTCCTCTGGGAGGATCGACGCGTGGAGGACGTGCCGATCACGCACGTGACGAACGGAGTCCACACCGCGAACTGGATGGCGCGCCGCTTGCGTTTATTGCTCGAACTGCATTTCGGCGAGGGCTGGATGGAACGCCTCGACGAAGCGGAGTTGTGGGAAAAACTGGACAGCCTGCCCGATACCGCCTTGTGGCAGGTTCACCAGCATCTCAAGCGCAAGATGAACTTCTACCTGCGCGAGCGCGTCCGCGACCGTTGGACGATGGGAGGTTTCCATCCGGTGCAGGTGGTTTCCGCGGGCGTGATGCTCAACCCGTACGTGTTGACGATCGGCTTTGCGCGCCGCTTCGCGACGTATAAACGCGCCAGCCTCATTCTTTCGGACGTGGACAGATTGTTGCGCATCATCAACCGCCCGAACATGCCGGTTCAGATCGTCTTTGCAGGCAAGGCGCATCCCGCCGACGAACCGGGCAAGCAACTCATCCAGAAGATCTACCGCACGGTCAAACGCGCCGAAACGGGCGGACGCCTCGTCTTTGTCGAGGACTACGACATGAACCTGGCGCGTTACCTCGTCCAGGGCGTGGACGTATGGCTCAACACTCCGCGCCGCCCCATGGAAGCCAGCGGCACTTCGGGCATGAAGGCGGGCTTGAACGGCGCGTTGAACTTGTCCGTGCTGGACGGCTGGTGGCGCGAGGCATACAACGGCAAAAACGGCTGGTCCATCGGCGAGGACAAACAATGGGACTTGCCCGAGGCGCAGGATCAGGCGGACGCGCAGGACCTGTATAACAAACTCGAGAACGAGATCATTCCGCTGTATTACGACCGCGACATCAACGACGTCCCCCTGGATTGGGTGCGCCGCATGAAGGAATCCGTCAAAACGGTCGCGCCGCAATTCTCCACGCGCCGCATGGTGAAGGAATACGCGGAGAGGTTGTATTCGAAGGCGTTGGCATAGACCATGTTTCCCGAAATTACCGTTACCGATCTTTCCGAGAAGTTGAAATCCGAGGACGAATTCATCCTGCTCGACGTGCGCGAACTCGACGAGTTGAACCACGCCAAATTAACGGACAGCAGGCTCGAGGTCACGCCCATGAGCCGGTTGGCGCGCGAAGGCACGGACGCGTTGTCCGAGTCCGCGCGTTCGAAGGATGCCACTATCTACGTTTTATGTCATCACGGCAACCGCAGTATGCAGGTCGCCGCGTGGCTTGCGCAACAGGGATGGAGGAACGTCTTTAACGTGCGCGGCGGCATTGACGAATACGCGCGCCGGGTGGATCGGTCGGTGGGGTTGTATTGAGGAAGTACACAGGTACACACGTACACAAGTGGATCGGTAAAAACAAAAAGCCTTCGATGAACTCGAAAGGCTTTCTTGTATACCTGTTTACCTGATCACCCGTCTACGTTCCTCCAAACACAAACTCCCCATTCTTATAGAACAACATGCCGTCCGCGTGGATTTCGGAATCCGTGCGCAGGTCGCAGATCATGTCCCAGTGGATGGAGGACTTGTTCTTTGAACCGGTTTCCGGGTAGCCTGCGCCGAGAGCCATGTGGAACGTCCCGCCGATCTTTTCGTCGAAGAGGATGTTGCCGGTGAATCGGTTGATGTCGAAATTCGTGCCGATGGCGAACTCACCGACGTAACGCGAGCCGGCGTCCGATTCGAGCATCTTGATCAGATACGCTTCGTTCTTTTCCGCTTTTGCCTGCTCCACGCGCCCGCGGCTGAATACCAGTTCCGCGCCTTCGACCGCCACGCCGCCGTAGATGGCGGGATAGGTGAACCTCACCCAGCCGTTCAACGAGTCTTCGACGGGACCCGTGTAGACCTCGCCGTCGGGCATGTTGTACACCCCGAAGGAATTCATGAACTTGCGCCCCTTGATGGAAAGCGACAGGTCTACATTGGGTCCGCGCAGCGTGACGATGTCCTTATCCGCGAGGAAATCAATCGCCTTTTGCTGACCCGCCGCCGTGCCTTTCCAATAGGCGATGGGATCCTCCTCGTTTGCGTGGACGGCGTTGAAAACGAAATCCTCGTACTCCTTCAGGCTCATGCCCGCGTCCTGCGCGTACGCCTCGGTGGGATAGAGCGTGGTGACCCATTTGAATTTGCCCTCCGCGCCGCGCCGCATCTGCGCCTCGGTGATGACGCTGGTGGCTTTGCCGCGCCGCTGCGATTTGAGCGGGTCAATGTTCGTCGTGCCGCGCGTGTTCGTGGACGAATGAATGCGAATGCGGCTCTCGAACTGGTCGTAGGCGATCTTGTAGAAGGTCGGCACGAAATCCAGTTGCGCGTCCCCGGCGTAGGTGAGGTAGAACTCCTCCTGGCTGAACGGCATCAGGCCGGGCAGGGCAACCATCGGGTGGGGATGACCGCCCTTTTCCATGATCTGAATGAATAACTCGCGCACCAGCGGCTCGGCGGCGGTCGTCGCTTCGATCAGGACACGGTCGCCGGGGACGATGCGGGCGGAATGTTCGACCAAAACTTTTGCGAATTTTTGAACGCGGGAATCGGACACAAGTTTACTCCTATGGGAATTTCGAGCGCGTGGATTATATCACCCTCGTTGATTTAGGCTTTTCATCCCGCCGATTTGTAACTTTTGTCATACATTTTTTCCCTGAAAATGGATATGATTTATAAGAATTGGTGTTTTTGTAAGGAGTAAGCCATGTCTGTCATATCCACAAAATCCACGACGGCCTGGGCGGAGGTGGACGATAACGGACGTCTCATTCTGCCGCCCGAAGTTGCCCGCCAATATGGGCTGAACCCCGGCTCGAAGGTCCGCCTGGACGAGGGGCAGAACTTCATCCGCATGCACCGCCCGGTGACTCACCTCACCAAGGTCTACATCGAGCCAACGGTCGCCTGCAACCTGGATTGCATCACCTGTTTCCGCAACGCGTGGGATCAGCCTCTCGGACGTATGACCGAGGAGACCTTCGAGCGTATCTTCGCGGGACTGAAGAAATTGGATCCCATTCCAGGCGTTTACTTCGGCGGGATCGGGGAACCGCTCTTTCACGTTAAAACCATCGAATGGATCCGCCGCATCAAACGGGAGCTTGACGTCAAGGTCGAACTCATCACCAACGGCACCATCCTCACCGAGAAAAAATCGCGCGAGTTGATTGACGCCGGTCTCGACGTGCTTTGGGTCTCGTTGGATGGCGCCACGCCCGACAGTTTTGCCGACGTGCGCATGGGCGCGGAACTCCCGGCGATCATTGACAACCTGAAGCGCCTGTTCAAGATGCGCAAGGGCGGACACTTCCCCAAGCCTGAGATCGGCGTCGCCTTTGTCGCCATGAAGCGCAATATCAATGACCTGCCGAAGATCATCAAATTGGGGCACACCTTCGGCGCCAAATATTATTCGGTGAGCAATGTCCAGCCGCCCACGCCGGACATGCAGGATGATCGCCTCTATTTGCGTACCATGCGAAATATCGCCTACCTGCCCTCCCCGATGCTGCCGAAACTCAGCCTGCCAAAAATTGATTTCAACGAGGATACCCAGGCGGCGTTGATCGAAACCTTCAACAGCGGATGCAACGTCAGTTTTGCGGGCAACAACTGGGGCGGCGCGAACGACGTGTGCAACTTCGTCGAAAGCGGCACCATGTCTATCGCGTGGACGGGGGATGTCAGTCCCTGCTGGCCCCTGATGCACACGCACACGAGTTACCTGCACGGCAAGCCGCGCCTCTCGAAGAAACACGTCATTGCGAACGTGCGCGACCGGTCATTGGAGGCGATCTGGATGGATCCCGAATATGTGGCATATCGCGAACGCCTGCATAACTTTGTCTTTGCGCCTTGCACGTTCTGCGGCGGTTGCGACCTCTCCGAAACCAACGAAGAGGATTGCCTGGGGAATACTGCCTTTCCGGTCTGCGGCGGTTGTCTGTGGGCGCAGGGGATCATTCAATGCCCGTAATCAAAATCATTTCGAGCCATCGAGGCTGACCAATCCGGGTCGTGAGACCCGTTTTTTTTCTCAAATTGTAGTCTTTGAATGATAAAATGTAGCCACAAAAGGAGCAGACCATGGCAGAGTATCGGATCGGCGTTCGCGACCTCAAAACACACCTGAGTTCCTACCTCGAGAAGGTGCAAAAAGGGCATACCATCATTATCACCTCGCATGGGAAGCCCATCGCCCAAATTGCGCCCACCCGAGAGGAGTTAATGGATCGAGTCAAGGCGTTGCAGTCCGCGGGGTTGATTGCGTGGAGCGGCAGGAAACTGAAGCCGGCAAAACCTGTTGCAGTGAACAAAAGCAATAAAACCGCGTCTGATATTTATCTGGAAATGCAGAATGAATCTTTATATTGACACCAGCGCCCTCCTGAAACTATTCATACAAGAGATCTATTCGGATGAGATCAGGCAGCTGGTGGAGAATGCCGATGTGACAGCCACCGGCTTGATCACTCGTGCGGAGACCGCCGCCGGCATCAACCGGTTAACCAGGATGAAGATAATTAATCAGGAACAATGTGAAGCCGCATTGAACAATTTTCGAAAAGAATGGAGCGATTATCATCGCATTGTGGTTACGGAGCAGATCGTCATCCGGGCCGACTTTCTCACCGCTCAATTCAGCCTGCGTGGATATGATGCCATCCACCTTGCCTGCGCCCTTACGTGGAGGGAATTCCTTGGCGCTTCTGTGCTATTTGCAACCTTCGATAGTGAACTTCATGAAGCCGCGCGAAAATCGGGCTTCGACGTTTTTCCGCAGGAGATGTAGATGGAACTGCGTTTCTACGCCAATATACGGACGGTCATCGGCAAGCCGTCGTTGGAGGTCCACGACGCGCGGATGGACACGTTCCGCAAGTTGGTCAACTTTCTGGTCGACCGGTATCCCGAAGCCGCCTTCCATTTGCTGGATGAAGACCGGGAGTTGCGGCAGGACGTGCCGGTCTATGTGGATGGACGAAACCCGCGTCTTTCCCCGCTCGGAATTGATTCGCCTCTCAAGCCCGATTCTGTCGTCAGCTTTTTCTCCCCCATCTCCAGCGGACGGATGAACGTGGAAGTGCTGCGCGAGCCAACCTTTGGAAAACAAGAAAGACCCTAAAGGTTTCCAAAACCCCTAGAGTCTGGAAGGATCGAACATGAAAGTCAATTTCTTTGCAACCCTGCGCGATATCGCCGGCGGCAAAACGGTCGAGTTCAACGTGGATCACGGCATAACCGCACGGGAATTACTCGACGCCATCGTCACGAAGTTTCCCCTCATGAAAAAAGAACTGCTCAACGAAAACGGGGAGATGTACGGTCACGTCCACTTTTTTATCAACGGGCGCGACGTGCAGTTCATGGATGAAGGCTTCCAAACGAAGATCATGCAGGGGGATTCGGTGAATGTCTTCCCCGCGGTGGGAGGCGGGTAGTCAATGTGCCGCGACATTCATGTCGCCTTTGCAATGAGCGACATGAATGTCGCGGTACTGAATTAACACACAGGGCGACGCGCGTCGCCCTGTGTCCATTGTCGGGGAGATTCTGCCTGTTGAAACAGAACCAACTATCGGTTGAGCCTGAAGCGTTAGATGATCTCCAGTTCCTTCAGTTTTGCTTCCGGCACGACGCCGTTTACCCAGCCGCGCTTGGCGTAGTACTCTTCGAGCATGTTGTCCAGTTCGCAGACGTGTCCCTTGCTCCCGCCATGCTGTGAGGGTTCCTTGAGGAAACGTTCGGGCAGGTAGTCGCTGCCTTCGCGAAAGCCGTTCAGGTTGTTGTAGTAGCGCTCGAGGTTGTAGACGCGCTCGCCGACCTTGAGCAAATGTTCCGCGCTGGAAGGCACGCCTGTGATCGCCTCGTATTGCGCCGCGAACGAATCCAGCGACTCGGCGAAGGTGGCGAATTTGCACACATCTAGGCAGTCGGTGACGGTATGGACGTTCTGGAAGATGATAGTGAGCTCGCCCTTGCCCTTCCATGCCAGCGGGTCGGTGACGGTGGATGGACCGAGCACGTTGCCGACGACTTCCGCCGCTGGGGTGTAGCCGCGCAGGTGGCAAGCGCCGCGGTTGGAGGTGGCGTAGGCGATGCCCATGCCCTTGATGCCGCGCGGATCATAAGCCGGCACACCCTGCCCTTTGACCGTCATGGCGAGTTCGGGGTGGCCGAAGTGCTCGGCAGTGGCGTTTGCGCCCTCCGCCATGATTGCGCCAATGCCCTCGCGTTTGGCGATGAGCAAGGCGGTCTCGACCATCTTGGCGCCATCGCCCCATCCGATCTTGCCCGAGCCGTTGGTATAACCTTTTTCGCTGGCTTCCATCCAGATGGAGATCGGGTGACCGATCTCGATGGCATCCATGCCCATGTCGTTGCAGGTGTCAATCATCTTTGCGACGACGCGAGCGTCGTCGTTGCCGCAGTTCGCGCCGACCGACCAGGCGGGTTCGTATTCGAGCGATTCCATATGCAGACCCGCGTATGGACCGTCTTTGACCTCCACTTCCTTCTTGCAGGCGACCGGGCAGGCGTGACAGGTGGGGTTGTCCACGAGGATCGTATCGTTCACATGCTCACCACTGATCAACTCGGCGGTTTCGAATGCCGCAAACTGGCTGTTTTTGGCGGGCAGACCGCCAATGACGTTGGTCATATTCATCAGCACGTTCGTGCCGTAGACCGAGAGTCCGCCCTTGCGCGGGGAGGTGACCACGCGCTCGTCCATGATCTCAGCCAGGGCTTTGGAGTGAGCCGCCTTCCACTTTTCGCGATCTGAGGCTTTGACCATCTTCTTCTCGGCTTTGATGACGATGGCTTTGAGGTTCTTCGATCCGCCGACACAGCCTGTGCCGCCGCGTCCGCTGGCTCGGTCGTCCTCGTTGATCCAGCACGCGAATTTGACTAGGTTCTCGCCCGCGGGACCAATGGCGATCACGGTCAGGTCCTTCTCGCCGTATTTTTCTTTGAAGTATTTTACGGTGTCATGGACTCCCTTTCCCCACACGTCGGAAGCGTCGAGCAGTTCGAACTGATCGTCGTGGATGTAAACGTAGGTGGGCTTGGAGGCTTTGCCTTTGAAAACCAGCCCGTCGTAACCAGCCCAGCGCAATCGGGCGGCGGACCAGCCTCCATGGTGAGAATCAGTTATGGTACCGGTCAGAGGCGATTTGGTCACGATTGCCATGCGTCCGCTCATGTTGGCTTCGGAACCGGTCAACGGTCCGTTCATGAAGCACAGGATGTTATCCGGCGAGAGCGGGTCAACCGATGGCCCGTTGTCAAAGACAAATCTCACACCGACGCCGCGCGCCCCAATATATTTCAGTTTGTATTCTTCCGGAATGGGTTTGAATTCCGTCGCGCCTGTGGTCAGGTCAACCCAGGCAACTTTATCCGCGTAACCGCCTAGCGCCATGGTATCTTCTCCTTGTTGATGAAAGGTTTGGGAAAAGCGATGTATTTGTCGGCTTATTGATCATTTGTTCGAGCAAACCTCCTTTCCCTGCGCCGGTTCCTGCGAGGCGGAGTGAAAGCCTTGAAATCATTATAGTTACAATTTCATTGCGAGGCAAGTTTTTCGCGAAAAAAGTGACAAATGTCATTTGTGACGGAGGGTACAGGGTCTGCCTGAATTTTGCCGCGCCGAATTCGAGTATACTGTCCAAAACATTCGATTCGATCGCCCGCTCAAAATGAAACAACTCCTCCAAAACATCAAAACCGGAAAAGCCTCCATCGAGGACGTTCCCATCCCGACCCCGCGCGAGGGGCAGGCGCTCGTCAAAGTGGCGGCAAGCCTCGTCTCCGCGGGAACCGAGCGCATGGTCGTCGAGTTCGCGGAAAAGAGTCTCATTGGCAAGGCGCGCTCGCGCCCCGATCTCGTCAAACAGGTCATTGACAAAGCGCGCCGCGAAGGTCTGCTCACCACCGCGCAAGCCGCGTTCAACCGTTTGGATCAGCCGATGGCGCTCGGTTATTCCTCCGCCGGCACGATCGTCAAACTTGGCAGGGGCATGCAGGGCTTCAAGGTCGGTCAACGCGTGGCGTGCGCGGGCGGCGGCTATGCCGTCCATGCCGAATACAACGTCGTGCCGCGCAACCTGCTCACCCCGCTCCCCAAAAACGTGGATTTCGAGTCCGCCGCTTTCACCACCCTCGGCGCGATCGCCATGCACGGCTTTCGTCTCGCCGAGCCGCAGATCGGCGAATCGGTCGCGGTCATTGGGATGGGATTGCTCGGACTCCTCGCCGCCCAGATCGCGGATGCGGCTGGATGCCGTGTCCTCGGCATTGACCTTGATCCCGCCCGCCTCGCTCTCGCCTCCTCACTTGGACGCTTCGACACGGCTCAGCGCGGGCTTGAGGCTGTCTCCCGCGCCCAAGCTGTTGACTCCGCCCAAACCTTTACTGCGAATCGCGGCTTCGACATTATCCTCATCTGCGCCGACACGCCCTCGAATGATCCCGTTGAACTGGCAGGAATCATCGCCCGTGACCGCGCCAGAGTCGTGGCGACCGGCGCGGTGGGTCTCACCATCCCACGAAAAATCTACTACGAAAAAGAACTCTCCTTCATCAATTCGCGTTCTTACGGACCCGGTCGCTACGATGCGAACTACGAAGAAAACGGACAGGATTATCCACTCGGTTACGTGAGATGGACAGAGGGGAGGAACTTCGAAGCGGTGGTGGAGTTGATGGCAAGTGGAAAGTTGAAAGTGAAGCCGTTGATCACCCACCACTTTCCCATCGAAAAAGCGACGGTCGCTTACGATGTGATTACGGGGAAAAAGAAAGAACCGTTTTTAGGTGTAGTGCTGACGTACCCCGGTGGAAAGCCTGCCCTCCCAAAAGAGCATCGGGACGATGTGAGCGCAGTCGAAGGGTGGAAAGTAGAAAGTAGCACTGTCCACTTTCCACTTTCTACTTTGCCCAAGACATCATCTGTAAAATTGGGCGTGCTCGGCGCCGGTCTCTTCGCAAACTCCGTTCTCCTCCCCGCCATCAAAAAAGTGGGCGGCATCGAACTCATCGGCATCGCCTCCTCCGGCGGATTGCACGCGCAGCACGCAGGTAAAAAATTCGGCTTCCAATACGCAACTTCCTCCGACGACGAAATCCTCAACGACCCGAAGGTCAACACCGTCGCCATTCTCACCCGTCACGATTCGCACGCCGAACTCGTGGTCAAAGCCTTGAAAGCGGGGAAGCATGTTTTTGTGGAAAAACCGCTTGCCATGAATAGTGATCAGTTATCAGTGATCAGTAAACAGTTACTGAAAACCGATAACCGCCTGCTGATGACCGGCTTCAACCGCCGCTTCGCCCCCCTCGCCCAACGACTCCACTTTCCACTTTCCACTTTCCACGAACCAAAATACATTCACTACCGCGTCAACGCCGGTCTCATTCCCCTCGACCACTGGACTCAAGACCCCGAAATCGGCGGCGGGCGCATCATCGGCGAAGCCTGTCACTTCATTGATTTCATCGCATTCCTCGTCGGCGCGCCTCCCGTCTCTGTGACCGCGCACGCATTGCCAGATAACGGCAAGTACCGCGAAGACAACGTCTCCATGACCTTCACCTTCCCCGACGGTTCCATCGGCGTGGTGGATTATCTTGCCAACGGCGATAAATCCTTCTCGAAGGAACGCGTGGAGGTTTTCTGCGGGGGGATGGTTGCGGTGCTGGATGACTTTGTTTCGTTGACTACCGTCAAGGATGGAAAACGGAAAGTGGAAAGCGGCGCGCAGGATAAGGGTTGGGTGAACGAATGGAAGGTCTTAGTCGAAGCCATCCGTGAAGGGAGCGGACCGCCGATCCCGTACGAGCAACTCATTGGAGTAACCAAATCCACATTCGCGGCAGTGGAGTCGTTGCGGAATGATTCAAAGAGTATAATCATTGCATGAGCGCGAGATTGCAGAAAGTCGAAGAAATATGCGCGATGCATCGTGTCAAGGCGTTATATGTCTTTGGCAGTCGCAGCGCGGAGATGCTCGACTTTATTCGAGGCGACGCGCATCAATTGTCCGAATCCCAAAGCGATTTGGATGTTGGCGTATTGCCCCATTCTCCATTTTCGATTGAGGACAAAGTCAATCTCACTTTGGAACTGGAAACCTTTTTCAACTCCACGAAAGTGGATTTGGTCGTCTTGCCGGAGGCGGATTCGTTCCTTGCGGCGAACGTCATTCGCGGCGAGCGGGTCTACGCGGAAGATCCTTATCTGGCGGACGAATTCGATTTATTCGTTCTGCGTCGCGCCGGCGATCTGGCGGAACTGGAACGCCAGCGAATGGAAATGATTTTGCGGGAGCGGTAGAATGTTGCCGGGAAAAATCTCCAAACGGGTGGTCAGTGATCGCCTCGCCTGGGTGGATCGAATGGTGCGCTGTTGACGTTCTCTGTTATCTCACCTTACGCAGAACGTCCCGAAGGTTTCTGTGAATCGGGCTTGGTTTTTCATCAAACCTTTGGGAAGGTGCATCACATCAGCTGTTAGGTCATTCCCCGGTTATTGATTGCGCGCCGTACAAACCCCACCAGGGCGGGCCAGAACAGGATCAAGCCCCAAATGAGGAGTATCAGAACTATTCTCAAGGCTGAAACGTACCACGCAACGGGAGGCGGCTCCGGGACGCCATAATATGCGCGCCAATCCCAGGTGGCTTCACTGATTGCGCCGATGATGGCTACTGTCATGAAGCCTTGATTTTCGTCGTAGATCAATGCCATCCAACCGACGAACGTGTACATGGCGAAGGAAAGGAGCGTCCAATCCTGCCAGATGTCTGTGACGAGTTGACGGATGGGGCTTAACGAACGCGTCCATAACAGGGCAATCCCGAACGCCGCGGGGAGCGGGATCCATATCTGCCATGTCCAATAGTTGATCTGAATGCCAAAGATTTTCAATCCATGAGTGCCCATATTGGACCACCACCAGGCAAAGACCAGGGACCAGCCGAGATAACTGTATGCCCAGCGTGGAAATCTTTTTACGATTCCGATCAGAAGCCCAGGCAGGATAATGGCAAAAAATGCCAGATACGGATACGCGCCATGGACCGGCAGATCGAGTTTCGCCGTCATGGAGGCAATGCCAAACAATGCAAACGGCAGCGTTCCAATTAAAGCGCCCCAACGACTCACTCTGTCATCGTTAGTTGATCCTGGGGGCGCTTTTTCATTTGTTGTCATGCTTATTTCCTTTCTCTTGAACTCATGCCAGAATTCGCGCAGGATGTTGAAGGGTAGACCGATCAACTCTCGAAGGCAGACAAGCGACAATGGCAGGAGTCCGTCTTTGATTGTTTCGTCCAACAAATCCCTGAACACTACTTGCATCTCTTCCGAAAATTCGTCTTGAAACCTGCCGGGATAGAGTAGAAGTAGTTTGGAATAGAGGCGGGTCAGTAGCGCAACGATAACTTTCATGCGGTTTCTTCCCGAAGCGACGGACTGTGGAGGCGCGCGATCGTCCATCCGCTCATTGCCAGCCACGCGACTCCAATGACGAGTACCAAATATTGATAGACCTCACTTAAACTGACAAGCTCAAGCGATGTCCCGGCAATGTTGATATAGTAGCCGAAATACGTCGTGAATCTTGCAACCAAAGGCAAAGCCAGCGGTACAAAGATCAATGCAACGGAAAGTAATTTATTGTGTTTCCAGGTCGGGAATGCCAGCACAAGTCCGCTGACAAAGATGGTTGTCAATCCTGTGTACACCATGAAAATGGATGAGGCTTCAGATGGTTTGAAGTTGGCGAACAACTGCAATGCGTTCAGATATGTGTCCTTGCTGAACCACCACCAGTAACTGAAATGCCCGAACAGGTTGACGATCATGCCGGCAATCACGAGAGCCGCGCTGATGCGTCCGACTTTTCCGTATTTCCTGCCGAGATTCCATAATCCCCATCCGAGGATCGGACCGAGCACCAGGGCGGCGCTTGCCAGCCAGGGCACGGAAAATAACCCAGCCATCTTACCGAATGAGGGCAGAGTGGAATGTTCAGGGGGGACGTTGTTCCAATATGTGCGCGCGTATGCAATGGGAAGTCCGATCAGTACACTGGTTCCCAGTACCAGCCAGACCGCCTTTTTTATATTGTTGAGCCGCGCGATAGCTATGGCAGTCAGCGCGGGGAGGAGGAACAGCCAGAAGGTCAGCCAGAACCGTATGGAGTTTGGGATAAATTCCATGACCGGGAGCCAATATAGGATGATCACCGGCATTGCGACGAGCAATCCTTCGATGGGGTTGCGTCGGGATAGCCAATACACTAGGGCGGCGAGACACAACAGCAAAATGATTGGGCGAATGCCTGTGAAGATGTGTTCCGCTGCACCAACATAATACTGGTAAGGCAGAATGCTGAACAGGAGGATGATCAACCCAAGGTACCCGTACCAACTGGCGCTCCAGGGGGGCCAGTGATTTCGCCACGTGTAGTAGATCGTGGCAAGGAAACCCGCCAGCAATAGAAACCCAAAGATGATCCCGGATACGGTTTCCAACCCGATGTTTCCCAGGGCGCTGGTTGCCGCAAACAGGATGGCGATCAGCAGGTGCGGAAGCCCCGCCCAGACCGAATCGCCCCACGACCCCTTTTTCGATGGATCATAGTATGTGAGTTGCATGTCAGCCTCCCCTCCCTGCATTTCGTGGAGGTGTTCCTTCAGGATATGGAAGGGCATGCCCATGAATTCCCTGCCGCAGACAAGGATCAATGAGACGATCCCCTCCTCAGCCGCGTCCATGACGGAACTTCTAATAACGACGCTCATTTCACCGGCGAATTCCTCCCTGAACTTGCGCGGGTACAGATTCAACGTCCTCGAATAAGCCTCGACGACCAGCCATAGAAAACGGTTCATGACGGGCTCTCGGATGTGCGCTGTTCCGCCATGGAAAGCAGCGACCTCAAGCGCTGCACTTCGGCGTCAACCACTCTTCGCCCTTTGTCCGTCAGCGCATACGCCTTCCGTTCGCGGTCGGTGGGATTGGGCTCCGGGTCGCTCACGCGTTTGATCCAGCCTTGTTCGAGCAGTCGCCTGATCGCGCCGTATAACGTCCCGGTGCTGAAATTGATGCGTCCCTGGCTGAGTTCCTTGACCTCTTTCATAATGGCGTATCCATGCTTGGGCGCGGAAGACAAACTCAACAGGATGAAGAACGTGGCTTCCGTCAACGGGGAAGTCGTTTGCTGTTTCATGGGATAAGATCCTTATCGTTCAATATGTCGCCTAACGACATATTACAACTTTTCGACACAAAAGTCAATGGGAGCGCATGATAAAATCCCATCCGTGTAACTTTCTCTAATTCTCCATTTTCCGCCCTTCGACAAGGTTTCGATAAACTCAGCCCGGCGGTTCAGGGCATCGCTTTCCACTTTCCACTTTCTACTTTCCACTTCACTTCCCCGATTGCGCCAGAGAGCGCACGCTACGCAGTACGCCAAATTTTCGTGATCTACTTATACTCTCTAATTCTCTAATCCTCCACTCTCCACTTTCCACTTTCTACTTTCCACCCTCCACTTTCCACTTCACTTCCCCGATTGCGCCAGAGAGCGCACGCTACGCAGTACGCCAAATTTTCGTGAACTACTTATATTCCCTAATCCTCCACCCTCCACTTTCTACTTTCCACTTTCCACTTTCCACTTACAAACCCCTCCTTGTCCCCCTCCCTCCTCATCCTCTTCATCTCCGTCTTCGTTGACCTGCTGGGCTACGGCATCATGCTGCCGCTGTTACCGTTCTACGTGCAGGCGCACGCGTACGCGGGAGGCGCGGCGATCGCGGGCGGATTGATGTCCATGTATTCGGCGGTGCAACTGGTGTCGGGGCCCATCCTCGGCGCGCTCTCGGACCGTTACGGGCGCAAACCGATTTTGCTGATTTGCTTATTTGGAACTTCGTTGGCATATCTCTTACTCGGTCTTGCGGATTCCCTCTTCCTCATCTTCCTCGCCGTATTCATTGATGGCTTGACCGGCTCGAACCTCACCCTTGCCCACGCCTACATCGCCGACTCGACCACCTCCGAGACTCGCGCGCGCGGCATGAGCCTCGCGGGAGTCGCGTTCGGCTTGGGCTTGATGTCGGGTCCCGCGCTCGGCGGCTTGTTAAGTGGATACGGACTGGGCATCCCTGCTCTGACCGCCTCCGCCATCGCGTTCGGCAACACGGTATTCGGATTCTTCATCCTGCCCGAATCGCTTCCGCCCGAACGACGCGAGTCGAAACCGATCCCGCTCGTCTTCAGTTGGACGGATCAATTCAAGAGCATATTTCTGCGCGCGAACATTCAAAAATTGCTCGTCACCCTCTTTCTCCTCAACCTCGCCTTCGCGGGTTTGCAGACCAACTTCCCTCTTTATTCCAATCATCGTTTCGGATGGACGCCCGCGCAAAACAGTTACTTTTATCTCTTTATCGGCGTGTGCGGCGTTTTCATCCAGGGCTATTTATTCGGCAAACTACGAACGCGTTTCGGCGAACGCAAACTCATTCGCTGCGGCTTGATCTTCATGTCCATCGGCTTGGCGGCGATGGCGCTCGTTCGTGACGCGTGGATGCTCTTTCCCGCAGTCGTACTCGTTGCGCTCGGCACGGGCATCAGCATTCCATCGCTCACCGCGCGCGTATCACTGCGCGTTCCCGATCACGAACAGGGGCGTCTCATGGGCGGCACACAGACCCTCCTCAGCCTCACCAACATCTTCGGTCCCGCGCTCGCGGGCGTGACCTTCGAACTCGTCGCCGTTTCCGCGCCGTATTTTCTGGGGAGCATCCTTTCGCTTTTTGCTTTGGGGGTTGCATGGACGTCATTGCGAAGGAGCGAAGCGACTGAAGCAATCTCCTCATGATATGAGAGATTGTTTCGCCCTATCGGCTCGCGATGACATTAGACAACATTCCGCATCGCCCTCACCGCGGCCTGGACTCCGTCCTCCAAGCCTAATGCCACGCTGACTTCTTTTGCCCGCGCTCTCGTCGCTTCATCCCACAACGCGATTCGAATCGCCGCTGATAATTTCTCTGCATTCGATGATCGTTGCGGAATTGGCTTGGGACCGACCCCGATCTTATGTATACGCTCACCCCAAAAGAACTGGTCAATCGCCAGCGGCAAAATGATCGTGGGAATCCCCGCGTGCAAACTCGCGGACGTGGTCCCTGCGCCGCCGTGATGGGCAGCGGCTCGCACGCGCGGATATAACCATTCGTGCGGAAGATACCCGACGGGGAGGATGTCGTTCGATTTGATTTGCGAGTGATATCGAGAGGGAATCGTCAACACGGCGCGCGCATCGGATTGGATCAATGCTTCTTCGATGATGTTTAATATGTGAGGGAAATCCTTCGTCCCCGGGCTGCCCAATCCGATGGCGATCGTGTTTTGCGGCGAGCGTTCGATGAACTTTTGGACTCGAACAATTTGTTGTTCGGGGTCGTCGGCGGCAAGCCGCCTGAGTTCAGAAGCGCGCCAATAGCCTGTGATGACCTGCTTCTCGTTCCAATCCTTTGGGCGCGGGAGGATGCGTTCGCTGAATCCGTTCAGGGTGAGGGGTTGATCAGGGAAAGGTCTCAGCGCAGGATCGAGCCAGTGAGCGCGCGGCAGGTTGAAGTGAGTCCGACGCGTGCGATTGATCTCCAGGCGAAACGAAAGCCATATTGCCTGAGTCGAAATCCAATGCGTGAGCCGGTTTCCGATCCCCAAAAAATTGAAACGAAATGGCAGGAGCGCGGAAGCGAACTCGCGCGTGGGCGCGAGAGGTTGAAGCACAGCGCGGATGCCGGGAACGCGCAGGAACTCCGCGATGTGTTCGCCCCATAGCGCGGGCAATCCGTGGACGAGTACGTCCGAACCGCGGCAGGCATCGGCGGCGGTTTGCAGCATACGAGGATATAGAGCGCGGGCTTGCGCGAGAAAGTTGCGCGTGGAATTGATCGAGCGAAATATATTCCGCCCCATCGTAAGCGGATCGGATCGGTTGGCCATCAACTCGGAGGGATTGCCCTCGAACGGCGCAAATGCGAGACCGCTCGGCTCGATGAGTTGTTCGAAGCCGATCGGCGCGGCAATGCGGACGTTGTAGCCCGCGTCGCGCAACCCAAGCCCCAATGCGATATACGGGATCACGTCGCCGCGCGTGCCGCTGGTGAGAAGGGTGATGGTTTTCATAGGCAGCTTTGTCGGTGGTCGAGTAGGGCGACAGCCCGTACACCTGCACCCGCCGCAGGTGCGGTGTCGAGACCACAGGTTTTCAAGAGTAACAAGAATTTCTTTGCTTACATGATGGTCTCGGTACGCCCCTCAAAGAGCATTCGGGGTTACTCGACCATCAAATTTTTTCGAACACCAAAAACCGATACTCGATCACGTTCATGTACAAACATTGTTGCAATGCCATGCTTCCCAGCATGGACGGAAGGATGGCGTGTTCGAGGGGGAAGCGATTCCCGATAAAGAGCAAAGCCTGTGCGAGGATTTCGGGAAGAGCGCGCAATCGCAGGTATGGTGTGAGATCGTCGTTCCCTGTCAATTGCAAACGATGTTTCTCCGCGAATGATTTCGCCTGCCCGACCGTTGTCACACCGGGGACATGCCAGCCGTTTATAAAAGCGCTCGACCATACGGTTTCGTTTCGGGTCAGTGGACGATCGGCAAGAAAATCATCCACGAGAATCAATTTCCCGCCGCGCCTCAGGAGGCGGCTCGTTTCATCGAAATACCTTTCCGGCTCCGGCGCATGGACGACTGCTTCCACAGAATAGATTGCATCGAGTGATTCGCCTGCCAGCGGTACGGAGGTGAAATCCCCTTCGGCAAAAAGGATCTGCTTTTCGAGGTGTGCCTGTCTTGCAAATTGACCTGCCAGCCGCGCCTGGACGGGACTGAGCGTCAATCCGAACGCCGACATCGGTTCCTGCAAACGCGGGACGATGTAAAACAGGCTCGCGCCGACCCCGCATCCCAGATCGGCGATCCGCGCCTGGGTCGGCGCAACCGATTCGATCTCCGCCCGAATGCGTTCGTTGGCGGCGTCGAGCGCGTCTTCGATGGTCTTTGCTCCATCCGTCCATAGCGAACGGTGGATGTTATCCGCTTTGCGGGAACGGTTGAAGGCGAGGAACAGTCGCGTATTCTGGTCGTAGTAATTGCGGATGGAGTCGCGGGTGATCGGCATTGAAGGATTATAACCAGTCGGGCACGATATAACCGTCCCTTCCGCGTGTTGCCTTCGTATCGTTTGTGCGGAAAAATGACCGTCAATCATAACGGCGCGGGAACATTTTATTTATCTCCTCGTCAACAAGTTAACGCCGTATAAAAAATCCATTCACCCCGGAGGATAAGATGAAAACCCGATCCGTTCCATTCACGCTGCTTGTTGCCGGAATGCTCGTCCTTGCCGCCTGCGGAGGCGCGCCTGCCGCAACCGAAGAGCCTCCTCAATATCTCGTCGAGCCGACCATGCTCGCCGTGGAACCCGCGTCGAAGATTTCCGAAGGAGCGTCCGCCCCGGAATCGTCCGACGCTTTTTTGTTGCCCGAGCCCACCATGGCGCCCGCGTACGAGATCATCGGTCAATCGGGCGACCTGACGGTGATCGAACGCGCCAACCGCATGATCGTCAAGAACGCCGATGTCCGCCTGACGGTCAAGGATACCGACGTTGCCATTGATCGCACCACGCAGATCGTCGGCGACGCGGGCGGATACATCGTCAGTTCGCGCGTCTGGTACCAGGATTACTACGGCAACAGCCTGAAGTACGCGTCCGTCACCATCGGCGTGCCTGTGGGCGAATTCGAGCGCGCCCTGACGCGCCTGCGCGGGCTTGCCGTCCGCGTGGTGGATGAGACCGCCTCGGGCGACGATGTGACCGATCAATACGTGGACTTGCAGTCGCAGTTGGTCAATCTCGAGGCGACGCGCGAGCGCATCAAGGAATTCCTCAAGGATGCCAAAACCGTGGACGAGGCGCTGCGCGTCAACCAGGAACTGGCGAACATCGAGGCGCAGATCGAGCAGATCAAGGGACGCATGAATTACCTCGACGACCGTTCCGCCTTCTCGACGATCACCATCAACCTCGAGCCTGAGTTCCCCGTCCTGACGCCGACTCCCACCTCCACGCCAAAACCGACCGCCACGCCCATCCCGTGGAAACCCGGCGACACCTTCGACGACGCGAAGGACACGGTCACGGTTGCCTACCAGGGAATCGCGGACTTCCTGATCTGGCTGTTCGTGGTCATCGTGCCTATTGTCCTGCCGCCCGCGTTGATCCTGTGGGGCTTGTGGAAGTTGTTGAATCGGAAACCGGGGGTGGTGAAAGGCGATCAGTAATTGATGGGTGGGGATGGGGGAGGATTTGAGGATTGGAGAATTGAGAACAGGGACAGCGAGGGAGGCGCTGTCCCTGTTTTGTCTGCGATCATCCGTTTGTGATGTCAGTGAAATAAGGAAAGTTGATCGCCATGTTCTTTCGTCAAAACCAATTTCGTGCAGTTTTATATCGAAAACCTTTGAAGCAATGAATTCGCCGAGATGCCCGATTTGAGCGGGACGACCTATCAACGCTGTGATTTCCAGTTCGGTTTGATCGTGGGTTTTGATTAACTGAGCGAGTTTGGTTAATTCATCCGTAGTGAAACATCATATATCACAAATTTATAATCGTTGCTAACGCTACCGCCGCCCCAAATACCCCGCACGCGAAATTGACCCAATCGTTGTTCAGCCGCTTCCAACCGCGGATGTGAACCGTCTCCGTGCCGCAGGTGTGGAGCGGGTGTTTCTCGGTCTCCTTTTTGTCCGTCGGGCAGTAGTACATGGCTTGCACGGTCGCGCCGAGGAGCGAGTCGAAGAGGGAGCCGGCGAGTCCCGCGAGAGTGATCGGCAAAAAAAGCGACCAGTCATCAGTCATCAGTGATGCGGGCAGGGCGATGGCGGCGGAACCCATCAGCGAGGCGAACGTTCCAAAGAACGAGACCCCGCCCGAGGTCCCTTTTTCGACGCGCTTTCTCAAGTCTGTGATGAGACGCGGGGGAGTCGGATTCAGGACTCCAAGTTCTGTCGCCCACGTATCCGCATTGACCGCGGCAAGCGACGCGGCGAATCCGACCCAGCCGATACCTGATTCCGGATAAAGCGCGTGGATCAACGCGAAAGCCGCCGCCAACCCGCCGTTGCCGAACACCTGACCCGCGTCGCGCTCGTGTCCCTTCGAATATTTTTCGTTCACTCCCTGCTTGCGTTTCTTGAAGGCGCGACTCAACGCCGACGAGGTGAGGAAAAAGATCATCAAGAGGATCGCCCATTCCAAACCGCCGAAACCAAAGATCACCGCGCCGACGACAGTCGCCGCGAACGCCCCGCTTTTGTCGAGGCTGCGCGCGCGCCAGGCAAGATACGCGATGAGGCTTGCAAGGATAAAGCCAACGAGGAGTTGCATGGAATGAATTTCGAGTCGAAGGTCAAAGGTTCAGGGTCAATCGTCATGTTCCTAACCTTCGACCTTCGACCTAAACCGGCGTCATCACCAGGAACAGCACCGCCATCAGGAACAACACCGCGCACAATGCGCTCGATATCCAGGTGACGAACGCCAGCGGACGCTGCTTCTCCCGACGATAAAAATACAGACCTGCCGCAAAGCCGACGATGAACAACAACCCGCTGATGAGCGGAAGCAATATCAGGCGGACGGACGGCGCGGTCTCCACAGGCGCGCCGAACGGATCGAACCCCAACGGGACCTGACCGAGCGATGGGATGAGAAGCCCAACCCATACGATGAGCCCGAGGTTGAGCAGGATTCCGCTCGTCCACAAAAAGCGCGCGGCGGGACTCTCCCATGCCTGAGTGACGACGAACGATGGATACACCGATATTGGCTCGGCAGGCGAGAGGCTTCCCATCTCGGTCGCGCGCGCAAATGTGCGGACGAGCGACGCCGGGTCCTTGGGGGAGACGGCGAAGACGCGTTTCGATGTGGCGATCAGGATCAGGTTCCGTGAAGTGGAGGCGATGAATTCCACCAATCCCAGGTCGGGGTGGCGGCGCGTCCCCAATACCGCGCCCGGCAATCGAAAGAGTGGAAGCGATAACGGATGCGTCAAATCGGACGCGGGCCGCACCCATTCGATGTCTGTCAGGGGGATATCCTCGACGCGCAGTCCCCAGATGATGGCGAGGCTGTCGCGGTCAATGTAATAATCCGCGCGCAGGAGGGCATAGGCGCGATAGCCGAGAAAGGGAACCGGCGCGAACGCGAGAATGCCAACGAGCAGGTAATTCACAAACGTCGGTCCCACCTCCGCGTTGGCGAGGTTGAAGAATCCCCATGCCGACGCGCCAGCCAGGGCGAGGATGAGTAGCCCGTGTACGATCAAACCGAATCGTTTGGCGGGAGGAAAATGTCCGACTTTGGTAATGTTCATTGAAGAAGACACTACGCCGTGATGGATGTCTGACGACGGGATTTGTTCGACGAGGTTACTTTGTATGGCTTGACCAGCACATCGGCAGGAATGCCCAGTTTCGAATGGAGCCGCTGGATCATGGGTAGTGTCAGTGGTCGTTTACGATTTAGAATTTCGGAAACGCGGGCACGACTGCCAATGTAGGGTTCAAGGTCTACGCGGGTCAATCCTCGGCTTTCCATGAAATAAAATATCGCTTCAATGGGATCGGGTAAGGGGATCGGGTAATGTTCATCTTCGTATGCTTCAACAAGCGTCACAAGCACATCGAGACGGTCGCCCTCCGGGGTACCGGGTTCGGCGTTGAAAAAGCGTTCGATTTCCCTGAGCGCGGCTTTGTGTTCTTTTTTTGTCCTAATTGGCTTTACGTCCATGTTCGTTTTTGATCTCTGGAATGATCTTATCAATACTGACAAATTTGTTTTCTTTTGCCGTTCTGCCTTTCAATTCTACCATTCCCTCTTTCAGTCCCTTTTCCCCCACCGTCACGCGGATGGGACAGCCGATCAAGTCCGCATCGTTGAACTTGACTCCGGCGCGTTCGTCGCGGTCGTCGAATAAAACCGAAATGCCCGCGCCTTGCAACTCAGTGTAAATCTCCTCGGCTTTGGCGCGCGTCTCCAGTTCCCTGCCGGGGACGTGCATGAGATACACGTCGAACGGCGCGGCGGGATGGGGGAGGGTCAAGCCTTTATCATCGTGATAAGTCTCGGCGAGCGCGAGCAGGATGTTTTCAAAATTGTACTCTTTGGGTGTAGCCAGTTGTGAGGCGGACAACACCTTGATTTGATTCCCACAATTGAAACAAAGATCGCCCTCCTTCGCTTGGACCAAATCCGCGACGATGGCTGCTGAATAGTCGCGTCCGTAATTCGTATTCAATAGATGATATCCCTCCTCATTCGCCCCTGCGACGAGATTCTGCGACTCTGGGATCAGATCATCCACGACGATCAACGCATCCTTCAACCCGATGGCTGACGCGTATCCCATTACCGCTCCCGCGCTGACGATTTCCTCCGCCCTCGCCGCGCGGACCTCGCCGGCCTGCGCCTTCAACTTTGCCTCGCTCAATTGCATATCCCCGCGCACGACGACGAAGACGAATCTGCCGTCGCTCACGCGCGTGTACATCAGGGCTTTGGCGGTCTTCTCTTTTGTAACCTTGAGGAAATTCGCAAGCGATTCGATCGTGTCGCAATCGGGAGTTGCGACTTTTTCGAGCGGGAGTTGTTCTCCCTGCGGAAGCGGAGTCTTCTTGAATTGGGCAAATTCAAGCCGCTCCGTGTATTTGCAGGAGGGACAATGCGCGACTTCGATATCTCCCGTCGCGATGAGGAGGAAGGTTTCTTTGTCGTTGCCTATGGCGGGCAGGGAAAGTTGGGCAAGGAAAGAGGCATCCTTGGATACATCGCGCAGATGATCGAGCGCATGTTCGCCCAATTTCGTCGGGACGTTATCGCGCGTCAAATATCCCGCGCGGACGAGGAAGGCGAATCCCTGCGTCCGCGCGTTGTTTGGGGCTTCGCGTTGGGTTTGGATGTGCAGGTCGCGGTATTTCATGGGGCAAAGTTCCCCCTCTCCTGGCAGGAGATGGGCTAGGGGTGAGGTCAGGCTTCTTCCTTTTTCTTTCTCGTGACTTTTCGCGTCGTCCCTCCTGTTACGGATTCCGTGTCCCCGATGGGCGTCGAGGCAATGGACTCGGCTTGAGCCGCCTCCGAAGGCGTGGTTTCGGGAGCAGGCTCGAGGTCCAGTTCGACCGTTTCCTCCATGCGAATTTGACCGCGCAGGAACGCGCCTTCCTCCGTCACGAACGCGGTGGTCACCACGTCGCCCCACACGCGACCGCTGCCGCGGATCTCCAGTTTCTGGGTCGTGATGTTGCCTCGCACCGCGCCCGCCACAATGACCGTGTTGGCGCGCACGTTCTGGCAGGTGACGCGTCCCGTCTCGCCGACGACCAGCATCCCGCGCAACGCGATCTCGCCTTCGAACGCGCCCTCGATGCGCACGCCGCCCGAACCGTTGATCGAGCCGTGCCAGATCACGCCCGAGCCAAGCACCGACGTGATGCGCTCCACGGCTTGCACGGGTGGTTGCGGTTCTTTTGCGATGGGAGTGGT
>SZPG01000130.1 GCA_030263595.1 Chloroflexi bacterium CFX6
TGCTCGCCTTCGGTCGCGGAGCAGACCGCGAAAAACAAATCGCATCGGTTGGCGATCAATACGGCGCGACGCAAAAACAAATGGCGCGCATCAACGCTGTCCATTCGGCGCTGGGAACGTTCCTCACCAATTTGGGCTTATGGCTGGTGTTGTTCCTCGTCATTCCACAGATCACCGCAGGGAACATCAAAGGCGTGATGCTCGGCACCTTCGCCCTGATGACCTTCGCCTCGTTCGAAGCGGTCAATCCCCTGCCCCTCGCCGCGCAGATGTGGAATTCCTCGCGCGAAGCGGCGAAGAGGCTATTCGAAGTAGTGGATGCGGAGCCGGTGGTCAGTGAAAAGTGGAAAGTGGAAAGTGGAAAGTCCCCAATTACCAATAGCCAATTACAAATCACTGATTTGACTTTCTCCTATCCCAGCACATACACCCCCGCCCTCCAAAACATGACCTTCGACCTGCGACCTTCGACTTCGATTGCCATCGTCGGTCCCAGCGGCGCGGGGAAAAGCACGATTGCCAATCTGCTGTTTCGATTCTGGGAGTATGAGTTTGGAGAAATCAGCCTGGGCGGAGAGTCGCTCAAATCGTTGGATCAGGATGAGGTCCGGAAAAGATTCGCTCTCGTCTCGCAGAACAGTTATTTCTTCAACACGTCCATCCGCGAGAATTTGCGGCTGGCGCGTCCGCGTGTCACCCGGGAGGAAATGGAATCCGCCGCGAGGTCCGCCCAGATCCATGAGTTCATCGCCGCTCTCCCAAAGGGCTATGACACCTTCATCGGCGAGCAGGGACTGAGATTATCCGGCGGCGAACGCCAGCGATTGGCAATTGCGCGGGCGCTGCTCAAGGACGCGCCGATCCTGATCCTCGACGAACCCACCGCCAACCTCGACCCGATCACAGAAAAACAGGTCCTCGATACGCTGTTCAAGATCATGCGCAGCAGGACATCCCTGTTGATCACACATCGCCTGGTCGGGCTGGAGAACGTGGACGAGATCATCGTGATGGATCGCGGCAGGATCGTGAACCGAGGCTCGCACGACAGCCTGTTGCGGGAGGATGGTTTGTACCGCCGCCTTTGGGAATTGCAAAACAGGATACTGTATGATATACAGAAGTAGTGTTTACGATGGGCTCGTTCGAACTGAACATTTTCATTGATCGCGCGCGGGACGCGGTTTACGATCATCTCTCCGAACCGATCAACATGATCGGGCTTCAACCGTTTCTTACGGAGATTGACGTGCTAAAGGAGAAAAGGAGCGCGGAGGGCGTCGTCCTGCGTCCCTTTTACACGGTGGAAACGTTTCTGTGGATGGGGCTTGTGACCTATAAAAGGAAAAGTTACACCATGATCCGCCTGACGAACCCCAAAGAGGAACTCGAATTCCACACCCACGCCAAACCGGGCATCGAAGTTGTTTATCACTATTGGTTCCGGCCGTCCAACCACCAAAGGACGCAGGTCACCCAGAGCGTGCGTTTCGTAAAGGTGAACAGGCTGCTGGCTGGGTTCGTGCAGGAACAGGCAAGGCGGACGCAACGCGCCCTGCTCTCAAATTTGAAAGTCCGGTTGGAGAAACAAGTTCTTGCACCGCCCTCTTGAAAGTGCTATAATACAGGCGTTTCCCCCCCGTTGATTTACAGAGTTTCAAATGGCGCGATCCAAAGCAGGACAAATCAACCCGCATGGGTGGCGCGTGATATGACCTTGACAGAACACCCAATACACCCGCAAACAACATAAGGGACTTCCCCAGCCTGCCCCAAGAGGGAGCGCTGGTTGGGTTTGCATTCATCCAAATCATTCCAACACAAAGAGACGAACATGAAAATACTCGAACTTGAGAACGAACCCCTCTCAAAACTGCGCGGCATGGCGAAGGCGTTGAACATTCCCAACGCCAACCGCCTGAAAAAAGAGACACTCGCCATGATGATCCGCGAGGCGGAGGCGCAGAAGGAAGGCATCGAACTGCGCGGCGGCATCCTGGAGATCATGAGCGAAGGCATCGGCTTTTTGAGAGCCACGAACTACCGCATCAGCGACCAGGACGTGTACGTTTCGCAGGCGCAGTTGCGGCGGCACGACCTGCGGGCGGGCGACCTGATCATCGGGCAGGTGCGACCCCCGCGTGAAAGCGAACGGCACTACGGACTTTTAAAAGTCGAATCGATCAACGGGCTGGACCCAGAAGAAGCGTCCAAAAGGCCTGTTTTTGAAAATCTCACCCCGATCTTTCCAGACAAACGATTTGATCTCGAAACCGACCACGACACGCTCGCCCCGCGCCTGATCAACCTGATCGCCCCGATCGGCAGGGGACAAAGAGGGCTGATCGTATCGCCTCCCAAAGCGGGGAAGACCACCATCCT
>SZPG01000061.1 GCA_030263595.1 Chloroflexi bacterium CFX6
GATAAACTCCGATGGATCGAGTTTGTCGAGATCAACCTTAACAAATTACACCAACTTATTCTGACCCTTTTTCAACTCTAAAGAGTCTTATCCACCTTACACTGAATTCCCTGTCATTGCATGGCAAATAAAGGGCTCCATGAATCTGCTTCCCAAATAAGCTTAAGCGAGGTTGAAATCTGACCTGATGACCGTTGCGATAAAGACAATCTATGTTTCCAAAGAAAATGAGCCTGAATAATCCATCTTGAATCTGCTGAATTGACGGCAAGAAACTTCTGTTCGACCGCCTCGTTTCTTGAATGACAAATGTATTATTCTCCGCTCTCCATACGTCTTTGGCGGTCAAATAGTAAACCCCGCCACATCCATCTATGAGATAAAAAACGCTTTTTGTGGATTCGGAGTATTTGTTTTCGTGCAATCCTCTGTCTTTTTCGATGTCAGCGCTTTTCAGGCCATCTATGGATATTCCTTCATATTTTCGGCAATCCTTTCGGATTTTATCAATATACGCGAGTTTTGTCTCTCGAGGATGAATTTCAATGTTGGTCTTTTCTGATATTGTCTCATACGCGCGAATAGCCATATTGTAAGTTGATTTGAAGTTGTCTCCAAATTGACTTCGATTCCAATGAATTGCCGAACTGTGATATGGGATCATCTTTTCAATCTGCAATTTGACGATTGCGTTATTCAACTTTTGTTTGATCAACTTTTGTTGATCACCATTTTGGGATCGTTCTGCCCTGTCGAAATACACAAAAACGATGTAAACGTTCGCTAGATTCATCAAGGAAAGAGTTGAGTATTGTATATGTTCCAATCTACCATCCGCGCCGTCATCTTTCAGTACTGGGATGATAAGTATGCTTCTGTCTACTGGTCCGTAAGCATTATAGACCCTTGCAAAAGGAGAAAATTTTGCCTGAGCTGGAGAGTCCCACTTTGAATAGGCAATCTGCCCGTTCGGCAATTTGATTATCCCTTGCGGATCTGCTTTGTTAACATCGAAATCTGAAAGTTCATAGGATGTTAGATCAGTGATCAACTGCGGGTCATAGCTGAGGTTTTTTATTATTCCGTCAAAATGAAAATTCCTGATCATAAGCACCTGCCTGTGGCGTAGTAGTGCGCTTCATATTAGCAATATTATACGGCCAATGAATACAAATGTAATGACGGCTGAAAGTATATTCTGACGGCGGTAGATGAATAACCTACAATCAGTACTTCATGATAGCGCGTAATTGGCTTTCTCCCCTGGTGCCATCCGTCAATTCTTGGATTGCTTCGCCCTATCGGTTGTTCTCCGGCAGCACCAGCGGCACATCCAAAAACGGATGCGGAACCACCTGCACGGGCAGGCAATACGCTTCGGCGATCAATTCGGGTCGCAGCACTTCCTTCGCTTTTCCCATCGCTTTGATGCTCCCCGCCACCATGAGCGCGATGCGGTCCGCGTAATGGGCGGCGAGATTCAGATCGTGGAGCGCGATCAGCACCGCGAGGTTATCCCTGTGGGCGAGTTCGCTCACCAGTTCCAGCAAACTGACTTGATATTGCAGGTCGAGGTGCGCGGTCGGTTCATCGAGCAACAGGATCGGCGTGGACTGGCACAAGGCGCGCGCCAACAGGACGCGCTGCTGCTCCCCGCCGGAGAGTTCACCGACTCGACGCTCCGCAAAGGGGAGCGCGCTCACGCGTTCCAATGCCTGACGCGCAATCGCTTCATCCTTCGCCGACACCTGCCCCAAAAACCCGAGGTAGGGTGTGCGCCCAAGCAGGACCGTCTCCCAGACGGTATAGGCCGGCGGCATGGACACAGCCTGCGGCACGGTCGCAATGTACTTCGCGCGTTGGATCGGCGAAAGAGACGCGAAGTCATCGCCGTTCGTGCGGACGTGACCCGTGTAATGGATCACTCCACTCGCGGCGCGGATGAGCGTGGATTTGCCCGCGCCGTTCGGTCCGATCAGCGCGAGGACTTCGCCGCTGCCTACATCGAGGGAAACCTCGTGCAGGACGCGGCGGGAGCCATAGGAGACGGAGAGGGATTGGATTTTCAACATATCATTTTCGCATCGGTGATCGAGCGCAAGCAGTCGAGACCACCTGTTCAATTCAAAATTTATGTCACCTTGCTCACTTCTGGTTTCGATACCTTCTTACTCAACCAGCGGACTTACCAAAATCCCTGATTCTTCGAGCGTCTCAATACCCATAAAAAGAACGGCGCGCCTGCCAACGCGGTGATGATCCCAACGGGGATCTCCTGCGGGGCAATAAGAACACGTGCGAGGATATCCGAGACGAGCAGCGCGGTCGCGCCGAGGAGAATGCTGAGGGGAAGCAAACGCTTGTAATCGGGACCAAACCAAAGCCGGATGAGATGCGGGACGATGAGTCCGATGAATCCGATAATGCCGGAAAAAGCCACAGCGGAGGCGGTCGTCAACGAGGAGGCGATCAGCAGAATCCGTTTGGCGCGCGTGACGTTGAGTCCCAGTTGCTGCGCCTGGTCGTCGCCGAATTGCAAAAGGTTGAGGGCGTGTCCGCTGAAGACCAGGATGCCGAGACCGATGAGCAGATACGGGAGCATCGCAAGAATGGCGGTCCAGTTGTTTTGCGTGGCGCCGCCGAGCAGCCAGCCGAGCGCGCGGCGGACTTCGCTGGTGGAACGGATCATGAGGAACGAGGTGAGCGAGGTGGCAAACGATGAAAAGGCGACGCCAGCAAGAATGAGGTTGGTGGTGGGGATGGTCTGCCCGACGCGGGCGAGGGAGTACACGATGAAGACAGTGAGAAGCGCGGCGAGGAATGCCGCCATCGGGATCGCCATCAGCCCCCAGAACGAATAGGGCCACTGAACCGACATGGCGATGACCGCGCCAAGCCCCGCGCCGGAGGCGATGCCGATGAGAAACGGGTCAGCCAGTGGGTTGCGGAACAAGCCCTGGTAGGTGGCGCCGCTCCCTCCCAGCGCCGCGCCTGTGAGGGCGATGAGGACCGTGCGCGGCAGGCGGATCTTCCACAGGATGGAGGTTGCGGTTTCGCTGCCGTTGCCGAGCAGGACGTCCCAGAGTTCTTTGGGGGAAATGAAAACGGAACCGATCGCCAGGCTGAGGAGCAGGGCGAGGCAAAGGAAGAGGAGGGAGGAAAGATAAGAGCGTCGCATTGCCAATGTAGGGGCGGGGTTACCCCGCCCCTACGATCATGTTCATTCAAACAAATCCGGTCGCAACAATTTCGCGAGTTGTTCCAGTCCGTCCACCAGACGCGGACCGGGGCGGCTGACGAGGTTATCGTCAAAGGGGAAGATGCTGTCGCTCTGCACGGCGGGGATGGTCTCCCAGCCGGGGCGCGCCTTCACGGAGTCCGCCGTCACACCCCACATCGAGTCGCCGAGGATGATGACGGAGGGGTTCGCTGCCACCACCTGCTCGATGCTGATCTGCGGATACGGGTCGCTGGCAATGCCGCCGATGTTGTATCCGCCTGCGCGGCTGATGAGCAGGTCGCCGAATGTGCCGGGACCATACGTCCACGGCTTGGAGGGATCGGTGGCATCTATCTCATAGAAGACGGGGATGCGCGAGGAAAGCGGCGCGATCTTCTCGTCCACTGCGGCGACGCGGGCTTTGAGCGAAGCGACCAGTCCGCTCGCGTCGTGACCTGTGAGCTGCGCGACCGTTTCGAGATTCGCGTACATCTCTTCGAGCGTGGTCGGGTTGCCGAGGTAGTACACAGTCAGACCCAAATCCTCGAGTTGCTGCACCAACTCCGGCGGATTGATCTCCGCGGCGAGGACGAGGTCCGGTTCGAGGGCGAGGATGGCTTCCGCGTTATATTCGCCGAACGAACCGCCGACGGTATCAATGGACGCGGCTTCGGGAGGATAGTCGCTGAACTCATCGCGTCCGACGACCCGTGAGCCTGCGCCGACCGCAAAGAGAATTTCCGTGTTCGACGGCGCGAGCGAGACGATCCGCTGCGGAGTTGCTTCGAGTGTGACCGTGCGCCCGAGGCTGTCGGTGTAGGTCATGGATTGTTCAACGGGGGCAGTTGTCGGGGCGGCTTGAGGCGAGCACGCCGTCAAGAGCGCGATCAACAAGGTGGGTATCAAGGTTTTGCGTAACATTTTTCTCCTAAACAAGGTGTCAAACCTGACAGGTTTCAACGAGTCTTTTTTGTTCAAGTCATCTTGATTTGCAAAGAAGCATCCGGGGGGAACTCCATTGAAAACCTGTCAGGTTTTGATGACGAGAATCAAAATCCCCAGCATGGGCTGGGGAGGTTGGAGAGGCAATCCGGGCTGGACCTGTCCTCCACCTCCTTTCCGCGAGAGTGTGGCAGAACCGACCAGGGCGGGCGACCTGACTTGTTTAGTCTTATAGTCTTATAGTCTCATAGTCTTATAGTCTCATAGCCTCATAGTTTTATAGTCTCGTAGTTTTATAGTCTCGTAATCTCATAATCGCCTCGTGACAAATTGACTATCAGACTATTAGACTCCTAGACTATCCGGCTATCAGACTCCTTGACTATCAGACTATCAGACTCCTAGACTATCAACCCCCTTGACCATCTGACTAAACTCACAGTTGCGCGACAGTGCTGGAATTTCACCAACTTCGCCGCTGACTGGTCTTATTCGATTGGCTGTATTTTATGACGCGCGGGCGGGAACGTCAACCGCCGATCTCGCGCGCAGATAAAGAAGGATCGTAAGGACGAGCGTCGCCGCGAGCAGCGTAACGTTTCCCGCGCGCCCATAAACGATGATCGCAAGCGTGGGAACGAGATAACAAAGCGCCAAAATAACGATGCGCGCGGCGCCTTTATTTTCATCCAACAGGAACGCGAACGGGACGAGCAACAGGATGAAATCGTAGTTGAAAAGATACGGACTGACGAGCAGGGTCGCGGTCAACGCCAGGTTCAACAACAGAAGCGGTTGATTCGAAATCCCCGGCCGATACCGAAGGGACAACGCGAACAGGACGGCAAGCAGAATCAACGCGGCAATCGAGGCGGTCGTCAACGTCCCATCAAGGAACCAGCGCGACAGGAACACCGGCAGGCTCGCGCAATTCGCGCACAACGCGCCCGTGCTTTCGCTCCCATAATTGACCGACGCGATACCCAGCAGCATCTGCGGATAACGTATGTGCCAGGCGGGGTCCGCCAGAAAACCGGCGAAGAACAGGAAGACTCCCGCCAGCAGGATGGAACGCGTCGCGCGCCGCCCAAAATTGCTCCGGCTTCCGATCAACCATGCCAACACTGACAACGCAGCCAGCGCGCCGACGTGAGGCTTGTACGTGACCAATACCAGACCGAGCGCGGTGAGCGCGGCGTTCTCCCTCCGCAGGGCATACGCCAGCAGGGAGCCGCCCAGCAGCACCGGAAACACGTTCTGCCCCACGGATAACGCTCCCAGCGCCGGCACGAAGAACAACCCAAGCGGAAACGCGACCAGCCTTGATCGTCCGTTCCACCCGTCCGTGAGGAACCAGATCGAGAGGAACAACAATGCGAGGTTGATCTCGAACCACAACAACGCGGCTTGCCGAATGGGAAGCAAACCGAGATAGAACACGCTCAACGCGTACCAGGGCGGGTAGGGAAACGGCGCGTGGAAGAACTGCTCCACCGGCACCCCGGCCGCCTCCGCCGCGACCGCTCTTACCGTGGGAATGTCGTAGATCGGCGCGCCGCGCGCAAGCGCGACGCTGGCGGTATACACGGCGTTGAAATCCGAACCCGTCGGCAGGGAGTGGGGAACGTATAGCGCGACTGCGAGCATCAGGCTCGCGAGAAGAAGGAAGGAAAGAAGAAGGAGGAGAACCCGCTTCATTTGGTTTTACCCTGTTTCGCGGCATTCCCCGGCAGACCGCGCAATTTCAACCGATGGAGCGGATAGAGAAGATACCAGTATAAAAACCCCGGCAGTCCGCGTGGGGAGAAGAAGAGGGTGCGGGACAAATTGGAAATTTGTCCTGCGCGCCGCTCGATCCACATTCTGCCGAACCGGTTGTTATGGTGTTCATACCTGGAATCCGGGAGATTGCTCCCGCTTTCGCCGGCAAGCCGGCTGAGTCCATGATGATGAAGAATGAAACATCCCTCGTGCTTGATGGTCTTGATTCCCGTCGCGCCGTCCTCCCACACGCGTTCGATGTGATCGGGGTGCGTCTTTGCGAGCGCATCCCTCGCGGCAGAATCGAAATCAATGAGTTCGACTTCGGGAAACGCCTCACGCGCGCCGGAATGTTTGACCACGCTGTCGTTTGCCAGCCCGCCGATCAACGCGTAGGCTATGGGATAGGGAACCGGCGTCATCAACCCCACACCGAACGCCATGAACCAGAGAGGGACGTGAGGCAGCAGGAACAGGCGGCGTTTGAGTCCGCGTGCGCGGGCGTAACGGATCATCAACTCGCCGTAGGGAATGATCTCCGGTCCGCCGATCTCGAAGATGCCGCCGCGTCCGTTGGGGTTTTCGAGCGCGGCGAGCAGGTAATCCATCACGTTTTGGATGGCGATGGGTTGGGTCCTATTTTTCAACCACGTTGGTCCCGGCACGACGGGAAACAACTCGGTCATAAAGCGGATCATCTCGAACGAGATGCTTCCCGAACCGGCGATCACGCCTGCGCGGAATTCGGTTACAGGGACCCTGCCTTCGCGCAGGACTTTCCCGGTCTCGATGCGCGAACGCAGATGCGGGGCGATGTGCTGTTCGGGGTCGGCAAGCCCGCCGAGGTAGATGACGTGTTCGATGCCCGCCTGTTCTGCGGCTTTGGCAAAGTTGCGCGCGCCGTCCAGTTCGAGGGCGGTGTAACCATGCCCGCGCGACATGTTGTGGATGAGGTAATAGGCGGTGTGGACTCTCTCCAGCGCGGCGGGCAGGGTGGAGGGAAGAGTCACGTCGCCCTGGATAATTTCGACGAAACGGGACCAGGCCCGGGCTTGGAGTCGAAGCGGGTCCCTCGCCAGCGCGCGGACGCGATAGCCGGAATCCAGCAAACGAGGGATCAGTCTGCTTGCAATGTATCCCGTTGCGCCGGTGACGAGGATGAGTTTATCCACCCTCACCCCTTTCCCCTCTCCCAATGGGAGAGGGGTATGTGCGCGCCAATAACCGCGCGCGTTCGGTGATCTTTTGGATCAAACCGTCGAAGATGAAAAGATGGATCGGCACGAGCGCGTACCAATAGAGAAAACCCCACAAGCCATGCGGATCGAAATAAGCGTTGAGTTTGAGCAGGGTCTTGCCGTTTTGCGGGACGGATTGAAACTGAAGCCATGCCCTGCCCGGCACGCGCATTTCGGCGCGCAAGCGCATGAGACGATCCTTCTCGACCGCCTCCACGCGCCAGAAATCGAGCGACTCGCCCGTGCGGATCTCGTCGGGGTGACGCCTGCCGCGCCGCAAGCCCACGCCGCCGACCGCCTTATCCATCCAGCCGCGCAGGTTCCACGCCCAATCCATGTAGAACCAGCCGCGCTCGCCGCCGATGCCGGTATAAGCGCGAAAGACCGCCTCGGCGGGAATGTCGAGAAGCGCCTGGCGGTTGACGATCATCATGCCTTCTTCGAACTTGAGCGAATAGGGTTTGGTGTCGCCCATTGCCGTGACCAGCGCGTCGGACCAACTCGTCTCGACCGCGTCGCGCGCCAGGCGCCCCAGCGCGAGATGGACGGCGGTCTGGAAGTCAATCGGCTTGACCTGCGGGAACAACTTCTTCGCCGCTTCATCCCTGACGATGAGCCTGGCGCGCAGACCCTCGATCAACGGCAGCACGACGCGCCAATGGATGGGCGTGACCATGTGCACCCAATAGGCGGAAAGGCGCGGCGCATTGATCGGCGTGCGGATGAGGTAACGTTCGAGTTCGCGTTCCTTTGCGTAACCGAGCAGCATGTCCGCGTAGGAGAGGCGGGTCGGTCCGCCGATCTCGATCATTTTGCCGATGCTTTCCGGGGTCGCGATGGCGGCGATGAGGTAAAACAACACGTCGCGGATGGCGATGGGCTGCGCCTCCGAGAAGAACCACGCCGGGCAGACGAGGACCGGTTCGCGTTCGGCGAGATAGCGGATCATCTCGAAGAGCGCGCTTCCCGAGCCGACGATCATGCCGGCGCGAAACTCCGTGACCGGGACGCTGCCCTGGCGCAGGATATATCCCGTTTCGTGCCGCGCGCGCAGGTAGGGGGAAAGGTCGGATGTTGGATCAACCAGTTCGCCGAGATAAATGATGCGTTCGACGTTCGCCTGCTCCGCGGCGTGGGCGAAATTGCGCGCTGCCTGAAGGTCGCGTTCGGCGTTCATCCTTCCGCCCTGCATCCCGTGGATGAGATAGTACGCGATGGAAACGTCCTTCATCGCGCAGACCAGCGTTTCCGTCGAGAGCGCATCTCCGCTGACGACCTCCACCTGATCCAGCCAGGGACGTCCCTGCAAGCGCGCCGGGTCACGCGCCAGGACGCGCACGCGGTAGGAGCGGGATGACCCCGCCCCTACTTCGAGCAGGCGCGGCACGAGCCGTCCGCCCACGTAGCCGGTCGCGCCGGTGACGAGGATGAGTTTGGGAGAGGGCATAAGTGAGTCCACTAATCCTCGCTAATCTACGCCAACCGTGTTTCAATTCGCGAGGATTAGCGAAGATTAGCGGATGATTTGGTTTCGGGGGAATTGTACTCAATAATGCGATAGGTGCGATGATATAATTATTCGAGGATGTCGGAGGCAGTAATGACCGAAGAACTGTTACGACAAAAGGAATAGAACGTGGTTGTCAATATTATTGTAGAAAAACATCCTGACGGGTACGTCGCCTATCCACTTGGGCTAAAGGGGGTCGTCGTTGGTGAAGGTGACACGTATGAGGATGCGCTTAGCGATATAAAATCCGCCATCCGTTTTCATCTTGACACATTTGGAAATGAAGTTCTTCAAGATGAATTCGTAGATCACGAGAATCATTGATATGGGGGACGTTCCCGATCACACCCCCTCTGCGACCTCGCGCATACAGGAACGATTAACCACACAACTCCCGTTGATGTGGTTTTCGCTTGCCTTCCTCGCGGGGATCGTATTGGGCAGCCTGGTTTCGCTTTCCATTTGGATTTGGGCGGCGCTTGCCCTCGCCTTCCTCCTCCTCGCCCTCCTCGCCCGACTCTTTCCACCCTTCGACACTCCCTCTGGTCGCAGGGCATCGCTTTCCACCCTTCGAGGGCCTCAGGGCATCGCTTTCCACTTTCTACTTGCTCCTTTCTCTTTCATCCTCCTCTTCTCCCTCTCCCTCGGCGCAGCGCGCTACCAATACTCCGTCCCCAAATTCGACGCGTTCCACATCGCCTTTTACAACGACCGTGACTACGATCTGCTCATCACAGGTTACCTCGTCGAACCTCCCGATTATCGCGACAACTACACAAACCTGCGCATGGAGGTCGAAAAAGTGGACACAGGCGACGGGGACCTCCCGGCGCATGGATTGATCCTCGTGCGCGCCTCGCCCAATCAGACGTTCGAGTACGGGCAGCGCATCCGTCTGCGCGGCAAGTTGAAGACCCCGCCCGAGAACGAGGATTTCTCGTATCGCGATTATCTCGCCGCGCAGCGCATCCATTCCTACATGACCAGCGCGGAGATCACGGTCCTGCCGGGAGAGGGCGGGAACCCGTTCCTCCGCAGGCTGTATGCCTTCAAGGAAAAATCGTACGCTAACATTTACCGCCTTTTTCCCGATCCCGAATCGTCCCTGCTGGCGGGCATCCTTCTCGGCGTGGATACGGGTCTCACGAAGGAATTGCAGGATGCGTTCAAGAACACAGGCACCGCGCACATCATCGCCATTTCGGGATTCAACATCAGCATCATCGCGGCGTTGTTCGTCACCTTTTTCAGCCGTTTCCTCGGCGCGCGCAACGGCGCGATCCTGGCTGTCATCGGCATTGCCTCTTATACCGTCCTGGTCGGCGGGGACGCGGCGGTGGTGCGCGCCGCCATCATGGGCACGCTTGCCTTGTTCGCCAGGCAGGTCGGGCGCAGGCAGTTCGCATTGAACACGCTTCTGGCGGTGGCGTTGATCATGTGTTTGTGGAATCCTTTGTTCCTGTGGGACGTGGGCTTTCAACTCTCGTTCTTCGCCACGCTCGGATTAATTCTTTACGCCGAGCCGTTTTCGAATTTTGCGAATAGAATCATCACGAAATATCTCCCAGCGTCCACCGGCGAAAAAACCGCCAAACTCTTTTCCGAATTCGTTTTGCTCACGCTCGCCGCGCAACTCACGACCATACCGATCATGGCATATCACTTCCAGCGCATCTCGCTTGTGTCGTTCATCGCCAACCCGTTCATCCTGCCCGCGCAGCCGGCGGTGATGATCCTCGGCGGGCTGGCGGTGTTGATCAGCCACGTCTGGTTTTCGGCGGGTCAGATCGCGGCGTGGATCGCGTGGCCCTTCGTCGTGTACACGATCCGCATCGTGGAATTGTTCGACCGCGTGCCGCACGGGAACATCTTCCTCGGGGATTTCTCCGTCTGGTTCGTGATCCTGTTCTACGCGGCGCTCTTCGCGGTGACCCTTGGCTGGTCCGGTTTCAGGGAGCAGGTCCGCTCGCTCGGGCAGAGAGCAGGCTCGGTCGGCGCGGGAGGCGTGATCGTCGTCCTGGCGATCGGGCTGTTGTTGGTCTGGCGCGCGGCGGTGGCGATCCCCGACGGACTCCTGCACGTCACGTTTTTGGATGTCGGTTCGGCGGACGGCGTCCTGATCGTAACGCCTTCGGGCAAAAGCATCCTGATCAACGGCGGGGAAAGCGTGACGAGGTTATCGGACCATCTTGGGAGGAGGATCTCGTCGTTCGACCGCAAACTGGACTGGCTAATCGTCGCCGCGACGGAGGAGGAACAGGTCGCCGCGCTGCCGCGCGTGCTGGAGAGGTATCCGCCCGACGCGGTGTTATGGAGCGGGAACCGGCAGGCTTCGTTTTCGTCGCGGATCTTGAACGAGTATCTGACCTTAAAGGGTATTCCCGTGACCGAAGCCCGGAAGGACCAGGCGCTCGATCTCGGCGACGGCGCGACGTTGACCGTACTGGCGGCGGGTCCGCGCGGCGCGGTGTTATTGCTCGAATACGGAAATTTCCGCACGCTGCTGCCGGTGGGGATGAGTTTCGAGGCGCAGGAGGAACTGGGATACGGCGAGGGGATCGGACCCGTGAGTGTGCTTTTGCTTGCCGATTCAGGGTACGCCGTCTCGAACCCCGAGGATTGGGTTTACAACTTGAATCCCGAACTGATGGTGTTGAGCGTAAGCGCCGCGGACCAAAACGGCATGCCTGACGAGGAAACGCTCGAAATCGTGAAGGACTTCGAATTGTTCCGCACCGACCGCAACGGCTGGATCGAAATCACGACCAACGGCGCGCAGATGTGGGTGGACGTGGAGAGGAAATGAACAAATGAATTTTATTGATCACGAATTCGCCGCCAGATATTCCCGCACCTTGTTCAGGAATTCGCGCGCCTGATTGATCCAACCCCGTACTTCTTCATCTTCAAATTCAGTGCGGATCGCATAATCCCCCACCATGCGGCTGTTGAATGCGGTAACCAGCCAGTGGTAATATTTCTGTTCGAAGATGCCTGTTTTGATAAAATGCTCGGAGAATGCCTTGTGAACTCCGATGTGCTTTTTGAACGTCAGTTCCTTTTCAGCAAGTAACGCTTCGACGGTATAGAACATGGCGTAATAGGCGCGTCCTGCCGAAAAGTCACCATATCCATCGCGTAACAGAGTCTCAGCCGCGCCAATGGCGCTTTCCGCCTTATCCAGAAGGAACCGGGTATTCTCCTTCATAGCGCCACCCCCTCGGCATGGATGTTGAGCAAAAAGGGCAATTTGTCCGATTGCCATTCGCTCTGGCGCGTGAAGACGACGCTGACAGTAATGCCATATTCCAAAGACAGGTCGCCAATCAATTCGCTGGTGCGATTCAATTCCGCGCCGTATTTTTCGAAATCGGAAAGCACGATCAGGACATCAATGTCCGAATCAGGATCATAATCGCCGCGCGCGTAGGAACCAAACAGATATGCTTCCCTGAACTGTTTGCCGTACATCTGTTTCAAACCAGATTTCAACTTATCGAGAAGGCTCCTGATTTCCTTGGGCATGTCTCTATCTTACCGTATTTTTCCATACGTTGCGCACCGACCGCAACGGCTGGATCGAAATCACGACCAACGGCGCGCAGATGTGGGTGGACGTGGAGAGGACGACGCCTGTCGAGGCGACAGACGTTCCGTAATGTATGATCGCCCGCGATGGACGGCAAATAACGCTCGGGGGAAACGTAAGCGAGGATTGGGAATTGGCGGATTTGGTCTATAATAATTGCCACGGAGTACGAAAGATGAACCTGCCCCTCGATCAGATCCTCAAAGGCGATTGCGTCGAAATCCTGAATTCCCTGCCCGAAAGATCCATTGACCTGATCTTTGCCGACCCGCCTTATAACCTGCAACTGCAAAACGATTGCATCGCCCCAACATGACTAGGGTGGATGCCGTGAACGATCATTGGGATCAATTTGATTCTTTTGAGGTTTACGATGAATTTACCCGCAAATGGCTTACGGCTTGTAAACGGGTCTTGAAACCCACAGGCACGATCTGGGTGATCGGCTCGTATCACAACATTTTCCGAGTCGGGACGATCATGCAGGATTTGGGGTTTTGGATTCTGAACGACGTGATCTGGGTCAAGAGAAACGTTGATTTGGGCGAGTACAGGCAGGGGAGCGAGATATACGTTCAATCACCAGGCGATGAAGGGCTTGAACGAGGAGAAGCAAATGCGTTCCGATTGGTGGCTGTTGTCCCTGGCAACCGGCGCGGAACGCGTCAAGGACGCGAACGGCGGGAAAGCGCACTCCACTCAAAAACCCGAGGCTTTGCTTTACAGGGTAATTCTTTCATCGAGCAATCCCGGCGACGTTGTGCTGGATCCGTTCTTTGGGAGCGGCACGACGGGAGCAGTGGCGAAAAAACTTCATCGAAACTGGATCGGAATCGAGCGCGAGGAAAGTTACATCAGAGTCGCGCAAAAGAGGATTGACGCCGTCGAGTCGGGATCGTTCGATCCCCATGCTTTCGACGTGAAAAGCAAAGGCAAATCCGCGCCAAAGGTGGAGTTTTCCGCGCTCGTCGAAAACGGTTACCTGCAGCCGGGTCAAAAACTGTTTTTCTCCGGGGACAAATCCCGCTATGCCACCATTAAACCCGATGCCCGCCTTCGCACGGCGGACGGTTTCGAAGGGAGCATTCACAAGGCTGGAAGTCATTACATGAACGGCGCCCCCTGCAACGGCTGGGAACATTGGTACCTGCGACAGGAAAACGGCGGTCTGATCAGCCTTGGCGAAGTGCGCGAAAAAATCAGAGTTGCATTTTACAGCCAGCCATTGTATAGTAAGACTCGTCAAAGGTGATTCAATATGACCGAACTAACCATTACCGCCTCCAAGATCCAGGGGGATGTGGATGTGACCGTTTTGCATCTGAAGGGTCACTTGCACGGACCCACCGAACGCGACCTGCTCGACCGAGCCCGCCAGGCGCACGAGGATGGAGCGAGCCATTTGCTTCTCGATATGTCGGAGTTGGAGGTCATCGCCAGCGTGGGTCTGCGCGCGCTCCAGATCATCTTCAAACAGTTCACGCCCCAGGACGACCTGGAAGCCATGAAGCAGCGCGGCGGCGAACCGTACAAATCCCCATACCTGAAACTGGTCTGCCCGAACCCGCAGATCTACTACATCCTGAGCATCACGGGCTTCCTGCAAAACATTCCGCTCTTCAACAACCTCGAGGACGCGGTCAATTCATTTTCCGCTTGACGCGTTCAACGCCCTCACGAACGTTTCAACCATCCGTTCGATATTGATCTCCTCCTTCACGATCCGATACGATTCCTTCCCCATCCTTCGCAGGCGCGCTGCATCCGACAGCGCGTCCTTCATTGTGGAGACCAGCGCCTCGAAATCGTCCGGCGGGATCTGCCACCCGTTCCCTTCCCTGACCAGGTCGTCCTGGGTCCCGTCCCCCTGCGCGACGATGACGGGGAGGCCGTAACTCATCGCCTCCTGGACGGCAAGCCCCCCGGTTCCGGGCAGGACGAAGAGGTCTGCCTCCTCGAACCAGGGCTTTAACTCCGCCCCATGCCTTGCTCCCGCGAACTCCGCGGAGGGATAGATTTCCTCCGCCAGCCGTTCGAGCGACTCGCGCTCGGGCCCATCGCCGACGATCACCAGCCTCACGTTTTGGATTTCGGCGCACGCGCCCAGCAGCAGGTCCACGTTTTTGCGGGCTTGCAGGCGTCCCACAAAAAGGACGCAGGGTCGTTCCCGGAACGACTCCGGTCTCTCCGGTAATTCCCAGGTCGGCGAAGGGGAAACGGAATTATGCGCGACGAAGAGGTAATCCACCGGAAATCCCTCCCTGGCATATTCGTCCGCGCCGCGCTGGCTATATGCGATCATCGCGTCGAACTGGCTGAGGAAGGCGAGTCGTCTCCGTTCGCGGAATCCAGCCAAAGGTCCGGAAAGAGGCGGGAACCCCAATCCCCAGCCGATGACGGGTCTGTCCCTTTCGCGCATCCACCTCACCGCCGCTGGCGTGGAAAGATAACGCGCATTGGCTTCCACGATCAAGGCATCAGGATTCCACTCTTCGAGCCAGTCCATCAAATCGCGTTGATGGCACAGGTACAAACTGCCGCCCAGCAAATGAATGTTCCTCCCCAGCCTGTAACTTGCAACTTGTAACTTGTCCGCCGTTGCGATCCCTTCCGCTGGACGCGGCAAGCCCGTGAACAGACTCATTCCGCCGTCGCAGGCGGAGGCGAGCAGATCGAAAAACGGAACGCGATACGCGGGGAGGACGCGTTGTTGCAGCGCGAGTTTGCCGGGAAAACGGATCATGGTTGAATGTGCGGCGCCTGCCACGCGGGCGATTTATGGACGTGAACGACCTTCCACGCGCCGCCGAGTTTCACCATCACGCGGCTCTCGTTGTGCGACGCCACCCTCACGCCTTCGGGCGCCGCCGTGCTGATGAGCAGGGTGTAACTTGCGATGGCAGTGTCGCCGTATCGTTGAACGCGCAGATTGGAGAGATCGAGGCGCGTCCGGGATCTTGCATTCCCCTCCGCGCCGAAGACCGCGCCGCGTTCCGCGTTCGATTTCATCATAAACTCGTGAAACGGGAACCCGTCTATGCGATGCGGCGTGATCCACCATTCGTAGAGGGTCAGGTCTTCGGCGACGGTTTCGCGGTAAGCCTGCGTGTCGTTATCCTGTATGGCTTGCAGATGCTTTTTCAAAAATTCGACGACTTCATCGTTTGACATGTTGACTCCTAACCAAAAAGAACCTCCAGGTATTTATCCACCATCCGGTCCAATCCCAAATTTCTTTCCGCCTGTTCGCGGGCGCGTTTTCTGAATTTCTCATTGTCCTGCAAGACCTCCGCCGCCGCGTGGACGAGCGCTTGAATGTTCGGCTGTTCGAGTTTCCACTGGTTCGCGCCATAAGGCGCGAGACGACCCGCATCACCCTGCACGAGTTCGGATAACGAACCCGTATCGAAACCGACGACGGGCAGTCCGCACGCCAGCGCCTCGACCACCGAATTGGGGCAGGGCGGATTCACCTCCGCGGAAAACAGCAGGTGCGAGGAACGCATCAGCCACGGGATCTGCTCGCGTTTGACCGCCTCCATGAATTCGATGCGGAAGGCAGTCTGGTTTTCCAGTTTGTTTTTGGTGCGCGAGTCCACCCGCCCGACGACGATCAGTTCGATCTTGTATTTTCGCGAAAGTTGATTCGCGAGTTCCACCGCGGAGAACAACCCCGAATTCAAACCGCCCGCCAGGCTCCCTTCCACGATCAACAATCGCTGGCGCATGGACGGGCGTTCGTGCAAACCGTCCGGGGTATATTGGCCCAGGTCCACTCCGTTGAGGATCACCGACGATGGAACGCGCGCCGGGCGATACCAATCCTCCCACCAGCGTCTGATGAACTGACTCTGATAGATCACGCGATCAGCCAGCCTCCTGCGGATGAACGAGAGATTCCAATTGCCGTACACGGCGCGAATCGTATAGCGTAATCCCGCCCAGCGGACGCGATGCACCCAGTTGATCCCGTCGAGGCGCTGCGCGATCCGCCCTCCGCGACGATGCGCTCTCCATAACGGAAGCAGGCGCCGGGTCCCCGCGAGAACGAGGATGGCGTCCGAAGATTCGGAGAGATCGTAAGTCACGTCCACGCCGCGGGCGCGGAGTCCGTTTTCGAATTTGAGTCGAAAGGACGCGACTCCGGCAAGTCCTTCCACGCGCGGCGCGATGCAAATTCGAGGCATGAGGATATTATAGCGTCTCCACCGTCAATGCGAGGAGGAGCGGAGCGACAACGGAGTAATCTCCTCACGTTGTTAGGGATTGCCTCGCCGCTCGGCGTTTGAGTCTCGGGCTCGCAATGACGGTGGTGGGTTTTTGTGGTTAAATTGCGGCGGAGGCAGACATGACCAATCCCGATCCCGACTTTATCGCGTTCCTGAGGGAATACCCAACGTACCCGACGACACACCTCATTGACGATCTGCGCGCCGTGGAATACGCGCGTCTCGATCTCGGCGGGCATATCTACCTCGATTACACGGGCGGCGGGTTGTATGCCGATTCGCAATTGCGCCGTCATCACCGCCTGCTTGCCGAACACGTATTCGGCAACCCTCATTCGGGCAACCCCACTTCGCAGGCGGCGACCCAACTGGTCGAACACGCGCGCGAATACGTATTGAAATTTTTCAACGCCGATCCCGATGAATACGTCGCGATCTTCACGCCGAACGCGAGCGGCGCGTTGAAACTGGTCGGCGAATCGTATCCCTTCGCGAACGGGCGTTATCTTCTGACCTTCGACAACCACAACTCGGTGAACGGGATCCGTGAGTTCGCGCACGCGCGCGGCGCGGAGGTCTCGTACATTCCCATCGCGCTGCCCGACATGCGCGTGGACGCTTCGCAACTGGACCGTGAACTTGCCCGGCCTTCGAGGAGCGGATACAACCTTTTTGCCTATCCCGCCCAATCCAACTTCTCCTCCGTCAAGCATCCGCTCGAATGGATCGAAAAAGCGCATGGACACGGCTGGGACGTTCTGCTCGACGCGGCGGCGTTCGTGCCGACGAACCATCTTGATTTGAGCAGGGTCAAACCGGACTTCGTTCCGATCTCGTTCTATAAGATGTTCGGTTATCCGACCGGTATCGGCGCGTTGATCGCGCGCAAAAAGGCGCTGGAAAAATTGCATCGTCCGTGGTTCGCAGGCGGGACGATCACCGTCGCCTCGGTGCAGGGCGATAAATATTACCTGGCGGACGGCGCGGCGGCGTTCGAGGACGGGACGATTGATTACCTCGACATCCCTGCGGTGGAGATCGGGTTGAAACACATCGAGTCAATCGGGTATGACGTGATCCGCGAACGCGTCCATTGCCTGACCGGGTGGCTGTTGAAAAATCTTGCCGAAATGAAACACAGCACGGGCGTCCCGCTGGTGCGGGTCTATGGACCAACCCGAATGGAGGGAAGAGGCGGCGCGGTGACGGTCAACTTCTACAACGGCAAAGATAACGCCGTTGACCATCGCTACATCGAGGAGGAAGCCAACAAGGTCAACATCTCCCTGCGGACGGGATGCTTCTGCAACCCCGGCGCGGGGGAGGTGGCGCTCCAAATCTCCCGCGTGGAACTGGACGTGTGCTTTACTTCGCCCGGTCACGAGGAGAGGTTATCCATTGACGATTTCCGCCTGTGCATTGACGGCAGGTCCAGCGGGGCGGTTCGCATTTCCGTGGGACTGGTCACGAATTTCAACGACGTGCAGGCGTTTTTGTCGTTCGCTCGGGGATTGCTCGATTAGGGAAAACGTCATGATCAAACGACACCCCGTTTTGTGGTTTTATTTGTTTGCCTTCGCGGTTTCCTGGGCTGGCATGATGCCCATGATGTTATATGGGCGCGGTTCCTTTCCCTTTACATCGCCGGCGTTCAACGCGCTTGGCGGACTCGGTCCGACCATCGCGGCGATCATCGTTGTCGTTGCATTGAATGGCAGGGCGGGAATAAAAGAATTGTTCCGCCCTCTTTTATGGGGGCGCGTCGGGATCCAATGGTATCTTGCCGCCTTTTTGGGGATGCCCTTGCTGGCTGGCACGGGGCTCATCATGCTTTCCCTGTTCAATGGCATGACCCCGGATTGGGGCCAATTCGGTCCATGGGTTGGAGTCCTGCCGATATTCCTGATCAACCTGCTCTCGAACGTTTGGGAGGAGATCGGCTGGCGCGGTTTTGCCTTGCCCCGCCTGCAAAGCCGCCACAACGCTCTGACGGCAAGTTTGATCGTGGGAGTTCCATGGGCGGTCTGGCATTTTCCCCTTTTGTTCGACCCGGCCCATCCCATGTCCAATTTTCCATGGTATTGGGTCGTGATCAACATGACCGCCATGTCGGTTATCTACGCCTGGTTTTACAATAACACACGGGGCAGTCTGCTTCTGGTCACGCTGTTCCATGCCGCTTCGAACACGGTGGCATTCGCTTTGAACACAGCCATCCCTGCGGAAGCGTTCGCTTTGCACTATCAATACCTGACCCTGGCGATCGTCGTTGCAGCGGTCGTTGCGGTTCTCGTTTTTGGAGCAGGGTCTCTGTCCCGTCAGGTGGACATGCCGGTTGCGATACAGGATTGACGACGCCCGCAGCCTCCCTCGCGATGAACATTGTGATTCAGATAAAAATATGATGAGATTTTCTTGACTTCCGCCTCTTTCCGCGTATAATTGCCCCCGTTGGATGAAATTAGACGAGAAACCACCGCAAGCGCTTGAGAAGAACTCTCGAAGCGCTTGCCTTTGTTTGTCTCTTGAACAGGACGACTATACGCCGTCCAGGTACTTGCTGAACGATCTTATTCTTTCAAAGGAGAGGACCCAGTGGAAACCAAAGGACTGACCGCGCTCCGCATCAGCCTCGCGTCGCCTCAAACCATTTTGTCCTGGTCTTATGGCGAGGTGCTCAAGCCCGAGACCATCAACTACCGCCGCTTGCGCCCCGAAAAGGACGGCTTGTTCTGCGAAGCCATTTTCGGTCCCCAACGGGACTGGCAGTGTTACTGCGGCAAATACAAGAACCCCCGTTATAAAGGCATTATCTGTGACAAGTGCGGAGTGGAAGTCACCCGCTCCTCCGTGCGCCGCGAACGCATGGGACACATCGCGCTGGCGACCCCCGTCGCCCACATCTGGTACACCCGCCGCATCCCCTCCTACCTGGGTATGCTGCTGGATATTTCCCGTCGCAACCTCGACCGCGTGCTGTACTTTGCCCAATACATCGTGACCTACGTTGACGAGGAAGCCCGCAACAAGGCGCTCAAACGCCTCGAGGACGAGATCTCCGTTTCGGAGCGCGAGCAGGCGGCGGAGATCAACGCAAAGATCGCCGAGATCAAGACCAAACGCGACCACACCACCGGCGAGATCAACCAGAAGCGCGCCAATCTCGAACAGAACTACGATGAAGTCATCGCCGAGAAACTCGATCCCGTCATCAAGGAAGGGCAGAAACTGGAAAAACTCCTCCAGGATCAGATGGGCAAGCCAGCCAAAAAAGCGATCGTCTTCGAATTGACCGGCGAAAAGATCCTGGATGCCGGCGACAATATCGCGACGAAGCACATTTCGCAGGTGCAGAAGAGCGTCAAGGGCAAACTGGAAGCGCTCGAAAACGAACTGAAGGACCAGCGGGCAAAGGAACTGGAAGACCTTAAGATGGAAGTGGGGCGCGTCAAAGCCGATGCGGAGATGCAGATGGAAGCCCTGCGCTCCCAATTGGAGGAGCAGACCTCCGCGTCCTCCAATCAATCCTCCCGTCAGCGCGACGAACTTTTGGAACTGCGACCCTTCACCTTCATCAGCGAGATCCGTTACCGCGAACTCAAACAGCGCTGGGGACAGGTCTTCCGCGCCGACATGGGCGCGGAGGCGTTCTACGACATCCTCGAACGCCTCGATCTCGACAAACTGGCGGAGGAACTCTGGCACGAAGTGAAGACCACCAAGTCCAAGCAGAAGCGCAAGAAAGCCACCACTCGCCTGAAGGTTGTGGAAGCCTTCCGCCGTTCGGGCAACCGTCCCGAATGGATGATCCTCACGGTTCTTCCCGTCATCCCGCCCGACCTGCGCCCGATGGTGCAGTTGGACGGCGGACGCTTTGCCACCTCGGACCTCAACGACCTGTATCGCCGCGTCATCAACCGCAACAACCGCCTGAAGAGGCTGCTCGAACTCGGCGCGCCGGACGTCATCATCCGCAACGAGAAGCGCATGTTGCAGGAGGCGGTGGACAGCCTGATTGACAATTCACAGCGCGGCAAGGCGCTCTCGCGCCGCGGACGCCGCGAACTCAAATCCCTGAGCGACATGCTCAAGGGCAAGAAGGGACGCTTCCGCCGCAACCTGCTCGGCAAGCGCGTGGACTACTCCGGTCGTTCCGTGATCGTGGTCGGTCCTCAACTCAAACTTAACCAGTGCGGTTTGCCGAAGAGCATGGCGCTGGAGTTGTATCGTCCCTTTGTGATCGCGCGTCTCGTGCAAAGCGGGTACGCTGCCAACGTCAAGGGAGCGCGCCGTTTGATCGAGCGCAACCGTCCCGAAGTGTGGGAGGCGCTGGAAGGCGTGATCGGCGAGCGCCCCGTGTTGTTGAACCGCGCACCCACCCTGCACCGCCTGGGCATCCAGGCTTTCGAGCCGATCCTGATCGAAGGTTCCGCGATCCAGTTGCATCCGCTCGTGACCACCGCCTTCAACGCGGACTTCGACGGCGACCAGATGGCGGTTCACGTTCCCCTTTCGCAGAAGGCGGTTCAGGAGGCGCGTCAACTCATGCTTGCCTCGCGCAATCTGCTCAAGCCCGCCGACGGCGAGCCGATCATTTCCCCGTCCAAGGACATGGTGTTGGGCGTATATTACCTGACGATGGAACAAAAGGCGCAGCATAAGGGCGACGGTCGGTACTTTGCCGACATGGACGAGGTCGAAATGGCGTACGCGCTGGATCAGGTGGCTGTCCACTCCGAGATCAAATTGCGCGCGAAGACCTGGTACGACGACAAGGGCGACCGTCTGCCCGATCCCGAAACACGCATCATTAACACGACTGTCGGGCGCGTTCTCTTCAACCGCGTGCTTCCCGAAGAGGTCCAATTCTTCAACGAAAAACTGGACAAGGGCGGCGTGAAAGACCTCATCGCCGACGTGTACGAACTTTGCGGACAGGAGAAGACCACCGACGTTGCCGACAGGATCAAGGCGATCGGTTTCGAATATGCCATGAAATCCGGCACCACGCTCGCGGTCGCCGATATTTCCATCCCGCCGGAACGCAGGAACATCATCGAGGAAGCCCTCAAACAGGTGGAACTGGTGCAGCGCGATTTCCGCCGCGGCCTGTTGACCGAGCAGGAAAAGAACGAACGCGAGATCGAAGTCTGGCAGCAGACCACGGACAGGGTTGCCGACGCCGTGAAGAAGCACATGGACCCCGATGGCAATCTTTCCACCATGGCAACCTCCGGCGCGACCAAGGGCGGTTTCTCCACCATTTCACAGTTGGCGGGTATGCGCGGCTTGATGGCGGACCCCTCCGGGCGCATCATCCCGATGCCGATCCGCTCGAACTTCCGCGAAGGGCTTACCGCGCAGGAATACTTCATCTCCACGCACGGCGCGCGCAAGGGCTTGGCGGACACAGCCCTGCGCACGGCAGACGCCGGTTACCTGACGCGCCGCCTCGTGGACATCGCACAGGACATTATCATCAACGAGAACGATTGCGGCACGCGCGAAGGCATCTGGATCCGCAGGAAGGACGACGTGGCTGGTCAGTCCATGAGCAGCCGCCTGTATAGCCGCGTGCTGGCGGACAGGGTGATGGACCCGCAGACCGGCGAAGTCATTGGCGAGGCCGGCGACATCATCAATTACGAACTGGCGCGCAGGATCGCCGCCTCCGGCGCCCCCGAGGTCAAGGTGTATTCGCCGTTGACCTGCGAATTACAGCACGGCATCTGTTCCAAATGTTACGGCATTGACCTGGGACGCGGCACCATGGTGGAACTCGGTTCGGCGGTCGGCATCGTCGCCGCGCAGTCCATCGGCGAGCCGGGCACGCAGTTGACGCTCCGCACGTTCCACACCGGCGGCGTCGCCGCGGGCGGCGCGGACATCACGACCGGTCTCCCGCGCGTGGAGGAACTCTTCGAGGCGCGCAAACAGCCGAAGGGGGAGGCGATCGTCGCCGAGATCAGCGGCACGCTGCGTGTGGACCAGTCCGAAAAATATGCCGACCTGCGCGAAGTGATCATCGAGAGCAGTCAACTCGTCAGCGATGAGTACAGCCTGCCCGAGGATTGGAAGATCGAGGTCAAGGATGAGGCGGAGGTGAAGGCTGGGGATGTGCTGGCAACCCTGGACGAGGCGAAGATCGTCGCCCAGCACGGCGGGCGCGTCCGCGTGGAGAAGAAGGAACGGAAGGTGATCGTCTCCTACGATCAAAAGGATTCCGTGACTTACGAAATCCCGACCACCTCGCGCCTGCTCGTAAAGAACAATGAAAAGGTCGAGGCGGGTCAGCCTCTCACCGAGGGTTCGCTCAACCCGCATCGCGTGTTGAAGATCCAGGGACGCGAAGCCTGCCAGATGTACCTGATGACCGAAGTGCAGAAGGTGTACCGCTCGCAGGGTCAGAACATCCACGACAAGCATTTCGAAGTCATCATCCGCAAGATGATGAGCAAGGTGCAGGTGACGCGCCCCGGCGACGCAAAATACCTGCCCGGCGACGTGATTGACCGCCTGGAGATCCGCAAGATCAACGAACAGTTGCTGGCGGAGGGTAAACAGCCTGCCAGGTTCTCAGAGGTGTTGCTCGGCGTGACGAAAGCCTCGCTCAGCACGGATTCGTTCCTTTCGGCGTCGTCCTTCCAGCATACCATCAAGGTGCTGGCGGGCGCGGCGATCGGTTCGACCACCGACCCGCTGGTCGGCTTGAAGGAGAACGTGATCATCGGCAAGTTGATCCCGGCCGGCACAGGTTTCAAGCACGGACGTTTTACCGCCGAAGAGAAGCCGACGGCCGAAAGCGCGGAGGAGGTCTCCGAGCAGCCGGATGCGGAAGCGGGCGACTGACTCGAACAAGCGCGCGGCGCTTCGACATTTCGTATCGAACGAGCCGGTCCGTCCTACGGGCCGGCTTTTCGTTTGGCGGAGGTCATTTCGTCGCCAGGATGGGGGGGATTTGGTATTATGATTGCGAATCGAGCGAAAGGAGTATCATGGCAAAGCGGCATTCCATTCTCGTATCCGCGATCGTTTTGTTGACCGCGTCCCTCGCGTGCAGTCCATCCGTTTCGGTTCCTTCCGCGGACCCGAACACGCTCAACACCTCCATCGCGCAGACCGTGATCGCGCGCCAGACGGAGGCGGCTTTGCTGAATCCCGCGACGGCGACGTTTACCTCCACGCCCGAAACGCCGACATTGACCCTCGAACCGACCCTCTCCGCCACTCCGGATTTTACGTCCACGCCGGCGATACCCCTCATCAGCGTCTCGGTGGATACGAACTGTCGGACGGGTCCCGGGGCGATCTTCGAGAGGGTGGGAATATTGCTCGTGGGCGAAACAGCCGAAATCGTCGGGAGAGAACCGAAGGGGGAGTATTGGTACATCCGCAACCCGGACGCGGGTCCCGAATATTGCTGGGTCTGGGGCGAATACGCCACCATCAGCGGGAACATCCTCTATTTGCAGTATATGTCTCCTCCATCCCCGCCCGTCACAAGTTTTACCGTATCCTTCGAGAAATTGGAAACGTGCACCGTCTGGTGGGTGGATTTCAGGATCGTCAATAACAGCGGCGCCCCGTTCCGATCCGTTTCATTGACGGTGAGCGACGCAGGCGCGAGCACGTCTCTTTCGCTGACGGAGAACAAATTCACGAACAACGACGGCTGCGGTGTATCCAACGCGATGGACTCGGTGGTCGTCGGGGGCGCGGCAACGGTCAGTTCCCCGCCCTTCGGATACAATCCCAGCGGGCATAACCTCAACGCGAAGATCACGGTCTGCACGGAGGCGAACCAGCAGGGCGCCTGCCTGACAAGGGAAATCACTTTCACCCCGTAGCGTGGAGTTCGTTCCACGGCGAAACACGATATTGCAAAACGTACCCCTTTTTCGTCCCGAAACGCACAGGAAAACTGCGGCGCGGTCATCGCGCGGATTGGGAATGAAGGACACCAACGGGAACAGATTTTAGACACTGGGCGTCCATAAGAACAGGCGTATGATTGCTAATGGCTCATCTTACGCAGTACCGCGAGACCACGGTCTCGCATTGCCAGGCAACATGAATGTTGCGGTACGAGCAAACTGCGTAACGTCAGTTAATGAGTGTAAGGAGAAACATGTCCAGGTTCAATTCTCTCCTCGTGCCCGCCGCCGTTCTGGCGTTCGCGCTCCAGGCTTGCAGTTTGCCCGGCGCTTCCACTCCGGATCCGAATCTCATCAATACCATGGTCGCGCAGACCTTTTCCGCCATCCAGGTCCAAAGCGCTGTGCCGGCGACAGCGACGCCAACGTTCACACCGGAACCCCCCACGTTTACCCCCACCGCGACCCTCTCCCCAACCCCCGAATTCACAGCCACGCCCTCCGTGCCGCAGATCCGCGTATCCGTGCCGACGAACTGTCGCGTGGGTCCCGGCCGGGTCTATGATCGCGTCGGCGCATTGCTTGTGGATGAGGTTACGGAAGTCTATGGACGCGACCCAACCGGGAACTATTGGTACGTCCGCAACCCGGACGTGAACGGCGGATTCTGCTGGCTGTGGGGTGAATATGCCGCGCTTTCGGGAAACTTCCAGGTATTGCCGGTCTTCACGCCTCCGCCTACGCCGACGCCTGTTCCCGCCTTCACCGCCTCATATACGGGGTTGGAATGGTGTAACAACGTCTGGTGGGTCGAATTCAGGCTGGAGAATACCGGCGGCATCACGTTCAGGTCCATCTCCCTGTCCGTGTTCGATACAAACACCGACTCCACCGTTTCCCTGATTGACAACAAATTCACGAACCTCAACGGCTGCAACGCATCCGATTCACGGAACGCGATGGGCGCGGGGGACAAGTTCGTCGTGAGTTCGCCCGCCATTCTTTACGACCCCACCGGGCATAAACTCCGCGCAACGATCACGCTGTGTTCCGAGAACGGCATAAACGGCACGTGCGCGACGCAGACGCTCGAGTTCAAACCGTAAGATCAAAAACGGGCAGACATTCAAAGCCTGCCCGTTTCTTTGCGCGAAAAAGGGGATACAATATGCGGAACGACAGCCGGGCGGGATTGGCTGATATGGGAGCGATCGCAAATGACATCCACGATTCTGTTTTTCATCGGGGGGCTTGCCATCCTCATCCTCGGGGCGGATTTGCTGGTGCGCGGCGCGTCGAAACTTGCCGCGGCGGCTGGGATTTCTCCCCTCGTGATCGGGTTGACCATCGTCGCCATCGGGACCGCCTCGCCTGAGATCGCGGTCTCGCTGCAAGCCGCCTCCCTCGGACAGGGAAGCCTGACTCTGGGCAACGTGCTTGGATCCAACATCTTCAACATTCTCTTCGTGCTGGGCGTGACGGCGCTCATCGCGCCGATCGTGATCGCGGAGCAACTCATCCGCTACGACGCGCCGATCATGGTGGGAGTCTCGCTGCTATCATTCGGTCTCGTTCTGGACGGGAACCTGGGGTTGATGGACGGGATCGTCCTGATCACCGGGGTCGTTGGATACATGATCTTCGCCCTGCGCCAAAGTCGCAGGGAAAGCGAAAAAGTGCATAAGGAATATGCGCGTGAATTCGAGGACACGGAAAAACATACCGCCTGGAACACAACCAAAAACGTCGTGTTCATGGTCGCCGGTCTCGGGCTGCTCGTGTTGGGCGCGCGCTGGCTCGTGGATTCGGCGACGGTAATCGCAAAAGCCGCCGGCATCAGCGAACTCGTCATCGGGTTGACCATCGTGGCGGTCGGCACGTCGTTGCCCGAAGTCGCCACCTCCATCATCGCCGCGCTGAAAGGCGAAAGCGACATCGCCGTGGGCAACGCCATCGGGAGCAACATCGTCAACCTGCTGGGCGTGCTGGGACTCGCCGGCGTGTTGGCGCCCGGAGGAATTTCCGTTTCCAACCGCGTATTGACCCTCGACTTCCTCGTGATGGTCTTCGTTGCGTTGATCTGCATCCCCGTCTTTTACGTGGACGATAACGTCTCGCGCGGCGAAGGGGTGTTGTTCCTCTCGTATTACGTGCTATATACCGCTTATCTCATTCTCGAAGCCTCGCGGAGTTCGGTCCTGCCTGCTGTGACGTTGTTCATCTCGTTTTACGTCCCATTGACCTTTATCGGGCTGGTCATGTTCGCGGTCAGGGCCAGGCGGTCGAAAAAGCAAAAGCGAAATGTGACGACTTGACGCCTCCCGCCTTTCCCCGTAAGATTGTCCCCGCTTATAGAACAAATTTTCCTCCCTCACCCCCATCCCCTCTTCCATTTGGAGAGGGGTGCCGAAGGCGGGGTGAGGGTGTTGTGGAGTCAACATGGATCTTGGAACAATACGCAAAATAGACATTGACAACGAAATGCAGCAGTCCTACCTCGATTATGCGATGAGCGTGATCGTGGCGCGCGCCCTGCCCGATGCGCGCGACGGCCTCAAGCCCGTGCAGCGCCGCATCCTTTATGCGATGTACGACATGGGCATCCGCGCGGACTCGGCATATAAAAAATCCGCTCGTATCGTGGGCGAGGTGCTGGGTAAATATCACCCGCACGGTGACTCGGCAGTGTACGAAGCGATGGCGCGCATGGCGCAGGATTTCTCGATGCGCACGTTGCTCGTGGATGGACAGGGCAACTTCGGTTCGGTGGACGGCGATCCGCCTGCCGCGATGCGTTATACCGAGGCGCGTCTCACCAACGCCGCGCTCGATATTCTCTTCGACCTCAACAAGAACACCGTTGACTTCAATCCCAACTTCGACGACACGCTGACCGAGCCGGGCGTCCTGCCTGCCGCGCTGCCGAACCTGCTGGTCAACGGCGCGACCGGTATCGCGGTCGGCATGGCGACCTCCATTCCTCCTCATAATCTCGGTGAAGTGATTGATGCCATTGTGTACATGCTCGAGAAGTGGGAGAAACTCGACGACATTGACGTCGAAACGTTGATGAAGTTCGTGCAGGGACCGGACTTCCCCACGGGCGGTCTGATCGTGCTCGATAACAAGGAGGAGAATCCCATCGAGTCCGCGTATGGTTCGGGGCGTGGACGCATCACCGTACGCGCCAAGGCGCACGTCGAGGAGATGGACCGGGGCCGCAGCCGAATCATCGTCACCGAGTTGCCGTATGCAGTCAACAAGTCCAGTTTGATCGAGCGCATTGCCGACCTGGCGCGCGATGGTCACTTCGATGGTCTCTCCGATCTGCGCGATGAGTCCGATCGTCAAGGCATGCGCATCGTCCTTGAACTCACGAAGAACGCCGATCCCGATGTTGTGTTGCGCGACCTCTACAAACGCACGCCCATGCAGACCACCTTCAGCATCAACCTGCTGGCGCTGGTCGTCGGCGAAGACGGACGCGGCGAGCCGCGCACGCTCACCCTCAAGCAGGCATTACGCGTCTACGTGGAACACAGGCTGACGGTCATAAAAAGACGCGCTGAATTCGACCTGGAAAAAGCCAAAGCCCGCGCGCACATCCTGGAGGGATACCTGGTCGCGTTGCAGAATCTGGACGAGATCATCAACCTCATCCGTTCCTCCTCGGACGTGGAAACTGCGCGCGCCAAACTGATGAAACGCTACAAGCTGACGGAGATCCAGGCGACCGCGATCCTCGACATGCAGTTGCGCAGGCTGGCAGCGCTCGAACGCAAAAAGATCGAGACCGAATACAAGGAGGTCAGCGCGCTCATCAAGGAACTGACCAAACTGTTGAAGTCGCCGAAGTTGATGCGCGGCGTGGCGGCGGAGGAACTGCTGAAGGTGAAGGCGCAATACGCGGACCGGCGCCGCACGCAGATCATTGATTTGTCGAAAAACGGCAAGGCGGCGAAGTCAATGACCGCTTCGGACATCCTGCCGCAGCAGCAGATCTGGATCGGCGTGACCGAGGATGGGCTGGTCTCGCGCACAGCGGATGAAAAAGAACCGAAACACTCCGGCAACGACGCGCCGCGCTGGCTGGTCAAGGCTTCCACGTCGGACACGGTCTATTTCGTGGCTAAGTCGGGACGCGCCGCGGCAGTGGCGGTGCACGTCATCCCGCAAGCCGAAAAGTTGACACAGGGCTCGATGTTCCATCGAGTATCGCCATTGCAGGAAACAGACTCGCTGGCGGCGGTGTTCGCCCTGCCTTCGCGAAAATCCGCTTTGCCCGAGGAGACGTGCGTCATCACGACCACGCGCTTCGGCATGATCAAGAAGAGTCTCATCAGCGAACTGCCCGGTCCCTCCGCGCAGGCATTCACGCTAGTCAAAGTCAACGAAGGCGACCGCCTGATCGAGGTCGGTCTGACCGATAACAAGTCCAAGGAAATATTGCTCGCCACGGCGGGCGGTATGGCGATCCGCTTCAAGGAGGACGACGTGCGCCCGATGGGATTGGTCGCGGCAGGCGTCAACGGCATGAAACTGGACGAGAAGGACGAGGTGGTGGGAATGGAGATACTGCCCGCGGCGGGCGAACTCTTCCTGCTCACGAACGATGGCAAAGCCAAACGCGTTGCGGAGAAGGACTTCCCGAGGCAGGGACGTTACGGTAAGGGCGTCATCGCCTGGGAATTGGGTCCGAAGGAGAGGCTCGTCGGCGTGGTCAGCGACAAGCCGAACCATCTGGCGACCATCCACTTGAGCAAGGGCGCGCCCAAATCCACGCGGCTGGACGCGGCGGGTACCCGCAAACGCGCCGCCACGAAGGGTGATGTTGTGGTTGAAGTGAAACCCGGCGAGGAAGCCGTCTCCGTCAATGTGGCGTGGATGGCGGAGAAGTTTGTGGAGGGGGAGAAGCCAAAGAGGAAAGTGGAAAGCGATGCCCTGAGGCTCTCGAAGGGTGGAAAGCAGAAGGTTGCTAAGGCGAAATCTGTGACGAAGGTAAAGCCAAAGGCAAAAGCGGCTGCGAAGAAAGTTACGGCTAAAAAGAAGCCAGCACCGAAAGCCAAACCTACCAAGAAGACATCGTCCCCGAAGGGGAAAAAGAAATAGGTTCAAGCGGTATAATGTTTTCTATTCAAGGAGAACCTTATGCGTATTGACTGGCACAACCACATTTCAACCGACCCTGAGATTCATCACGGTGAGCCCTGCATCAAAGGCACGCGCGTCCCTGTTTCGATGATCGTGGGAAGCATTGCCGACGGCATGTCGTTTGATGAGATCATTGACGCATATCCTCAGTTGAAGAAAGAGTCTGTACAGGCAGCGCTTGCATACGCGGCGGATATTGTCCGTCAGGAAGTTTTCCTTCCGTTAGCTTACGGTATGAAGTTTTCGTAGGATCCTCGCAAAGCGGACAGCAATCTTCGTAAACACGAGTTGCTTTCGACGAAGCCATTACCGTTTTTAGTGACCCACTGGCCTCATCTTCGGTGACCTGGAACATTCGGACGAGGAACACCGCGAAATCATCATCGGTTATTCCACTTTGAGCAGGTTGATCCTTGTTTGTTTTGTGGAACGAACCGAAGATACGATCCGAATTATCAGCGCACGCCGCGCGACGAAGAACGAGGTGAAAGATTATGAAAAAAACGTCCGTAAAGAAATCACGTAAAGTCGCCGAAATGGCTTCAGAATATCGTTTCGATTACAAAAAAGCCAAGCCTAACCGCTTTGCTGATCGTATGAAAGAACGTGCATTGATTTCAGCAATGCCGAAGAGCGGATAAGAAACAATCCCAATGCGGCGTGGATGGTGGGGAAGTTTGTGGAGGGGAAGAAGAAGAAAGTGGAAAGCGATGCCCTGCGACCAGAGGGAGTGTCGAAGGGTGGAAAGTAGAAGGTTGCTAAGGGTCAGTAAATTATTAACTTCCCTCATGTCGTTGCGAGTCTTCGAGAAGCAATCTCCTGTTGCCATAGATTTTCCTGCAAAGTGGGGATTG
>SZPG01000131.1 GCA_030263595.1 Chloroflexi bacterium CFX6
AGCCATTGAATTAGGAATGCCAGCCCGACCGCGATGGTAAAGACGGGAACGCCGCCAAGGGTGGCGCTTCCCTGACTCCCCGCCAACGCGACGAGCCAGCCGATCAGGATCAAAATTGGAAATATGACGAGCGACGTACGGTCTGTTGATTTCATGTTTTCCTTATTTGTGCAAACATTGCTCACCACAGAGGGCATGGAACACACGGAGGCATTAAGGCTTTTGGTTCATCTGTAAACCTTGTGCGGACGTTAGAGAACGTCCGCCTATGCCAGCGTCGGATTGGCGAAACGCACTTCTTCTACACATGAGCCAGGCTTTTTTCTCTGTGATCTATGTGCGCTCTGTGGTGAAAAATTGAAACTTCACGCGCCTAACTTGGCAACTTCACCCGCCAGCCACTGCTTGATCGGCTCGCCTGCGCCGTTGATGTGGTGATCCACCGCCTGTGCGTAACTCCGCATGAAGTGGATCAATTCGGCGGCGGGACGGTTATGGGATTGAAGAAGGGTTTTGAGCCAGTCCATCTCGCCGGAGACGTAGCTTACGTCACCTAGCTGCAGGGCGGCGGCGATGTTGTCTCCGAGATGTTGGATGCCCGTTTCCAATCCTCCTGGGCTGACGGTGAGCGACGGGACAAGCTGCTTGAGCGTCAGTTCGATCTCGGCGCGTTTGCTGGTGAAGGACTGATGCGCAGCCAGGTGTTCCTGGGAGGGGGCTTTTATGGTCTCCGAAACCTTTAGGTTTTTATGTTGAATCAACCGTTCTGCTTCGAGGAGCGAGGCTTCGATACTCTCGCCCAGCAAACGTCCGGGGATTTTCGCTGCGAGTGAGGGATGCAGGTTGAATATGCGTCCGCCGTATGCCACACGGACGTTTTGCACGGCGAGACCTTGAGCGGCGAGTTGGAGTGAAGCAGCGGCGACAAGCGTCTGCGCCACGAGAATGACGAGGTCGGCTTTAACAGCCTGAGCTGTTTCAGCGAACCGGTCGTTGGGAACGTTCGCACCGAGGTAGACAACATTCCAGCCACGCCGGCGCAGAAGCAAAGAAAGAAGCAAAGGAGTGAAGGCGTGCCACTCGTCCGCGACGCAGCCGATGAGCGCGGTGCCATTTCGCGTGGGAGCGGGGGCAGCGGAGAGGAGTGAGTCGAGTCGACGCATGGCGAGGGCAGAGGCAAAATGCTCCTGCTGAACGCTGGCGTTGTTTTCGTACCACTTCGCGCCGATCTCCACCAGTCCACGCTGGAGCAGGTCAGTGCAGACAAGTTCGACGGGATACATCGAAAACGCCTGATTGAGGGTCTGCTCGGCGCGAGGTTCATCGAAGCGCAGGCAGGCGTCGAGCCACTGGTCACGCAAGGCTTCGAGATTTGAATCGGGGGTGGCGGCTTGGGCGGGGAAAATCCCTGATGAGGCCGCGCCAGCCAACGGGTCGGAGCCGGAGGCGGTTTGTTCGTTCCACAAATCCACGGCGCGGGATATCGAAAGTCCCTCTGCCTGGCGGGCGATCAGCCATTTGATGGTCTCGATATCGTACTGAGAGTACAAACGATGTCCACCCGCCGTGCGTTGCGGGGCTGGGAGTCCATAGCGGCGTTCCCAGGCGCGCAGGGTGTCTGCGGCGAGTCCCGTTTCGCGTAATACAGCTTTTAAATTAAAGGCAGGCGATTTGCTGAGCATGATTTGTCCTCGTCAGGCTGGATTTAAAGTTGGCTTAGTCACTTTTTGCACAGCTATTGTACCTTTTTCTTTTAGGATTCGTTCTGTTGTCAGGCGAGCCGAAAGTAGCACAATTGGCAGCCCAGTGCCAGGGTGTGTGGATGCACCTGCGAAATACATATTTTTGTATTTTGCGTGACGATTCTGCGGGCGGAGATAACCAACCTGCCAGAAGTTGTGACTCAGCCCAAACGCGGCCCCCTTTTCGAGATTGAAACGCTCCTTCCAAACTTTGGGCTGGTACACGATCTCAAACTTGATGTGCTCTTTGAGGTCGGTGACTCCCATCTCTTTGGCGAGGCGGGTGAAGACAGTTTCGCGCGCGCGGTTCACCAAGGCATCCCAATCCTGTGCGGAGCGGGCATCGAGGTGACCAACGGGGACGAGGACGTAAAGCGTTTCCTGTCCTGCTGGCGCGGCGGCAGGATCGGTGCGGGCGGGCGCATGCACGTAGAACGAAGGCACTTCGGGCAGGGTGTGATCTTCGAAGATCTGGTCGAACGAAGCCTTGTAATCGCCGCCGAGGAAAACGTTGTGATGCGCGATCTGCGGATATTGCTTATCCACGCCCCAGTAGAACATGATGGTGGAGCAGGTGTATAGTTTTTCGT
>SZPG01000062.1 GCA_030263595.1 Chloroflexi bacterium CFX6
TCGATCATCTGATCCGCTTCTTCCAGCGTGACGCAGAGCGGCTTCTCGATAATGACATGTTTCCCCGCCCGTGCCGCGTCCACCACCGCCTGACAGTGCCGATCGTTGGGAATGCCGATGTCCACCACGTCAATCTCTTTGTCCTTCAACATCTCGCGGTAATCGCTGTAGTGAGCGGGGATGCCGCGCTCCTCCGCGAATTTCTTCGCATTGTTCGGGCTGGAGACCGCGACCACTTCCGCGTTATGCACCCAGCCCTTGAACGCGGCGTGATGCAGATCGCCGACGAAGCCGCTCCCCACCATGCCGACTTTGACTGTTTTGCTCATGGGTTTCTCCTTTCTGAACTTCACGTCATTGCGAGTCTGCGAGAAGCAATCTCCAATTAACCGAGCGAATTTCCTTCCTGGTGAAGTTGTCTCATCCAACAGGAGATTGCTTCGCAGCGTGCGCTCGCAATGACATTTGATTTTGAGTGAGATAAGCGGGGCGCATCGGTTGTAATGAAGTCCGTGATGTACTCTGCGATGGAGCGCGACGCGATCTGCGATGAGTCTGCGATGCAGACGCGCCCCGCCTATTTCCAAAGTTATTGCCGCAGGGCTTGCTGGCGTCCGTAGATGGAGATCAAGATCAACAAGGTCGCGCCCAGCACCATGCGGCGGACGGAATCGGGCATCTGCATCGTGGTCAGCAGGCTGGTGATCAAGGTCAGGACGATCGCGCCTGCCATGGTTCCCCAATAACTGCCCTTTCCGCCGGAGAGAAGCGTGCCTCCCACCGCCACCGCCGCGATGGACGGGAAGAGGAACGGCTGCCCGAGTTGGATCATCACCACGCCCGTGTTCCCCACCACGAGGAACCCGCCGAAGCCAGCCAGCGCGCCCGCCAGTGAATACGTCGCCAGGCTCATGCCGGTGACGTTCACGCCCGAAAGCCGCGCCGTGACGCGGTTGACCCCGATGGCGAACAGGTTCTTGCCGAACGTCGTCCGCTCCAACAGCAGCCACATCAGAATGCCAAAGACGATCCAGATGAGGAGGGCGTTGGGGATGGGAATCTCTGGGGAGAGGGGACGGGCGATCAGCCGCGTCATGATCGGCGCGACCTTGCCGCTCACGTTCCCGTGATTGATGATGATGATCGTACCTGTCACCATGCCCGACATGCCAAGCGTCATCACGAAGGGCGAGATCTTGAGGAACGTAACCCCCGCGCCGTTCAAGAGACCGACGAACGCGCCGACAGCCAGCGAAACGAACAGAGCCGGCAGGACGTTACTGTCCTCGCCCTTGACGATCACGTACGTGAGAATGGCGGTCAGCGTGACGACCGAGCCTGCGGAAAGATCAATGCCTTCGGAGCCGCTGATGATGACCAGCGTCTGCCCGGCGGCGATCACGCCGAGGAACACCGCCAGCCGCAGGATGTTCAACGCCTGCGCCCGCGCCACATCCAGGTCGCTGCCAAACCCGTTGGGCAGCAAGCCCGACAACAAAAAGAGAATCACTGCCAAAAGCAATGCGGCAATCGGAGGGGAGATATGGATCCGTTTCACGATCTCCTCCTTCTGATCAGGTTGACCGCGCCGGGCGCCGCCAGCGCCGCCACGATGATCGTCGCTTTGACGAACGTTTCCCACCACGTGTTGATCTGCGCGAACGAGATGATGTTCTGGATGACGCCCAATGTGATCGCGCCCATGACGGGTCCCGCCACGCCGCCCACGCCGCCGCTGAAAGCGTTCCCGCCGATGATCACAGCCGTGATCGAGTTCAGGGTCATGGGACCGCCGATCTCCGCGTTGCCCGAACCGCTCAGCATGGTGATGGCGATGCCCGAAAGCGCCGCCATGAGACCGGAGATCGCATAGGTGCTGAATTGCACCAGCGTCACCGGCACGGCGGTCTCATAAGCGGCATCGGCTTTGCCTCCAACCGCATACAGGAACCTGCCGTACCGCGTGGAACTGATATACCACCAGATCAAAAGAACGATGGCGATCACGTAAAAAGCGAGCGGAATATTCAAAGGCGTCGTGTCGCGGTACAACGCCGCGATCTGCGCGGGAATGCCGCCGCCCGGATTGGGCAATATGAAAAGCGCGAACCCGCCGTAGAGAAAACTCGTGGCGTACGTGGTGATGATGGGCTGCAGGCGCAGGTAGGCAATGAAGAATCCGTTGATCGAACCCGCCAGCAGCCCCGCGAACAACGAGACGAAGACAAACTGCCACATCTTCTCCGGCGAACCGTCCAGCCCGACGCGCGTCGCCAGCACGGTGTTCACTATGGAAACAATTCCGCCGACCGAAATGTCAATCCCGCCGCCGAGGATCACGATCGCCTGTCCCACCGAAAGAAGAATGATCGGAAGGAAGACGCGCATGTTGCTGTTCAACGTATCCTTCGCGAACATGTTCGGCTGCAGGATCAGGTTGATGACGACCGATACCGCCAGCAGGATCAACGCGAACAGGGCGGGATTACGCGACATCAAAGCATCCCATTTGGATCCCTTCATTCCGCACCTCCGTTCGAGACGCCCAAACTCGCTGCGATCAGGTTTTCCTTGTTCAGGGTCTTCCCCGCCAACTCGACGACGATCGCGCCATCGTGCAGGACCAGCACCCTGTCGCACAAGCCGATCAATTCCTCGTCGTCACTGCTGTAGAACAGGATGGTCCTGCCCTCCTCGCACAATTGCGTGAGAAGCGCGTAGAATTCCGCCTTCGTCCCCACGTCCACGCCCTTGGTCGGGTCGTCCAGCAAAAGGATCTGCGGCTTTCGCATCAGCCATTTGCCGATGACCACCTTCTGCGCGTTGCCGCCCGAAAGACTGCTCACCGGCTCCTGCAAGCCCGCCATCTTGAGATTCAAACTCGCGCCGGTTTGCATCGCGTCGTCCCTGGCTTTGCCGATCTTCAGCGGAAGACCGTACCGACTCCAGGACGGAAGTAATAAATTTTCAAGGATGGAGCGGATGTAGAGCAGACCCTCCTTCGCGCGCTCCCCGGGGACGAGGGCAAGGCCGTGCTTCATCGCTTCACGCGGATGCTTGAACCTGATCCCGTTACCGAAGAGTTTTACCGTCCCCGAATACGGGACGTCCCCAAACAGCGAGAGCAGAAGATCGCGCTGACCCTGCCCGCGCAAGCCGCCGATCCCGACCAATTCGCCCTTGCGGGCTTTGAAACCAATGCCCTGCAAGACGTCGGTGCGCAGGTCGTTCACTTCGATGGAAACTTCCTTTTCTTCCTTCTTCTCCGCCTTCGATTCGCCGCGTGAAAAACTGAACACGGACTCTTTCTCGATCATCAACCTGACCAGTTCCTTCTCGTTGATGTCCTTCATGTCTCCCGCGCCGACGGTCCTGCCGTTGCGCAAAACGCTGAATTTATCCGCGATGCGGAAGATCTCCTCCATGCGGTGCGAAACGAAGACGATCGCCTTGCCCTGTTCCTTCCATTGTTTGACCAGTTCGAACAATCGCTGCACCTGGCGGCTGTCGAGGCTGGCGGTGGCTTCGTCGAGGATGATCATCCACGGGTCGAAACTGATCGCCTTCAGGATTTCGACGATTTGTTTCTCGTCGGGAGGCAGCGACGCGACGGTAACGTCGGGACGGAGATCGGTTTTGAAGGTCCCCTCGAATAGCGCGAGCAGTTCCTCGGTCCGCGCCTGAATCGTTTTTCGATCCACCGCACCAAAGCGATTTAATGGCTCCCGCGTCAGCCAGATGTTCTCCGCCACCGTCATCTGCGGGATAAGACTTAATTCCTGGAAGACGGTCGCGATGCCCAGTTTCCTGGCGGCTTGCGGGGAGGAAAGATGCGCGGGCTTGCCGTCGAGAAGCAGTTGCCCTCCGTCGAGGACGACCACTCCATTGATCACCTTGCTCATCGTGCTTTTGCCGCTTCCGTTCGCCCCGATCAACGCGACAACCTCGCGCACGTGAACGTCCAGGTTCCCATCCGAGAGGGCGACGACGCCGCCGTAGTGCTTGGCAATGTTTTGGGCGGAAAGCGACTCAGCCATAATGTGTACTCGCTTTGTGAAGAACGTCCCGCAGGCTTTTTGCGAGCGTGTGTTCAGGACAAGCCTGCGGGACGGTTTAACATCGGATTTTACTTGAAGTACGTGTCAACGACTTCCTGATCGGTCAGGATGTCGTCGAGCAGGTAGGCGTCGGGCTTGCCTTCGCACATCGCCAGACCTTCGTCGAGGTTCTCGGATGTGATTACAGCCGCGACCGGCAGGACGAACGACAAACCGTTCGCGCCGCCGAGTTTGGTCGCATCAACCTTCTTGCCCATCAACATATTGATGGCGATGCGCAGACCGGTCGGGGAGACGCCGGGGTGGTTCGCCACCGCAATGGAGTCGAAGTCCGGGTTCATTGTCAGGGCATCCTGCCAGAGTCTGAGGTACTGACAGCGTCCCTCGCCCACGCCCTGGGGCCACTGAGCGGGATTTGCCGCCATCACAGCCTGCAGCGCGCCGATCGCCATGCCGTCCTGCGTCCAGTAACCGGTCAGGTTCGGGTATGCGGCGAGGAAGTTGGACATCACCTGCTGGCCCGTCGCTTCATCCCAGCGGCCGGTGTCTTTTGCAAGTACCTTGATGTCCGGGTATTCAGCCAGCACTTCGTCCACGCCGTTCATGCGGGCAACGTTCGCCGGGTGTCCGGGGAAGCCTTCGATCAGCACGATATCGCCCTGACCGCCGAGTTTTTCCGCCAGCCATTTGGCGGAGGTCTTTGCCCATTCCTTCTGGTCAATGCCCACGTTGTACACGCCCGGCACGTTCAGTTCCTGATCCACCGAGATCACGATGATGCCCTTGTTCAACGCTTCGATCAGCGTCGCATTCAGGCCGTTCACGTCGCCGGGGTTGACAAGGATCGCGTCCACGTTCTTCGCCATCAGGTTCTGCAACTGCTGGATCTGGCCGGCAACATCCGTGTCCGCGCTCTCGATCACCAGTTCGGTCGTGATGCCCTGATCCATATATTCCTGATTGACTTCGATCAACTCCGCGATCATCTGCGTGCGATATTCACTGCTGATGAACGGGTTGGAAATGCCGATCGTGAACTGCCTCGTCTCAGCGGTTTCTGGAACAAAATACTGCTGGACTTCTTCGTCGGTCAGAATTCTATCGAGCAGGTAGGCGTCGGGCTTGCCCTCGCACATCGCCAAGCCTTCATCCAGATTGTCCTTGGTGATGACAGCCGCCAGCGGGAGGACGAACGACAAACCGTTCACACCGCCGAGTTTGCTCTCATCCACTTCCTTGCCCATCAGCATGTTGACGGCGATGCGCAGACCGGTCGGAGAGACACCCGGGTGATTCGCCACGGCAATGGAGTCGAACTCGGGGTTCATTGCCAGAGCATCTTCCCAGAGTCGGAGGAACTGACAGCGTCCCTCGCCCACGCCCTGGGGCCAGACAGCGGGGTTCGCCGCCATCACAGCCTGTAACGCGCCGATCGCCATGCCGTCCTGCGTCCAGTAACCGGTCAGGTTCGGGTACGCGGCGAGGAAGTTCGACATCACCTGTTGACCCGTCGCCTCGTCCCAGCGACCAGTGTCTGTGGCAAGGACATTAATACCGGGGTAGCCAGCCAGCACTTCGGCAACGCCATCCATGCGCGCAACGTTCGCCGGGTGTCCGGGGAAACCTTCGATCAGCACGATATCGCCCTGACCGCCGAGTTTATCCGCCAGCCAGCGCGCGCTGGTCATCGCCCAGGCTTTCTGGTCAATGCCCACGTTGTACACGCCCGGCACGTTCAGTTCCTGATCCACCGAGATCACGATGATGCCCTTGGCGACCGCTTCCTCGAGCGTCGCGTTCAAACCGCTCACGTCGCCGGGATTGACGAGGATGGCGTCCACGTCCTTCGCCATCAGGTTCTGCAACTGCTGGATCTGACCGGCGACATCCGTGTCCGCGCTTTCGATCACCAGTTCGGTCGTGATGCCCTGATCCATGTACTCCTGGTTGACTTCGATCAACTCCGCGATCATCTGCGTGCGATATTCACTGCTGATGAACGGGTTGGAAATGCCGATCGTGAACTTCTCCTGCTCGGGGGCAGGCGGTTGGGTGGCTTGGGGTTGCTCGGCAGGCGGCTGTGTGACAGGCGCTTCCGTCGCCGGCGAACCGCACGCCGCAAGCATGGACAGGATGGTGATGGAAACGGTCACCAGCAAAATGAACTTCTTGCTTTTTGTAGTCATGTTTTTTCTTCTCCTACGAGTTTGATTGAAATTGAGATGGCTCCAGTGGGTTGATTGGTTTTGTGTGCGGACCTCCTTTTGCTTTTTATATAACCAAATGCGGATTGTCTTCAATCGCAAACAAATAATCCAGCGCCAGGGCAATGGCGCCGGTAACACCCGCGTCCGATCCCATGCGTGAAAATTTAATGGATAAATGCGTGGTCGCCAGCGGCAGGGAACGTTGAAGCACCGCGCTCCGAATGGCGACCAGCAGATGGTTGCCGAAGTTCGCGATCCCGCCCCCGATGAAAATATGACTGGGATTGAAAAAGTTAACCAGACTTGCCAGCACGTCGCCGACCATCTGTCCACTGGCGCGGATGATGTCGAGCGCGGCTTGATCGCCCTCCCGGCACGCCGCGTTGACGTCCTCCGGGCGAAGGATCCCGCCGTTCGCATCCCGCATCTGACTCAAGACAAGGCTGGTTCCGTTTCGAGAAGCCTCCACCGCCTTTGACGCGATCGCGGGACCCGCTGCCATCGCCTCCAGGCAGCCGATATTCCCGCACGCGCACAACGGTCCCTTCTTATCCACGCAAATGTGACCGATGTCGCCCGCGCAACCGTCACTGCCGCGATGGATCTTCCCGTTCGAAATGATCCCCGCACCGATCCCCGTCCCGATTTTGACAAAAATAAAGTGATCAATTCCTTCGCCGTCCCCCGCTCGTTGCTCCCCCAACGCCATGATGTTCACGTCGTTATCAACGACCACATACGCGGATCGAAATGTCTCCTTGAAGTAATCCCGAATGCGGAAGTTTTCCCAATCAGGCATTAGTGGTGGAGCAACCAGGACCCCGCGCGCAAAATCAACCGGTCCCGGGACGCCCACGCCGATCCCCAATACTCGATCCGGGGAGCCTCCCTGGGCTTTTACCATATCCGCGAGCAGGTCGCTGCATCTGCCCAGCACAGAGTCCGGAGGTTCGTGGACATCCGCCGGTTCAGAGCGCCGCTGGACGATCAAGCCTGTTACATCCGCCAGGGCAATATCCATGCTCGTGGCGCCAACGTCAATCCCTGCAATAAAACCAAGTTGATTATTGATTCGCAACAGTCTCGGCTTGCGTCCACCCTGCGATGCTCCCTCGCCAACTTCCACCAGATATCCTTTATCCATCAGACTGCGTATTTCCTGCGAAGCCTTCGCCTTCGACCAGCCGGTTATATGGGAGATTTCGCTTCGCGAGACGTGCCTTTGCCTGCGCAACACCCGCATGATCTCCGCTTCAGCCGAATCCACCATGATCGGGACGATCAGATCGGGGTTCTTTTTTATGCCAGAAGAGTGCCTTTGATTCATGAGGATGCGCCTGTGTTGCAAACTTTATTCCGCGGAGCAGATCGGTCGAATACAATTGTTTTCATTATAGCCACCGATCTTTGTAAACTCAATAGCCAAACACCAATAATAAATTAAGAACTTCGTCTATTTTGAAGACGAAGTTCCTGAGGGTTGTAACGTTGGATCCGCAAGCACGGCGGAGAAATCGTCTTCGGGGCGTTCCCATTTGGGTCACTTGATGATCTGCGAGACCTTTCCGGTTTTCTTATCCTTGAGGATCACCTTCAACTTCCCGTCGGGCATGGTCTCTTCCTTGATTAGGAAGTGCATTTCGTCGTAATCCTTCAAGCCGACCCCCTCCACATTGACCTGTCCGCCGCGCCATTCCTTCAACTCGATTGGCTCCCACTTCTTGCTCTGTGCGGATCTATAGCACGCGTCAATGATCGCGTTGACCACATACCCATCATAGAAAGTCTCCATCGGCGCTGCGCCCTTGTCCATCGAGTTGAACATATCCATGAACATCGCCACGTAACCGAGCGAACCGATCTCGTCGCCGACCGGGAAGAGCCAGCCGGTATCGCCCTCCGCTTTTTCCGCCACGTAGCCGCCCTGTCCGACGCCGGTGAACATCTCGAAGCCGGTCCTCAGCCAGTGATTGAGCCAGACCGTCCCTTCCGTGCCTGCGACCTCGTCGCGCAGGTCCATCCCGCCGCGGAACGTCCAACTGACCTCGAACTGACCGATGGCGCCGTTTTCGTATCGCACCAATCCCACCGCGTGATCCTCCGCCTCGATGGGATGGACTTGTGTATCCGCCCAGCAGGTCACCTCCACGGGACGGATTCCCTTGCCGATGAAATTGCGCGCGATTTCGATGCAGTGACAGCCCATATCCACGATCGCGCCCCCGCCCGAAAGTTCCTTCGTCCAGAACCAATCGCTGTGCGGACCTCCGTGCGTCTCGCGCGAACGCGCCCATAACACTTTGCCCAACGCGCCCTTCTGCGCGGCTTGCAATGCCTTCAGAGTCTTTGGCGTGTATATCAAATCCTCCAAATAACCGTGAAAGACACCCGCTTTTTCAACCGCCTCGAGCATCTCCAACGCTTCGGCTCCGTTCATCGCCAGCGGTTTTGTACATAAAACCGCCTTGCCAGCCTCGGCAGCCAGCAGGACGGCTTTCTTGTGCAGGTGGTTGGGAATGCCCACGACGACCGTATCAACTTCCGGGTCCCGAACCGCGGCGGCAATGTCATCCGTCCAGCGCGGGATGCCAAATTCATCCGCAAACTTTTTCGCATTTTCCATTTTTCCCGAAAAAACGATCTTGATTTCGTCCCTCCCCCGAAAATTTTGCAGGCTCATTGTATAAAAGCGCCCGATCAATCCCGCTCCCAGCATCGCGATCTTGTGCATGTTCATCTCCTTGAAGGTGGATGACGGAATTATAAAGTACGTTTTTTCACACGTCAATCTTGCGGACAATCGAACAATATGATAGATTTGTTTTATTGTACGTATATTATCTGATAAAGAAAACAATGATGACCTCAGCAATGACGCCCCGCGAACGAACGCTGACGGCTCTTTCTCACGAGGAGCCTGATACCGTTCCCCTGGCTTTGGGTGGCGGTCCATACGGAATCGTGGACGATCTTTATCTGCGTCTTGTAAAACATCTCGGTTTGGGTGAGCCTGTTCCTCCCTTTCGCATGGGACACAGCATCTCGTACATGGATGACCGCCTGCTCGAAAGACTTGGCGCCGACCTCCGTTACTGCTGGCCCGGCCTGTTGCCGAACAGCCCAGTCATTCAAGGCGAAGACGATGATACGTTCTACGATTCCTACGGTCAAGTCTGGAAGCGTGCTTTACCCTATTACTTTGCAGGCGAGGGGATTCTCAAAGACGCGGCGGGCATTGATGACATCGAACGCCGGGTTAAATGGCCCGACCTCTCCGACCCGCGCTGGATGCGTGGAGTGGCGGAACGCGCCCGGATGTTGCGTGAACAGACTGATTACTTCGTCGTGATGCGCATGGTCGCCTCGCACGGACCCTTCCAGACGGCGTGCGATCTGCGCGGCACCGAAGCCTTCCTCATGGATATGGCGCTCGATCCCGATTTCGCTCACGCGTTGCTCGATAAAATCACGACCGTCATCGAAGGCTTGATGCGTCTTGCCATGCAGGCGGGTGGAAAGTATTTCGACATGATCGAACTGCCCGGCGACGATTACGCGGGCAACGTCAACACGATCATGTCGCCCGCCATGTTCCGTAAATTCATCGAGCCGTGCATCGAACGATTGATCAAGGTCGCCAGGGAACACAACCCGAATACAAAAGTCATGCTCCACAGCGACGGCGCGGTCACAAAATTACTTCCCGACATTATCTCGCTTGGCGTTGACGTGATCCATCCGCTCGAACCGCTCCCAGCCACCGACATCCTTTCCGTCAAGGAACAATTCGGAAAGCAAGTCGCCTTCCTCGGCGGCATTGATATCTCCCACGCCATGCCCGGCGCGCGCGAAGACGTGATCGCCGAGACCAAACTCCGCAACTCACAACTCGCGCCGGGCGGCGGGTACATTCTCGCCCCGTCCAATCATTTACAGGCGGATGTCCCTGCGGAAAATGTAGTGACCCTCTATGAAACGGCGCGCCAATTCGGAAAATATCCCATCCAGATCCCTTGACACCTGAAGCATGACACTCGAAACTTGGACCTTGACCCATGACACTCCCCTACTCCACCGTTGACCCGCACAGCCCCATCCCGCTCTATCATCAAATCTACCTCGACCTGCGGCAGATGATCCAACGTGGACTGATCCCTCCCGGCGGTATGATGCCTCCCGAAATGGAAATCCGCGAGGCATACAACGTCGGGCGCCAGACCGTCCGTCAGGCGATCGCGCGTCTCGTGGACGAAGACCTCGTCGAGCGTTTTGCGGGACGCGGCACGTTCGTCCGCGCGCAACCCAGCCCCACGCAATTTTTCCTGGATCGAAGTTTCAGCCAGCAGATGCGCGAAATGGGACGCGTCCCGCACTCCCGCGTGTTGAACGTTCGAAGCGGAACCGTCGCTCCCAATCTGATCCCCGCCTTGCAGGAATATACCGGCCGAGCCTGCATCACGCTCGAACGCGTGCGCCTCGGCGACAACGAACCCATCTGTCACCAGGTCAGCACGGTTTTGAGCGAACGTTGTCCCGGCATCGAAACGCAGGATTTCGAGAATCAATCGCTCTACGAGATCCTTGCCGCCCAATATCACCTTGTCATCCACCGCATTGACCATATCGTGCGCGCCGTCGCCGCCGACGAATACCGCGCAGACCTGCTGAGCGTGCCGGCAGGCTCGCCGCTCCTTTTCGTCGGCACCACCACCTACCTCGACGACGATCAGATCATCGAACACACCGCCAGTTACTACCGCGCCGACCGCTACGAATACAGCACCACGCAAACCTGTTGTGAGTAATGTTATATGTCATTGCGAGCCTGAACGGGCGAAGCAATCCCCCCATTACAAGGTACCCCCATGTCAACTGCCATCCATGATTATTTAATTCAAGCCAAAGCCATCCTCGAGCGCATCGAAGCGACTCAACTCGACGCCATCGAACGCGCCGCCGACCTTTGCGCGCAGACCATCGCGGGCGATGGGCTTGTCCATCTCTTCGGCACGGGACACTCGCGCATTTTCGTCGAAGAGATGTTCCCGCGTCACGGCAGTTTCCCCGGCTTCCATCCCATCGTCGAACTCTCGCTCACGTATCACAACCTCGTCGTCGGTTCTAACGGGCAACGCCAGGCGATGTTCCTCGAACACGTCGAGGGTTTCGGTCAGGTCATCCTGCGTAACTTTGTCTTCAGCGCGCCCGATTGCTTCCTGCTCTTCTCCAACAGCGGCATCAACGAAGTCGTCGTGGACGTTGCGCTCGAAGCCAAACGACAAAACATGCCCGTCATCGCGGTCGTCTCCGTTGAGCATTGCACCGCCTCGCCCGCGCTTCATTCCAGCGGCAAAAAACTCATTGACGCCGCCGACATCGTCATTGACAACTGCACGCCCGCGGGCGATGCCCTCGTGCGCGTGCCCGGGCTTGCAGACCCGGTCGGTCCCGGCTCGACCATCGGCGCGGCGGCGGTGACCAACGCCCTCAAATGCCGCATCGCCGAAAAACTGACCGATCTCGGCAAACCGCCCATCGTGCTCACCAGTAGTTATTTCATCGGCAGTGAAGCCAGCAAACAACGCTTCGACGACTGCTACGACGATTACCGCGCCCGCATTCAAAAAGTGTACGGCTGTGCAAAACCCTAAAGGTCCCGGAGACCTTTAGGGTTGGAAGGGAATAGATGCGATTACAAGATAAAGTTGCCATTGTCACCGGAGGCGCGAGCGGAATCGGCCTCGCCACCGCGAGACTCTTTGCGGAGGAAGGCGCGCGCGTCGTCACATTCGACATCAACGCCTCACGCGCGGACCTGGACCTGCCTCCGTCCGACAAGCCTTCCCTCCCCCCCACCCTGCGCGTGGACGTCGCCTCCGCGCAGGAAGTTGAATCCGCAATCAAGAAAGTAACCGATGCGTTCGGTCGCCTCGACATCCTCGTCAACGTCGCAGGTGGGAGCGGACGCAAATGGGGCGACGGTCCAACCGACTCTTGCACGCTCGAAGGCTGGGAGAAAACACTTGCCTTGAATCTCGATAGTGTCTTTTATTGTTGCAAATACGCGTTACAAGTCATGCTCGAACAAAAACATGGAGTCATCGTCAACGTTTCGTCCGTGCTGGGTATGGTCGGCGGCGACGATGACTTTGCCACGCACGCATACGCTACCAGCAAAGGCGCGGTCATCAGCCTGACGCGTTCGATTGCCTCGTATTACGCGCCGCGCGGCGTCCGCGCCAACGTGATTTGTCCCGGCTTGATCGCGACTCCCATGAGCCAGCGCGCCCAGGAAAGCGAACACATCCGTTCGAGACTTTCACAACTTCAACCGTTGACCGGTGATTTCGGTCCCTCAAACGATGTCGCTAATGCTGCGTTATATCTTGCCTCGGATGAATCATCATTCGTCACAGGCTCCGTCCTCACGGTTGATGGAGGATGGACTGTTAGATAATGTCATTGCGAGGAGGGCGCTCTTCCCGACGAAGCAATCTCCCCTTTGTTATTGGGGATTGCTTCGTGGCGCTGGGTTTCGATACGGACTTCGTCCTACTCAACCATCAGCGCCACTCGCAATGACATAATGGAATTTTATGATGTCAAATCTTTTCAATCGCTTTCATGAGATCGGCGTCATCCCTGTTCTTGAAATTGATTCGGCGGAATACGCCAAACCATTGGCAGAGGCGCTGTTTGCAGGAGGTTTGCCCGTCGCCGAAGTAACCCTCCGCACGGAGGCGGCGTTGGGATCAATTCGTGTCATCGCGCGGGAGGCGACGGGAGTCATCGTCGGGGCGGGGACGGTGATTGATCGGGAGCAGGCTGAGGCGGCGCGTGAGGCGGGCGCGCAATTCATCGTCTCGCCGGGGATGGTGGAGGAGGTCATCGTCTGGGCGCAGGAAAACTCCATCCCCATCCTGGCGGGCGCGGTTACTCCCTCTGAAATGATTCGCGGGATCAATCTGGGGTTGAACGTCCTGAAATTTTTTCCTGCTGAAACGATGGGAGGCACAAAGGCGATCAAGGCAATGTCAGACCCGTTCCCGCAGTTGCAATTCATTCCAACCGGCGGCATCCGCTTGGAGAACGTCGCGGAGTATTTGCAAAGCGAAAAGATTTTCGCGGTGGGCGGATCGTGGATGGCGAAGCGGCAAATGATCGCGGACGGCAGGTTCGAGGAGATCACGCGCCTGGCAAGACAAGCCAGCGACGTTGTAAAACAAATTCGCGGATGAAACATGGATGCAAAACTTCAATCTCTCTATACTGCAATTCTCGAAGGGGACCGGGACGCGGCGGAGGAACACGTTCGTTCGGCGATCGAGGCGGGGCTGAACCCATCGCAATTGCTCGATGAAGCGATGATCCCCGCCATGAGCGAAGTGGGACGTCTTTTCGAAGCGGGCGATTGTTACGTGCCGGAAATGCTGGTGGCGGCGCGCGCCATGCAAGGCGGACTGACTCTGCTGCGCCCGCTGCTGGTGAAGCAGGGAGTGAAGCCCGTCGGACGCGTAATACTGGGAACGGTCAAAGGCGATTTGCACGATATTGGGAAAAATCTCGTTGCGATCATGCTGGAAGGCGCGGGCTATGAAATCCACGATCTGGGGATTGACGTGCCTTCCGAAAAATTCGCGCAAGCCGTAAAGGAGATGCAGCCCGATGTGGTGGGACTTTCCGCCATGCTGACGACAACCATGCTGGAAATGAAAACGGTGATCGAGTCGCTGCAGGCGGCGGGCTTGCGCGACAAGGTAAAGGTGATCGTGGGCGGCGCGCCGTTGACCGAATCGTTCGCCAAGCAAATCGGCGCGGACGGTTTCGCGCCCGACGCAAACCGCGCGGTGGCGTTGGTGCAATCGTTGATATCGCAATAGAACCGTCCCGGAGGTTCGCGCGAAAAACGCAAGTCGCCGGGAAACACCTCGGGACATTGATTTGATTCATGGAGATCGTATGAAAGAACAACCCTTGCGCACGACCGTGATCGGAAGTTACCCGTTCCCCTCATGGCTGGAACTGGCAACCCAACAATTGGACAAATTCGGCACGAACGAGATCGCCGAGTTGCAGGAGGACGCGGTGATCGTCGCGATTCACGATCAGGTGGAGGCGGGATTGGACGTCATCACCGACGGCGAGCAATCGCGGCTGGATTTCAATTTGTCGTTCTATGGATATTTGCAGGGCATCCAGCCGAATGAACGTCCGCTGCGCGTGTTCGGTCCGCCCGCGCACGATCAGCGCGGCAAACACAACATCGTGGACGAGATCAGCGCGCCGCGCGGCTTGGGCGTGGTCGAAGAATATGAACGATTGAAACGACTCGCCCCTCCAGGCTTCACGCTCAAAGCCAGCGTGCCGGGACCGTACACGTTGAGCGGCAGGTTGAATCCCAATCAACGCCATCCCGACCGCTATGCTGTCACCGAAGCGTTGATTCCCATCGTGCGCGCCGAACTCGAAGCGCTGGTCAATGCGGGATGCGAAGAGATCACCGTGGATGAGCCGTCCATGAGTTGTTACGCCTACAAGGAGGACACCAAACGCTTCGTGGATATCTTCAATCGCACGGTCGAACCTGTCTTCGGTAGAACACATCTCTCCACGCACTTGTGCTTCGGCAATTACAAAGGCCGCGCGGTGGGTCCGCGCCGGTATGCGCCCATGTTCCCCGATTTTCTCGATATGAAAGTGGATGAGATTCATTTGGAAATGGCGAGTCGTGAATTTTCCGAAATTGAGATTGTCGAGGAGATTGCGAAGGTCAAGGATGTCGCCGTGGGCATCGTGGACGTGAAATCGTATTACATCGAAACGCCCGAAGACATTGCCGAGCGCGTACGCCGCTGCCTGAAATACGCTCCCCCTGAAAGGTTATCGTTCGCGCCCGATTGCGGATTGAGCCAGACCGCGCGCTGGGCGTCGCGGCTCAAGTTGCAGAACATGGTCAAGGGCGTGAAGATGGTGAGGAAGGAATTAGGAATTGATTGATGTCATTGCGAGTGGCGCTGATGGTTGAGTAGGACGAAGTCCGTATCGAAATCCAGCGCCACGAAGCAATCCCCTGTTATGAGAAGATTGCTTCGGCTGGTCTCGATACGCGGCGCGAGACGCCGCTACTCGACCAGCTCTCGCAATGACATGAGGTGTGTATGATCAAACCCATTTTACAAGGCGACACATTTCTCGAAGATGTCCAGCGCGCGAAGAATAATCCCGATCAACTGCATTTATGGTGGCTCGGTCAAAGCGGATACTTGATCCAATGGCAGGGACGTCATCTTTTACTCGACCCCTATCTCTCGGATTCGCTGACGAAAAAATATGCCGGCACGCACAAGCCTCACGTGCGGATGACCGAACGCCTCATCGCGCCCGAACGCCTGGATTTCGTGGACGCGGTCGCCTCCTCCCACAACCACACGGATCATCTCGACGGGGAGACCTTGATCCCGTTACTGAAAGCGAATCCAAACCTGACGGTGATCGTCTCGCGCGCCAACGTGGATTTCGCGGCGGAACGGTTGCAGATCATGCCTGAACGATTAACTCCCATTCGAACAGATGACGAACCCATCGAACTCGATCCTTTTACTTTCCACGCCATCCCTTCCGCGCATGAAACGCTCGAGCAGGACGAGAACGGCGATCATCGCTTCATCGGTCTTGTCATCCAAGTCGGCAAATGGACGATCTACCATAGCGGCGATTGCGTTCTTTATGATGGTTTGATCGAGCGACTCAAAAAATGGAGAATTGACCTTGCCCTGCTTCCCATCAACGGGCGCGATCCGGCGCGGGGCGTGGCGGGCAACTTCACGTCCGAGGAAGCCGCGCAATTGGGGAAGGAGATCAATGCGGGGCTGGTCGTTCCCTGTCACTATGAGATGTTCGAGTTCAATACCGTTTCGCCGGAAGGGTTTGTCAAAGCCGCCGAGAAAATCGGGCAGAACCACCGCCTGCTGAAATGCGGAGAGCGCCTGGATTTGTAGGAAGATCATCCCGGCATCAAGCCGCGCCTCATCCGGCAGAGCATCGAAGCCGGGTACGTCAATCGAATCCGCCCGGCGGGGCATAAATTTCGTTTACGAGTACAAGCTTCGCAAACGAACGCAGGCGGCGGAGATGCAAACGAAGCGTCCTCCAGAGATGGAAGGCGCTTTTTGTTGTCGGGAGCGGCTGGATGTGTCATATAATGGCTTTATGACTATTACTACAACGAGATTTCGCATTACTACGAGACTTCGATTCGTACTACGAGATTTTAAGGTTTACACTCATTGGCGAGCTAAAGAAATGAAAGGAGTTCG
>SZPG01000063.1 GCA_030263595.1 Chloroflexi bacterium CFX6
GATTTTCCTGCAAAGTGGGGATTGCTTCGGGACGAACACCCTCGCAATGACATCCATTTCGTGGAAGGTGAGGGAGCTTATTTTTTTACGAACCCTTAGTATTACAGCGCAAGGTTGATTATTATGGTAGCGTACCATCCGCGAATTCTCACAAATACACGAATTTGCACGCGCCCATTGGCGTATTCGTGACTTTATCCGCGGACGGTTTGGGCAAAATACAACCCCTGTTCTCGACTTTGCGCTGTAATGGTAGAGAGTGCCTGAAAACTTACGCGTAGGCGACGTTCTCCCCTGGCGCCGCCCGCCACTATAGTCCCCGAAGCGGAGCGGGAGGCCAGGTGTAACGTCACCCCTGCGCCAGAGAGCGCAGATTACGCTGTTCGGATGACTGTTCAGACACTTTTCTAGGAATTCCAGCCAACAAGCGGTCGGACCAACGGTGGAAGAGTGATCGCAAGGGCGGTTTGTGGCGCGTCCGCAGTTGAAGATATGCTCCGGCAATTCCAACCGACGCAAGTCCTTGCCGGTCCGGAGATCGAATCACCTGTCACGACCTGGAATAAACCAAGCAGAAGGGCGATCGCCAGAGTGGCTGTCAAAAATAATCGAACAAACTTTTTCATAGCACGGCTCCTTTTTGAATGTTTGAAAACTTCCGTGCCTGCATTATGGCGCGCCGGACCGCTCGATGCAATACGTAACACTACGTATTTTTTGCAATAGCGAGGGTTTGGGGGAGGGGGCAAAAGCCCTGGATTACGAGGGCAACTCGAACGTATGGATCGAGGCGAAATGAAATGCGTTATGGGATCAAGTGTCGAGGGGCAGTATCCCGCGCTTCACAGCGTAGCGCACGAGTTCGGCTTGACTTCGCAATCCCAGTTTTTTCATCACCCGGCTTCGATGCAGTTCCACCGTGCGCGGGCTGATGAATAACCTCCCGGCAATTTGCGAACTCGTGAGACCCTCGACGGTCATTTGCAGGATCTCGCGTTCCCGGTTCGTCAGGGATTCGTATGGCTCGGTCAAAGCGCCAGCGCTCGTATCGGCGGAGGCGTCCTGCAGTCGTTCGGATAGCCTGGGGCTGAGGTAACGCCCTCCATGGACGACCTCGCGCACCGCGTTCACAATTTCACCGGGACCGGTATCCTTCAAAACGTAGCCCGAAGCCCCATTATTCATTGCCTCGACCACGTACGCGTCCGTACCTTGCATGGACAGCACAATTACGCGCATCCTGGAGTGGCGTTTTAGCGCCTGTCGAAGGACCTCCAGTCCGTTCAAGCCGGGCATCATCATATCCACGATCAATACGTCGGGCTTGATCCGGTCGACCATTTCAATGGCTTCGATCCCGTCGCCCGCCTCGCCCAGCACGTGGAAATCGGATTCGTTTTCGAGCAGATTTCGCAAACCCTGACGGACGATCGGGTGGTCATCCGCGAGGAGGATGGTGACGGTCATATTTCCTCCTTTCCAACGGTGTCCCGCTCAATGGAAGCGCGGCGAGTATGTGCGTCCCCTGGTTGGGATAGGAATTGATCGCCAGATATCCTCCCGCCAGGTCCGCTCTCTCACGCATCCCTCCCAATCCGGAGGTTGGATTGTCTTTGATTGCGGATGGGTCGAACCCCTTGCCCTTATCCAGCACTTCCACCCAGAGCGTTCTGTTCTGCAAGGCAAGCCCGACAAAGACCTCCTTGACTTGCGCGTAACGGGCGACGTTGGTCAGCGCCTCCTGGATGATCCGGTAGGCGGCAGTTTCGATCTCTGCGGGCAATCGCTTTGTGAATTCGTCGCTTTTGAAATTGACCTTGATGTTGGTCTGGTTCGCATATCGTTCAAGGTGCCAATGCAATGTCGGCAAAAGTCCCATATCGTCCAACATGCTGGGACGCAATTTAAGCGACATCTCCCGCACCTGCCCAATGATATCTCCAACCAGCAATTGGATCTCTTCCATTCGTTCCTTTTGCCCGGCGTCCACCTGGCTTTTCGTCGTTTCGAGCAAAAATTGCAGCCCTGTCAATGACTGGCCCAAATGGTCGTGCAGTTCCCGGGCAATGTGCCGGCGTTCAGCCTCCTGTATGTCCACCAGGCTCCTTGCCAGATTCCGCTGGCGCTCTCGCCCGGCGCGAACCTGCTCGAACAATCTGGCGTTCTTGATGGCGCTCGACGCCTGGTCTGCCAGCCCGCCAAGAAAAGACAATTCCTCATCAGGGAGGAAATGTTCCTCCCTCGTGAACAAAGAAATCAGGGCGCCAATCAAGTCGCCCCCTTCGAATAACGCCGCAATCGCCGCCGAATTGGTCTGAAGCGCCTCGAAAAAATTCGATCGCAACAACTCCGGGAAGACCTGCGCATACGGGATTGCAATGACAGGGTTATTGCGGGACAACAACGACTCCAAAATACCCTTTGGAATTTCGAACCGACCTTCCCTGGACGCCAACAGGGGCAGGTCCTCGCTAAAAGTCGCCAGGCTTTGAAAAACGCCTTTCCTATCGTCCCACAGGAACAGCGCGGTGCCTTTGGCTTTAATGGTGCGATTCGTTATCTCACAGATCGTATTGAGGACTTTTTCCAATTCCAACTGGGCGTTCAATTGGGAAGCCACCCGAACCAGGGCTTCCGCCCGATTTGCCTGGCGCTTTATTTCGATGGCGGCTTCCCTTTGTTGGGTTATGTCGCGAAACACCAGAACCATTCCGAAGACATTGCCTTTTCCGTCCTTGATGGAGGTGAGCCTCGCTTCGACCGTAATGCGCCTGCCCGTCCTGGAATGAAGAATGCCTTCGAAGCCTCTTGAGGGCTCATCCTTGAGCAAAAGACTCTGCGCGCCCGCAATATCCGCCAGTTCATGTGAAGCCTCGTCCACCAGCAAAAAGACCTGGTAAAACGGTCTCATCATGGCGTCCTCGTGCGATCAGCCGGTCAGTCTCATCGCCGCCGGGTTCATAAAACGTATCCGTCCCTGCTCATCGGTCGCCAGGACCCCATCGGCAATGCTCGTCAGCGTGGTGTTCAACCATTGCCTGCTTTGCTGAAGTTTTTTTTCCAGCTGGTGCCTTATCAGGGCGGTTTCGATCGTTGCCAGGACCTGCTTTTGGTCGAAGGGTCTGAAGATGTATCCGAATGGACTCGTCGCTGCCGCCCGCCGGATCGTCGCCTGACTGCTCTGGTCAATCACATAGATCACCGGCAGATCATGGCGTTGGTGAATGAGGTTTCCCGTCTTTATGCCTTCCAGCCTTCCCTTGAGACGAACGTTCATCAGAATGATGCTTGGCTTGAATGGTTCTATCATTTGAAGCGCGTCCTGACTCGAATGAACGACGCCCACGATGCGATACCCCAGTCCTTCAAGGTGTTTTGCCAATTCACGGGCTATGGATGCGTCTTCTTCGACAATAAGAATACTGACCGAAGGCATTGGTTTCCTTTCTCAGAGAATGTCTGAAAACAAAACCAGGGAGGCTGGTGTGTCCCCGGCATTGTCATTTCGAGCGAAGCGAGAAATCTTTGCCCAGCCGAAACAAGATTTCTCCTCGCTGCTCCCTCGCTGCGCTCGGTAAGGTCTCTCATTTTGTTCGAGAGAGCGCTCGTCGAAATGACATCTGGCAGGGTTTTCAGACACCTTCTAAAACCTGCGGACGATTCTACCTTTGAAAGGGCGCAATTCCAAGAACCTGAGGTCACGGTATGATGGCGTAGCGCAGAGTCGCAGACCTGCGCTACCGTTTCATTGACTCCCAAACCGCAGGCAATATCTGTCGCCTGATGACCTTCAACAAACCCAAATTCCTTGCCAGCCAGACGGGATACTCCATGGCGGACGCGGGGATGGGGACGACCGGAGAGAAATCCACCTCGCGCCCGTCAATGCGATATTGATAACGCTTCATTTTCCGGACCGTTGGGGTCGTCTCCAAAAACTCCCGAACCTTTGCCTTCTCTGATTCCTTCCACCAGCCCGGCAGGTCGGACGTGGCTTTGAAACCGGTGATCATTCCCAGATCCTGCAACAACTGATTTTCGTGCGGCTCGAGCGCGTTGTACTTCGAGCGGAAGAACATCACGTCGGGATCAACGTGAACGAGCGGACCCAACCACAAACGATGAAGGCTCGTGCGAACCGCGTTCTGCGTGGATGTGTCGTTCGGATTGTTGAGCCAGATCGTCAGCGGTTTGTTGAGCCAGAACGGAGCGACGTCCGGACCGACGCGAATGCCGTCGCACAATCCCAACGATGGGACGATCGGCGCGCCGCAGGCGAGGATGTACGCGCCGCCTGCCGCTTCGCGCATCACCTGCATCGCGTTCCGAAACGCCTCTTCGCGGGGTATATCCTTGTATCGCTTGCCGACCGCCGCGCCGGCGTAGAGAAAATCCAGTTTGAGGTAATCGTATCCCCAGCCGACCGCTTTGCGGATGAGTTGATCCAGCCAAGCCAACACTTCGGGGTGGGTGGCATCGAGCGCGAGGGGATTGCCGCCCCAGGTGATGCCTGCCGGGACTGGCATTTCATTCTCGTCCCGCAGGAGCCAATCGGGATGGTCTTTTGCAAGTTGCGAATTGGGTGAGACCATGAGCGGAGAAAGCCATATCCCCGCCGCGCGTCCCGTGGCTTTGACCTTGTCCGCAAACGCCTCCATGCCCGAAGGGAATTTTTTGCCCGCCTCCCAATAACCGCTTGCGTCCTGCCAGCCGTCGTCAATTTGGAACACGTCGAAGGGCAGGTCGCCGAGTTCGCGTAGGATTTTGAGGAGGACGGGTTCGCTGATCCATTTGAGCAGGGAATACCACGAACACCAGACGCGGGGAGGTTTCTCGAAGCGCGTTTTGCCGAACTTCGATTCGAGCAGACTCGCGTAGGTTTCGAAAACCTCGTCCTCTTTGCCGCGCGCGACGAGCCATTCGCCTTCGCGGGCATCCTCATAAAAGCCCTTGAGAGCGCAGCCGGATAATTCGATCCGCCCGCTTAGATCCAGAGAGCCAACGAGCAAGATATCGTCCTCTTCCAATTCCACCGCGCCCACCCACGCGCTGACGTGGTTCTTGTGGAGCGCGTAGGCAGGGTCTTCGTCCTTGGCGCGGAATTCCGGCGCGCGGATGGGGAGCGGCGGTTCGGACGGGTCGAGCCATGCGGCGAGCGTCCAGGATTGCCATCCGTGACGGAAAAACTTCCTCGGAGGCTGAGTCAGGTTCAGGTCCACGCGGGAGGCGGTGAAGATTTGGTGGCGGGAGGTTTCGGGGACCGCGTCGGCGTCCAGCAGGAGGGTCGTCATGCCTGAAATTATCCCGTAAGAGACGTAAGCCCGCAAGTTGACGAAGGTCACTTCCTGTGGCATAATCCCGCCAACATAAAAGCGTTGATGGGAACGAGTAGGTCTGACCGGGTCACCAGCGAGCGTGGGCGAGGTGCGAGCCACGTTGACGAGGCGGATCGAAAATCCTCCCGGAGTTGCGAACCGAAATTGGTCTTCTAGTCTTTAGTCTCTGGTCGCTAGTCTCTAGTAAAAGGGACTGCTAGTGGAGTGAGAGTAAGCGAGCCGTGTTTGTCCTGCGTTACAGGGACAGGATGATGTCCGTCGTCCAATGAGCGTCTGTTTGGCGGTCCCCTTCGGGGATGCAAGCAGAAACCAGAGTGGTACCGCGTGAGTGATAACTCTCGTCTCTGTGGAGATGAGAGTTTTTTGTTTAGCCTTGGGTCTCGACACCTGCACTTGCGCCAGGTGCAAGTGTACGGCGGCGTTGGTCGAGTATTTCCGAAGGAATGTATCGAGACCCGCCGCCTGCTCGATCAACGATTCGACCCTGAGACCAAGCGACTAGGAGACTAACCATGTTCAAACCTGTATTGCCCAAACTCAACGTGACTTCGATGGAAGAGAACGTGCTGAAGTTCTGGAAGCAGGCTGAAATCTTCAGGAAGACGGTTGAGCAGCGCGCGGGCGGACCCGAGTACGTTTTCTACGAAGGACCGCCGACCGCGAACGGAAAGCCCGGCGTGCATCACGTGCTGGCGCGCGTCTTCAAGGATATGTTCCCGCGCTACAAGATCATGCGCGGCTATCACTGCTCGCGGCGCGGCGGCTGGGACACGCACGGTCTGCCCGTCGAGATCGAGGTCGAGAAGCAACTCGGTTTTACCAATAAACAACAGATCGAGGCATACGGCATAGATAAGTTCAACGAACTGTGCAAGAAGTCGGTGTTCACGTACATTCAGGATTGGGAACGCCTGACCGACCGCATCGCGTTCTGGGTTGACCTGGAGGACGCGTATGTGACCTACACCAACGACTACATCGAGTCGGTCTGGTGGATCTTGAAGAACTTCTGGGACAAGGACCTGCTTTACAAGGGCTACAAGGTCGTGCCGTATTGCCCGCGCTGCGGCACGCCTCTTTCGGACCATGAGGTTGCCCTCGGCTACGACGAGGCGACCGACCCCTCGGTGTTCGTGCGCCTGCCGCTGGCGGACAAGCCCGATACCTCGCTGCTGGTGTGGACGACGACCCCGTGGACATTGCCCGGCAACGTGGCTGTCGCCGCGCATCCCGACGTGGAGTATGTGACCGTCGAGCGCGCGCATAACGGCGGGACGGAGAAATTGATCCTCGCGAAGTCGCTGGTTGAAAAGGTCTTCGGCGACGAGGAAGTGAAGGTCCTCGATACATTCAAGGGCAAAAAACTCAACGGAATGAAATACCAGCCGTTGTTCACCTTCCTGCCTCCCGACAAACCCGCGCATTACGTCGTGCTTGGCGATTTCGTGACGACCGAAGACGGCACGGGACTCGTCCACATGGCGCCCGCGTTCGGTCAGGAGGACATGGAAATGGCGCGGGAACACAACCTGCCCGTGTTGATGACCGTCCTGCCCGACGGCGCCTTCGTCTCTGAAGTGACTCCCTGGCGCGGTATGTTCGTCAAGGAAGCCGACCCGCTCATCACGGAAGACCTGCGGGCGCGCGGTCTGCTTTACAAGGCGGAGACGTACACGCACACCTATCCCTTCTGCTGGCGGTGCGGTACGCCGCTCTTGTATTACGCGCGCGAGTCGTGGTACATCCGCACGAGCGCGTTCCGCGACAAACTGGTCGGTTTGAACGACACGATCAACTGGGTGCCTGATCACATCAAAAGGGGACGTTTTGGGAACTGGCTCGAAAACAACATAGATTGGGCGTTGAGCCGCGAGCGTTACTGGGGCACGCCGCTTCCCATCTGGGAATGCGAATCGTGCAGGCATCGCGAAGGCGTCGGTTCCGTAAAGGAACTTTCGGATAAGGTTGGACGCGATCTGAGCGATTTGGATTTGCATCGCCCGTTCGTGGACGAAGTTCATTGGGATTGCCCCGAGTGCGGCGGCGCGATGACGCGCGTCCCGGACCTGATTGACGTGTGGTTCGACTCGGGCTCCATGCCGGTCGCGCAGTGGCATTATCCGTTCGAGAACAAGGAGAAGTTCGATGAACAATTCCCCGCGGATTACATCTGCGAAGCCGTGGACCAGACGCGCGGCTGGTTCTATTCGCTTCACGCCATCAGCACATTGTTATTTGGCGAGGTCTCCTTCAAGAACGTCATCTGTCTCGGGCTCATCCTGGACGGCGACGGATACAAGATGTCCAAGTCGAAGGGCAACATCATCGCGCCCTGGGATGTGATCAACGCGCACGGCGCGGACGCCTTCCGCTGGTATCTCTACACGGCGACTCCGCCGGGAAACGAGCGCCGCTTCTCTTCGGATCTGGTGGGCGAGGTGATACGCAGTTTCACGCTCACGTTGTGGAACGTCTATTCGTTCTTCGTGACCTACGCAAACCTCGACAAACCCACCCTCACCACCGCCCCGATAGCCACGAGCGATCTGGATCGCTGGCTGTTATCCGAACTCAACGCGCTGGTCCGCGACGTGACAGAGGCGTACGAAAATTACGACGTGCCGAACGCCACGCGCCCCATCGAGGCGTTCGTGGAAAAACTTTCGACGTGGTACCTGCGACGTTCCCGCCGCCGCTTCTGGAAATCGGAATCGGATTCCGACAAAGGCGCCGCGTACTCCACCCTCTACACGGCTCTGGTCACGACCTCGAAACTGCTCGCGCCTGCCATGCCATTCCTCGCCGAGGAACTTTACCAGAACCTCGTCCGCTCGGTGGATGAGACCGCGCCCGAATCAGTCCATCTGGCTGAGTGGCCCCCGGTCATGCCCGAGTTGATAGACGAATCGCTCAACCGCGACATGGCGCTGGCGATGAAACTCGTCTCGCTTGGACATGCCGCGCGGCAGAAGGCGAATCGCAAAGTCCGCCAGCCGCTGGCGGAAGCCGCGTTCTCTGTGGGCAACGTCTCGGAACGCGACGCCGTAAATACCTTCACAGATCTGCTCGCCGACGAGTTGAACGTCAAACACGTCCGCCTGCTGGATGCTTCCACCGAGGCTGTGTCGCACACGGTCAAGCCTCTGCCCAAACAACTCGGACAGAAATACGGCAACAAATTCCCCGCCATCCAAAAGGCGATCCTTGCCATGAACGCGGAGGAAGCCGCGCACACACTGCTCGAAGGCAAAACCCTGAAAGTGAAAGTGGACGGCGAGACCTTCGACATATTGCCCGAAGAAGTGGAAGTGAAGACGCAGGCAAAGGAAGGTTTCGCGGTCGCCGAGGAGGGCGCGTACGTCGCCGCGCTGGTCACCGAGTTGACGCCCGAACTTGTGCAGGAAGGTTTGGCGCGCGAATTTGTCCGCCGCGTGCAGGACCTCCGCAAGAGCGCGGAGTTGGACGTGGCTGATCGCATAGAACTGTTCGTCGAAGCCTCCGCAGGCTTGAGGTCCGCGATCGAAGCGCACAGGGAGTACATCACAACCGAAACGCTGACGACCAATCTCGTGTTCGGTAATCCGCCCGGTGGCGCGTCCGCCATAAAAGATTCGTTCGACGGAGAGACGGTCAAGGTTGGAGTGGTCAGGAAGTAATTTGGAATCCAGAAGCCTGCTTCTGGATGGCTTCAAAACGGAGGCATGACGCGTACCCGCGCCATGCCTTTTCTTTTATAATGGCGGCATCCTGGATGTGAGGTGTGATCGCGATGGAAAAACTTCCTCTTTGGGCTCGGAAGGCGTTGGCGAACGGCGTGCATCTTTTTACGGCGACCGGCGCGGTGTGGGGTTTTCTCACCCTGATCGCGATATGGGAGGAAAATTTCAAACTGGCGATCATCTACATCATTGTGGCGATGTTCGTGGACGGGTTCGATGGAATTCTCGCGCGCAGGTTCGACGTGAATACCTACGCCAGGTGGATTGACGGCGGGTTGATGGATAACATCATTGACTTTCTCAACTACGTCGTCGTTGCAGCCCTGTTATTGGTCAAAGCCCCAAACCTGATGCCGCAGGGACTCGAAATGATCGCGGCGGTCTCCATCCTGTTGACCTCGGCGTTCCAGTTCTCACAGGTCGAGGCAAAGACGGACGAGCAATCGTACTTCTTCAAAGGCTTTCCATCGGTCTGGAATTTTCTCGTGATCTACATGATGCTGCTGGGGCTGGATCCGTGGATCAATTTTGCCGCGTTGGCGATGTGCAACATCCTCATCTTTGTGCCGGTGAAGTATCTGTACCCGACCCGAAACAACCGCCTGCGCCGCCTGACCCTCGTCCTGACCTATCTCTACGGCGCGCTCGGCGTGTGGGGGTTGCTGCAATATCCCGACGTGCCGAAATGGGTCGCGCCCGCCTCGTTTCTATACGTGGCATATTACGCCCTCTTGAGTTTCTTCCCGAAATTCGGGCTGAGGAAAACCGCCTGACATGCGCGTCGAAAAGGTGCAGGACGTCACGGATGAGATCTTTTCAGCCGTATGCCGCCTGGTTCCCGAACTCGGCGCGCACAAACCGCTTCCCACGCGGGACGAACTGACCGCCCTCGTCCATTCGGAAGCCTCCACGCTTTGGCTCGCGCGTTATCCCGATCGCAGCGGGACGATCGCGGGGATGCTCACCATCAGCCTGTACCGCGTCCCGACCGGGCTGCGCGCGATCGTGGAAGACGTGGCGGTGGATTCGAACTTTCGCCGCAAAGGGATCGCGCGGGCGTTGATGCAAACGGCGATTGATTTTGCCCGCGTCTGCGGAGCGAATGGAGTCGCATTGACCTCCAACCCCAAACGGGAGGCGGCGAACCGTCTGTATTTGTCCATGGGCTTCGAGCGGCGGGAGACAAACTCGTATTTTTATCGGTTGTAAAAAAAGAGGCAGGTCAACGACCTGCCTCCTGTTCCACCCGGCAAGGGCATCTACTTGTTGTTGCCGTTGCCGTTATTGCCTTTGTTTTTATTCCCGTTTCCATTGCCATTCCCATTGCCGTTCCCGTTCCCATTGCCGTTCCCGTTCCCGTTCCCATTGCCGTTACCGTTCCCATCTCCATTGCCATTACCATTTCCGTTGCCATTGCCATCCCCGTCCTTGTCCGACATCACGGCGCCGAGATTCTTCATCTTTTCCCCCTTGAGCAGGGCATTACGGAACTGTCCCCAATTCTTCGGGACCAAACCGTCTTCGGAAGCGAAAGCGCTGTAGTCTCCGCTCTTTTTCGCTTCGATGATCGCCTGGAAGGTTTCGGAATCGCCTTCCAGTTTCGTCGTCATCCACAGGGCTTGGGCGATCACGCCGAAACCGGTCCCCTCTCCGTGCGCGGACATGATGGTTTCGTAGTCGGTGATGTCGTCAAAGAAGAGGCTGAGCGCCAGCCCAACCGGGTGTTTCGCCTCCTCTTCCTCCTCGTCGGGGATGACGGCCGCCGGGTCAATGCTCACCTCGAGCCCGATCGCGTCCGCCAGCGCTTCCTCGCTGCAGGGCGTATCGGGCGCAATGATGCCCAAAGACACCGCCGTCGCCTGGTCAATCCGCACGGTCTGTGACGTTCCGTCCGTTCCCATCACGGTAACGAGAAAAGTGGCAGCGCCCGTGTCGCTGTCGGTTTCACAGGTCACTGCGGTCACAGTGCCGGTGATGAATCCCTCCTGCCAGGCTGGCGCCGCAAGAACGGAACCGGCTTGAGCCGCCAAAACGGCAACCCCCACCAAAAGGGTGAAGATGAACCTGGTTATTTTCATGGTACACGCTCCTTGTCTGTCTCTGCATTTTACAAAACCTGGTTTTGCGCATCAAACGCGCGCCTGTATATCTGCATAACAATTTTGCAAGGGAATGCCGTGACCATTCTACTACCTTCGCAAATCTCATCCCGCCCGCTGTAACTTTTTCATGCTCCCCGGGGTTCCGGCGGGATGAGCTCCACGCTGCGCTTCCTCATTCCGAGCGCCATTTTTCGTAATCTTCGGGCGTGTCCAGGTCGGCGAGAACGTTCGGATCGTCCACGTTGACGTAATGGATCTCCGCCCGGCGCGCGCTCAAAAAATCGCGCAGGGATTGCGGAGGCTCCATCCTCACCACCGCCTCCCATAGCGGACGCGCGATCAGCCACGGATGTCCGCGCCTCATCTGGAAACTTGGGACGACGATATTGGATTTCGTTTCGAGAAACGCCTCGCACACCCTCCGCACGCTTCCCTCCCGTACCTGAGGCTGGTCGCCCAACCCGATCAACGCCGCCTGCGTCTGACGCCCCAACGCCCGCATCCCGCACTGGATCGAAGACAACATTTCCCCTCTTTCAAAATCCTCGTTATAAACGATCCTTACATTGAGATTGGAAACGAGCGCCTCCACCTCTTCCCTCGCCCCGCCCGTCACCACGATGACGTCCTCCACCCCGGCGTTCTTGAATATGGAAACGACGCGCGTCAATACCGTTTCATTCCCCCAGGGTAATGACATTTTGGGTCGCCCCATGCGTTTCGATTCGCCCGCGGCAGGGATGATCGCCGAGATCATACATCTCCATCCGACGCCAACCTTCGATACTGTTCGGGCGTATCCACGTCCAGCAACAGGCGGTCGTCGTGCCAGGGCAGGTATTCCACGCGATGTTTATGGAAGATCGCCCTGCCTCCCACGTCCCCCTCGATGGTCAACAGATCGGGAAACGCCGCGCGGTCGAAAAGGACCGGGTTGGCGCGCCGATCCATCGCCATCGGCGCGACGATGGGATGCAACCCCTCCGCGTGTTTCTCCATCAGCGCCTGGATGATCGAGGGCGTGACCTGCGGCTGATCCGCGAGAAGAAAGATCGCGCCTCCAACAACGGGTCCCGCGCGGAGCAGAGGGTCGAGTAACCCGCGTTCGTCGGGTGTATCGAAACCCGAGGTCGCAACGGGGGCGAGGGCAAGGACCCCCGCTCGTATCGAACTTCCCTGCCCGCTTTGCCACTCTTCGTTTCGCGCCACGATCACCTCCAGGTCGTTGACCGCCGCCTCCACCCCTTCCGCATTCGCGCCGGTCACAACGACAACCGGCGATAGCCCGGCTGTGAGAGCCGTTTGCGTCACCGCCCGCACGAACGGCTGCCCCTTCCAATCCAGCAGTTGCTTGGGTTCTCCAAAACGGGACGATGCACCCGCCGCCAGAACGATGCCCGCAATGGATTCGTGAACCGCGTGAACGATCCCATTCATCAAACTGGCGATGATGACCGAATGGTGGACGCGCAACAGGGAGGAGGTCATCGCCAGCGCCGCGGCTTGACGTTCCGCCGAGTCCGCCTGGTTGAGCAGGGCGATCCTCCTGGCGCGTGCGGGAACATTCTTCAAGCCCCCTCGCGGATGGGTCAACACGCGCGCAAGCGCCTCTGTCGTGACCGTTTCGCCGATCTCCAAACCGCACAACTCCGAAAAGAGCTCGGCGCGATGGACGTATTCGTCCGTCAACGGTTTACCCAAACCGCTGAGTCCGGTCACCTGCGCGACCGCATCCGCAAATTCGGGAATGGGCGGTTCGTGTTCCGACCATGCCTTCAACGGCTTTTGTCGCGACCCGTCCGCCTCGATCAACAAAGGGATGGAATGATATCCGCAAAACTGGTGCAGCCGGTCGAGTACTGATTCGGAGATGGGTCTGGTCCGGTCTCCATCCAACGCTCCCGTCGCCAGAACGACGCCTTTCAAACCATGCTCCACGTTTTCGAGCGCGGCGGGAGAGTCGGCAATGACGTGTTGATCGGCGAATTCCACCTGCCACGCGCCGAGATGCGTTGTCGCAGCGACGATCACGGGCGGCTGCAACTGCCTTGCCAGTCGAAACATCGCGGTGGTCTTTCCTCCCGCGCCCGTAAAGGCAACACATGAAGGCGACGAAAGGCGCAACGCGCGCGCGAGCGGAATATTCATGTTTGCGATTATACATCTTCAATCTCGAAGTCTCCTGCAAGTAAGGTATAATAACCCCGCTCCGCTCACCCCGGCATGAGAAAAATCACGTCAAGGCATTGTAATGGCAGTCGAATCCATCATTTCTTCCGATTACTGGAAAGAACTCCAAGTCACGCCGCAGGATATTGAATTCCTGCATAACCATCTTTTTGAAATCGAAACCCCACTCACCACCCGCGAACTCACAACCGTATTGATCCACGAACGCAATCGGGCGGAACATTTCGCGTTACAGCAACGCAGGCAGGCGGGCGGCAGGATCTATTATCCAAAGGATGCCCATCAGGCCGGCGATGAACTTGTCTTCCCCGCCTTCGATTGGAAGCGCGGCAGGGTCCTGGAGGCGCGCGCAGGCACGAACCCCGACGTGGGCGAATTCGAAGTGATCGCTGTTCGGATGGAGGACGGCGACGAACGCCTCTTCGCGTCGAGACTTGCGGTTCACGCCCTTAACGAGGAGCCTGCCTCCGTCGAAACGAACGACTTCGACCCCGACGCCATCCTGCGCGCCCACGGTCACGCCCTCGAGAAGAAACTCGAGGCAAGCCTGCAAAACGACGAAAACATCCTCCGCATTGCGGGACGCTGGTTCCCGCGCGCATTGCTGATAGACGTCAATGTAGGACATCTCAATTTGGCGGAGGCGGTTTTGGACATGGCGGGAGGCGAACCGCTTCCCACGAATGCGTTGTTGAAGGACGTGTCTCTTCCCGAAGGCGTCAACCCCAAACTGGCGGAATTCTCGCTCAACCTGGCTTTGCAGGAGGATGAGCGCTTCGACGAAGTGGGTCCCGCCGGGGAGGTGCTTTGGTGCCTGCGGAGGCTCGAACCGGAAGAGGTCCGTGAAACCCCGATGCACTTGAGATATTCGCCCATCGAATACGACAGGAACGCGCTCGATGACGAAATGCTCGCGTTGGAAAAACAACTGGACGACGAGTTGAGCGAAGACGACTCGGCCGGTCGCCACGAAGAAGCGCGCGAGATCACGCTCGCGTTGATCTATCCACATTTGCGGGCTGGGACGCTGCCGTTATCGAACCGCATCCGCTCCCTGTTCCCGACCGCTTACGAATCGCCGCGCGTCCGTTTTACGCTGGTGGACGGAAAGACCGGGCAACGGATGCCCGGCTGGGTCGTGCGCCAGCAAAAATACGTGTATGGCTTGCGGGACTGGTACAAGGCGAACGAGCTCATGCCCGGCAGCCTGGTCGTGATTCGCAGGGGCAAAAAACCCGGCGAGGTGATCATCGAGGCAAAGACCCATCGTTCCACAAAGGACTGGTTGAAGACCGTGATCGTGGGCGCCGACGGCGGCGTGGTGTTCGCCATGTTGAAGCAGCCCGTTTCCGCCGAGTTCAACGACCGCATGGCGTTTGCCATCCCCTCCTTCGAAGCCGTGGACCAGGTATGGAAGCAGGAAGCGCGCCGTCCGTTCGAGCAATTGGTCGTCAACCTGATCCGCGAAACGTCCAAACTCACGCCGCAGGGTCACGTGCACGCGCAGGAATTGTATTCGGCGATCAACATCGTCCGCCGCGTGCCGCCCGCCCCGCTGTTCGCCCTGCTGGCGACCAAACCCGAGATCCAGCACGTCGGCGACCTGTATTTTAGGATCAACGAGTAGGAGAGGAAAGTGAACATGTCTGAAGGCAAGCGAGCCAGCCTGATCAAACCTTCGGTGGATACGCCCTTTCACATTGATTTCGACTGGTGGAAGAAGAACGAACGCGACTGGCATGTTTATCTACGCTCCCTGCTTTGCGCGGATCACCGCGAGGCGTTCGCCAACGCGGAGGAGGGACAGACGATTGACTGGGTGGACCCCGTCACCGCCGAGGTCAAGCCGGTGGACGGCGTGCAGAATACGCTCATGTCGCATTGCGTCAAACAACCCGACTTCCTGACCGAACAAACTGCGCTGGTGGAAGCGGTCTTCCGCCTGTTCCTCACCAACGGCAACATCCCCATGTCTTCCGGTGAGTTGGGCAACCGCCTGAACCGCCCTCCCGCGACCATCCTGCGGACGCTGACGGGCGGGAGGGTGTACAAGGGGATCAGACCTGCGTAGTTGGATATCCGCTCGGGGGATGGTTTGCCTGCTTTGCAAGGACGTAATACAATTGGATAAAGCCCTCGTAGCTCAATGGAGAGAGCGCCAGCCTTCTAAGCTGTGGGTTGTGGGTTCGAATCCCGCCGAGGGCGCCATCTGTGAAAAAGACACCGTCATAACCAGGTTATGACGGTGTCTTTTTCGATTTCCGGCAGCGAAAGCCTCATGAGTATATTGATGGAAGGACCCAATGAAACCATCACGCCTGAACAACTGAGCGTGGAAGTAAGCAATGCCGGTCTATTCTGGCAGGGACTCCCTGTAGACCTGGATCAGGAAGCAAAGGTCACATTCACGCAAATCGGCAAATCTGCAAATGAGCAAATCAGCAACCGGCAAAAACCGCGCAGTAACGGGGTGTGGGGAGAGGGTACAATCCAGGTCATGTATGATGTACCCAATGGACATATTCAAGTTTGGAAGTACGACCTTGAGAAAGGCTGGGTACAGCAGGGCAAAGACGTGCCTGTGAAATTTGCGGATGGCGATCAGTTCAGCGCTATTTCCCGAAAAGACGGGATGGTTGAAATCTATCGCAACGGAAAATTACTGGCGACGCGCAAGATTGCTGCCACCGTGTCTCTCCTTGCGCATGATAATGGAGTATTCAAACTCACATCGTATCGTCCATCGGCTTCGGAATTGTCCATTCCGAATTTGCCGCCACTCCTACCTCTATCTCTGCCGCTGCAACAAACGACCTCGCTCACCATTGACTACACCTACGACCCCCTCAACCGCCTCACCTCAGCGACTTACAGTGACGGACGTTCCTTTGGCTACACTTACGACGCGGCAGGCAACGTGCTCGAACTGGGACAGAACCTTGGTCCCGGCACAGTGACCACCGCGTACACCTACAACACCGCCAACGAACTCATCACCGCCCAGGTGGACAGCACGACATGGAATTACACCTACGATGCCAATG
>SZPG01000064.1 GCA_030263595.1 Chloroflexi bacterium CFX6
ACGGTCCCCTGTACCTCCACAATTCCCTGCCCGCGCCGTCGTTGCCGTTCGCCTGGAAGTACAACTGGTTGTTGTACACGACCAGGAAGATCGGAGATGAATCGCCGGACTTGTTGATGTCGCTCACGCGGCTGGCGGTCGTTCCATTGAACCTCCACAGTTCGAAGCCTGCGCCGTCACTGCCGTTCGCGCCGAAATACAACATGTTGTTGAACGCCGTCAAATACGTTGGAACCGAATCGCCGGAGGCGTTGATGTCCGCTGCGAGGCTGGCGGTCGTGCCGTCGAACTTCCAAAGTTCCACGCCGCTGGTTCCGTTGCTGGCGCTGAAATAGAGCGCGCTATTGAACACAGCCAGATAGGCGGGGTTCGAATTGCCCACGCCGGGGTTGATGTCGGTCACGCGGGTCACGTTCGCGCCGTCGTATTTCCACAATTCCGTGCCTGCGCCGTCGTTGCTGGCGGCGCTGAAATACAGCGCATTGTTGAACACAGCCAGATGCGCCGGGTTCGAACTCCCATCCCCGCTGTAAATGTCCCAAACGCGACCCGCTGTCACGCCGTCGGTCTGCCAGAGTTCGGTGCCTGCGCCGTCGCTGCCGGTCGCGCTGAAATAGAGCAGGTTGTTGTAAACGGTCATGTACATCGGGTTGGCGTTCCCGGCGCCGGTGTTGATGTCGGTCAGGCGGCCCGTGGCGCTCCCGTTGAAGCGCCAGAGTTCGACGCCCGCGCCGTCGTTACCGTCCGCGCTGAAGTACAACGCTCCGTTGTACGAGGCAAGGAACGCCGGGTTCGATCCTTGCGCGCCGGGGAAGATGTCCGCCACGCGGCTGGCGGTATTCGTCGCCGCGTCGTACTTCCATAACTCCGCCCCGGCGTTATCGTTGCCTGTGGCGTTGAAGTACAGCGCGTTAGCGAATACGGCCGGGTATGAGGGGTTCGAATCCCCGGCTCCGGGGTTGATGTCCGCGACTCGTTCGGTGGCAGTTGTCGGCGTGGAAAGACCGACCTCCAGGGTATATTGCCGGTCCGAGGCGGAAACGTTCACGACGTCAATGTAATAATCCCCATTGGAAGGGATCGTCCCGCTCCACGTCAGGGTGGCGTTTTGCGGCTTCAAAACCGTCCCGTTGACGGCGAGCGCCGCCAGTTCCAGCCCGCCTGTGGAGGCAGTGAGATTAAGGGTAAGGGTTTGTCCCTGCGAAGCGGTCAACACGTAACGATCCTTGAGCCTGGATACTGTCACCGTGCCTGTGCGCGTGACCTTCTCCGTCCCGGCCTGGAAAGTGAGACGGATCGGTTCATTCCCGACCGGAGCCTGACTCCCGCCCGCAGAGTTGAGAGGTATCTTCAGCTTCACCCCTCCACCCAATGTGACTGTCTTGTTCGCTGCCAGCAGGACGTTCAGATCCGCGTTGTATTTCTGCGCGATGGAATTCCACGTATCGCCTGTCTGTGATGTGTAGGATGTGACGCACGGCGGGCCGTAGATGGGTCCGTTGCTCCCGATGTTGGGGATGGTCAGAACGTCCGAGGGCCAGATCTTGCCCGGGTCTTTTACTTGTGGGTTGGCGTTCCGCACGGCGTTGAAATCCGCGCCGTAACAACGCGCGATCTGGAGCATCCATTCGCCCCCTTCCACGTCGTGCTGGATGGTGGAGCCGCGCGTATAGTTCGGATTTCCCCCCACCGCCGCATTCGTGATCGTAACGCTGGCGGATTGAATGCTGGTCGCCCCGCCGCCGGAAGCGACCAGGTTGAAGACCAATTGACTCGCGGCGCGGTCGCCGTCGCTGGTGGTGTAGGTGTTGGCGCAGGAAAAGGAGGCGTTCGCGGCGAGCGTCGTATCCGCCCCGCCGCAATTGATGTTGCCCATGCGGTCGTTGTGAATGACGAATTGCGCCGGTCCCAGTGTGGCTGCGCCTGTATTTTTGATGGTATAGGTGAAAGCGATGGCCTGCCCCGCCTGGGTATAGGTCGTCGGGTTGGCGACGACGGTCAATTCCAGCGTCTTTGCGAGCGTCATTTGCACGGTGGTGTTCACGGTGTTCGAAACGACGCCGCCCGCGCTGGCGGAAGCAACGCTGGTCACGGAACCGTTGTTCAAGTCCGCTTGGGTGATGGCGTAGGATGAAGTGCAGGTTACGCTCTCGCCCGGATCGAGGTTGTCGTTGAGGTTCCCGACGGTGTTGGTGGGCGGGCAGGTTGCCGTCGCCTTGTTATCGGTGATGGACGCGTTTCCGGTGATGAGCGCGCCGCCTGAGTTGGTCACAGTGTACTGATACTGGATCGTCTGTCCCACCGTGTTGAAGGGTGCGCCTTGCGCCTGGACTGCGAGCGTCAACGCGGGGAGGTCGCCGCCTGAAAACGCGGCTTCAGGCGAGGCGGGAGCGCCGCCGCCGCCGATGTTGCAAGCGTAGAGGATGCCGGCAAGAACGACTGACAAGAGACCGAGAGAAAGAATCCTTTGCATGGTCCACGTCCTTTTGTTGTAAAGTTCCTGTCCCTGGCGATTACCCACATCTCGCACGTAAGGCGCACGCGCAGCGTCTAATGCCCACGTCGTTGTGAGTAAACGCCAATCCCACCCGACTCGACAATTTGAGTATAGCATGAAAGGGGATGGAAAAAACAAGTCCCGGAGGGAATGATGCGTCACGTCATGTTAAACGCCAGTGGTTCGGATTTGGTTCGAGGAGCCGGGATTGATCCGCTGAAAAGGTCGCGCCTGGCGAACCTGCCCAAACCGCCATGCTGCCGGGCCCCCCGGTGAAATTAATCGAAAAGCCCCTGGTTTTCAGGGACTTCGCATTGGATCATCCGGTTTTATCGAGCGCGGCGCTTTTTGGGGTCTCGGCGCAGGCGTTCCAAACATCATTCCCTCCGCGCTGATGTCCTCGTCAATATCGGGCCAGTGGACGCCATGCCCATCGCCGATGATCACGTAATTTTCCCGTTGTTCGTGCGTTGCCTCAGCCAGCCTCCACGACCATAGCAACGGCACGCTGATCGTGCGCCCATCCATTAAACGAGCGATGATCGAGTCGTCCGTCACCTCGATATCTTTGATTCTCGTGTCCAGTTTAACCGCAGTGTTCATGCCATGCCTCGATTATTCCATCGTAATACGTCTCGATCAGATTTCGAATGCGATTAAGCTCCGCTGGAGGATAACCATGATTTTGGTTTAATGCTATCGGTTCGAGCCAGAATTTGCAGATCATTTTCTCGCGTTGTACATGAACGTGTAGCGGCTCCGCGCAGTCGAAACTGTAGAAATAGAACCGATAGGGTCCGGGAATTCCTTTAACGGTGGGCATGTCGCTTTCTTTGTCGGAGTATACCACTCCACCTGGAGGATGGTATAATCCCCGCCATGCGCAGGAAGATGAAAGAAGTCGCCAGGCAAGCCGCCGCGTTGGCTGCGAGCGCAGCCCAAACCGGGACTGCTCTACGACCATAGGTCGCCTGTGACGGCGCGAGACTGCACCTTGTCCTTCAAGTCCCGGATCGAACAGGTTCGGGATTTTTGTTTGAGAAGAGCCATCCATTCCCCAATTCCCCAATTCTCTAATCCTCCAATTCCCTAATCCTCCAATCCTCCCATCTCCAATCCCATCCTCCAACCCCTCGCCTCTATTGTATAATTCCACATCACCTCTCGGAGCGCAAATGACCAAAAAACTTTCCGGCAACCAAATCCGCCAGACTTTCCTGGATTTCTTCGTCGAACACGGGCATACCGTCGTGCCTTCCATGTCGCTCGTTCCCGGCGGGGACAGCACGCTTCTCTTCACCAACTCGGGTATGGTGCAATTCAAGGACGTGTTCATCGGCACGGACAAACGTCCCTACACCCGCGCCGTGGATTCGCAGAAGTGCATGCGCGTGGCGGGCAAACACAACGACCTCGACGATGTGGGACGCGACGACACGCATCACACCTTCTTCGAAATGCTCGGCAACTGGTCGTTCGGCGATTACTACAAAAAGGAAGCCGTCGCCTGGTCGTGGCAATTGCTCACCGACGTGTGGGGACTCCCAAAAGACAGAATTTACGCCACCTGTTTCGAGGACGACCAGGGCGACATTCCCCGCGACGATGAAGCCGCCGACGCCTGGAAGGAACAACCCGGCTTCGATCCCTCGCACGTCCTTTTCTTCGGGCGCAAGGATAACTTCTGGCAGATGGCGGATACGGGCCCCTGCGGTCCATGCTCCGAAATCCACCTGGATCGCGGCGAGGAGTTCGACAACCTGCGCGGCACGCCGCATCGCTGCGGCGTGAACGGCGAATGTACCCGCTTCCTCGAACTGTGGAACAACGTCTTCATCCAATACAACCTCTTCGAAGACGGGCGGCTCGAACCCCTCCCGCAAAAACACGTGGACACCGGCATGGGCTTCGAGCGCATCGTCTCCGTCTTGCAGGGCGTGGACTCCAACTACAAGACCGACCTCTTCAAAGGCTCGCTCGAAATCTTGCGTTCGCTTACCGGCCACACCGAAGGGCAAATGTACGCCGACTTCACCCCTTATCGCGTCATTGCCGACCACGTCCGTTCGGCGGCGTTCCTCATCGCCGACGGTGTCGTCCCCGGCAACGCCGGTCGCAACTACGTCACGCGCATGATCATCCGCCGTGCAGCCCGCTTCGGCGCCAAGATCGGACTGAACGAACCCTTCCTCGCCAAAGTCGCCCAGGCGGTGATCGAACAATACGGCGACTTCTATCCCGAACTGCGGAAGAACCAGGCAGCCATCCTCGACAACTTGACGCGCGAGGAAATCCGCTTCGCGCGCACGGTGGAGGCTGGCACTGCCCATCTGGAGAATCTACTCTCCGACCTTAGATCGTCCAATTCTCGTATCCTCGACGGATATAAGGCTTTCGATCTTTATGCAACTTATGGTCTTCCCTTCGAAATCTCCCGCGACATCGCCCGCGAACAGGGACTGGACGTGGATGAAAACGGATTCAACGAAGCGAAGGAAAAACACGCGCTTGCCTCCGGCGGCGGCAAAGCCATGGGGACGCTCGGCGGCGAGGACGCCAAATTCTTCGCCGAAGTTCTCAAGGACTTGCAGCGCGCCAAAAAGCTCGGCGAACACGGCGTCGAATACGATCCCTACACCAGCCCGCGCGTCGAAGGCGAAGTGCTGGCGTTGATCGTCAACGGCGAACGGGTCGAATCCGCCTCCCTCGACGACCAGGTCGAAGTCATCCTCCCCAAAACCGGCTTCTACGTCGAATCCGGCGGCCAGGTGGATGATACGGGTTACATCCGTTCCCTCACCCCTCACCCCTCTCCCACTGGGAGAGGGGAAGGGGGTGAGGGGGGCTGGGAGATCGAAGTGACCGCCATGCGACGCCCGTCCGCGGGGATCATCGTCCACGTTGGGACTGTGATCTCCGGTCAACCCAGAGCGGGCGATCACGCCGTCGCCGAAGTGGACATGGCGCGCCGCCACGACATCATGCGCAACCACACCGCGACCCATTTGCTGCATAAAGCCCTGCATCTGGTGTTGGGCGCACACGCGCGCCAGGCGGGATCGTTGGTCGCGCCGGATCGCCTGCGCTTCGACTTCACCCATCCCGAAGCCCCGACTCCCGAACAACTCGAACGCATCGAACGGATCGTCAACGAGGCGATCGCGGCGGATATGGAAGTGTTCCCCAAACTCAAGTCGCGCGAAGATGCGATTGAAGAAGGCGCGATGGCGTTATTCGGCGAGAAATACGGCGAAACCGTCCGCACGATCACGATTGCGCCTTCCGGTTTCATCGAACCCATCGAAGAAACGGTCGCGCATCCAACTGCGGTGGTCGAACAGACCCCGAAGTATTCGTATGAACTTTGCGGCGGCACGCACCTGGACCGCACCTCCGATGTCGGCGCGTTTCTGATCGTCGGTGAAAGTTCCATCGCCGCGAACGTCCGCCGCATCGAAGCGGTGACCGGGCGCGGCGCGTACGAATTGATCGCCCGCCGCTTCAAAGCCGCGCGGCGCGGCGCGGCGTTACTCTCGACAACGCCCGAAGAGCTCCCCGCGAAAGTGGAGGCTTTGCAAAACGAACTGATCGAAACCCGCAAGCAGTTGACGGGTCTGCGCGATCACGTCGCCATGACCGAATTCGTCCGCAACCTCGATCTCGTCATGGACGTGGCGGGCATTCCCGTGTTGACCGTCCAACTTTCGGGCGCGGACGTGAATTCCATGCGCCAGATGACCGACCGTTTCCGCCAGCGTTACCCCAGCGGTGTGGCGGTGCTGGCGTCCGTCTTCGAGGACCGCGCCATGCTCATCGCCGCAGTGACCGACGATCTCGTCAAGCGCGGACTCAAGGCGGGCGATCTCATCACGGGCATCGGCGGCAAGGGAGGCGGGCGTCCCAACCTGGCGCAGGGCAGCCTGCCAAACGGGGACGTCGGCGAAGCGCTGGGCAAACTTCCGAAAGTGATAGAAGAAAGGATAAAGTGACTCAAGGGCGACCCGCCGGGTCGCCCTTTTCATAAACGCCGCCTCGCTGACCCGAATTCATTGCTGATCTGCAAAATTCCGCTTACGCCCCTCACAACGAAAGGAACCTTCCCATGTCGCGCGTATCGAAAATATTGCTGTTCATGTTCGTGATCGTATTCGCTCTTGCCTGCAACTTCGTCACACAGCCGCTCGACGAGGCGCAGGAGGCGGTTGAAACCGCGCGGTCGCTGGCGACCGCCTTGCCCATCGAGACCCTGCAATCCTTTGCCACAGCTCTGCCGGTCGAGACTCTCGAAGCAATCCCATCGGAGATGCCGGACTTTGAAAATCTGGCGGATCCGCAGGGCGAGCCGCTCGAAGTATGGAACGGGATACCCATTATGCCCGCGTCGACCGCAGGGGCGGAATCATCGGGCATCTATAGTTTCAAAGCCGACGCCTCTGTGGAGGAGGTGGTCGAATACTATCAGGTCTTGTTGCCGGAACTTGGCTGGACCAAACTCTTCTCCGTCCCGGATACGGGAAACGGGGCATTCCTTACCTACGAAAAGGGAGAGAATGTGATCACCATTACCGTCGCTTCCGATGGCGAAGGGACGCTGGTCTGGTTGACGAGTCAATAGCCGTTGATCCTGTTCCATCCATCCCGCAACCGCGCGTAGTTGGCGTTCTCTAACGCCAACGGGAATCTGTCTGTCGCGGTACGCTATAATTGAATGAGTGAAGACCCGCATCATCACGCTCGAATCGCACGACGATCTCATCTCCGTCCGTGACAGGATGTCATGGGCGAAGACGCCGCGCATATTGCTGGTCGCCCCCAAATTCATCAAGGTCAATCTGCGGCAGGTGGATTTGAAAGTCCTGCAAAGGCACGCGTCCACGTTGGGCGCGCAGTTGGGGCTGGTCACGCGTCGGCGGAGGCTGCGCGCGGAGGCGGAGGCGCTGGGGATTCCGGTGTTCGCGTCCACAGGCGAGGCGCAAAAGGTGACGTGGAGCAAACCCCGCAAAAGGCAATTGCCGCGCAAGGCTCCAGACAGGACTCTGCGCGAGAAACGGGAGCAGGTTCAGGTCAGGGAGGAGGCGTGGCGCGCGCATCCAGTGACAAGGATCGTTATGTTCTCCATCGGCGTCCTGTCGGTGCTGGCGCTGGTCGCTTTGTTCATCCCGCGCGCCCAGGTCAGATTAAATCCTGTTGCGGAAACGCAAAGCGTCATCCTGCCTGTGACGGCGAACCCGTCGGTGGATTCTGTTTTTATCACGGGGAGCATCCCCGCCCGCGAAAAGCGGATCGTGGTCGAGGGGATGCAGATCATCCGAGTGTCGGGAGAGGGGATTGTGCCGCAATCGAAGGCGAGGGGCGTTGCGATCTTTCGCAATCTCACGCAGCGAGCGGTGAGCATACCGATCGGCACGGTGATCACGACGAGCGACGTTCGTTTCGCGACGACCGAATTGGGCGTGTTGAATGCGGGCGTGGGCGAAACGGTCGAGTTGAAGATCGAAGCGGTGGAGGGCGGGCTTTCGGGCAACGTCGAAGCGGGGGCGATCAACGCGGTGGAAGGCAGGCTTGGGCTTTCCCTCTCGGTGACGAACCCCGAACCAACCGCAGGCGGACGCGAACGTTCCTCGGTGCAAGCCACCGATGCCGACCGCGCCCGCGTAAAGAAATTGTTGTCGAAGAGTTTGGAGGAGGAGGCGCGCGCGACGTTGCTGGATGAACTGAATCCCGGCGACGTTTTCTTCGATGAGACGTTTTCCCTCTCGCAGATTCTTTCAGAGAGTTATGATCCGCCGGCGGGCGCGGCTGGTTCGCAGTTGACGTTGACCATGCAGGCGGAATTTACCGCCCGATATGCAGGCGCTTCGGACTTGACCGAACTTGCCGCGTTAGCCCTGAACGCTTCCCTCCCTTTGGGCTTTTCCCCCGCGTCCGACGCGTTGACCGTCGAACCCGTCACCGACCCGCAACTCCTCGAAGACGGTTCGCTCCGCTGGGTGATGCGCGCCGAACGCGGGATCGTCCAGCAGGTGGACGCCGCGCAAGTGACGCGGTTGATTTTGGGACTTGGCTCCTCCGATGCCCAATCGAAACTGGAGGAGGCGCTTCCTCTGCAAAGCAAACCGGTCGTTTCCCTGACTCCCTCGTGGTGGCTCTGGGTGCCGATCGTGCCGTTTCGCATCGAAGTGGTGACGGAGTGAGGGGGAAGTGCGAAGTGAAAGGTAGAAAGTGGAAAGTAGAAAGTGGAAAGTAGAAAGTGGAAAGTAGAAAGTGGAAAGTAGAAAATAGAAAGTGGAAAGTAGAAAGTGGAAAGAGCCTTTGTGTTCTTCGCGGTGAAATGATCTTATGAGAATCCTTGCAGTTGACCACGGCGAAAAGCGGATCGGTCTGGCGCTGAGCGACCCGACCGGGACCCTTGCCGGTCCGTTGACCGTTATCAAGCACGTCTCGCGTTTGATGGACGCCGCGCAGGTGGCGAACATCGCATCTGAAAATGAGGTGGAACTTATTATCGTCGGTCAATCGTTCGACGAAGACGGGGCGCCGAACCTTGCAGGTAGGCGCGCCGCCAAATTTGCTGACGCCTTGCGGGAGCAGACACAGATCCCCGTCGAGTTGTTCGACGAAGCGTTCAGCACACGGGACGCGCAGGCGGCTGTCATCGAAATGGGCGTCCCGCGCAGGAAACGCGCCGGTCATCACGATTCCCTCGCGGCGGTGATGATCCTGAGATCGTATATCGAATCACGGAGGAGGTAGATGGGTAAACACGTAAACACATGCCCTGCCTCCCTGCGCACTTACACTACCGATGCGAAAAATTCTCCCAATCCTCTTCATTCTCATCGTTCTCCTCTGCCTCTTCCTCGCCCTCGTTACCATCCCCTCGCAAGCCGCGCGCGTCTACGGTCAACCCGCCTCGTGGCTGACGGTTTCGCAGCGCGTGCAATATTCCGCGCTTCTGCTTTGGTACGACGGCTTGCTCACCCGTCCGCGTGATGCGAACGGAGTCGAGCAGCCCTTTTCCATCCAGCCGGGCGAGTCGGTCAACTCGATTGCATACAACCTCGAGGCAATGGGCTTCATCCGCGACGCCGAAGCCTTCCGCGCCTACCTGATCTATGCCGGGCTCGATACCTCCATCCAGGCGGGGGAATACAAACTCAGCGCGGCGATGTCCGCGATTGACATTGCCCGCGAACTCCAGGACGCCACCTCCGAGGAAGTGACCTTTGTCATCCTGCCCGGCTGGCGGAAGGAGGAGATTGCCGCCTCGCTCTCGACCTCGGGCTTGTCCATCGGGCCCGGCGACTTTTTCGACGCTGTAAACGATCCGCCTCGGGGATTCGATTTTCTCTCCGGCGCGGGTTCTGCCGAGGGATTTCTCTTCCCGGACTCTTACATCTTCCATCGCCAGATCACGGCAGGCGAACTGGTGAACGAACTCGTCCGTCACTTTGCCCTGCGCCTCTCGCGCGACGTGCAACTGGCTTTTGAAAACCAGGGACTTACCGTATATCGAGCCGTGACGCTGGCGTCCATTGTGGAGCGCGAGGCGATCCGCAAGGAGGAGGCGCCGCTGATCGCCTCGGTGTATTTGAACCGCCTGAATATTGGCATGAAACTCGAAGCAGACCCGACCGTGCAATACGCCCTCGGCTATGACGCCATTCAAGGGACCTGGTGGACGAATCCCTTGAGCGTGAGCGACCTGAAATTCGACTCGCCCTTCAACACCTACGTCTACGCGGGCTTGCCTCCCGCGCCCATCTCCAACCCCGGCCTGGAGGCGTTGAACGCGGTGGCATTCCCCGCAGAGACGCCCTATTACTTCTTCCGCGCCAGGTGTGATGGTTCGGGGTACCACAACTTTGCCGAGACGTTCGAGGAGCATTTGGGGAATGGGTGCCGGTGAATTATCTTTAGTCCAAACCCATCCCACACCTCCAGCGCGAACCTGGCTCACGCCGTGAAAAATACCATCTCTCCAAAACACGATATAATCCCTTTGACGCTCGTTGTCGCCGTACAAAAGGAGACTCGCAATGATTTACCCAACCTTACGCGGCACGGTTCACAAAGGCAGGATCGAATTATTGGATAAGGTCGAACTGCCTGAAAACGCGCAAGTTTTAGTTACGATCATGGATGAAACACCCCTCGATTCGCTGACGCTCGGCGAGCATCTCGCGGCTGGATTGCAGGATATCCTTCTCGGGAGGGTCACCCGCGCCGGCACCTCTGAGGAAGTGACTGCCCACCTCGATTCCGTGCTTGGAGGCGGGTGATGTCCTATCGCTTCGTCTTCACCGTCTGGTTCGACCGGAACTTGAAATCGCTGCGCAAACATAATCCCAACCTGCGCAGCGATTTTGAGTCATTTCTGAAAACCTTCGATGCCCGGGCGCATCCGGTCATTCCACTCTCCCGAAGAAGAAAAAGTCATTCAAGGACTGATTCAAAAAATACGGTCGTCCTGAATGCACAAAAGTGACGGTCATCTTGTGGATGATTGTCACTTTCAAAATCATGGAGCTCTAAACCCATCCCACACCTCCAGCGCGGGCTTGGGGGAGCGGTCGAAGTTTTGAAAGCCGGTGTGACCGAAGTAACCGAGAAAACCGGCGTTCTCCGCGCTCTGTCCGTTGGCGAGCATGAATTCGGTCATGGCTTCGATGTTGAAATCGGTCAGCAAAAGATTGACCCAAAAGACGAAGCGTGAGCCGCCCAATTGATCGTGGAGCGCGTTCAGGTACGCGACCTGGTCTTCGGGCGAGCCTTCGATGAGACCGGCGGCTTGGGACGAGAATCCGCCCTCGGCGACCGCGACCGGTTTATCGGTCCGCAAAAGAAGCGGAGTGTAATAGTCCTCGGGGATCCCGGTCTGAGTTCCAAAAACAAAATAGGGATAGGTCGAGATCGCCCAGACATCCAGATTGGGTTCGAAGGCGGCGATTTGTTCCCAATTGGTGTCGAACTTTTGACGGTTCCCCTCTTCGGGCTGATGGAACATGTTGTTGAGGTCGTCCCATTGAAAGGTGGCGAAGATTTGCGTTTGCGGCGCTTCGGCTTTGACAAGGGCATAAATTTCGTTGTAGAGGCTGACGAAGTTCTTCGTATCGTCGGGGTGCGCGTCCATGTACGTGTTGATCTCGGAGGCAAGACCGAGATAACGCGGGCGAAATGTCCGCACGATCCACAAGGCATAATTTCGGTGGGCGGTACGAACATCGGGGTTGGCAAAACCCGCCTCCCAGCCCGCGGGCAAACCGATGAACTCGCGGCGATTGAGCCCGTTGAGCGGATCGAGGACGAAGATGTATTCGAGACCGTTTTGATGAGCGAGTTTGGTCTGGTTGATGAGGTCGGTGCGCGTCTTTGATTCGCCTTCCACTCCGCTCACGAACTCCTCCCAGGGGGTGGCTTGCTGGATGAGGACAAAATCGCCGTGTTTCCCCATGTCTTCGAATAACTGAATTGCGCTTTCGACCTTCGGCTCCGGCGGGACGGGGAAAAATCCATAGGCGGTTTTTCCGGAGTCGAAGATGGAGGTTTTGGGCGTCGGCGGGACGGAAGGCGCGCCGACGTTGCAGGCGAGGGCGGCGAGGAGTAGGACGAGAACGGCGGGAAGAAACTTTTTCACGGGGCGGTCCTGTGAGCGACGTAAATATCTGCTTCGAGCATAACGTTGTCCTTGTAAAAGTGATGGGTGAAGTAAACGTTTCCGGCGTCATCCAGCGACGCCTCCCCCGCAAACGGAGCGAACATCCTTTCCGGCTGTGTCCATGTCCCGTTCGCCTTTTTCGAGCGCCACAACTCCGGCGCTCCGGCGGAACGCGTGAACCACAATTCCAAACCGTCCTGCGTAATAAAGGGCCAGCCGTCGCTGTACGAGGAGTTGACGGTTTCGAGATTGACCGGCTCCCCCCATTCGCCGCCGAGGTTCTGCGAGATCCAAATATCAAAACCGCCCTGCCCGCCGGGGCGCGAGGAATGAAAATAGAGTTCCTTCCTGTCTGCGGTGATGTGCAGTTCGCCCACCTCGTATTCGGGTTTGAAATTCGCCGCTTGCCAGTTCGTCCATTTCCCATCCCTGAATTCGGCGGTGAACCATTGAATCCCCGCGTACCCCTCCCGCGCCGAACAGAAATACATGAGATTTCCGAGGACGAATTCGCATCCATCCAGGGCGGGTTTGCCGGGGTCCTGCAGGATGACCCGCTGCGGTTCGCTCCAGACCTCAGCCTGCTTCCGCGAAACGTAAATTCCCGTCGCCCCGTCTGTGACCTGCTTCTCCGCGGGGACGTTCGGATCGGGCGTGAACCAGACGTACAGCGTGTTCCCATCCGGCAGGATGAATGCGGAATCCTCCGCGCCGGCGGTGTTGACCGGGTGGGGCAGGGGGACCGGGTCCGCGTATTCGTCGGTCAGGGACTTTGGGGGATACACGTCCGTTTCAGGCGATTGCTTGACCTGGGAAGCCGGGATGAGGGACGATCGGGCTATGGGTGTTGGAGCAGTTATCGGCGCGGATGAACCGCAGGCGAGAGACGTCAGCAACAGGATGCAGGAAGCCAACAGAATGGGACGCACGTCTGCTTCGCTTTTTTTTCGACGAATGAGGGTCAGTCGTTCCTGCGGACGATCGCGTTGACCACGATCATCGCCGAGCCGGCCGCCGTCAGGATGATTCCCTGAATGGCGACGGGACGGAAGACTTCGCGCGTGATCGCAGCCGCCGCATCGCGCATCATCGCCAGCAATTCGGCGGGTATGGCTTGGGTGTTTTGCAGGAGGATATCTCCCAGGACGGACGGCGCGAGCGGCGCGATGACCAGCGCGGTCAACGTCCCGAGGATGCCCGTGATGAGAAACGGGATTCCCCACCACTTCAGCCAATCGCCCAGACCGCGCACCGCGAAGAGTGTGACGAGGAGCAGAAAGACCAGGGGAAGAAGCGGACTCAACCTCATGGCTGCGCGAACCCTGTCCAGTTGCGCGCGCTCGTCGAGCAGGGACGCGCTCTGCGCCGTGGAAAGAATTACCAATTCGTCGGGCATTCCGCCTGCCATGAATTGAAGTTGCGTCCCGATCAGCGGGGCGACCAGCGTCATCGCTTCATCGGGAGGCTTGCAAAAGATCAGATCGCCGCCCAACCCCATTTGAGCCAGTTGCGGCAGCGTGCAATCGGGCTGCGCCAGTACGATCTGCATGATCGCCTGCGCGCCCCTTTCGGCGGTCATGCTTTGCTTGAAGGAGAGCAGGGGAATGGAGATCGAATCCGCCTCGCCGTTGAGGAAGGCAAAGGTGGAATCGAGAAAGCCGTCCATCAACGCCTCGAATTCCTCCGGCGGGAGCATGGCTGCTATGGCAAGTTCCAGGTCGTTCCGGTCGAGGCGGGAAGCAAACGCGAATACATTGTTGCCCGGTTCCCGCGCGGACACCGCGACCATTTCGGCGAACAAGGCTGGAACTTCCGCATACAATCCCTGCTGCCTGAACGCCTGTTTGTAGGTTTCGGCGGAGAAGGTCTTCCGCTCGACGTTGAACAACAGGAGCGACGCGAAACCGCTCACGATGAAAAGGAACGCGCAAATTCCCGCCAGGATTGTTCTGCCTTTTGTCATGGTTTCTCCCGTTTGTTTGTCGTTGTCCCCGGGATCACCGGCGGGTAACGATCTCGATGTAATCCTCCGTGACCACTTCGCCGCCCGACGCGCCGAGCAGGGCGAGCAATTCATTGACGAGGCGCGCCTTGTTCTGCGCGTCCTTGCGGCTCCAGGTGCGGCTCTTGATCTCGAGGAAATATCCGAGGTCCGGCGGCGCGCTTACGTTATCGAGATTCACGTAGAATTCGGTGTCCTTGTATTTGATGAGCCAGCGCAGGCGGTCTTTTTCGATGAACACCTCCGAGGCAGGTTTGAAATACTCGCGATAGAAGCGCAGCGAGTTCGTAGCGGGCGCGAGGAAGCGGCTGCGCGACAGCAGAACGTCGCGCTCGAATTCGCCCTCCCGCCGCACCCCCAGCAGGGTGAGCCTGGCTCTCACGTTCGTGACGTTGCCCTTCTCGTCTATGAAATCGTCCTCGCGAAAACGCACCCTCCCCTGTGACGGATCGTCGAACTGGAAATAGACGTCGTGCTGGCGGTAGTGGCGTTCGTACAGGATGTCAATTTCGTCACGCATCAATGCCTGGACGATGGGGGCTGATTCGGCGATACGCACCTTGACCTGCACCTCGAACGATTCCTCCTCCATCGAACCGCCGAGCGCGATCAGTTTCGAAAGCACCGATTGTTCGCGCTCGATCAGGAAGGCGTCTATCTTTTTCGCGATGTCCGCGGCTTGGGCGAGCAGCGCCTCTTCGTCGAGGGTGAGCAGCGTCCTCTCGCGCATCACCCATTTGCCGTTGATCATCACGTCGCTGACGTCGCTTGATTTGCCGGCGTACACGATCTGCGCGTACGTGTTGTCCGACGAGCGTCTGAAGGAGGGGGAATTGTGCAGGGGCGAGAGGTCCACCAGGATCAGGTCGGCGCGGCGGCCCGGGGTCAGCGAGCCGGTCAAATGTCCGATGTGAAGCGCCTGCGCGCCGAGGCGCGTCGCCATGAGGAGGGCTTGCGAGGCGGGCAGGGAGGTCGGGTCGTTCGTCACCGCCTTGGCGATGAACGCCGCGAGGCGCACTTCCTCGAACATATCCAGGTCGTTGTTCGAGGCGGGACCGTCCGTGCCGATGCCCACGTTGAGTCCGATGGCGAGCATCTTTGTGACCGGGGCGAAGCCGGAGGCAAGTTTGAGGTTGGAGGACGGGTTGTGCGATATGCCCGCGCCCGCGTGATGGAGCGAGCGAATCTCGCCCGCGTCAATGTGGACGCAATGCGCGGCGATGACCTTTGCCTCGAACAATCCCTGCTTTTTCACGTAGGGGATGACCGGCATCCCGTTCTCGTTGCGCATGTTCTCGACCTCGAGCGCGGTTTCCGAGAGGTGGATGTGGAGCGGTACGTCGTGTTCCTTTGCAAATTCGGCGGTCTCGCGCAGGATGTCTTCCGTGGTGGTGTAGGGCGCATGAGGCGCAATGGAGGGAACGATGAGCGGATGTCCCTTCCAGCGCTCGATGTAGCCGCGCGCCCGCTCCATGGCGTCTTCGTAGGAGGTCGCGTCGGGCGTGGGGAATTTGAGGATGGACTGCCCGCAGACCGCGCGCATCCCCGCCTGGGCGGTGGCTTTGGCGACCTCCTCCTCGTAGAAGTACATGTCGTTGAAGGTCGTCACGCCGCTACGGATGAGTTCGGCGCAGGCGATGGAGGTCCCCAGCCGGACGGATTCGGGGGATACGAATTCCCTTTCGACGGGCCACATGTAGCCCTGGAGCCATACGTCGAGGCGCAGGTCGTCTGCGATGCCGCGCAGGAGGGTCATGGGAACGTGGGTGTGCGCGTTGACGAGACCGGGCATCAACACTCTGCCTTTGCAGTCAATCGTTTCCGTTCCGCCGTATTCCTTTTTGATCTCGTCTTCGGGTCCCACCGCGACGATGCTGTCCCCCCTGACGGCGAGCGCGCCGGGGTTGTATTGGTTCATCTTTTCGTCCATGGTGAGGACGTGGGCGTTGAGGAAGAGGGTATCAACTGTTTGCATGTTGCTCCCGTTTATTGCTCCTGTTGCAGGTTTTCAAGTAGTTTGCGTGTTTCTTCGAGGAAGAAACCAGCCTTTTCAATTGCCTGAACCGCATCTTCGGAATAGTATACATTGCTGGGCGTCAGGTCCGGCAGTCCATTTGGATAACGCGTTGGAATGTAGAACTTGTCCAGGTATGCCGCATTTGAAATCCAGTTCTGAAGCCCGTTCGATCTATCCTGTTGTGGAAACTGCATGACCTTTTTTTGAATGGAATGTCCCCATGGGTCGTCATCAATGGCAAGCCAAAGCGCCTTCATTGCCTTTTCGGCGCTATGCCGCGACGCCTCGCCCCGCGCCAGCGAACCAAAAAGGATCGCTTTCTCGATATTGTGTTTTTTGAAAGCAGGTTGGAGTTTATTCTTCAGGTCGTCTATTTTCATGGCGCGATTCCTGAAAAGATTATAGCACGTTCATTCGGGGAACACACCTGGCGGCGAAGGACGGCGGCAAGCTCCCTGAGTCCATATTTCCATTACGGCGCAAACTCCAGGAGAACCTTGAGCGCTTCCAGGTTTTGTTTGAAGTCGGTATCGCGGTGGTTGGCGAGTTCCATGTCCACCGCCGCGCCGACGCCGTTCTCGACCGCCCAATCGGCGAGTGTGCCGGTGTATTCGCAGCCCGTGTCAATCGGCGGGTAGGGGTAGCCGGTCGCTTTTGCCAGCGCTTTTGCCAGGCGGATCGAATCCGGCTCCCAGGGATCGCCGCCGGGGAAGACCCCCAGCGCGGCGCTGTGATAACTGATGATCGCCAGAATATCGTGAGAGGCTATGAAACTCATTACAGCGCGCGTTTCGGGTTCGGAGCCGCCGTACGATCCACCGGTGGTGGGACGCCATATCCAGCAGCCGTCGCGGTTCCAGTCCGCGGTCCAGTTGCGGGAGGGGAAGTTGCGATTCAAATCCACGCCGAGGTGGTTGACGCGCCCATCCACGCCGTTGTCGCGCGCTTCTCCATCGGGGTTCATGTTGCGGATGATGTAGAGCGTCGCGTCTTCGGGAATGACTTCGGGATGGTCAATGATGTGTCGTATCAGTTCGTTCGCAAGCCCGACGGTGTTCCCCTCGTAGCCTCCGTGAATACCCGCCACGATCAGGTATTCGCGTTCGCCGGAGCCGAAGGTGTACACGTCAATGGGGCGTCCCTGATGCGAAAGACCGATGATGTTGGATTGCTGCCCATGGTCGAGGACGAAAGGCGTTGACGTTTCGAAGACCGGCGGGGTGAAAAATGGATTTGGGGTGAGCGTGGGGAGGTAATAACTTGTGGGAGGGAGCCTCTGCGTCGGCGCGGCGCGCGGGGTTTCGGTCAACGCGTGCGCGGCGGAGGCGCGGCGACCGTTGGCGTAAAGAAAACCCGCGCCCAGCAGGCAGATGACGACCGCAAAGTTCAATCCCCAGATCGCGTAAACCCACGAATGGGAAGGGGAACTCTTTTTACGCGGCATCGGCATCGTTTTCCTGGGCGCGGAGTCTCAGCCAGTTCAAAGCCAGGTTGACCGACCAGCGCGGCAGGCTGCGCGGCGGTCCACCGTAAGTGATGCGATGCGTCTTTTCCCCGCGCGGCGTGATGAGCGCCATGACCGCCGAGCGTTCCGTCACGTTGACCGTCACACCCAGCGCGGCGTCTGCGTTGGATGCGGCTCGGGCGGCGCGCAAAGCGTCCATTAGCGAGGCAGGATCGAGGTCCGGCAGCGAAGCGGCGTGAGGGATCGCGCGCGCCAGCAATCCGTCGAGTCCCGATTCGATGGCGGTCAAAGTCCACCCGCGTCCTGCCACAGCGTCAAGCGCCGCATCCTCCAGTTTATCCTCGTCCGCTCCGAAGACGAAATTCCCCAGCCGTTCGCGGGCTTGTCTTTCGATCTCCGCGATCATGGCGTCGGCTTCGGCTTCGCTCCCGGCTTTCGCCGTAATGCGGACATCCACCACGCCGGTATGCGCGGCAAGCCCGACCGTGGGGTTGCTCAACGTTTCGAGGTCGCTGATCTTCTCGTCTATCGCGCCCTCGCCGAGGCCCGCGCAATGCAAAATGCGGATCTTGATGATCGCATCCAGATCGAATCGTTTTTGAAGGTACGGAATGATGGATTCGTGCAGGATGTGTTCCATCTCGTTGGGGACGCCGGGCAGGGAGATGACGACGCTTTCCCTCACCCCCGTCCCCTCTCCACCCCCCTCTTTCTCTCCCCCCATTTTCGCAGAAAATGGGGGGGGATGGAGGGGGGTCTCCACGATGAAGCACGGCGCGGTGCCAACCGGATTTGGAATCGCAATTGCCCCTTTGGGAACGTGCGCCTGTCGCTTTTGATTCTCGGAGGGTTTGCGCCCGTAACGCGAAATGATCTCGACGATCTGTTCCCACAGGTCTGCGCGGAATTCCAGTTCGACGCCGACCGCTTTTGCGACCGCTTCGCGCGTGGGGTCATCCACAGTGGGACCCAGCCCGCCGGTGGTGATGACGATCTCGGCGCGGTCCATCGAGTTGCGGATGGCGTCCGCGATACGTCCGACGTTGTCGCCGATGGTGATGGTGCGGTAGATGTCCACGCCCAAGCCGCGCAGGGTGCGCGCGAGGTAACGCGTGTTGGTGTCCACGATCTCGCCGAGGAGGATTTCCGTTCCGATGGTGATGATCTCTGCCGAGGGCATGGTAATTCCTTCCTCATCCCCAGCCCTTCCCCCGAAGGGGAAGGGAGTCCCCATTCCCATATTGGGAGAGACTGGGGGAGGGTTAAACCACATTGTACTCTTTTATCAGTCTTCCTTCCTCGAAGCGCGCCAGGTCGAGCATGGAAACGTCAACGGTCGAGAACCTGCCATCCAGAATGAACTCGCTCATCAATTTGCCCGAGACGGGTCCGTGCATAAAACCGTGACCGGAAAAACCGGTGCAAACAAGGAAACCCTCCACGTTCGTTTTGCCGAAGATCGGATGCGCGTCGGGCGTCACCTCATACAAGCCCGCCCAGTGCGAGGCGCGGCTGGCTTTTTCGACAAGCGGCATCCTGGCAATGGCGGCTTCGAGATTGACCAGTTCGAATTCCTCGTCCACGCTCTGGTCGAAACCGGGTTTTTCGTTTTGATTGCTCATGCCGATCAGGAGTCCCTCGCCCTCGCGATGAAAATACAGCGACTGCGCGAAGTCAATCACAAACGGAAAATCCTGCGGCAACTCCTTCAACGGACTCGTGGTGAACATCTGCCTGCGGAGGGGGACGATGGGGATTTGGACTCCCGCCATCGCGCCGACATGACCCGACCAGGGTCCCGCCGCGTTCAGGATCGTGCGCGTCTGGACCACGCCCCGGCTTGTTTCCACCGCTTCGACCTTATCCCCGCCGACGCGGATTCCCGTCACCTCCGCGTTGTTGACGGCTTTGACTCCCATCTTTTGCGCCGCGCCGATGTATCCCATCACGACGCTGTTCGGGTCAACGATGCCGTCCTTTTGATGGAAGGTTCCGGTAAGCGCGTCGTCGAATCGCATCATGGGCAGGCGTTCGCGTATTTCGTCTCCGCTCAGGAGTCGAGTTCCCACGCCGAGACTGTTTTGTAACTTCACATTTTGTCGAAACGTGTTCGCGTCCTTTTCGTTGGTCGCCACCAGCAAATACCCGCATTGGCGATAATTCACGTCCTGACCGGTCTCCTCCTTGAAGCGTTCGATCATGGGCAGGCTTTCGAGCGAGAGTTTGACGTTGATCTCGGTGGAGAACTGGTAACGGACCCCGCCCGCGCAGCGTCCCGTCGCGCCTGTGCCGAAGAACTCCTCCTTTTCGAGCAACACGATGTTCTTCACGCCGCGCTGCGCCAGGTGATACGCCGCGCTGGCGCCCATGACCCCTCCGCCGATGATGACGATGTCTGCTGTGTTTGATATATCCATTTTCTCTCTCATATTGTCATTGCGAACGAGCGAAGCGAGTGAAGCAATCTCCTTCTTATAAGTGGATTTCCAATCCGCATTGGAGGTTGCTTCGCTTGCTCCTTCGCTGTCACTCAGGACAAGGCTCGCAACGACATCCGGGATTAAAACTCCACTTCTTTTCCGATGTTCATTTTGCGCGCGTTTTCGAGCGCGACCTGCGCCGCCATTGCATCCTGAACGGCGACCCCCACCGATTTGAAGTAGGTGATTTCATCATTGGATTCTCTGCCGGGTTTGCGCCCCAGCACGATCTCGCCCAGTTCCGCGTGGATGTGCGATTCGTCGAACAATCCCGCGCGGATGGGCTGGAGGAGGTCGCCCGCCTCCTCCAGCGAGGCAGAGTACGAGTCAACGCCGAACGGTCTCTGCGGGGACCTCCTGCATCTCCGGCGTGTACGAGCCGACCGCGGAGATGTGAGTCCCTGCTCTGAGGTCTTTGTCGTCGAAGACCGGTTTTGTGGAGGTTGTCGCCGTGCAGATGATGTCTGCGTGTTCGACCGCTTCTTTTGGAATGGATGCCACGCGTATATCGCGCGGGATCGGACCTTTGCCTTTCATCTCCTCTGCGAAGACGCCGGCTTTGTGCATGTCAGGGTCGAAGATGTAAACCGTTTCGATTTTTCGCGCGGTACACGCGGCTTCGAGTTGTGTGCGTCCCTGCGCGCCCGCGCCGAAGATCGCGGCGATCCTGCTGTCCGCGCGGGAGAGCAGGTCAACAGCCGCGCCGCCCGCCGCGCCCGTGCGGATGGCGGTCAGCGAACTGCCCTCGAGCAAAGCCGCGGCGCGGCCGGTCTGCGGGTCGAAGACGAGAACGGCAGCCTGAATGTAGGCGAGTCCGCGGGCGGGGTTGGTTGGGAATAGCGAAACCGCTTTGACTGCCAGCGCCTGGTTATCGGCTGCGTGGACATAGGCTGGCATGAAGAGGCTGAGCGCGTCGCTGTTTGGGATGGGTAAACGCGTCCGAAGCGGCGCGACAGCCCTCCCGTCGGAGAGGGAGGCGTAGGCTTGTTTCATCGCCTGGATGGCTTCGTTCATCGGAAGCGCCTTACGAACTTCGTCTGCTGTCAGGATGAGCATCGTGGCTTCGTTTCCTTTCTGCGAAATGATTCTCGCGTTGCAGTATGCGAATTAAATTTCGCGTTATGAATCCTGCGGATCGCAGCCCTGCGGCTTTTGCCAGTGATCCGTGATCATGGCTTCGAGGTTGGGCGGCGTGCAGGAAAGCCAGGGCTGGTCGGTGAGGTTGGCGGCTCTGAGTCCCTGCGAACAGGGATCGTCAATTTCGGTGAGGATGAGCGCGCCGTCCTTGATCTTCCAATTGTAAATGCCCGTCTCCCGATTGCAATACGGATCGTTGAAAAGGTGGAGGCGGTCTTCGGCAACGGCGTAAGAACCGAGACTACGCCAGCCGGTCATGGTGTAGTAGATCCTGAAGACGCCTTTACTGAGGCTGAATTTCCATAGCCCGCCTTCGAGGGCGTAGTCCGGGCAGCGTTTGCAAGGAAACGGGGTGGCAAGGCGCGGGTTGATCTTGACGTAGGTGGCGTCCAGGATCGTGGGCTCAAGCGGTGGCAGGGGCGTCGTCCACGGAACGGGCGTACGTTCGAACAATGCGATCCAGATGTCCGTCGGAGTACCGGTTGGTCCTGAAACGGAGGGACTGGGCTTTATCCGCTGCTGATTCGGAGGCACACAAGCGGTGATCAATAAGAGCAGAGGAATAAGAATCAGGAGGGTATTCTGTTTTTTCATTTCCGATATTTTATACCCGGTGCGGTCACACACCTGCCAGGGCAGGTGTGTGACCGTGGGCATTATATAACGAAAAGCGCAGAGAGACCTTTGCCGCTCTGCGCTTCCTGCGGGGCGTGGTGGTTTATTCCATGCCCAGGTAGGCTTTCTGGACGGTGGGATCTTTTTGCAGTTTTTCGGCGGCGTCGCTCAACACGATCTCGCCGGTTTGAAGCACGTAGCCGCGGTGTGCGATGCCAAGAGCCATGAGGGCGTTCTGTTCCACCAACAGAATGGTGACGCCCTCCCTGTTGATCTGCTGGATGGTGTCGAAGATGAGCTCGACCAATACCGGCGCGAGACCCATGGACGGCTCGTCCATGAGCAGGACTCTGGGGCTTGCCATGAGCGCGCGTCCTGTGGCAAGCATTTGCTGTTCGCCTCCCGAAAGAGTCCCTGCAACCTGGGCGCGGCGTTCCTTCAAGCGAGGGAAGAGGGTGAACACCCTTTCCAGGTTCCTGTTGATCTGCTCCTTGTTGCTCAGGCTGAACGCGCCCATTTCAAGATTTTCCATGACGGTGAGGCGGGCGAATACGCCCCGTCCTTCCGGCACCATGGCAACGCCCTTATAGACGATCTCGTGCGCCATATAGCTGGCGAGGTCTTCGCCCTCGAGTTTGACGTGACCTTCTCTTGGCTTGAGCAAGCCGGAGATCGTCCGCAGGGTGGTCGTTTTTCCCGCGCCGTTCGCGCCGATCAGGGTGACGATCTCGCCTTTTTCCACTTTCAGCGAAACGCCCCTCAGCGCCTGGATGTTGCCGTAAAAGGTGTGAATGTTTTCGACTTCGAGTAGTGACATGTCAGCGTCTCCGACTATGCAGTTGCCTGAACGAGTCCGCTTGCGGCGCCGCGTCCAAGATAAGCCTCGATCACGTGCGGGTCGCGCTGGATCTCGGCCGGCGTGCCTTCCGCAATTTTTTCCCCAAAGTCCAGCACGCTGATCAGTTCAGAGACGCCCATCACCACGCGCATCTGGTGTTCGATCAGGAGAATGGTGATGCCGAGTTCGTCCCGCAGATGGCGGATGAAATTTACCATTTCGTGCGTTTCGCTGGGATTCATCCCGGCGGTCGGTTCGTCCAACAGCAATATTTTGGGTTTGCTGGCGAGAGCGCGGGCGATCTCGAGGCGGCGCTGTTCGCCGTAGGGGAGGTTTTTAGCCATCAGATCGCCCTTTCCCCTCAACCCAACGAACTGAAGGATGCGGCGGGCTTCCACCACAGCCTCCTGTTCCTCCCGCTGTGTGCGCGGATCACGGACAATGCCGCCGATCAACCCCGACTTCAGGTGTGGGTGCATGCCGACGAGGATGTTTTCCACCGAGGTCATATTTTTGAAAAGGCGGATGTTTTGGTAGGTGCGGGATACGCCGAGGTGGGTGACCCGGTCGGGCGAAAGCCCGGTGATGTTGCGCTCATCGAGGAGGATCTCGCCTTCTTCCGGGTTGTAGAAGCCGGTTACGCAATTGAAGAAAGTGGTCTTGCCTGCGCCGTTCGGTCCGATGATGCTTTGGATGGCGTGTTCCTTGACTTCGATGTCTATCCTGCTCAATGCCACCAGGCCGCCGAAGCGTTTGGTGACGTTCTTTGCGGTGAGTAATGCCATGTTCTCCTCCTAGTCTGCTGACACAGCCGGGCTGTGTTCTTCCTCGTGGAGTTCGAGCCGCCGGCGTTCTTCGGGCCATAAACCTTCGGGCCTGGTCAGCATCATGGTCACGAGCAGCGCTCCGTAGACCAGGTAACGGAACTCGGCGAATTCGCGCAGCAATTCCGGCGCGGCGATCAACACCAGCGCGCCGACGAAGACTCCGGGGATCGAACCCATCCCGCCGATGATGATCAGGCTGAGAACGTTGATGGAAACCAGAAAGTTCATGCTGTGGGGGTAAACCGAGGTCAGTTTAGCGGCGAAGATCGTGCCTGCCAGCCCCGAGAACAATGCGCCTGTGGCGAAAGCGAGCAGTTTCGTGGTCACGTGGTTGATGCCCATGGCTTTTGCCACGTCCTCGTCTTCGCGCAGAGCCATCCACGAGCGGCCCAGACGCGAGTCCTTCAACCGCCAGGCGATGAAAGCCACGATCCCCAAGCCAGCCAGGAAGAGATAATAGAGTTCCTGCTGTGTGTTGAATACGAAGTCGCCGATGCGCGGCTGGGCGATGCGCTGGATGCCCTGCGTGCCTCCCAGCCAGGGGCGCAGCCAGTCGGAGAGAACCAGGAGGCGCACGATCTCGCCGAATCCCAGCGTGACGATGGCGAGGTAGTCCCCGCGCAGCCTAAGCACCGGCAGACCGAGGATCACTCCGGCGATGAAGGAAGCGATGAGGGCGAACGGGAGGGCTTGCCACCAGGTCATGTTGAAGAAGCCGAGTTCCGGGGAGGTCATTACGCCCATGACATAGGCGCCGATGGCAAAGAACGCCACGTATCCCAGGTCCAGCAGCCCGGCGAAGCCCACCACGATGTTCAACCCCAAGCCCATCAGGATGTACATGGCGACGTTGTCGAGTATTTCGCTGAAGAAGATTCCCAGGATGGGGGGCAATAGGAGAAGAATGATTCCCGCCAGTCCCATCCGAAGCCAGCGGGCTGACGGCTTCGGGTTGTTGAAGAAAGTAACCGCATGAGGATCGGTCTTTCCCAATTGCCAGTATCGAATCCCGCCTATCAGGGCAATGAGGAGCGCCGCGCCTACCGGGGTGAGCCCGCTGACGGCAAAGAATTGCTTGATGATCGCCGCGAGGGGACCCCAGCGGAAGGATACGGTGACGATCAAATCGCGCAGCAAGCCGATCAGGAAGACCCATAATGCCGTCTGGATGAGGGTGCTCCGCGCCCGTTCGGGAAGCAGGATGACACCGGCGGCAAGCGCGCCAAGGAGCAATCCCGCGACCGGTAAAAGCAGCGCTCCAATTCCGGCGCCCTGGTTGAAGGTCAGGGTGCCGTAGAGTTGCGGCGAGGCGTTGATGAACATGACGCGTAAATTGACGACGCTTCCGATCAACACCAGCGCCGCAATGACCGCCCCGCCTGTCAAGCCAGAAAGCGCGCCTATCTGCAACAATCGGGAGGGAGGCATATTATGATCGAAGCGCCGAAGAGTCGTATACGCGAGGAATAGAACGGGCGCCAGGAACATGAACTGTCCCATGGTGAACACACCGCTCACAATATATCGTCCGCTGAAGGCGGAGACCATGCCGACCAGCGCCAACAACACTGCGATCGCGCCGCCCAACAAACCGGATTGAAAGGCTTGCTTCCAGGGGAAATTCGATGTGGTTCGCATCTCTCTGCCTCCTTAAGCCTTTGTTTGCGTCAACCGCTCGCCCAGGATGCCGGATGGACGGAAGATCAGGATGAAAACGAGGATGGTGAAGGCGATGGCGTCCTTCAACTGACCGGCGGCTGGAACCCCCAGACCATCGAGGAACAGGTTGGGTCCAATGGATTCGAGCAGACCCAGCACCATGGCGCCCAGGAAGGCGCCGGGAACGTTCCCGATGCCGCCCAAGACCGCGGCGGTAAACGCCTTGAGTCCGGGGAAGAAGCCCATGAAGAAATTCGCCACCGGGAACAACAGGAGATACAGGATGCCGGCGACGCCGGCTGATGCGCCCCCCAGCGCAAACGTGCTTGCGATGACCCTGTCCACGTTGATGCCCATCAGCGCCGCGACTTCCTTGTCTTCGGAGACCGACCGCATGGCTTTGCCGAGTTTGGTGTATTGCACGATCCCATACAGGATCAACATCATGATGACGGCGCCGAGGATGGCGGCGGCTTGCGTTTTGAAAATGCGGACGCTGCCGAGCATCCACACCCCCTTGAAGATTTCCATCTCCGGGTAGGCTTTCAAGCCGGAGCCGTACAGACCGCGGAACGTATATTGCAGGAAGAACGACGCCCCGATCGCGGTGATCAACGGAACCAGACGTGGGGCGCCGCGCAAGGGACGATAGGCAACGCGCTCGAGCAAAATGGCGATCGAAGATGATACAGCCGCGGCGACCGCCATCACGATCAACAAACTCAACCAGGGATACCGGTTCCACCAGCCTATTGCGATGAGCGCCTGCGCCGCAAAGGTCGCGGTAAACGGTCCGCTCATAAAGACTTCGCTGTGGGCGAAATTGATCATCCGCAAAATGCCGTAAACCAGCGTATACCCCAGCGCGATCAGGGCGTAAACGCCGCCCAGGGCAAGGCCGGAAATGGTGAGATCAATCCAGGTCGCCGTGGAATACTTCCCTATCCCAAGCGTGACAATTGATCCCCAGACGACGCCGGTCAGGATCAATATGCCAACCCCCCATACGATAACGTCTGTTAACGTGATTCGTTGTATCCAGTTCCGAATCATGATCTCTCTCCTTCGCCCGGCGGCGGATTTGATTTCGGCGAACCGCGCAACCGGGGCAGGTTGGAATCTCGAAACGCGCATTACACGCGCGGGGAATGATTATCGAAATAAATGAGTCCGAAAATAAGGATCGGTGCGGGCATGCCTCGCGAAAAAGCCGGCGCGCCCCGCTCGACGATGCGTTTCAATCCTGTCGGTCATTCTTTCAATAATAAGGGGCGAGATATCTCTCGCCCCTTATTAACTGTTTGTGTTCGCTGGACTACTAGGGCCAGATTCTTTCGGGCGGGTATTCGCCGACGTGATATTCATAGACGGCGATCTTGGGATCCGCGCAGTCACCGGTGGGGCTGCAGGTCAGGTTGCCGGTCAGGGCGGGGAAGTTGGCGATGGCGTACATGGCATCGCGCAAAGCCTGGCGCGGAATGTGGAGCGTGCCATCTTCATCCTGCACGGCAGCCTTTTCGATGGCGGCGAAGACGAGCATCGCCGCGTCGTGCGCATGGGCATGGAAGATGCTGATCGGGTCCGTTCCGAACAATTCGTTGTACTTGGGAACGAAGACAGCCTGATAGTCCGCTCCAAAAGCCGCCAGATCCGGGCTGGAAACGAACATCCCTTCGACGGCCTCGCCTGCGCCCTCGACCGTATCAGGCGAGAACAAGCCATCCGCGCCCATCAGGTAGACGTTTTCAAGACCGGCGGTTTCCTTTACCTGCCGCGTGATCAGGCTGCCCGCCTTGATGAAGATCGGGTAGTAGATGAACTCGGGGCTGGTCGCCGCGATGTTGTTCAACTGGGTTTTGAAGTCGGTGCCGTTCGGGTCAACCGCTTCCTGGGCAGTGATGGTGCCGCCCAATTCTACGAATGCGTCGGCGAACACTTCCTGCAATTTTTCGGCGTACAGAGAACCGTCGTGGATGGTGGCTGCCTGGGTCACGCCCAATTCATTGAAGGCGAATTCAGCCGCAGCCTTGCCCTGCACGAGGTCGCTGTGAGCGGTGCGGAAGTAACCGGCGTGCTGGTTCTCATTGCCTTCCAGGGTCAGATCGGGAGCCGTATTGGACGGCGAAATGACCACAAAGTTGGCGGGGTCAGAGGTCAGCAGCGGAACCGCCACGCGCGCCGCGCTGGAACAGGACGTACCGATCACAGCCACGATGGTCGGATCGGCAGCAAGTTTCGTGCCGGCTGCCTGTCCGCCCTCGGCTGAACAACCTTCGTCCTCACCGGTTAACCTGACATCATGACCGAGAACTTGACCCTTCAATGCGATGGCGACGTCAATGCCGTTGCGCGAGTCGACGCCCAAAGTCTCATCGGGACCCGAGATCACGAGCGCGTACGCAATGTGGATCGGCTCGCCGGGGGCAACGTCAACGCAGCCCAGCGGGTCGGTGCATTCGTACGCGGGCCCGCCGCCGCAAGCCGCAAGGACCATGCTGGCAACCACGAGAAGCGCCAGCGGAGCGAATATTCGCTTAATCATTCTTCCTCCTCCAGGATTATTAGGTGATCGTGAAAATCTCCCGCCATGAGGCGGGTTGGACGTTGCAGGCTGACAACGCTCTTCTTTATGTCGGCATCACCTCCTTCGGCTGGGAATGACCAACTGCCAATTTGACAAAGAGCCGGAGAACATCCCCCCTGCGGGTGCGAAATTCTCACGGCTGCTTATCATTGATTTCTAATGGTACGTGAAATTCCACCGGGGGTCAAGTAGTAATCTGACTCGAATTTCTAATCCTGCGACCTGTACAACAATTGTTCCCGAATTCGCAGGTCCGTGTTGCGGATCTTCATCGCCAGGTCCGCCGCCAGGTTATACATGAGACGGTATCCGAGTTGCGGATACGTGTCGCACAGCATGATCAACTTGTCGCGCGGGATGATGAGGAGGCGGGTGTCCTTTTGCGCCGCGCGCGCCGAGGCGGAACGCAATCCTTCGTCCACGAGCGCGATCTCCCCAAAAGACTGCCCGCGCCGCATGGTGGCGATCACCCGGTTCTCCACGCCTCCCTCCAACGCGCCGACGAGCGAAGGATCCACGACGATATCCACCTCCCCCTGGACGATCACGTACAACTCCTTGCTCCCGCTGTTCTCCTCGAAGATCAGATCGTCTTTTTGATACGTCGTTTCCCGGCAGATGTTCGCGACCAGTTCCAATTGCGTGGGGGTGAACTGATAGAAAATGTCGCATTGCTTCAGGAAATTTACAATGGATGCAGTTGTCACAGGCGCCTCCGGGTATGTTGTTGACAGTGTAGCATAAAGAGGAATGGAGCGCAAACGCCTCGTTCTTAAGGGTAGGCTTGGTCCAGCCAATCGAGCGGATCCACCTGGACGCCGTTCACCCACACCTCCCAATGCAGGTGCGGACCCGTCACGCGTCCGGTGCCTCCCACCAACCCGATTACCTGTCCCTGCCCCACCATCTCCCCTGCGCTGACGTGGATCTCCGATTGATGCCAGAAACCGCTGTAAACCCCCCAGCCGTGATCTATGATCGTCGCGTTCCCGCGCACCGTCAATGGACCGGCAAACACGACGCGCCCCGGCGCCGGCGCGGAGATCTGCAATCCTTCTCCGCCGCAGAAATCCAGCCCGGTGTGAAACCCTGGAACCTCGATATCGGAGTTGACGACTTTATAGGTGCGGCGGGTTCCGTAGCGGGAGGTGAAACAATCCGTGTATACGGCCGGGGAGGTGAAAATTCCCTCCCAATATCGTGCGGCGGTGGAGGGCGCGGTAAGCGAAAGGATATTTTGGAGTTCGGCTTCGTTCACGACCGGGTCGAGCGTGCTGGGGTCGTTGAGTGGAATATCCTCGCTCAAATATCCGCCATCAGCCACCAACGCCATCTGTTCGAAGGATTGCCGCGTCCCGTCCGGCAGGGTCGCCTCCAATCGCAATGGGTACACGCCCGGTTTCAACAGGGCGTGTATGCCTTGCAGCGCGACCTGCCCTCCATCCGCCGGGAAAAAGTGCAGGGAATGATCCGCCAAAACTCCCGAAACCGCATATCCATCCTTCACCTGCACGCGCACGACCTCCGTGGATCCCTGCACCATCGGCAATGGCTCGACGCTGGCGCTCAGAAACGCGGAGGGCAGTCCCGCGCCTCCCTCGTCGTTCCCGGTGGGGGAGTAGAGGATATCGCCGGGCAACGCGCTCCACGTGCCGCCAAGCCTGTTGATGGAGGCGAGGCTCCACGGGTCGCTTCCCTGTTTGATCGCAAGTTCGAGCAGGGATTCGCCCGCGCCCGCGCTCGCGCGCGAACGATATTGCGCCTGTCCCTCCTGTACGGGGACGATCACGCTGACGCCCACGTACAGTTCGGTCGGGCTGACGAGGCGGTTGAGTTTGATCAACTGCGCGTCGGGGACCTGCGTGCGGCGGCTGAGGCTGCGAAGCGAATCGCCAAGCGGGACGATCTCCGTTTCGAGGACGCCTGTCACGCCTTCCAGTCCGGGGATGACGATCTGTTGTCCCTGGCTTAGGAAGTTCGGGTCAATGGATGGGTTCGCGGCGACCAGGTCGGCAAGCGAGACGTTGAAGCGCACGGCGATGAAGGATAGCGTATCGCCGGGTTGTACGATGTATACGGGTCCGCTCGATTGCGCGGCGGCGGGTCGCGGGATCGAAGAGGCTGCCAGCGCCAAAAGCAGGATGAGTGTAATTCGCTTAAACATCTTTGAATTGAACGATGTCCCCGATTTCGTATTCCGTCCATCGTTCGGGGTGGATTTCGAGGACGTACCTTGCGGGTTGTTTCGAGAAGTAAGCCGGGCGCCAGGGCTTCGCAAGGACCTTGTCCACCACCTGCATCTTCGCGTCGATCCAGACGACCGCCAGATCGAAAGGCACGAAAAGCATGTGGATGGAGGAGTCGAGGCGTGAATCACGCCTCCCAACGAGGAGCAAACCTTCGTCACGCGCGAGGCGGGCGCGGAAGGTGAATCCGCGCAATTGGGAGAGGAAGGTGTCGCAATAGCGGATGCGCGCCGGGTCGTGAATCGTCTTGTTTTGGTTTTCCACGATGATCTGTCTGGGCATGGTCATTCGAAAACGAGGCGATCTATTGGGATCGCCTCGTTGGGTTATGCCTTCTTTTGGAGCACCCTCTCGACGCTTGCAAGAAGATCCTGCGGCTGGAAGGGCTTGGCGATGTAATCGTCCACTTTTGCGATGTGCAGCCCGAGGACCTTGTCAATGCTTTGCGCCTTTGCGGTGACGACGATGACCGGGATGTCCCTTGTTTTTTCGTCCGCCTTGATCTGTTGATACACTTCCCAGCCGTCCATGTCGGGCATCATCAGGTCGAGCAGGATGAGGTCCGGCTTTTCCTTGCGGATCATTTCCAATCCCTGCACGCCGCCGTTCGCGCCTTTGACTTCGAACCCCCGGCGTCCCAGGATCAACCGGATGAGGTCTATCATTTCCGGTTCGTCTTCGATGCACAGGATGCGCTTGAGTTTCGCGTTCATGTAAGTATCCGTTTGAAGTTTACCATAAAGTGAAAGCATGGATGAAAGACGATAATTGCCCGCGTGGCATCGAGTGGTTTGCCCGCCCACGACATTGGCTGTCCGGGGATGTGGCTCCGGCAGTAAGAGGCGGGAGGGTTTTCGCGTCCGAAAATCGGCGGCGCAACAGGCTGTATTAGAGAAGTATATAAAAGTCATAAGCGGTCTATTCCTGTACGTTCCCTGTTGGTATAATCCACTTGAAATTTCGGAGGCATAGTGAATTCGAGAAACCAATCGTTTATTGTGACTTTTCTGTTGATCGTGGCGGTGGTTACCATGGTGGTGACGATGGTGCGGAACCAGTCGTCCACGAGCCAGCCGCTCACGATCAATGAACTCGCGCAGGACATTCAATCGGGCAAGATCGCGCGCGTCGTCATCGAGAACGACGGCAGTTTGCGCGTGATCTATAAGACCGGCACCGAAAGCGAGACTCAGACCGGGGTGGAGGCGTACAAGGAATCCGATTCGACGCTCGTCGAGCAGCTGCTCAGGCTGGGCGTGAGCCCGGATAAACTCTCCGCGGAAAACGTGAAGATCGAGGTCGAGGCGCCGTCCGTCTGGTCCGGATTCCTGGGCGGCTTTCTGGTCTACCTGTTGCCGGTCCTGTTGATGTTGGGCGTGTTCTGGTTCATCTTCCGCCAGGCGCAGGGGTCGAACAACGCGGCGATGTCGTTCGGAAAATCGCGCGCCCGCATGTTCAGCGGCGAACATCCCACCGTGACCTTCCAGGACGTGGCGGGAGCGGACGAATCCAAGCAGGAACTTGCGGAGGTCGTCGAGTTTCTCAAGGAGCCGCAAAAGTTCATCCAGTTGGGCGCAAGGATTCCCAAAGGCGTTTTGCTGGTGGGTCCTCCCGGCACGGGCAAGACCCTTCTGGCAAAAGCCGTTTCCGGTGAAGCCGGGGTGCCGTTCTTCTCCATCTCCGGCTCGGAATTTGTCGAAATGTTCGTGGGTGTGGGCGCCAGCCGCGTGCGCGACCTGTTCGACCAGGCAAAGCGACATTCGCCCTGCATTGTTTTTGTGGATGAGATTGATGCGGTCGGTCGTCAGCGCGGCGCGGGGTTGGGCGGCTCACACGACGAACGCGAACAAACCCTCAACCAGATGCTCGTCGAAATGGACGGCTTCGATACCGACACCAACGTCATCATCATCGCCGCGACCAACCGTCCCGACATCCTCGATCCGGCGCTCCTGCGTCCCGGACGCTTCGACCGCCGCGTGACGCTGGATCGTCCCGACATGAAGGGACGCGAAGCGATCCTCAAAGTCCACATCAAGGGCAAACCCCTCGAACCGAACGTTGACCTGGCTTCGTTGGCGCGCGGCACGCCGGGCTTCGTCGGCGCGGACCTGGAGAATCTGGTCAACGAAAGCGCCATCCTCGCCGCCCGCCGCAACAAAAAATCCATTGGACAGTCGGAACTCGAAGAGGCAATCGAGCGCGTCGTGATGGGACCCGAACGCAAGTCCCGCTTGATCTCGGACGAAGAGAAGCGCATCATTGCCTACCATGAGGCTGGTCACGCCGTAGTGGGCAACGCCATCCCCGAAGCGGATCCCGTCCAAAAAGTGACCATCGTCGGTCGCGGTCAGGCTGGCGGTCTGACCTGGTTCCGCCCCGATGAAGATCGCCTGCTCTACTCGCGCAAGAAACTGCTTGCCAACCTTGCCTACATGCTCGGCGGGCGCGTTGCCGAGGAACTGGTCTTCGACGACATCACCTCCGGCGCGTCGAACGATATCGAGCAGGTGACGCGCCTCGCGCGCAGCATGGTCACGCGGTTGGGCATGAGCGGCGAACTGGGTCCCATGATGTACGGTCAGAAGGAGGAGTTGATCTTCCTCGGGCGCGAGATCTCGGAACAGCGCGATTACTCCGAAGCCGTCGCCCAGCAGATTGACGCCGAAGTCCGCAAAATTGTGGATGAATCGTACAAACTGGCGAAGAAACTGCTTGTGAAATACCGTAAACAATTGGACGCCGTCGCGCAGAGACTGCTCGAAGTCGAGACCCTGACGCGCGATGAGTTCGAAGCGATCTTCCCGCCGCCCATTCCCAAACGAAGCGGCACGCCGCAGATTGCGGGGTAGGCGATACAGGTATAGAAGTACACAAGTACACAAGTAAAAAAGCGGATCAGGACAGAACGAAAAAGAGCCTCTGATAAAACAGAAGGCTCTTTTCTTTTGTGTGCCTGTCTATCTGTGCGCTTGTCTCACTGCCTGCATCACGCATTCGCTTCCTTATGCTGCCTCACCAGTTCGCGCCGCAGGATCTTTCCAACGGTCGTCTTGGGCAACTCGGTCCTGAACTCGTAATGCGTCGGGACTTTGTATGCAGCCAGCCTTTCCTTGCAGAACGCCTTGATCTCCTCCTCGGTGGCGGTTTCGCCCGGCTTCAACACGATCCATGCCTTGACCGTCTCGCCGCGATACGGGTCCGGGATGCCCGCCACACCCGCCTCCAGGATCTTCGGATATTGGGCGAGCGCCTCCTCCACTTCGCGGGGCCAAACTTGATAGCCGCCCGGCTTGATGAGTTCCTTCTTGCGGTCAACGATGTAGAAGTAACCGTCCTCGTCCATGCGGGCGATGTCGCCGGTGAACAGCCAGGTTCGGCCGCCCTTGAGTTTGCGCAGGGTGTTGGCGGTTTCCGTGGGCATGTTGTGATAACCCTTCATCACGTTCGGACTGTTGATGACCAGTTCGCCGACCTCGCCGACCTGCAATTCGGTCTCGCCGTCGTCAAGACTGATGATCTTGCAATCCACGTTGGGCAGGGGCAGACCGATGGAGCCGGTGCGGTTCTCGCCAAGCAGCGGGTTGCAATGCGTGGCGGTCGGCGCCTCCGAAAGACCAAAGCCCTCGAAGACGACACCTCCGCTTAACTTCTCGAACTTCTCCTTGGTCTCGCGCAGCAAAGGAGCCGAACCCGAGATACAGGCTTTGATGGAGGACAGGTCGTACTTCCCCGCGATCACGTCCGGGTGGTTGTTGAGCGCGTTGTACAGCGTCGGCACGCCGGGGAAGATGGTCGGCTTGTATTTGTTGATATTCTCCAGGACGTCGTGCAGGTCGCGCACGTTGGGGATCATCACCATGCTGGCGCCCGCTGCCATGGCAAAGTGCATGCCAGCCACCATGCCATAGACATGGAACAACGGGATGCCCATCAGCACGATCTCCTGTCCCTCCGCGATATTGACCATCCAGTTCTTGATCTGCAGCGTATTGGCGACCACGTTGTAATGGGTCGCCACGGCGCCCTTCGAGACCCCCGTCGTCCCGCCCGAGTATTGGAACAAAGCCGTATCGTCAGGACCAATTTCCAGTTTGGGTCGAGGCGCCCCCTTGTATTTGGCGAGCAGGTCCTGGAACCAGATGTCGCCGTCACGCAAGCCTCCCTCGATGCGGAATCCACCTTTCTTTTCGCGCGCCAGCGTGAACAGAATACGCAGGACGGGCGGCAGGGTCTCCTTGAGATTCGTCACGATCATCTTTTTGATCTTCGTGTTCGGCTGCGCCTTCTTGATCGTGTTGTAGAAGTTCGTCATCACGAACATGTACTCGATGCCCGCGTCGCTCGCCTGGTATTCGATCTCCGGCGGCGTATACAGCGGATTGGTCGCCACCACCACGCCGCCCGCCTTGAGGATGCCGAAATACGTCATCACAAACTGCGGCGTGTTCGGCATGAAGATACCCACCCGGTCACCCTTCTTCACGCCCATGTCCACCAGCGCGGCGGCGATGCTGTCCGAAAGCGCGTTCACCTCCCGGTATGTAATGACCGCGCCTTTAAAGATCGTACAGGCGCGGTCGGGATATTTGCGGGCGGACTCCTCCAGAAAATGGAACAGCGGCACGTTCGGGATGTCGAGAGTATGCGGTACCCCTTTGTCGTACCTGGCAAGCCACGGTTTCTCGTTCATCGTGATACCTCCTCGTTTGGGATGTTTTCAGTATATACAAACCAAATTCAAAAGTCAACCGACCGTCGGATGGTTTTCTCGATTTTATCACCGACTCCATCTTCGACCTTGAACCACGCGATCTTCGGATCGGACTCCCTGAACCAATTCGCCTGCCGGCGGACAAAGACCCTCGTCCCGCGTCGCATCCGGACCTTTGCCTGCTCCTCCGTCAATTCGCCTTGTATCACGCCGACACATTCCCTGTACCCGATCGCGGACATCGTCGGCAGGGAGGGGGAATAGCCCTTATCCAACAGACCTTTCACTTCATCCAGGAATCCATTCGCAAACATGGACTCGATGCGCGCATCCACGCGGCGATACAACTCCTCGCGCGGACGCGTCAACCCGATCGTCACGAGGCGATAAGGCGAGTCACCCTGTCCGCGTTGCGCGGAGAATTTTTTCCCGGTGCTCAAAATCACTTCCAGCGCGCGGATGGTGCGGCGGACATTGCGCGGGTCAATCCCCTCCGCGGCTTCTGGATCGAGGCTTTTGAGTTTCTCGTATAGCCAGTTTATCCCTCTTTCCACTTTCCACTTTTCCAATTCCCCCCTCAACTCCTCGTTTGGAGGGACCTCCGGCGGACTCCATCCCTCCGTCACCGCGCGGACGTATTGCCCGGTGCCTCCGACCAGAAACGGCAATTTGTTTCGTGTACGAATATCCGCGATTGCCTCCCGCGCCTTCTGCTGAAAGACCGCAAGGCTGAGCGTTTCATCCGGGTCTGCGATGTCAATCAAGTGATGCGGCGCACGCGCCCGTTCTTCACGCGTGGGCTTTGCCGTCCCAATATCCATCCCGCGATAGAAGAGACGCGAATCCGCCGAGACGATCTCACCGTTCAACCGCTCCGCAAGTTGAATGGCGATCTCCGTCTTGCCAACAGCGGTGGGACCGACAATGAGGATGAGTGGTGGTTTGGTCATTGTGTGAAAACGAAAAACCCGCTTCAATCGAAAACGGGTTCCTTATATTTCATCTTCTTTCGGGATAAGAGGTTCTATTAATTCGATTAACTTTGGGAGGTCCTTGTGAATGGTATCCCAGACTGCACCGAAATCTATCCGGAAATATTCGTGAATGAGGCGATTGCGCAATCCAACCATTTCCCGCCAGGGAATGTCCGAATGTGTTTTGCGAAAACTCTTTGAAATTCTGGCAGATGCTTCACCGATGATTTCCAAAGGGCGCATTACAGCGTTTTGAATGATCTCGCTCTCCTCAAACTCTTTTCGGTCTATTCCCTCCACGAACTTTAGCGCTTTCTTCGCCGCTATGAGGATATCGAGCAGGTAAGTTTCATCGCGCCGCATAGATGACCTTTGTGTTGCTCAAAATGTTTTTGCGGCGGATGTAGTTTTCGCTTTTCTCAATGGCGCGGCGCTCCACCAAATCCACTTCCCGCCCAAAGATTTCTTTCAACTCGTTTTGCATTCGAACCAGGTCGAACAGACTGACTTTTGCCTCTGGACTGAAAGAAACCAGTAGGTCAATATCGCTGTCGGGACGAAAATCCTCCCGAAGAACGGAGCCGAAGAACGCCAACTCCGAAATTTTCCAGCGTTGGCAGAACTCCGCCAGTTTTTTTCTAGGGATGGGTACGTTGATTTTTCTGTCGGTCAGGGTTGACGTGGTCATTCCGCGTAATTATACACTCGATGGAATTTCTACATCGCATTCTCGAAATGAGTGATCTTTGGTGTTGACCCCGGTTTCCCTTCCACTGATACCACGTCAATCTGCCAGTGATCAATTTCGTGCTCCGCCGCGTAATGCTCGGCGCAGGCGATCATGTGCTCGCGCTTCCGAGGCGTAATGGATTCCTCCGGCAAGCCCATCGTATTCGATGTCCGCGTTTTGACTTCGACGAAGATGATCGTGTCGCCTTGTTTGGCGACGATGTCAATCTCCCCATACGGCGTGCGGACATTGCGTTCAAGCACCTCAACGCGAAACGAGATGCTCCACTGCTACCTGCTCGCCCCATTTGCCGATCTTTTGGTTATGGGTCTTCGGCACCTTCGGCTGCCTTCCTCACGTCCTTCAACATCTCCCCGCCTTCGCATTTCGTCAGCTCATCGAACAGACGCAATGTTGCTTTCACAATCCCTGCATGTGGCGCAATCTTCCGCGCCTTGCGGAATGTGTCTATCGCGTCTGTAAGGATAGGGCTTGCCCCTATCCCTGCCCCTATCCCTGCCCCTGGATGACCGTGAAGGTCATCCCTACATAATGCCAACCCGCAGGACGCCAACCCCTTCGCATCCAGCGCGGTGTAATACTCCGCCGTCTTGGACAGGATCTCATCCGCCTGCCCGATCGCGCGGACGAAGGCTCCCCGTGCGGTGACAACATCCCCCTGCCGCAAGGCGATGATTCCGTGCAGAATGGTTGCATTGTAATTATTTTCTAGCACATTACATTGAAGCGCGGCTTCGATGGTGGCGCGGGCATTGACTAAATCATTTTGGTGCAAATAAACCTCTGCCAATCCACAACGAGAACCTAATTGTGCATAGGGCAATGAAATTTCGTCTGCAATTTTAATGGCTTGAAGATAGCATTCTTTGGCTTTTTGATTCTTTGCAAGAAAGGACTGTACATCTCCTGCACTTATAAGCATATATATTTCTTGATGGCGAGCGCCAATTTCACTCGCAATACTCAACGCTTTTTCAAAATAGTCATAAGCCTTATTAGCATTGCCTAAAGAGAAATTCATGCCTCCCAGATTGCCAAGGCGAAGGCTTTGACCATTGAGATCATCGATTTCGCGATCAATAACCAATGCTTTTTCATTAAACTCGATGGCTTTGTGGACATCGCCCAAATCCGCGTAAGCAAGACCAAGATTGCCAAGCCAAGCGGCTTCGTTATTTTGATCTTTTGCTTCTTGTGCGGTTTTTAATGCTTTCTCTTCATATCTTATAAACTCATGAATAAATCCAATGGCGCGGCAAGCTAAACCCAAGCGACCATTGCAGAGCATTGCTAAAGTTTTATCTTGAATTTCTTCTAGCGACTTCATGTGCAATTCAATCATAAGATGATGATGTCCCCATTGGAATAAGCAATCAAAGTCAATCTCAAGTAGCACACTCGCCGCCGTATCATAATCGCCAGCGGCACAGCGCAGGTCAAACTCCGCCAGTTGCGCGGAAAGGTCTTCCAGTTTTTTCCATTCCGCGCGGGGTTTGCGGGCGGCGGCGAAATAATCTGCTGCGCGTAAAGTTAGGTCATGTTGGGTAAATGGTAATTGGTAATTAGAGATTGGAGATTGGTCGTCCGTCTCTTGCGATTCATCCGAATCACTAATCTCTAATCTCCAATCTCTAGTCTCTCCCTGTGGAATCAACCCAAAAGCAAACTCCCGATCCACAGGATGTAAATAAAACCGTCCACTCTCCTTGCGCGCAAAGTGCATGTTCGCCAGCCGTTGCAAAATCGGCGCGCTGTCCATGGCGGGGATGTGCGGGGCGAGCAGGTAGTCCACGGCGGCGGGGGTCACGGGTCGGTTATAGACCGCCAGCGCCTGCATCACCTTTTGCGCGTTCGTGTCCAAACGGTTGAAGGCTTCGCCTACCAGCGCCTCCACCACGTTCTCGGGCA
>SZPG01000065.1 GCA_030263595.1 Chloroflexi bacterium CFX6
ATCTACGGACTGGTCGGCGCGGACGGCGCGGGGAAGACGACCACGATCCGCCTGCTCGTCGGCGCGCTCAAAGCGGACGCGGGCGAGGTGAATATCTGTGGTTATGACATCAACAAACAAACGGAACTAGCGCGCTCGCAGTTCGGTTATCTGTCACAGCGTTTCTCGATGTACGAAGACCTGACCGTCCTCGAAAACATCCGCTTCTTCGCCGAAGTGCGCGGACTGAAAGCGAACGAGTGGCTTCCGCGCTGCATGGAAATCCTCGAATTCGTCGGGCTCGAAAAATTCACGGAACGTAAGGCGGGTCAACTTTCGGGGGGCATGAAACAGAAACTGGGACTGGCGTCCGCGCTTGTAACAAGACCGCGAGTGCTGCTTCTCGATGAACCGACCACAGGCGTTGATCCCGTCACGCGCCAGGATTTCTGGCAACTCGTTATCAAATTGGTATCGCAGTCTGCATTAAACCGCGAAGACGCAACACTTGCACCTGGCGCTAGTGCAGGTGAGGACGCGAAGGAATATAAAAAAGAAGAATCTTTGCGCTCTTCGCGTCTTCGCGGTGAAGAATCAGCGGGCGTCGCCGTCTTGATCAGCACCCCCTACATGGACGAAGCCTCGCGCTGTCACCGCGTTGGGTTTATGAAAGCGGGCAAGATCATTGCGGAGGATACGCCATCCAACCTGCGCGCCCGCCTCAACGGACGCGTCCTCGAGTTGCGCGGCTCGCCGTTGAATCTGCTTCGCCGCGTCGCGCATCAGGATGAAGATGTCGAAGACGTGCAGGCGTTCGGGGATCGTCTGCATATCCGCGTCGGGGAGGGAAAGGCTCAGGGTGTATTGAGCAGGCTCAGGTCGAAGATACGAAGCGAGGGCGGTCGCGTGGATGAACTTCGTTCCGCGCCTCCCGTCCTCGAAGATGTGTTCATCGCATTATCCGAATCGGAGTCCAGCGTCTCCTGACGTTGGCGCGGGAGAATGTCAATGAGTGAGCCAGTCATCAAAGTCGAAAATTTCACGCGGCGCTTCGGCGATTTCGTCGCGGTGGATCACGTCTCGTTTGAAGTGCGCGCGGGCGAGGTGGTCGGGTATCTCGGCCCGAACGGTTCCGGGAAAACAACCACGATTCGGATGTTGCTTGGGTTGCTCGAACCCAACGAGGGCAAAGCGACCGTGCTGGGATTCGACGCGTTCAAACAAAGCGAACAGGTGCGGGCGCGGGCGGGATACATGTCGCAGAAATTTGCGATCTACGACGATCTGACCGTGCTCGAAAACCTGACGTTTTACGGCGGCGTGTATGGGATCAGGGACAAAGCCCGCATCACGCGGACGCTGGAACTGGTCGGGCTTCGTGGACATGACTCCACGCTGACGCGGACTCTTTCGGCGGGCTGGCGTCAGCGGCTGGCATTGGCGATTGCATTGGTGCACGAGCCGAAATTATTGTTCCTCGATGAACCGACTTCCGGCGTGGACCCGACCGCGCGCCGCGCCTTCTGGGATCTGATCTATGAACTCGCCGAAGGCGGCGTGACGATTCTCGTCACGACCCACTACATGGACGAAGCCGAATACTGCGAACGCGTCGGCATCATGCGCGACGGCAAACTGCTGGCAATGGACACGCCCTCCAACCTGAAACGCGATATCATCCCCGGCGATGTGTGGGAGGTGTATGCCGACCCGCTGGAGGCGGGATTGGAGGTGCTGCCTGAACTTGATGGCGTGTTGCGTGTTGCGTTGGCCGGCGATCATTTGAGGGTGATAACAGAAAGAGGAAAGCCTGTCCTGAGCCGCGTCGAAGGGAGGAAAGAGGATTTGTTGAAGTCGTTGAAAGCGAAGAACGTGAACGTGAAAGATGTGATTGTCGGTGAGCCCACGCTGGAGGATGTGTTCATTTCGCTGGCGAAGTGAGGGTGTGTCGCGCCAAATTGAAATGAACTCATCAAACTGATGAGTTCATTCTGAATGAGCAGATTTGTCCAACCTGGGTGGGGGGACAACTGTCATCCCCATTGGGGACTCGCGCTCGTCGTCAATATCAGGTCTCTTGCTTCTCCAAATATTCCCGCGCGGCTTCGAGGAATTCGCGGGCTTGGTTGATCATGTCTGAAACAATTGCCGCTTCGACATTCGAGTCAACTTGATAATCACTGACCAATCGAGTATCAAAGCCAAGCCTCAGCCAGCGATGGAATTTCGGGTCCAGCAAATTCGTCTTTGCCTATTCTTTCCCATACGCGCCGATGACTTTCCCATGCTCTTTGAACTGAAGTCCTTTCTCGTTTAGCAGGGCTTCGGCAATGTAGAAAAGTGCATAATATGCCCGACCTGCGGCAAGATCGGTCTTTTTGTGGTCGAGCAAAATTTCAGCTCCTTCAATCGTATCAATTGCCTTATCCAACAACTTTCGCGTGTGATCTTTCACGCAGGCACCCCGTCCCTGTGGATACTTCGGATAACCGGCATATCCGATTGCCTCCACTGAATCTCCTTGATAATGATGCAACTAACTGTTACGTCATATCTGAGCGAAATTTCGCTGACATAATCACTGGAGCGGTGTAACTCCCTCCAGTAATTCCGATAATCCTTCAACAAGATCATCACGTCCACGTCCGAGCCGTCGCGGTAGTCTCCGCGCGCGTAGGAGCCGTAAAGGTACACGGCTTTCAAATTGCCGCCGTAGATCTGGGCAAGTCCTTGTTTGAGTTCCTTCATCAGTTTCCTGATGCGCGCAGGCACTGTCCTTTTCATGCCTTTATTTTACCCTTTTCCAAAATGAAAAAGACCAGGTTCTACAACCTGGTCCATAACTCGATCAATCGCAAGCCGCGCGCCTATTGGCGCAAGACCTCCCTCGCCTGCTCCACGTCGCGCCCGATCTGTTCGACCAATGCCGCCACCGAATCGTATTTCAATTCATCGCGCAGGCGCGCCGCGAACTCCAATTGCAGGACTTCGCCGTAGATGTCCCGGTCGAAGTCGAGGAGATACGCCTCCACGTTCAGGGTCGTTTTATCGGGCGTGAAGGTCGGGTTCGTCCCGATATTGACCGCGGCTCGATGTTTCTCCCCGCCGAGATACGCCCAGCAGGCGTAGATGCCCCCCGCAGGGACGACCTTCTCGCGCGCATACGCCAGGTTCGCGGTCGGGAAGCCGATCGCCTTGCCGCGTTGGTCGCCGCGCGAGACCATTCCCTGCAAGGCATACGGATGTCCCATCAGGCGCGCGGCTTCGACGACCTTCCCGACCGTTATCAATTTGCGGATCTCCGTGGACGAGATCACGCCGCTTTCGTCGCCCAAGGCTGACACCACCTCGACGGCATATCCCAACTCCGCGCCGATCTCGGTCAGGCGCGAGGCGTTGCCCTCGCGGTCCTTGCCGAGAGTCGAATCGTAACCGAGCAGAATGTGGGTGAGTCCGATGCGGGACTTCAGGTATTTCATGAAGTCGTAGGCGGTGGTGTCCGCCACGTCCCTGTTGAACGGATGGGTGACCACCACGTCCACGCCCAAATCCCCGAGCAGCCGGGCGCGTTCGCCGGGCAACGTCAGCAGTTTGATGTCGCCGCGCCCGAAGACTTTTGCCGGGTGCGGATCGAACGTCAAAACAACGGCAGGCAGCCCATTTTCATGGGCGCCTGCCACGAGTCTGTTGAGGATCTGTTGATGTCCGCGATGGACGCCGTCGAACACGCCGACGGTCAGCCACGAAGCGGGGAGGGTAACTTCCTCGAGGGAACGAAAATGCAGCATAACGGAAGTTGCGTTTTATTGCGGAACATCGTCATTCACCGAAAACGTCGGAATGCGCCGCCGCTAATCGCTGGTGAAGAACACCTTCTTCGGCTGCCAGGCCGGTTCGCCGTCCTCGCCGATCACGCACTCCATCAGGGCAACCAATTCGCCCTGCGTGCTGACGCCGCGTACGCGGTCGCCGACGGGCGTATCCGCTTTGGCTTTTACGCGGTGACCGTGGCGCACGCCTTCCACGTCATCCGGGCTGAGTTCGACGGCGGGCCAATCGCCCAGCGCCTCCGCGGCGGGGATCAAATACTGATACCAGTTGCCCGCGTGGAAGGCTTCCTGCAACTTCCGCAGAGGCACTGCGTCGCGCAGGGAAAATCGTCCGCTCTTGGTGCGGCGCAAACCGACGAGATACGCGCCGCAGCCGAGTTTCTCGCCCAGGTCGTTCGCCAGCGAACGGACGTACGTGCCGGAAGAACAATGCACGTCAATCACCACTTCCGGCGGCGCCCATTCCAGCACTTCCAGGTGATGCACTGTGATCTTGCGCGGTTCCAGTTCGACCTCCTCGCCCTTGCGCGCCATCTCGTAGGCTTTGCGTCCCTGCACCTTGACGGCGGAGTAGGGAGGCGGGGTCTGTTCGATCTCGCCGATGAAGGTCTTCAACACTTCCTCGAATTGCTCCTCGGTAATGTTGATCGGTTGGTTCGCCTGTGTGAATTTGCCGTCCGCGTCGAAGGTGTCGGTGCGGCCGCCCAGGCGGATGATGGCTTGATACCTTTTATCCGAAGCGGAAACGTATTCGCTCAAACGCACGGCCGGTCCGACCAGGATGACAAGCACGCCGGAGGCGCGCGGATCCAACGTGCCGGTATGTCCTGCGCGTCGCAGGCCGGTTCCGTTACGAATAGCCTGCACTACATCATGGGATGTCATTCCAACGGGCTTGTCCACGACCAGCACCCCTGAGATGGCATTCTTTACGTCTTGACTGTTCACTCTTTCCTCCTGTTAGGGATTTGCGATCCTAATTATGACATAACTGTCTGATTTTATGGTTAGAGACCCAACATATCACGGGTAGCCTTAAGTACCAGCGGTTGGATTTCGTTCAACGCGCCGGGGATGTCTGCCCCGGCCGCCGCGGCGTGACCTCCGCCTTTGAAGTGTTTTGCGACCTGCGAGACGTCAACTCCCGGTTCCAACGCGCGCCACGAGACCTTGACATGATTGTCGTTTTGTTCGACGAAAATCATACCCACTTTGTTCCCATCAATTGCCGAAATGAGGTTGATGAGATCGGCGTCGTCGTTGCCGCCGTAGCCGGTTCGTTTGCGGTCTTCGAGCGTCAGCGTTCCCCAGACGATGCCGTTCCGATGTTCCATGCTCGATAGCCCGGCGCCCCAATACTTCGCCGCCGCAAACGATTTCCTGACCAAAGAACGCATGTACAGGTCCGGCATATCCACGCCGGTTTCCATCAACTCCGCGCACAAACGCAAGGCGGAGGGATTCGTGTTCGAAGTGCGGAATCCGAGTGTATCGGTGACGATGCCGGTCAATAGAGCCGCCGCGATGGGTTTGGTGATCTTGAAGCCCCACTCCGGCAGGTGTTTTGCCAGGATGGCGGCGGTGGCGACCTCCTCCGCTTCGATCAGGTTCAGTTTGCCGTATCTTTCGTTGGTGACGTGATGGTCAATGTTGATATCGGGTTGACCGAAATTCTCGAAGACCTTTCCCGTTCGTTTGAAGTCGGCGCAGTCCACCGCGATGAACGTGTCGTGATCCCCGTTCGGTTGTTTGAGGACGAGTTCGCTTCCTTCGAGGTGCCTGAAGGAGGCGGGAATCCCGTCCACAAGCGTCATTTGCACCGACTTGCCGGCGTCCATCAAAGCCAGTCCCAGACCGAGCAGCGAACCGATCGCATCGCCGTCCGGGCGGACGTGGGAGGCAATGACGATCTTGTTGGCTTTGGCGAGGCGGTCTTTTATAGCCCCGGTAGTTTCCTTGTCCATTCCTGTTTTCTCTCCGTCAGTTGTATCACAAAAATCAATGATCTTTTGTCAATTTTGTGTCAGAAATTTGTCGTAAACCCTTGAAGCATTGCTCCGGGAATTCATCGCAACCGGGAAGATTTTTTCCGTAACACGAAATTCATGTCGCTGGCGCAGGCGGACGTTCTCCAACGCCCGCGCATTGTTCCCAATCGTGTCGTCATTTTTTGTTTCGCAAGTCAGCCAGTACCTTTTCGATGTGATCCGCTTTTTCGGGGGTCATGTCCCAGTGGAAGCGCAGGCGCGGGAAGGCGCGCAGTTCGACGCGTGAGGCGAGGGTTCGCCGGATGAAACCGGAGGCAGATTCCAGTCCCGCGAGAACGTCTTTGGAGCGCGAGACTCCCTCGACCGCGGAGACGTACACGTCCGCGTACGCCAGTTCCTTATCCACTTTTACGTCCGTCACGTAAATAAGTTTCAGGCGCGGGTCGTGGATCTCACGGATGAGCATCTCCGAAAGTTCTTCGCGGACGCGGTCTGCGATGCGTTGGAGTCGTACACCGGAGGGCATTGATTACGATTCCTCCAGCACGTAACAGACCAACTGGTCGCCAACCTGGATGTCCTTGAAGTTCTTGAAACCGACGCCGCACTCGAATCCCTGTTTGATCTCTTTCACGTCTTCCTTCTCGTGGCGGAGCGATCCCATTTCACCTTCGTAAACAAGGTCGGAACCGCGATACAGCCTGACTTTCGCGTTGCGTCGCAGTTCGCCGTCCGTCACCCTGCATCCCGCAACCTTGCCGAATTTGGAGGCGGAAAACACAGCCAGGACCTGCGCGTGCCCGATGATCTTCTCCCGCACCACCGGCTCGAGCATCCCTTTGAGCGCCTTTTCGATATCCTCGGTCATGCGGTAGATGATCTCGTAGAGGCGGATGTCCACGCCTTCCTTTTCGGCGAGGCGGCGCGCGGAGACGTCCGCCTGGACGTTGAAGCCGATGATGATGGCGCCGGAGGCGGAAGCGAGCATGATGTCGTTATCGGTGATGTTGCCGGTTTCCGAGTAGAGGATGTTGATGCCGATCCCGCCTTCGCCGAGTTTGTTCAATTCGGAGACGATGGGATCGAGCGATCCCTGCACGTCCGCCTTGACGATCAGGTTCAGTTCCTTTGCTTCGCCCGCCTGGACGTTCGCGAACAGATCCTCCAGTGAAACCTTCTTCTTTGCCTGCGCCTGTTCCTTGGCGGCGTTCATCCTTTCAGCGACGATGTGGCGCGCTTCCTTGTCCGAATTGACCACCTGGAACAGGTCGCCGGCGGAGGGGACTTCGTTCAGTCCCATCACGAGGACCGGCATGGAAGGGCCCGCCTTCTTGACAGGTTTGCCCTTGTAATCGGACATGGCGCGCAGTTTGCCGTGCGCCGTTCCCGCCACGACCACGTCGCCGGAGGAAAGGGTCCCGTTCTGGATGAGGAGCGTGGCGATCACACCTTTGGATTTGTCCAGTTCCGCTTCGATGACCGTGCCGATCACCTTCCCGGAGGGGTTTGCGTTGATTTGCATGTTGTCCGTCACCAACAGGATGCCTTCGAGCAGGTCGTCAATACCCTGCTTCTGTTTGGCGGAGACCGGGATGACCATGGTATTGCCGCCCCATTCGTCTGGAACGAGTTCCTGTTCGGCAAGTTGTTGTTTGACGCGGTCGGGATTGGCGTTGGCTTTGTCCACCTTGTTCAGGGCGACGATGATCGGCACGCGCGCGGCTTTGGCATGGGCGATCGCTTCCCTGGTTTGCGGCATCACGCCATCGTCCGCCGCGACGACCAGGATGACGATATCCGCGCCCTGCGCGCCGCGCGCCCGCATCTGCGTGAACGCGGCATGACCGGGCGTATCGAGGAACGTAATGGTGCGTCCCTTCTTCTCGACCTGATAGGCGCCGATGTGCTGTGTGATGCCTCCCGCCTCGCCCGCCGCCACGTCCGTCTGGCGAATGGCGTCCAGCAGGCTGGTCTTGCCGTGATCCACGTGACCGAGAATAGTCACCACCGGCGAGCGGGGTTTCAACTTCGACCTGTCCTCGTCCGCGATCAACTTGCGCCAGAGCGGGACCTCCCCCGTTTCGACGATCGCGTCTTCGACCGCCTCCGGCACAGCCTCGAAGCCGTATTCCTCCACCACGATCGCGGCGGTGTCGAAGTCCACGGACTGGTTGATGGTTGCCATCACGCCGTTCGACATCAATTTTTTGATCAGATCAATGGGGCTCTTGCCGATCTTCTGGGCAAGGTCTCGGACAACAATGCTGCCCGGTAGTTCGATTTTCTTTCCGTTGGTACTCATGGGTCTGCCTCCACAATTCAGCAAATGGGCAAATATGCAATGGGCAAATATGCAATGAGCAAATATGCAATGGGCAAATATGCCAAATATGCAATGAGCGCCGGCGCTTGCAGGCTTGCCATTTGCGTAGTTATCGGGACGGAGACCCGTGAGTATTCTGCGGCTTACATCACAGGGTCTCCCCGGTTATTGCCTCTTGCGGCAACGTATTCATAAAACTTTCGAGCGTTGCGCGTTCGTCCGGGCGGATCGTCGTCTTCAGGGCATGGGCGAGCGCGCCCTTCAAACCTCGCTCCCAACATTCGCGGCGGTCGTGCAGGTAGGCTCCCCGCCCGGCGAGTTTACCGGTTGGGTCCACCCGCACGCCCTCGGCTGTACGCACAATACGGATCATCGTCCGTTTGGGCAGGACTTCCCGACAGCCCACGCACGTCCGCTGGGGCACATGCTTGACACGCTGGACAGGTTTCTTTTTGGACACCTTCATTCCCGCGCGAGATTCTACCAGTCCTCGACATGGTCGTCGCCGCCGCGTTTGTGTTTCTTGCGGCTGACCACTTCGCCGAGTTCCTCGTCGAATTCCAATTCGACGCTCTTTTTCTTGGTTTTCTTGCCCTTCTTCTTGTCCTTCGACTCTTCATCCTCTTCGACGGGGGCTTGGAAGATCTCGGGTTTGATCGAGAAGAGTTCGTCGAGGGAAACGCCGTCCTTGTGACCTTCGTCCTCCTCCTTCTCTTCGACGTGCTTTTTCGCTTCTTTCTTCGCCGTGACCTGCTTCTCGGCGACCGGCATTTCCTCCGCCTGAGCCGACTCGACCGCGACCGCCTCGGCTTCGGGCTGCGGCTCGACCTCGGGAGCAGGTTCAGCCTCCGGCGGCGCGGGAGGCGTTTCAGGGAATGTCAACGCGGCGAGCGCCTCCTCGATGTTCTGAATGGCTTTCGGTCCGATGCCGGGCAATCCAAGCACGCTGTTCGAGTCCAGTTTCATTTTGACCATCAGGCTGCCGACCGTCTCGATGCCGGCTTCCGTCAAAATATTGAAGACGTGTTCCTTGATGCCAGCCTGTTCGAGCGGCATGTCGAACGCGGCGGCAGGAACGCCCGCCTGCTCGGCGAGGGAAACGTCGCCCTCCGCCACGCGCACCGCCTCCGCCTTCATCTCGCTCGTGCGGCGTTCGACGCGGTCAACGAACTTGGCGAGCATGTCGTACTCTTCCGGCGTAATGGGTTTTCCTTCGGCTTTCCTGGCGAGTACGTCTTCGACGGTGGGGATGGACTCGACGGCGCTGGGCATCAACGCGGCAAGTTCGGTATCGCTCTGCAATTTGACGATGGTGTCCGCCGAGGCTTCCAGGGTGGATTTGATGTCAATGCGCCAGCCGGTCAATTTTGCGGCGAGGCGCGCGTTCTGGCCGTCGCGCCCGATTGCCAGGCTCAACTGGTCTTCGCCCACGACGACGGTCGCCGTGCGCGCGCCCTCCGCCTCCTGCAAATAGACGCCGCTGACGCGCGCCGGGCTGATCGCCTTGGAAATGTAAACGATGGGGTCGGGATCCCATTGGATGATGTCAATTTTTTCGTCGTGCAGTTCCTTCACGATCGCCTGGATGCGCACGCCCTTGATCCCCACGCACGCGCCGACCGGGTCAATGCCCGGCTGGGTCGCGGAGACAGCCACCTTGGCGCGCGCGCCGGGTTCACGCGCAATGGCGCGGATCTCGACCACGCCGTGATAGATTTCCGGCACTTCATTTTCGAGCAGACGCCGCAGGAAGTTGCGATGCGCGCGCGAGAGTATGATCTGCGGACCGCGCGGTCCGTCCTTCACTTCCATCACCACCGCGCGGATGCGTTCGTGAACCTTGTACCTTTCGCCCGGGATCCTCTGGCTGGCGGGCAGCGTGCCTTCCGCCTTCATGTCGAGTCCGACGGTGGTGGTCTGCGCGTTCGTCGCCTGCACGATGCCGCTGATGATCTCGCCGACCTGCCGCTCGAAGTATTGCATCTGATTCGAACGCTCGGCCTCGCGGATGCGCTGCTGGATGACCTGGCGCGCGGTCTGCGCGGCGACGCGTCCGAAATCCGCAGGCGTGCACTCGACGATCACCATGTCGCCGAGTTGCGCCTCCGGGTTGACCTGGCGCGCCTCCTCGAGCAGAACCTCGGTCTTCGGTTCGATGATGTCTTCGACCACTTCCTTTTCGGCGAAGACCATCACCTTGCCCGACTCGGGATCGATCCTGGCTTCCACGTGCTGCGCGGCGGACGCGCCGACAGCCCGCCGATAGGCTGAAACCATCGCGGACTCGATCGCGGAAATGATCACTTCCTTGGAAAGTTGTTTGTCTTCCAACACATCGTTGAAAGCCAGGGTAAATTCGTTCTTAGCCATGCCGGTTGCTCCGTATACTCCTTATTACAAGCAGAAAAGTGGGGGGCGCCCACTTCTCGGTGTGTTCGGTGATCGGTTCGACGTGCGCCAGTATTTTAGCACGGGGCAAAAAAAGATGCAAGATATAATGTTGGGGTAAATCTGCAAATGAGCAAATGAGCAAATCTGCAAATGTGCAAATGAGCAAATCTGCAAATGAGCAAATGGGTAAATTTGCAAACGGACGAATGGAGGACCTCAAATGATGAATGAAGAAGAATTCGCATTCAAGGAATGGCAGGAGACGATTCCCGAAACGATACGTTCCGAGAAGTTTTGGTCGTTAATCGCTTATCAAAAAGCGTTGTACCTTTATGATCTGCTCTGGGGTGATACGGAGGAATGGCAAAAAGATGAACGCGGCCAAAGGCTTTCAAGGCAAATTATTGGAAGTTCCGATTCGGTTTGCGCGAACATTGAAGAAGGTTTCGGGCGCGGGTTCGGAAAACAACTCGTGCAATTTTACGTTTATTCTCTTGGTTCAGCCCGCGAAACGAAGGGACGAATTTATCGCGCAAAGGCGTTTTACACATCAGAAGTCCTCAAAAAACGGCTCCATCTTGCCAGCGAAGTCGTTGCCCTCATCCTGACCGAGATCAACCGCCAAAAAGGCAGATGATCTCATTTGCCCACTTGCCCACTTGCTTATTTGCCTATTTGCCCACTTGCTTATTTGAAACCACCGGAGATTAATGACCGACAGAAACCTATCCAAAGCCGCCCTTAGAGGCGAACCCTCCTACGTCTGGCGGGCGGGACAACAACGACGGCTCGATATGATCCTCAAAGCCGCAGGCGAACGCATCAAAGGAAGGATTCTCGAAAACGGATGCGGCGTCGGCATGTACGTCGAACATCTCTCCCCTTTCGGCGGAACCGTGATCGGATTGGAATACGACTTCGAACGCGCAAAGGAGGCGCGGAAAAACTCTCCGCACATCTTCAACGCGGCGGGAGAATCCATCCCGCTTCCTTCCGGGACGTTCGACCTGATCCTCAGCCACGAGGTGATCGAACACGTCCAGGATGACCGCGCCGCGATCTGTGAAATGATTCGTGTGCTGAAGCCTGGCGGGCGGACTGTACTCTTCTGCCCGAATCGCGGCTATCCCTTCGAGACGCACGGCATTTACTGGAAGGGACAATATCACTTCGGGAACAAACTGTTTGTGAATTATCTTCCGCGTTCTTTGCGCGATAAACTCGCTCCCCACGTGCGTGTGTACTCAAAGAAAGATCTTGAAAAGTTATTTGCCGATTTGCCGATTTGCTTTATCGAGCAGACGATCATCTTCGGCGCGTACGACAACCTCATCGCGCGCTTCGGCGCGTTTGGAAGGGTCTTGCGCGGCGTATTGCAATTCCTCGAGAAGACGCCGTTGAAGATGCTTGGCTTGTCCCATTTTTGGGTTGTGGAAAAGGTTTGACCGTACATGTCCGCATTCAAATTCGTCCTTCGATTGATCCGCGATGCCTACACCGAATGGTCGCACGACCGCGCCGCGCGGCTTGGCGCGGCGCTGGCGTATTACGCGCTCTTTTCCCTTGCCCCGCTCATGGTCATTATGATCGCCATCGCCGGTTCGGTATTTGGCGAGGCGGCAGTGGAGGGGCAGATCGTCCACGCCATCTCGGACCAGATTGGTTCGCAAGCCGCGGCGGACATCGAACGGCTGCTGGTGGATGTGCAGGGATCGGGTTCCAGCCTCTCCGCAACGATCCTCAGCGCGGTGGTTCTGATCTTTGCCGCGACCAACCTCTTCAGCCAGTTGAAGGATGTCTTGAACACCTTATGGCACGTGCGCCCCAAACCGCGCAACCACATTTTGGGAGGCGTTCTCGAAGTAGCCAGGACCCGGTTGCTTGCCGCCCTCATGGTGTTCGGTTTGGGCGTCACCCTGCTGGCGGCGCTCGCCGTCAGCGCGGGCTTGGCTGCCCTGAACGGATGGCTTAGGACGACGATCACACCCGACACGTCCTTTCTCATGGAGGGAGGCAACATTTTGATCGGCTTTGGGTTGACGACCCTGTTGTTCGCGCTCACCTACAAACTGCTGCCCGACGTTCGGATTTCATGGCGCGTGGTCTGGGTCGGCGCGCTCGTTACCTCCCTGTTGTTCAACGTCGGCGCGTTTCTGCTCGGCCTGTATTTTGGTTACGGAGGCGCGCGGAGCATACTGGGCGCGGCGGGCTCCCTCGTGGTTTTCATGATCTGGATCGCCTATTCCGCGCAGATCGTTTTCTTCGGCGCGAAGTTCGCCCTGGTGTACGGCTCCGCCATCGGCAAACCCATCCTGCCGGCCTCGAACGCAGTGGGCGTGAAATTATCGCAGACCGACGCGGCGCAGAACGATGCGTAGCATCTTCTTGAAAACCCCGGCGTTCTTTGCGGTAAAACTCTTTCGGCTTGTCCGAGTTAGGAAAATGAGGTCAACACATGCTCGATACAAACCAACTCAACCGATTGACGCTCGCCCTGCCCTTTCTGGGGCGCGCCGACGCCTCGCTCATCAACGCATTGAAACGCGACGCGCAATTCGCGAAAATCCCTGCCGGACGGGATGTCTTCGTGGACGGCGACCGCGTGGATGGGATCGCGCTGCTCCTCTCCGGCGTGGTGCGCGTCTACAAGATCGGCGAAACGGGACGCGAGATCACGTTATATCGTTTCGGTCTCGGTCAAAGTTGCATTTTGAGCGCGAACGCCATCCTGAGTCAAAAGTCCTTTCCGGCCATCGCCACGGTGGAGGAGGACGCCGAAGCGGTGATGATCCCTGCGGATGTATTCCGCGCGTGGGTGAACAAATACGACCTGTGGCGCGAGTTCGTCTTCGACCTTTTATCGGAGCGGCTCTCCACGGTCATGGCGGTGGTGGACGAGGTGGTCTTCAAACGCATGGATCGCCGCGTCGCCTCGTTTTTGTTGAATCAAGCCCAGGTCCAGAATCCGATGCGTGTCACTCATCAGGAAATCGCCGCGGAGTTGGGAAGTTCCCGCGAGGTGATCAGCCGCATCCTCGAGGATTTTTCCAAAGAGGGGTTGATCGAATCGGGACGCGGGACCATCGAGGTATTTGATTTCGAGAGTCTGAAATCCCGCTCCGTTATGTGACTTTGTCACAGACGGGGTGCGATAAATCTCCTACAATGCGGGCATCAAACCAAAAGGAGATTTTCCAATGAAACGCAACATGTCCAATACCGACCGCATCGTTCGTGTGATCGTCGCCGCGCTGTTCGCCTGGCTGTACTTTGGCGGCATCGTGACCGGCGGACTCGGCGTCGTCCTGCTCGCGCTGGGCGGGGTGTTCCTGCTCACTTCCATTGCGGGATTCTGCCCGCTGTATGCGCCGTTCAAATTCAGCACCTACAAAGGATAGATCGTCACACCGCGAACCGTCCTGAAGGGTTGAGCGCCAATTGAAGTCTTCGGGACGGCTTCGCTTCTCTCTCTTAACCATGAACCTGTCACAGTTTCAAAAAGCCGTTTCCTCCTCCGACAAACCCGTCGTGGTGGACTTTTGGGCAGCCTGGTGTATGCCGTGAATATCGCGATCGGATCGAATTCCTGCCCGTCAACGCGGACGACTCGCGCGAGACGCTGGAGCATTTCAAGATCATCGGCATCCCCACCGTGATGGCGTTCCGCAATGGGGAGGCGGTCGGTCGCGTGACCGGCGCGCAGAACGAAGCCGGTTACCGCGCCATGTTCGAGTCGCTGGCGGAGGGGAGGGAGGTCAGAGTCCCGATGTCCGCGTTCGACCGCTTTCTCCGCCTCGGCGCGGGCGCGTTGCTCGCGACGATCGGATTTTCCACAAGCAACTGGTTCGTCCTGGGCATCGGCGGGATCGTCGCTTTTCTGGGTGTGTACGATCGCTGTCCGATCTGGAGGGCGATCACGACAATGATCGCATCCAGGCTGCCGCGTCACAACCCCGAATAAGCGCAATGTGCATCTGGAATAAAACAATAAACAGGACGATATGGAATGTTTCCACTCGTCCTGTTTTGAATTTACATTGATCTAGAACCCGGTTGTTGCAAACCACGCGCCGGTCGGGCTGGTGACGAATAGAATGGGCGCGATGCAGGGCGAGGGTAATGCGACCATATCCTTGATGTGCGCGTTCCCTTCCGCATCCGCCGGGAAGAGACCCGTCGAAACGTTGACCGTGACGGGATTGCCGTCCGCGTCCTTGCTCAGGCAACTGACGATCGCTTTGAAGTTCGGGACCGTATTCGTGCCGCCGATGCCGCGCTCGATCACCGCCGGGTCGTTGGGGTCGAACACCAGCCCCCTGACCTTCACGTCCACCTTGCCTTCGGGGCTGACCTTCCCTTTGCCGAACGCGACGACCCAGGGCAAACCGCCGCCCGGCACGCCGCGGATCGCGTTCGTCGCGCCGGTGTAGGGACGCGGCACGCCGATCATCGTGTTGAACTCCAGCAACTTCGATTCATCCGCGCGGGCGCTGGAAACCGCTCCCGACGAAGAGAAGAGGCTCAACGCCAGTATCGCCGCCAGGACAACAAGAAACGATCTTTTCATAGTTTGTTCCTCCGTTTTGGGTTGGATTTGGTCTTCACCCCATAGTACGCCGCCGCCTCTGTAATTGGATTGCAACCCTGACGCGAATTAGCGGGAACATCCTCCACAGACCGAACAATATATCCAGTAAAATGGATGTGTGACCGACGCAAACGAAAGCAGACTGATCGAACAGGTGGCGCGGGGCGATGAACGCGCCTTTCTCGAACTCTACGACCGCCACGCCAGTCGCGTGCACGGTCTTACCCTTCGTATTTTGGGCGACCCCATGCTGGCGGAGGAAGCCACGCAGGATACCTTCCTCAAACTATGGAGCCGCGCCCGCCAATACCTCGCCGAACGCGGACCCTTTCTTCCCTGGCTGCTGACCATCGCGCGCCGCGTCGCGTTGGATCGCCTGCGACTCGAATCCCGCCGCCCACTCCTGTCCGACGTGAACGACCCCGAAAATGTGTGGCAGACCATTCCCGATCCCGGGTCAACGGCGGAGGAATCGCGCTGGCGCGCCCTGTACTTTGCCGTGTTGTCCCTTCATCCCGATCAGCGCAAAGTGATCGAACTGGCATACTATCAGGGTATGAGTCAGAGCGAAATCGCCGAGGTCCTCGACATGCCCCTCGGCACGGTCAAGACCCGCCTGCGCGCCGCCATGGAAAAACTGCGCGAGATTTGGAAGGATGGATAAATCCAAACCCATCCTCGGCGGCGTACACCTACTTGGAGTAAATGCACATGACGCGCGACGAACACGCTCCCTTTCTCGAAAACATTCCCGCCTACGCCATCGGCGCATTGGACGCGGACGAGATCGCCGCGCTCGCATCCCATCTGGAAGTATGCGCTTCCTGCCGGACCGAACTGGCTGAATACCGCGCCCTGGGCGAATCCCTGCTGACGGCGCTCCCGCCTCGACAACCTCCCGCCGCGCTCCGCAAACGCCTGCAAAGCCGATTGCCGGGCGCGCAAAAAACAAAGAGACTGACGTTCAACTGGTCGTTCAGCCAACTGGCGGCGGGAATCGCGTTGGCGGTTTTGCTCGCCATGAATTTCTATTCCATTACGCAAATGCGGAGCCTGCAACTGGAGCAAGCCCGCCTCAACCGCCAGGTTCGCACCGGGCAGACGGTCATGTCCATGTTGTCCTATCCGACCACCGAGCGGCTCGCCATCAATTCGGAGTCTGTGGTGGGTTCGCTTCTGCTGGACAGGGAACGCAACATCGTCGCGCTCATCGTCTGGAACATGCCCCCGCTCGACGAGACCAGGACCTATCAGATCTGGCTTATCAACCCGCAGGAGGAACGGGTCAGCGCCGGGATCTTCCGCCCGGAAGGCGACCGGGCGTATACCACACACATCGCCTTTCCAGACGAGCGTTTGACCGACTTTGTGGGCGTCGGTGTGACTGTCGAACCCGCTGGCGGAAGCGACCAGCCGACCGGGGAACGCGTCTTCAGGGTGGATTTTTGAATCCCCGCCGACCCTATTCGCTTTTCATCGGTTCCCTGAAATCGTAGATCCCGTCCCTTACTTCCCACCTCTTTTTACAACTGGAACATTCCAGATGATCCTTCTTGCCCGTCAATGGGGAATGACCGCAATCGGGACACTTGAAGTAGGACAAGAGGTCGTCTTGTCCGGTGTGCGGGATGGAATCCCGCATTACCGTCGCCTTCACGAACACGGAAGGGGTCAATTGCCACCACGCGCCCGTCCATTGCAGGATCGAATCGAAGAAGACCAGGATGCCTGTCGGAACGATACGCTTTAGCAGCCCGATACGAAAGTGCGAGAGCGTGAGCGTTCTTTCAATCGAGAAGCCGAGTTCCCTTAGCCAGTTTCGCACGGCTTTCGGGTGGAAGTCGAAGTTAAGTCTCGCAAACTCGACCGGCTCCAGCGTGAACGGATTCCATTTTTGCCTGCCGAGCAAAAAGCGGAGGATCGCCTTGAGGTTCAGTTTGTTGGCAAATTCCAGGATGAACACGCCATTCGTTCGAAGCGCATCCCTGACCTGTCCCAATGCCTTCGGCGCGTCCGCCATGTGATGCAGGACGCGGATCATCGTCGCCGCGTCGAACAAGCCGCTCACGAACGGCAGGCGATACACATCCGCCGCGACGTAGACGTATTTGTCCGATCTGCCAAGTCGTTGTTGCGCCTGTTCGAGTTGGGTGCGCGAGTAATCGAGCAGAATGATGCGGTCGAAGCCGGGGTAGCGCGAGGTATTTCGTCCCGCGCCAGCCCCCAGTTCGAGTAAGAGGCGTCCGCCCGGAGGGAGGAGTCGTTCGAGGGCGACGGCTTCCGCGCGGTCTTCGTATTCGCGTCCGCCTTTGTCCCAAAAGGAAGCCTGGTAATCGGAGTCTTCGTAATCGCAAACGGGAGGCGTAGTCACGTGGTCGCTTGGTTCCTTGGTCAAGTGGTCAAATGAAAAATCGGATGGCGGGAGTATTGTACCCGACCAACCGACGATGCGAATAACTGCGAACTACCGACCGTTGTTGGGGCGCCCGATGGATTGGTAGGAGAATCCCATTTCCTTCATGCGGGCGGGGTCGTAGATGTTGCGCCCGTCGTAGATGACCGGCGTCTTGAGCAGAGCCCTGACCTTTTCGAGGTCGAGTTGTTTGAACTCGTTCCACGGGGTGACGACGACCAGCGCGTCGCATCCCTCCGCCATTTTGTACATGTCGTCGAAGATTTCCACCGCCGGCATGAGCGGCGCGGCGGTCTGACGCGCGACGGGATCGTAGCCGCGCACGGCTGCGCCGCCGGCGATCAACGCGTTGGCAATATCTATGGAGGGGGCGTCGCGCATGTCGTCCGTGTTTTCCTTGAACGCCAGCCCCAGCAAACCGATGGTCTTCCCTTTCAGGCTGCCGCCGAGCAGGGCTTGGACCTGTTTGGAAACGTTCTTACGGCGGTCGTAGTTTACGTTCATCACCTCGTTCAGGATGCGCGGGTCGAGTCCCTTCTCCTTTGCCATGTACGCGAGAGCCTGCACGTCCTTGGGGAAGCACGATCCGCCCCAGCCCAAGCCTGCGTCGAGGAAATGGCGACCGATGCGCGCGTCGTAGCCCATGCCCGCCGCCACCTCCTTCACGTCCGCGCCGACGAGTTCGCACAGGTCGGCGAGTTCGTTGATGAAGGAGATCTTCGTGGCAAGGAAGGCGTTGCTGGCGTATTTGATCATTTCCGCCGTGCGCAGGTCCGTGATGACGATGGGGGCGCGCAGAGGCAGGTGCAGTTGGGCGACCTTGTTCGCGGCGTCCCTGTCCAGCGAGCCGATCACGTTGCGGTGCGGGCTCATAAAGTCTGCAATCGCCGAGCCTTCGCGCAGGAATTCGGGGCAGGAGACCACCGCAAAGTCAATCGGCTTGGGCTGGGCTTGTTTGATGATGTCCGCGACCCAGTCCCCGGTTCCGATCGGGACCGTGGATTTGTTGATGACGATGAGCGGCGCGGTCATGGCTTTGGCGATGGAACGCGCGGCGACCTCCACGTATTGCAGGTCGGCGTTGCCGTCCACGCCGGAGGGGGTGCCCACGGCGATGAAGGCGAACTCCACCCCTTTCAACGCCTCGTCGTACGAGGTGGTGAAGGATAACCTGCCGCCCTTCACGTTTCGCCTGACCAGTTCCTCGAGCCCCGGTTCGTAGATGGGCATGACGCCCTTCTTCAGGTTTTCCACGCGCTTCTCGTCCACATCGAGGGCGACCACGCGGTTGCCCAGGTCGGCAAAGCAGGCGGCGGTCACCAAGCCAACATATCCGACGCCGACGACACAGATTTGTTTCATGTTGATTTTTCCTTTTATTTCGTGTGATTTTTTGGGTTATGGCGCCAACCCATTACGAGACGATGAACATCCCCGAACGGCTACACCGCGTTCAACCATCCTGGAAGGGATCGGGATTTTCCCTTTTGATCCTTTCGACGAGCAATGCCTCCTCCACAAGATCCAGAAAATCCTTGATCTGGATGGGCTTGGCGACGTAGCCGTCGCAGCCCGCCAGGATGGCGCGTTTGCGCTCGCTGGGCAGCGTGTGCGCGGTCAGCGCGTAAAGCGGAATGGATTTCGTTTCTTCGCTGGTCTTCAATTCCCGGGTCGCGTTCCACCCGTCCATTTGAGGCAGTCCCATATCCATCAGGATCAGGTCCGGTTTTTGGGCGCGCGCCGCATCCACACCGTCCCGCCCGTTCACCGCCAGGAACACGTCGTATCCGGCGCGCTCCAGCACGAAGCGGACAAGTTCGTAATTATCCATGTTGTCTTCGACAATAAGGATGCGGCCCTTGCTCATTGGGCTAAATATACCGCGTCTCATTCATCCGGGCAATGACGCCTGCGGCTGCGTTATACTTTGTCGAATGTCAAACCCGTTCGATCTTCCCATCGGTGTGTTCGATTCAGGCGTGGGCGGACTCTCCGTGCTGCGGGCGATACGCGCGCAGATGCCGGAGGAGTCGGTTCTTTATTTCGGCGACCAGGGACACATCCCATACGGTCCGCGCCCGATGGAACAGATACGAAATTTCTCCGAGGCGATCACCAATTTTTTGCTTGCCCGAAACGCGAAGATCGTCGTCGTCGCCTGCAACACCGCCTCCGCCGCGGCGTTGAAGTATTTGCGCGAAAGATTTCCCAGCCTTCAGTTCGTGGGCATGGAGCCTGCGGTCAAGCCGGCGGCGGAGATCACGCGGACGGGAAAAGTCGGAGTGCTTGCCACCCCGGCGACGTTCCAGGGCGCGTTGTATGCTTCCGTTGTGGAACGCTTCGCGAATGGAGTGGAGTTGTTCCAGGATACGTGCAACGGACTTGTTCAAGAGATCGAAAAGGGAAACCTGACCGGAAGCGAAACGCGCAGGATACTGGAGGACGCGCTCCATCCCATGCTCGAAAAGGATATTGATACGGTCGTGCTGGGATGCACGCATTATCCGTTCGTGATCCCGCTCATCCAGGAGATCGTGGGGGAAAAGGTTCGGGTGATAGACCCGGCTCCGGCAGTGGCGCGACAGGTCAAACGTCTGCTCGAGGCGGGAGGGATGAAGAGCGATCCGCCCGCGCGGGGGGAGGTCAGGTTTTTTACGTCCGGCGATCCCGAAGCGTTGAAGTCCATGTTGCCGCTGTTGTTGGGAGGAGGTGGGGAGGTGGAAAGAGTCGAGTGGGTAAGCGACTCCGTCATTGCGGGCGAAGCGAAGCAATCCCCAACCCCATGACGGGGATTGCTTCGCCGACTGCGCTTCGTCTTCACTGCGTTCCGCTCAGCGCGAGGCGTCCCGCGATGACGGCGTTACAACGCCCACGCCAGCATGAAGCCGAAGATGGCAATGATCACGCCCAGGTGCAGGAACAGGTTCGTGCCTGTGATGATCGTGTACGGTCCGAAGACGAACGGCAGAACGTAATTGACGACAACCAGCAGGATGCCGATCATCGGCAGCAAGCCTTTGCGGTGAGCGAAGAATTCCGACGCCTTGTCAACGAGTTTGGAAAGCCACTTCATATTTCCTCCGTAATTTCCCTGTGATCGTTCGGGACCTGCCAGTTGGTGAACTGCGCCACCAGCCGACCGGGGATGCGTCCCTGCATCAGCACGCCGCCGCGCCCATGTTCGACGTATTCGACCTGACCCGCCTCGTGGAAGAGCGAGATCAACGCGCCCTGTTGGTAGGGGAGTTTCACACGGATCGGCGTGTACGTCTCGTATAGCTCCTCCTGGATGAGCCTCAACAGATCCTTCACCCCGGTTCCATCCACGGCGGAGATTGCCGCCGCCTTCGAGAAGCGGCTTGCCGCCTGACGCGCGGATTCGGGATCGCGCAAACGATCCACCTTGTTCAACGCGGTCACAACGGGGATGTGATGCGCTTCGATCTTGTCCAGCGTTTCCTGCACGGCTTCGGCTTGATTCATCGCGTTGGGATGCGAGATGTCAACGACGTGCAACAACAGGTCGGCTTCCGCGATCTCTTCGAGCGTGGCGTGAAAGGCTTCGACCAGCGTGGTCGGCAGTTTTTGAATGAAGCCGACCGTATCGGTGAACAACGCCTGGTAACCGCCGGAGAGTTCGACGCGCCGCGTGGTGGGGTCGAGCGTCGCGAACAACTGATTCGCCACATAGACCTCGGACCTGGCGATACGATTCAGCAGCGTGGACTTGCCGGCGTTGGTGTATCCGACGAGCGCGACGGTGGGGATGCGCGAGCGTTTGCGCTGGGCGCGGTATCTCATGCGGTGGGCGCGCACTTTCTCCAGTTCCTTTTTGAGTTGCGCGATGCGCTTGCGGATGGCGCGTTTGTCCACTTCCAATTGCGTTTCGCCGGGACCGCGCAAGCCCACGCCGCCGGTCGAGCCGGCGCGCCCGCCTCCGCCGCCCGCCTGGCGTTCGAGGTGCGTCCATTGACCGGTCAGGCGCGGAAGATAGTATTCGTATTGCGCCAGTTCCACCTGCAACATGCCCTCGCTGGTGTGCGCGTGCTGCGCGAAGATGTCGAGGATCAACGCGGTGCGATCCAGCACGCGGACGTTGTTGCCCAGGATTTCCTGCAATTCGCGCTGGTGACGCGGGGAAAGTTCGTCGTCGAAGACGATCACCTGCGACAGGGTTTCTTCGACGAGCGCCTTCAACTCGTCCACTTTGCCGGGACCGATGTACGTCTTCACGTGCGGACGATCCAGTTTCTGAGTCAACTCGCCGACCACGTCCAACCCGGAGGTATCCGCCAGAAGCGCGAGTTCCGTCAGCGAATCTTCGAGCGGAAGAAGCGTCTTTTGCTGGTAGAGGTCCACGCCGACGAGGAACGCCCGTTCGCGAGGGAGTGTTGTGGGTTCGGGATTCTTTTTAGCCATGGGTTTTTATTTTGGAATGCAGAAGCCTGCTTCTGCGCATTGCGACAGCGATCTGCCTGATTCCAAAGCCTCATTCCTTCCTTTCGAGTTCCTCGAATAACTTCGCCATTCTCGATTCCGGCGACTCGGTGCGGATGGGGATCAACACGTGAAAGGTCGAGCCGGGGCATTTCTTTTCGTCGTATCCCTCCGACTCCACCCAGATCGAACCGCCGTGCGCCTCGAGGATTCCGCGCGAGATGGATAGACCCAATCCGGGTCCGCCGCCCTTGAACTTGGTCTTGCCGCTGGAATGAAGGTCCAGCCGCCCCAACTGACCGAACTTCTCGAAGATGACGGCCTGGTCTTCCGGCGAGATGCCGATGCCCGTATCGGTCACGGTGACTTCGATCAAGCCCGGCAGCGTCCTTCCATCCACGACGATCCTGCCGCCGTCGGGCGTGTATTTGACGGCGTTGTTGAGGATGTTGCGGATCGCCTGCATGATGCGCGCCGGGTCCACGTAGATCCATTGTTTGCTGCCCTCGAACGGATGGACTTCGAGCGTCTGCCTGCGCCTGCCCACCGTTTCCTCCAATTCCCCCTTCAGCACGTCGAGCAGTTTTTCGATTTGGATCGGCTGAAAGTTCAGGTTGAGCAGGTGATTGTCAATCATCGAAATATCGAGCATGTCGTCCACGATGGAGCGCAGGCGGCGGATGCCGGTCTGCATCCCGGTCAGCAAGCCGTCCAGCGGCACGCCCTTTCCTTCCTGTATCAGGTCTTCCATCATCGCGGCGTAACCGTCAATCAAGGTGATGGGCGTCTTGAGTTCGTGCGCCGCCACCGAAATGAAGGCGGATTTGCTGCGATCCACGCGCTCCATTTGCTCCTGCACTTTTTCCATTTCGTTCGAGATGTGCGTCACGCGGGTTTCCATTTCGTAACGCGCCACCACGCCCAGCCCGTAGGTGTAGATCGGGATGACTGCCGCCAGCAGGTGGAGCGCCTGTTGCTTGGTGAGCGTTTCGCTGGCGACCTGAATGGTCAGCGCGATCATGCGATTGATGATGAACGTGACCTGATACAGCCCCTCCTCGAGATCCGTTTCCGTGGAGGATTTCGCCCAATCGAGCAGGAGGGCATCCATCCAGGCGGGGTCCTTGCTCGCCGCCGACTGCACGAGCAGGTCGAAGAAACGCTCCAATTGCTCTTCGAGGCCGGCGCGCACCTCCAAGCCCTGCGCCAACTCGTCGCCGACGCGTTCGATCCATACGGGACGAATCTTTGCCAGAATCTTTTGAATTGGAATCGTCGCTGTTTTCTTCTTCGGCATGTCGCTCGCGCCAATCGCGCCTCGCGCGCGGACTGTCGCCCCTTCATTTTATCATTATCAGGGTTGACCGCTTTGTCCCATGATCCACGCCTGCAGCGTCTCGCCGACCGCCTGCAAACTCGCGGGCGAAACCTTGTCCGGCGTGTCTTCCACCGTGTGCCAGTATGGGTAATCGAAGTCAATGATGTCCACGGCCGGGATGCCCGCCTCGACGAAAGGCGTGTGATCGTCAATCATCGAATGCTTGTAATCCGGGAGAAAGACGGTATCGTTCTCCAGGCTTTGCGCCACCGTCCAGATCTCATCCGTCAGGGCGGGGTCCGAGTTGCGTTCCTTGTAAATGTTCAAGTCCGCGTCGCCGATCATATCCACGATCACCGCCGCGCGCGGCTGGACGGGATTTCGCTTCACGAACTCACGCGAACCGAGGATCCAATCCCAGCCTTCGATCCTCCCGTTATCCTCCGCGTCGAAAAACACCAGCCATACGGGAACGGTATCCTCCGGCAGGACGCGCGCCAGTTCCAGCAGCACAGCCACGCCCGACGCCCCGTCGTTCGCGCCCGGCACCGGCTTGGAACGATTCGCCGGGTCGGGGTCGTTATCCGCGAACAGGCGCGTATCGTAATGCGCTCCCAAAATGATCTGCGGATCTTCATCCCCTCTCTTCGCCACGACGTTGAAAATGGGATGACCCAGCGCCTCGGATTCCTGGACCTCCACCTGCCAGCCCGCCGACTCCAGTTCCTCACGCATCCAGGCGCGGATTTTGGCATGCCCCTCCGACCCGGGCGTTCGCGCCCCGAAACCGACCTGCGTGATCACGTCGGCGTAGGCGCGCTCCCCGTTGAATAAGGCAGAGACAGGTTCCGGCTGGGTCAGAAACGCAAAGGCGTACCATCCGAGCGTGACGGCGAGCAGGAGTCCGATGACGATCAGATAGATCGCGATGGATCTGTTTTTCATGTTGTGGAATCAACCAGCTGGCTGGTATCTTTCAAAAGCAGGCTTCTGCATTCCAAAAGGTCTGCCAGCGCGCGTTCCGCGTAAGCCCTCCCTCTTTCGCGTTTATTGACCCTGGCGTCGAGCGGCGGAAGGATGCCGAAATTCGCCTTCATCGGCTGGAAGTCCTTGAGATCGGCGTGCGTGACGTAGTGACACAACGCGCCGAGCATCGTCGTTCGCGGGAGTGTGATCGGTTCCTCGCCGCGCAGCAGCCGCGCCGCGTTGACTCCCGCCAGCAAGCCCGTCGCGATGTTGCCCATGTATCCCTCCACGCCGGTGATCTGACCCGCGAAGAAAAGGTCGTCGCGATGAATGGTTTGCAGCGTGGGGCGCAGGAGTTTCGGCGAGGCGATGAACGTGTTGCGGTGCATCTGACCGTAGCGCATGAATTCCGCGTTTTCCAATCCGGGGATCATGCGGAAGACGCGCTTTTGTTCCGGGAATTTCAGGTTGGTCTGAAAGCCGACCATGTTATATAAACTGCCCGCCAGGTTATCCTGCCGCAATTGCACGACCGCGTACGGACGCTTGCCCGCGCGCGGGTCGCGCAATCCCACCGGGCGCATGGGACCGAACGCCAGCGAATCCAAGCCGCGCTCGGCGATGATCTCGACCGGCAGGCATCCCTCGAAGAAATGCCCGGCTTTGACCCCGCTCCTGATCGCCTCCTCGAAGGCGCGCAGTTCGATGCGTTCCGCGTGAAGAAGCGCCTCCACGAACGCGTAGTATTCCTCTTTTGTGAACGGACAGTTGATGTAATCGCCCGCTTCCTGCCCGCCCGTGCCATACCGCGAGGCGCGGAAGGCTACCTCCGTGTTGATCGAATCCGCGTGGATGACCGGCGCGATGGCGTCGAAGAAAAAGAGATGCTCCTCGCCGCTCAGTTTTGCAATGGCATCGGATAGCGCGGGTGAGGTCAACGGTCCGCTGGCGACGATGGCGGGCGCATCGGGGATGGTCCTTGCCTCCTCGCGGGCGATTTCGATGTTGGGATGATTTTCGATCCGTTCGGTGACGAGCCGCGCGAAGAGTTCGCGATCCACCGCCAACGCGCCGCCTGCGGGCAGCGCGGCTTCCTCCGCGCATTCCAGCAGCATCGAACCGAGCAGGCGCGTCTCGTTCTTGAGCAGACCGGAGGCGCGGTCGGGCAGGTTCGACCCCAGCGAATTCGAGCAGACGAGTTCTGCCAGGTCGTGAGTCTGATGCGCTCCGGTCTGCAGGCTCGGGCGCATTTCGTAGAGGCGGACTTCAAATCCGCGTTCGGCGGCTTGCCAGGCGGCTTCGCTCCCTGCCAGCCCGCCGCCTATAACAATAAGATCGGTCATGGGGGTGATTTTATCATTTTCCCTGCTGTATAATACCCATGATGGCTGATACCACCACGATTGACGACCTGCTCAAGGAAGCCAGCCAGTTGACCGACGCCGCATGGGCGGCGCTGGTCGAACGGGAGGCGGGAAAATGGCGCGTGGTGGCGCATTACAAACTGGGCAAAAAACTTCGCGCCGCGCTCGCCAAATTTCTCGGCAGTCACGAGGTGGATGCGTGGTTGAGCGGCGCGTTGAGCGGCGGGCAAAGCCGTTCCGTATCGTTATCCGAGTCCAACCAGTTGGACGCCGGGAGATTGTACGCGTTCCCGTTGCGCGGGGTCTCGCAGGCGGCGCTTGTCGGAGCGGGGCAGTTGGATAACGCGGCGCAGCGCATCTGGCGCCTGACGATCCCCGGCATGAACGCCGCGTCGGGGATGCCGGAACCCTCGCCCGCCGCCTCGGTGGCGGCATCCCTGCTGACTCCCGACCTGGATTCGGAAAGCCCCTACGACCTGCCGCGCGCGCTGGAACGCGCCCTGACCGCCTTCATCCGCCTCGTCCCCGTACAGGGAGGCTGGTTCGCCATCCGACGCGGCGACTCCCTCGAGATCCGCGCCCAATGGAACGCGCCCGCCTGCGCCGACCTCGTCCTCGCGATCGATTCCCACACCCTGCTCCGCCGCATGAACCGCAACCTGACGCCCATGACCGTCAGCCGCGGAGACCCGCTATGGTCGCAGATCCCGCACAAGGGATTGAAGTCGAACACCAGGGCTTGGATCAGCGTGCCGCTGCTCATCGGTCAACGGTTGATCGGCGCGGTGGGGTTATGGCGCGCCTCCGCATTCACAGGCGAGGAGTGGAACCGTCTCGTGGATCTTGCCACTCAGATCGCGCCCGCGCTCGAAACGCTGATCACCTTCGCCGAAATGGCGGGGCACCTGCGCCGTCTGGCAATGCTGAACGATTTTGCCCTCACCGTTTCCACCGGGCGCAGCCTCGACCAGATCGCGCGCCGCATGTTCGCCCTGCTCTCGCGCGCCTTCAACACCGAATTGATCGTCCTCGACCTGTTTTCCTTCGACGACAACGTTTTGCAGGAATATCGCATCAACGACGGCAATCTGGTCGCGTTATTGCGGAGCGTCGAGGGACATCCGATCGAGTCCCTGCTTGCCAGCGACGTGAAGATCCGCTTGAGCGACCTTCCGCCGACCCATACACTGCCTTTTTACAACGGCGCGCGCTCCGGCGTCTACGTCCCCTTGCGGTTCCACGGTCAATCCATCGGAATGCTCAGCGTGGAAAACCGGCGCGCGAACGCGTTCAATTCCTACGACGAGAGTTTGATCGTCGTCATTGCCAGTCACCTCGCCAGCCTGGCGGACTATACGCGCGTGCGCGAAGAAGCGGAGGGCAGGGCGCGCAACCTGGGCGTGATCCACGAAGTGGTGCAACAGGTCGTCGGTCTCACCGACCCGCATGAGGTGGCGGAACGGACAGCCGACCTGCTGGCGCGGTATTTCTCCTACGAACTTGCGGCGGTTTTCATCGCGGACGAAACCGGCAAACTGACCATCGGCGGTTTCGGCGGCGCGAGCCGGAAGGTGGTCAAACGGGCGATGAAGTCCGTGGAATATCCGTTGATCGGCGGGATCACCGGTCACGTGTTCGAGACCGGGCGCGGGGTCTTTGTCAACGATGTCCTTCGGGACGAACGCTACATTCCCATCAAAGGCTGGCAGGCGGGTTCGGAGATCTGCGTCCCCGTTCGAGACGGCTCGACGGTATTGGGCATCATTGACGTGGAGAGCAGTTCGCGCAACGCCTTCACCCACAACGATTACCTCGCGCTCGAATCGCTGGCTGGCATCCTCGCCACCGTCGTCACCAGCGCGGACCAATACCGCCGTTTGCAGGATACGATCTACCAATTGCGCGAGACCGAAATGGAATTGAAGGCGCGCATGGAAGCGCAACGACTGGCGGAAAACCGCCTCGTGCAAGCCGCCAAACTTGCCGCAGTCGGCGAGATGGCGGCCGGCATCGCGCACGAATTGAACAACCCGCTCACCTCCGTCACCGGGTTTGCCGAACTGGTGATGGAAGACCTGCCCGCCGACTCCGCCTCCCGCGCCGACCTGGACCTCGTCATTCGCGAAGCCCGCCGCGCCCGCGACGTGGTGAGACGTCTGCTCGATTTTGCGAGGCAAAGCGAAAGCGCCCGCGCCAACGCCTCCCTGAACAAGGTGGTGGAGGACGTGCTTACCCTGACCCGTCACCTGATCCATACAAACGGTGTAGAATTGTCGTTGAAGATGCAGGACGACCTGCCCTGGGTATCCATGGACGAAAATCAAATGAAGCAGGTGCTTCTCAATCTGGTCCATAACGCACTACAAGCCATGCCCGAAGGCGGCCGCATGGAGATCGCCACCGCCGAACGACAAAAGGTCGGACGCGAGGGCGTGATCGTCTCTGTGAGCGATACCGGCGTCGGCATCCCGCCGGAAGATCAAACCCGCATCTTCGAACCGTTCTTCACCACCAAAGCCGACCACGGCGGCACGGGGCTGGGACTCTCGGTCACGTACGGGATCGTCTCCGATCACGACGGGGAGATCGAACTCGTCAGCCAGCCCGGGCTTGGCTCCACCTTCACGGTCTGGCTTCCAAAGGTATAGGGCAATCTCAATGGAATCAGCCTCCATCCTCGTTGTGGACGACGAACCCGGCATTGCGCTCCTGTGCAACCGCATCCTGAAGCGCGCCGGCTACGACGTCGTCTCCGAAACCAACCCGCGCGCCGCGGTCGAATACCTCGGTCAACACCGCCTCGACCTCCTGCTCGTTGACATCCGCATGCCCGAAGTGGACGGCTTCGACGTCATCTCGCGCGCCAAACGCGCGCAGCCCGACATCGCTGTGCTGGTGATGACCGGCTTCGGCACGGTGGAAACCGCCATACGCGCCCTGCGCCAGGGCGTGGACGGCTTGCTGCTCAAACCGTTCGAAAAAAGCGAGGAACTCGTCTCCGCGGCGCAGCAGGCGCTGACCGACAACCGCCGCAAGCGCGAAACGGCGCGCGCCCAGGCGCTGCGTCCGCTGTTCGACGCCACCGAGAAATTATTCTCCGAAACCGATACGCAAAAACTGCGCGGCTTGATCGTGGAAACGATCTGCGAACACCTGCAATGTCCGAACGCCGCGTATTATCAGGTCGAGAACGGCAGGATTTCGACGCTCGCAAAACGCGGCAACGTCCTCCTGCCGGAAGAGGGCGGCTTCGCGAACCATCTCTTGAGCCGCGTGGATTCAGACGGGAATCCGATCGTCGTCAACGCGACAGGACCCGGGGAGGAGGACGCGCAGGCGCTTCTCGCGAAACTCAAACTTGGCGCGGCGATCCTGATCCCGATCTCACGCTCGACGCCTTCGTCGGCGCGCGTCGTTCTGTTCGCCGCGCGCGACGCGGGCGTCCCTCCGTTCCGAGGCACGGACCTCGAACTCTTCCACATCCTTGCCAATCAATCCCTCGTCGCGCTCGAGAACGCGCGGTTATATGCCGACCTGCGCGCCTACGTCCGCAAGGTGGAGGAGTCGCAGCAGGCGTTGTTGCGTTCGGAAAAGATGGCGGCGGCGGGCAGGCTGACCGCCTCCATCGCGCACGAGGTCAACAACCCCCTGCAATCCGTTCAGAATTGTTTGCACCTCGCGGGGCGCGAGGATATTTCGGAGGAAAAACGCAGGGAATATTTCGATCTTGCCCGCACCGAGCTCGAACGCCTGATGAAGACCATGCAAAGGATGTTGGACTTCTACCGCCCCGGTTCCACCAGGGTCGAGAGGGTGGACGTGTTGGACCTCTTGAGGCACGTGCTGAACCTCGCGTCGCAGCAGTTGGGGCAGAGGCACATCAGGGTGATCGCCGAATTGCCGGAATCGCTCCCCCGCATATTTGCCGTGAGCAGCCAGATCCAGCAGATCTTCTTCAACCTGATCCTGAACGCGTTCGACGCGATGCCCGGTGGGGGGAGCCTGTGGATCCGCGCCAAAAGCGTGGAGAACGGGGTCGAGTTCCAATTCGAGGATTCGGGTCCCGGCATCCCGAAGGAACTGCGGAACAACATCTTCGAGCCGTTCTTCAGCACGAAGGACGGAGGCACGGGCTTGGGGCTGACCGTCAGTTACAATATCGTCACCGCGCACGGAGGCACGCTCGACCTCGCGCAAGGCAATGGAAGCGGCGCCTGCTTCCGATTATACCTACCGCTGGGAAACGCGTAACTCAAAAAGATCATATTCCAGCTTGCCACCCAATCGGCAAGTAACAACGGCGATCCCGTTCGTAACCGTGACTTTTGCCTGCAATATCTCCAACCATCGCCGCTTATCTTCAAAGGTGGGATTCTCCAACCCTACCGCGACGGCTTCGCGGAATTCCAACAGATTGTCTATATTACGCTCCGTCAATTCAACGGCTAGGGCTTCTTGTAATTTTGCCTTACGTTTCGTCAAAGCCTGATACCGCTTGTTGACTTCCTCGCCCTGCTGTTCTAGTACCTCAACTTGCTTAAGTTGTAGGGTGAGGATAAGATGGACGGATGGCAAACGAAAAACATGAAGTCCATCTCACAGAAGTAGAACGAAAGAAGTTGTTAGCGATCATTTCCAAAGGTCGCAATCAAGCGGTCGTGATCCAGCGAGCGCACATTTTGCTGAAAGTGGATGAAGGCAAAACGGACACCGTCAGTGAGCAAACCATTCGGCGCACGCGGCTGCGCTTTGCCCAAGAAGGGCTGCAAGCCGCTTTGGCAGACAAGCCCCATCCAGCCAAAGGGTCTGCACTGGATGAAAAGCAGGAGGCACGCATCATTGCGTTAGCCTGTAGCGAACCACCGGCCGGACAAGCACGCTGGACGCTGGAGTTGTTGACGCAAGCAGTGTTGAAAGACGGCATTGTCACGCACCTCTCGCCAGAAACCGTGCGGCTGCTGCTAAAAAAAACAAACTCAAACCCTGGCAGGTAAGAAGTTGGTGCATTCCAGACATCACGCCAGAGTTCATCCAGCAAATGGAGCATATTCTGGAACTCTATCACAGACCCTACGATCCCAAGCGTCCGCTGGTCTGTTTTGATGAAAAAAGCATTCAATTATTGGCACACCTTACGCCTCCGCTGGCACTCAAGCCTGGGCACGCTGTGCGACAGGATTATGAATACAAACGCAACGGCACCCGTAACCTCTTTGTGTTTGTCGAGCCCAAGACTGGGTTTCGACAGGTCGTGGTGACCAAGCGGCGCACCAAACTGGACTTTGCTTGCGTGATGCGCTATTTGGTGGATGTGGTCTATCCAGATCCGGAGTGTATCATTGATGTTGTAATGGACAATCTCAACACGCACCATTATCATTCCTTGGTAGAAGCCTTCGGCAAGGCGGAAGCAGATCGGATTATGAAGCGTCTCGAATTTCATTACACACCCGCCCATGCTTCCTGGTTGAACATGGCCGAGATTGAATTGAGCATCTTATCCAAACAATGCTTGGCTCGGCGTCTGCCCGACGAATGGAGCTTGA
>SZPG01000132.1 GCA_030263595.1 Chloroflexi bacterium CFX6
ACGACCTGGTTCTTTTCGACGGCGCGTTTATCGAAGACTTCACGCGGAATATATTTGAGCGCCAGGTCTATGCCTTTGGATTTGGCTTCCTCCTGCACGTTGGGGAACAAGCCCATCTCGAACTCGAAGGCGAGAACGTCCACGCGCGAGATGCGCTTCTCGCGGCACTCCAAAATGATCTCTTCGATGAAGAGCCGCGTCACGGGCAGGTTGACGGGTCCCACCGCCACCATGCGCCCTGACTTTTTGCCGTGAAAGGTGCGGAAGTTTTCCACCGCTTCGGCGCGGTAGGCGCGCAGGATCAGGGCGATGAAGTCTTTTTCTTTTTGTTCGAGGATGCGGCGCTGCATTTCGGCGCGCGAGACTTCGCCTGAGACTTCCGAAGTCTTTAAGACTTCGGAAGTCTGGGACGGCAGTACTCCGATATAATGCGCCCGTTCATACTTGCCGAGATTGAGAATTTCAAAGGCGCGAAAATCCTTGCCTTCTTTTTTCAATTCTCTCTGCACGCCGATCAGACGCTTGCGCGTGGTGTGAATTGCAAACTTGCCCAAATCTGAACCGATCCATTTGCGGTTGAGTTTTTCGGCGACGGCGAGGGTTGTGCCGGAGCCGCAGAAGAAGTCGGCGACAATATCGTTTTCGTTTGATGAAGACTCGATAATGCGTTCAATTAATCCTTCAGGTTTTTGGGTTGGATAATCCACGCGCTCTACTGCAACAGGATTGACGGGTGACACGTCATCCCAAACGGTATCTACAATATCACCTTCTATTTCGTCCAAGTAAATGACACGACTTCCACCTTTTGTTGGATTTACATCATCTCGATATAGTCTGCCATTTGCGTCTTTCTTCCAACGTTTAAGATATTCTTCGCTGTGCGGTTTAAATTGAGTGTGCCAAATAAATTTCTCTTTTGATTTTCTGTACGAAATAATGTTGTCATGCTTTTGCGGGAATTTTTTTGCTGTCTTTCGCTTGAAAGCAAAATACGACCAAACGATTTCATTGACAAAATTATCCTTTCCAAATATTTCGTCAAGTGCTATTCGCATATAACTATTTACCCGCCAATCACAATGCACATAAATACTGCCATCCTCCGCCAGCAGGTCGCGCATGAGAATCAGGCGTTCGTAGATCATGGCGATGAAACTGTCCGCGCCTTTGCCCCAAGTGTCGCGGTAGGCGAGTTCTTCCAGCACGTTGGGTCTCTTTGTGAAAGTATCCTCTCCAATTTCGATGTCCATTGAAAAATCCGCGCCCACGTCGAAGGGCGGGTCAATGTAGATCAGTTTGATCCCGCCGTTCCTTTCGATCTCTTCGCGCATCGCGCCGTTTTTGAGCGAGGAGAGGATTAGCTTGTTATCGCCCCAGATCAATTTATTCGTCCAGCCGCTTTTCTGCCGTCCGCGCGTGTCGAACAAGTCCATTTGCAGGGCGGAGTCCGCCAGCTTCTCGGCGCGCGGCTCGTCCACCTGCTCGATGACCTGAAACGGCAAAACGACATTGGTCACTTCGTTGGTCTTGCCGTTCCAAATCAACTCCACTTCGCGCTTGTCGTCAAACAGCAGGAAGCGGTATTTATCGGGCAGGGGCTTGCCTTTTTCAATGAGTTTCAGAATTTCGTTTTTCTCATGGTCGGTCAGGTTCATGGCGTTTCCAATTATAAGACAAGGATGGCAGGAAAGGGTCTAACGGTTAAGGATTGAACCAGCGGGAGGGCAAAAATCGAAGGGAAAACAAAGCCGTCCTGCTGAAACAATTATACGCTTCTTGCAGGAAAATATCTGACAAACATACCCTGAACCGAAATAGCCACGTCGCAAACATCCCACCCTCAAACGGCGCGGCTGGCGGAGTTTTGGGTTATATTAAACACCATAAACCAACGGCTTATCGAAAAACTATGCGACCATCCACTTTAGAAATCCAACTTCTCGGCGGGTTTAGCGTCCGATACGGCGGGCGGGAGGCGCAGGCGCTGCGCTCGGAGCGTCTGGCGCTTTTGCTGTCGTATTTGGCGCTCCACGCGGAGGCGGCGCTCACGCGCAGGCAGGTCGCGTATCTTTTCTGGCCCGAGACGGGGGACGAACAGGCGCGCACGAATCTGCGCAATCTCTTTCATTATTTCAAAAAAGCCCTGCCCGAAGCCGACGCGCTGTTGGAGTTGGACGGGCAGACGATCCGCTGGCGCGACGCTTCAAACCTGAACGTGGACGCGCTCCAGTTTCGACCAGTTTCGAGCCGCGTTGACCGCCGCCCGAGCCGCGCAGGACGACGAGACGCGCATCCGCCATTTGCAGGAGGCGGTTAATCGTTATCGCGGCGAGCTGCTGCCCGGGCATTATCAGGATTGGGTGCTGTTGATGCGCGAGGAGTTTCAGCAGGAATTTTTGGGCGCGCTGGCGCAGTTGACCAGGACGCTCGAAGAAGCGCGCCGCTACGAGGAAGCCGTCGAAGCCGCGAACCGTCTCATCCGCGTCGACGCGTTGAACGAGGGCGCTTATCTCCAGTCCATGCGTCTGCGCGCGCTGATGGACGACCGCGCGGGCGCGCTGCAAGTCTATTACGCCTGCGCCACCGCCTTGAAGCGCGAACTCGGCGTCGAGCCGTCGCAGGAGATCCAATCGTTTTACGAGCGGTTGGTCGGCGCGGAGCAAAGCGCGCGGGCGGAGGTTCGGGAGGTTCGGGAGGAAAAAGCGTCGGAGCAGATGCGGCTGATCGGACGGAAGCAGGAATGGGGTCGCTTGAAAGAGGCGTGGGGCTCCGTCCAAAAGGGGAAAGCCGCGCTGGTCGTCATCCTGGGCGAGGCGGGCATCGGCAAGACGCGCCTGGCGTCGGAGTTGATGCAGTGGGCGCGGCGTCAGGGAATCCGCGCGGCGCACGCCGAATGTTTCGCCGCGGAGGGGAATCTGCCCTTCGCGCCCATCGTCGCCTGGCTGCGGACGCCCGAAATCGGGGAGGAGCGGGCGGGGCTGGAGGCGCTGTGGAAGCGTGAACTGGCGCGC
>SZPG01000003.1 GCA_030263595.1 Chloroflexi bacterium CFX6
GGGAATCCCCAGCCTCAGGTCCAGGCTGAGCGCAAGCAGGCAGAATCCCGTATCGGCGATGGAGCCGAACGCCATGATCCGCCCAAGGTGGTTTTGGAACGCCGCCCACAATCCGCCGGTGACGAGCATGAGCAATCCACTGAATTGCAGGGCGGTGGTCAGTTCGGGTGAAGTGCGGAGCCAGGAGTAACGGTCAATGAACCCCGCGCCGAAGATCAGGGTGATGGTGGGGATGATCCAAAGAAGGAAGCCGACCACAAAGGGATGGGTCTCCTCCAGCAGCATGGGAATCCAGTTGTACAACGGAAAGATCGCCAGCAGGAACGCGAACCCAAGCCCAAGCACGGCGGCAGCTTGACCGGCCAAAGCCAGGTTGCCGGGGCTGACCTCCACGCCAGCCAACAGCCAGCCGGAAATCAGGATGAACGGCATGGCAAGCGTTTGATAGATGAGGAATCGAACGACGCCGCGTCCGGGCGGTTGATCCGCGCCCGCCAGCAGGGGAACCGCCAGCAGGACAGCCATCTCGATGAAGAGCGCGGCGAAAAGGAACGGCTCCACCGCGATCGAAGCGACCATCAACGCTGTGATCAACAGTCCCAGCGGCGCGAAGCGCAGCGCCGATTTGGAGGCTTCCGCGCCGAAGAACCATAACGCCGTCCCTCCAAAGATCAACGCCAGCAGGGGTCCCTCTTCCGGCTTGATGAGAAGTTCCCTGCCGAGGACGCTTAACGACGATTCGATCCTGAAAGATAACGCGCCCACTTTCAACGCCTCTTCCGTCGGGATGAATTGCGCGGACGCCGCGAGCAGGACCGCCGCCGTTCCCCCGATGAGACTCAACGCGCGCTGGTTGCGAACGAGAATCAACAGAACGGCGATGACAGCCGGGGCGATGATCCAGATCGTTGGAGAGTTCATGGCGTTTCCGTTTCCTGCGTGTTGGAGGCGATCATCAGATAGGAGCCAGCCAAAGCCAGCCCGAGGTTGACGATGGCAAGCAAAGCCGCCAGCAGAACCGAACTTTCGACCGCGGCGTGAATGACCTCGAACCCGGAAAGAACCGTCATCAAACCGATTGACGCGCGCATGGGCTGGTCGGTGACGCCGAGGTGAAGCAATCCCATGCCGATCAAGAGCATTCCTCCCGCGGAGACCGTCGCTCCGGCGTCCGCCATCATGGAGTCCACAAACGGGGCGCCGGTGGCGGCGATCAAACCGACGAAACCGGCGGCAATCAGGCGGAAGAGTCGTCCCTGCGGGAGCGCGCTTGCGCCTTCGTCCTTCTCGCTCATGTTCGAGCGCGTCATGCCCAGGATGACCGCGCTCATCCAGCCCGCGATCACTTTGACGGTCGCCGCGCCAAGAGTCCAGTGTTGCAGGGTGAGAAGAAACACCCCGACATATTGCAGGGAAAGAAAAATGATCAGCCAACGCCAGTCGCGCGCGAGCAATATGCCCGCGGAAGTGACGGCGATCAGCACGATGACGGTCCACGAGAGAAGAGGAGACATGGATTAAGGCGCCCCCCGGATGAAGATGGAAATGAAAAGCACGAGGAAGAGAAGGGTCCACATAATCCCGCTTTCGCCTTCCAGCACGTTCGAAAAGGCATGAATGACTCTTCTCGCTGCGCGATACAACTCCCAGGTCGTTTGGTAGATGGCGTCCAGCCAGTCCGGGTCGGCGGAGCGTACCCAATGGGCGCGGACCGGGCTGAGGAGGCGCACGCGGCGGGAAAGCCAAATCAAGCCAAATGCCAGGATGGAGGCGGCGAGCGCGGCGATCCAGTTGCCGATCTGTAACGCCCCGTCCCAATCGGAGAAGCCCAGGAGCAAAATCGTCAACAAAACGATATACACCCCGAACGGATACACGTTCTTTGCCCAGATGGGCTGATTTTCGAACGTTGCGCGCGCGGAGGAACGCCGGCACATGCGGATATACCCCGCAAGCAGGGCGGCTTGCGCGAAGACCAGGAACGGCATCGCATACCAAAACCCTCCGCGTTCGCTCCCCCAACCTTCGGCGGTGAGCGAAAACGGCAGGGCGGAAATTCCCCACGCGCCGACGAGCAACGCCTTGTCCATCCAGCGGCTTTCGGCAGAGGCAAGAAAGAGCGCGCCGCCGGAAAGCATGAGCGCGCAACTCCATGCGGTGGCGCCAGCCGCGTTGCCCCGCAGCGCCGAAGCCACCGCCAGCGCGCCCATGCCGATCATACAAAAGGGACGCCCGCTCAATTCATCCGGGGAACGGAGCCACGTCCACGCGCCGTACAGCGCGGCGAACGTCACGAAGATCATCAGGTACGGCGTGAACGGGGACTCGACCCCGCCGAACGGGATGCGCGCCAACAGGATCAAACTCGACCCCGCAGAGACCGTCCGCAGGGCGGTGCCGAATCCCTGGCGGAAGGATACCTCGCTTGCGTAGGGCAGGTGAAGCGGCAATACGCCGAGGCGGAACGCGGAAGCCGTCACCAGAAACAAACCCGCACGCGGCGGCGCGGAAAGAAAATCGAAAATGGAACCCTCCGATGCGCTGATCATGCTTGCCCAGAGCAGGATCAGGATCCCCGTCACGCGTGAAGCGAACGAGATCACCACGCGCTCGCTCAACTTCGGGTGTTCCACGAAGCGCATTTGCGCGATCATCTCGGCGAGGTCAATCGCCGCCCAAAGCAGGACGAGCGTCAGGGGGTTATCCGCAGTCACCGCAAGGACGCCCAACGCGCCCAGGATCAATACGCCGGTCCAACTGAGCGGGGTGGGAAAGTTTTCGCGCGCCACCGCTGTAACGATCACCCCCAAACAAACCGTCACGATGCTGAGCGCGAACGCCCAGGCGGTTCCATCCGTAATGAACAGCGGCGACTGTCTGAAAATGGTTTCGGGCTGCCAGAGGGGGAGTTGCGTGATGGCGGGCAAATTCGCCTGCCAGACGAACACGCTGATCCAGGCGGTCAACGCGCCGCCCGCAGCCGTCAGCCACGTAAAGCGGAAATCCGGCGCGACGAACCGCAGGATCAGCAGGACCAGAGCCGTAAAAAGCAGAATGCCGACCGTGACGAAGATGAACATGCAGGCGCAATTTTATCCTATAGGACTGTTTCGCGTGTCGGCGCTTCGCAGACTCGAGCGCGCGGTTTGCCCCGCCCGCTCGATTGTTGTACAATTCACCCATGCGATTGACCCTCACGGCGCTGGTCTGCGTCTCCATCCTTCTTTCGGGATGCGCCTCGAATGCGGACAACGTTTCCGCCATCGGAATACCCTCCCCAACTCCCTTTCAACCTGGATCGGAAAACGCCTCGGACTCACTTTATGTTGACGCGGCGCCGACGCCCTTGTCCCTGCCGACGATCTCCCTGCCAACCTCCGTCCCAACCGGCACGCCGACCCAAACGGCGATTGTCCTCTCCCCAACAGCGACCGTCCCGCCCGTCTTCAACCCGTTGACCGGGCTTCCACAAGCCGACCCCTCATTGCTCGAACGCAGACCCATGGCGATCAAGGTCGCGAACTTTCCGCGTTACGTCCGCCCACAATCGGGATTGACGCTCGCCGACCAGGTCTTCGAATACTACATCGAAGGCGGTCTGACGCGTTTCATCGCCATCTTCTACGGCAACGACTCCGAATGGGTGGGACCCGTCCGTTCGGGCAGGTTCTTCGACGAGCACATCGCGCGCATGTACCAGGCGTTCCTCGTCTTCAAGTTTGCGGACAAACGCGTGCTGGATTATTTCAAAACGACGGACATCGCGGAGTTCCTCGTCGTGCCGACTTCCGGCTCCTGTCCGCCCTACCGGTTGATGTCAACTCGCGATATCGAGGCATATAACAACAACTATTTCAACACCGTGTTGTGGGGCGAATGCGTGCTGAAGAACGACCTGCCGGACGACCCGCCCCACCTGCGCGAAAATTTCAGCGACGAAGTTCCCGCCTTTGCGGGCGTGGAGGGGAGGCGGGTCTATACCTATTTCTCCGACTATTCATATAACTATTGGGAATACATCCCCGATTCCCAGGAATACGTGCGCTATCAGGAAAAGAGCGACAAGCACAACGGCAGGGAGGAATCGTACGCGCCCTTGCAGGACAACGTCACGGGACTCCACGTCCACGCCTCGAACGTGGTCGTGCTGTTTGCGTATCACGAATTCGCCAACCCGTTCCAGGAGGACGACGAGGTTTATCACATTGACCTGACCGGCTCGGGCGAGGCATACGTCTTTCGCGATGGGATGGGTTTTCCCGCAAAGTGGAACCGCCTGTCAAAGGACCAACCCCTCCTGCTGACCACGACCGCCGGGATACCGATCCCCCTGCATCCCGGCATCACGTTCTACGAAGTGATCGGCGCGAACTCCTACGCCTCGCAGGGAGAAGGCGATTGGTTCTTCCATCACACCACCCCGTAGCGCGAAATTTATTTCGCCTTCGCCGATTTGCCCAGGATGCGTTACGAAAACAACGTAACGCGACTTTCAAGTCGCAACCTGCCAAGCCAGAATGAGATAAAATACCTCCATGACCCTCGACCCCACCTTCGTCAGCAACCTGCTTCTCGTATTGACCGGCTTCGGCGGCGCGTTTCTTGCCGCGCTGTGGGTCTCGCTCATCGTGTGGACGTATCGCGACATCCGTACGCGCGCCCGCGATCCGCTTGTGCAAACGCTCGCGACGCTGCTGGTCGCTGTGTTGAGCCTGCCCGGCATTTTGGTCTATCTCATCCTGCGTCCCCCGCGGACCCTCGAAGAGGATTACCAGAAGACGCTCGAAGAGGAGGCGTTGCTCCAGGCGTTGGAGGACCTCCCGCTTTGTCCCGGCTGCGAACGCCGCGTCAAGGACGACTGGCAGGTCTGCCCGAACTGTCATACCAAGTTGAAGAAGAACTGCGAGAACTGCAACCGGCTGATGGAACTGTCGTGGAACATCTGTCCCTATTGCGGGACGCCTGCGGCGGGCATGCGGCGCGACGCCGCCACCAGCGTGGACGAGGCGTTGCGAGGTTTGAAGATGGAGGAGGAGGGGGAAGCGGAGGGGGAGGAATAAGGGAACACAAGAAACGCCTGAAAAGCGAGACGCTACGCAGTCTCGCGTTACGGGTATCATTGCGTAACATCAGTCAGTAAATCGTACAGGATTATTTCGCGCGTAGGAGTAGTGATCCCAGCCCGCCTGTTGTGGGATAAACTCCGTAATACTTGTTTATCTGCGTGCCTGCTATTCCCCGGCAAGTTTCAGCGCTTTGTCGAGCAAGTCATCCCCGTAGAATATGGTTGACTGACGGAGTTTGCGAACATACGGCGCAACGACGCTTATTTTTCCTCGTTGCTTCGCGGCAAGAAGCAACCCAAGCGCGCCGATACATTGGATTTGGTTGTGTTCAGCGATGAGTCTAGCGCGACGATCGTCAATCAACAAGGCATCTGCCGAGAGTTGTTTGTAAAGAGCCATGGCTTCAACCTCTCCGCGCCCAAGACCGCCAGCTGTAACCACCCACCGACTTACATCCACCTCCACAACCCGTTCAGCCAGAAACGAACCCAGCGCGTTCGAGTGTGGTTTCCCGGGCAGGACAATTTCCGAATAGACCGCCTTGGGTATCCTGAGATCATCATAAACCTGCAAGATTAAATCCAATCCTTCGCAAACTGCGAGCGCAATCAAAGCGGAGCTATCTGCAACGATGAGCATGGATCATTCCCCCACGCCGAATTTTTTGACGTCCTCTTCCAGTTCCTCCGGTGTTTGCGTTCGCAAAACAACACCTTCACGTTTGCAGAACCCCAAAAATTCATACCGATCCAACCCTGCCAACTCGCTTGCCGCGCCGATGGAGACCTCGCCTGCCTGATACAGTCCCAACGCTGCAAACGTACGGATTTTTCGGGTCACTTCTTCGAGCGACTCGGTTACAAACTGGCTTTCAGGGAGTGAAAAGGATATTTGCATGGCTCCATCCAATTTTCTTTGTACAACGTCGGTTCGGACTTACACCCTGATTATACTGCGAGATGGGAATCATCCCAATCGCTAAGGTTCTGTAGCGCGACACGCTTCGCAGTGTCGCAACTGGATCAGTTGATTCCCAGTGAGGCATTCGTGCGATCGGTGTAACACACCTCACACCAGGCGAACAGTGCGGCTAATGTCCATCGGCCTGCGAATGGATTACAATCCTCTCCATGAAACTCGACTCCCTCACCCTCCGTCACCTCTCCATGCCGCTCGTCGCGCCGTTCGAGACCTCGTTCGGGCGCGAGACGGATCGCGAATGCCTCCTCGTTACCCTGCAATCCGAAGGCTCGACCGGGTACGGGGAATGCGTCGCTTCGCGCGAGCCGGGGTACAACTATGAAACGACCGGCACCGCCTGGCACATCCTCGAGGATTTCATCGCGCCGCTCATTCTTGGCAGGGATATTGCCGACGCGCTCGATTTCCAAAAACACGTGGAGCGCATCCGCGGGCATCGCCTCGCCAAGGCGGGCGTGGAGATGGCGATCTGGGACCTGCTCGGCAAGCGCGAGGGGAAGTCGTTGAAGGAAATGTTAGGCGGAGAGCGGGATAAGGTCGAGGTGGGCGTCTCGGTTGGGATCCAGGAATCAGCCGCGGCGTTGATGCGAACCGTCGAGGCTTATCTCGAGCAGGGCTACCGCCGCGTCAAGATCAAGATCAAGCCGGGGCGCGAAGTCGAGGAGACGACCGCCGTCCGAAAAAAATATCCCGACCTGCGCCTGCAAGTGGACGCGAACTCCGCGTATACGCTGGAGACCGCCGGCGCGCTCGATCCGCTCGATGATTTGAACCTGCTGCTCATCGAACAGCCGTTGTTCGAGGACGACATCTGGGATCATCGCAAATTACAGGCGCGCTTCAAGACTGCGATATGCCTCGATGAAAGCATCCTTTCGCCGCGTCACGCGCGTTACGCGCTCGAAATGGAAGCCTGCCGCAACATCAACGTCAAGCCTGCGCGCGTGGGCGGACTGGGCCAGGGGATCCTCATCCACGCGTATTGCCGCGAACGAGGCGTGCCGGTCTGGTGCGGTGGGATGTTGGAAACCGGCGTTGGGCGCGCTTCGAACCTTGCCATTGCGTCTTTACCGGGCTTTGTTTTGCCGGGCGATATTTCCGCCTCCGATCGTTACTATCATCGCGACATCACGAACGAACGCTTCGCCCTGAACGGCGACAGCACGATCACCGTTCCGACAGCGCCCGGTCTCGGCGTTACGATTGACGAAGAGGCGCTCGAACGATTCACGATCTCCAAACGAATACTCAAGTAGTGAAAACACACGTTATGCCTCTCAAATATTCGAGCCGTATCTTCGCCGTCGTCTGCGCGCTTGCATGGAGCCTTTCCTCCTGCGCGCCGCAAACCACATCCGCGCAGCAACCGGTCGCAACGACCGCCCCGCCCTCCCCGACCTCCACCCCCACGCAATTTCCCATCTACGCGCCGGCATTCACGGGCGTGCTTTTTTCCGATTCCGTCCCTGACGTTTTACGCGCTCGGGTGCAGGGTCTGGACATCCCCTTCAACGCCAGCCTGACGCTCGACGTTTCGAAACCCGGCGACGAAGATGGGATTCGCTTCCAGTGGGTCTACGCGCTGGTCGCGCCGTTTCCGACGGTGAGGGACGGTGTGACGCTCGACGAATTGCGCGCTGCGTGGGCTGGAGAGACGCCTCACGCGCCCTCCAGCCTGCCTCCGTTACTCATGACAGAATCCACGCTGAGGGCGTTCGAGGCGATTTGGGGCGAACCAGCCTCCGGGTCCGCGCGCAGCGTGGACGAGGATCGTCTGCTCGATACCGCGTGGAGCGAGTCCGCCTGGGCGATCATCCCTTTCGAATCCCTCGAACCGAAATGGAAAGCGCTGACGATTGACGGTCAATCGCCGATCCGCAAAAACTTCGACGTTACGAAATATCCCCTGGTGGTTGATTTCACGCTTCAGCCATCGGGCGTTCCTTCGGCTTCGCTCAGGACAAGCCCCCAATTCTCCAACCTCCAATCCTCGAATTACGATCCCTCCAAACTCACAACCATCGTCATGACCGGCGTCACTGCATTGGTGCGCGCCACCGCAGTGACCATGGAACTCAAGGGTCCGGCGTATCCCGGCGAAAAGATGCGCGACGTGTTCCGTGAAGCGGACATCATGCACGTCAGCAACGAGATACCATTCTTTACGGGATGCCCGCCTCCGAAACCGGACGCCTCGGGTCCGCTCGTCTTTTGCAGCGACCCGAAATACATGGACTTGTTGACCGACATCGGCGCGGACGTGATCGAATTGACCGGCAATCACTTCGCGGATTACGGGCCGTTTGCGATGTACGAAACGCTGGATATTTATAACGCGCACAACCTCCCCTATTTCGGCGGCGGGCGCGACTTGCAGGATTCGCTCAAACCCGCCCTGTTCGAAGTGAACGGCAGCAAGATCGCGTTCATCGGCTGCAACAAACCCGACGTGAATCGTTTCCCCACCGCAACCGATTACCAGCCCGGCGCCGCGCCGTGCGACTTCCCGTATCTTCAACAGAAGATCGCGGAGTTGAAATCGCAGGGGTACGTGGTGGTCTCCACCTTCCAGTGGAACGAAAGTTACGACTACAACCCGGCGCCCGAACAGCGCAGCGATTTCCGTTCGATGGCTGATGCGGGCGCGTCCATCGTCAGCGGCAGCCAGGCGCATTACGCGCAAACGATGGAGTTTTACAACGACGCGTTCATCCATTACGGTCTCGGCAACCTGTTCTTCGACCAGATGGGCGACCAGGATTGGATGCCGCCCGGCATCCGCCGCCTGTTCTTCGACCGTTACGCGGTCTATGACGGGAAACTTGTCAGTATCGAATTGATTACAGCCCTGCTTGAAGATTACTCGCGTCCGCGTATAATGAACGCAGAGGAACGAGCAGGCTTTTTGCAGGAATATTTTTACTACAGCGGATGGATGCCGTTCATCCCGACCCCAACCCCGACCATCACCCCGACGCTCACGCCGATGTCCATCCCGCCTCTGATCCATACGCCGAGACCGTGACCCGCCTGTACCGCGACATTCATGTCGCAAAAGCCAGGCGACATGAATGTCGCGGTACATAATTCAAGGAGCCTCCCATGACCATCCACGACATATCCCTGACGATCTCCCCCGACCTCCCAACCTGGCCCGGCGACCCGGGACTCGAACTCGAACAATTCGAATCCATGGAGAAGGGCGCGCACGCCAACGTGACGCGCATCGGTTCCAGCGTCCACCTCGGCACGCACGTGGACGCGCCGCATCATTTCCTCAACGACGGGCGCACGGTGGAGGGACTTCCGCTCGAGGTGTTGACCGGTCCCTGTTACGTGATGCAGTTACCGGACGGGATAGACGCGATCACAGCCGAGGTGTTGGATCGTTCCGAGATCACTTCCGATATGAAGCGTATCCTGTTCGGGACGAGCAACTCCCATCTTTGGGCGAAGGGCGAAAAGGAGTTCCAGACCGATTTCGTCGCCATCACGGAGGACGGGGCGGGATGGCTGGTGGAGCGCGGCGTCCAACTCGTGGGCGTGGATTACCTGTCCGTCGCGCCGTACGGCGACTCCGCGCCGACGCACAGGATCTTGCTCGAAGCGGGAGTGGTCATCGTGGAGGGGTTGAATCTTTCACAAGTGGTGCGCGGCTTCTACGACCTGTATTGCCTGCCGCTCAAGATCGCCGGTTCCGACGGCGCGCCCGCGCGGGCGATCCTGATTCAGAAATGAAGTTATAACGCTTCACCTGCGGGGAGTGAGGGTAAGATTCCCTCGTAAATAATCATGGCGGCAGAGGACAACGAATGAGCGAAGAACAAAAGGTTTTCGGAATGACAAGGATGCAGATCGGCATCCTGGCGGGCATGGCGGGGATATTGCTCTTGATCGCTTGTGTCGGCGGCTGGTTTGTGTTGAGGAATTCGAACCCGGTCGATTCCGCGCCGGCGCCAACGTCAACGCCCGCGCCGACCGTGACCCCCATGCTGGCTGTCTCGCCGATCGTTTCTCCCACTCTCACGCCGACGCCCATTCCCTACGAGCAACTGATCCCCGCAGGCTGGAAGCAATACAAGACCGCGCTGGTCGAGATCTGGCTGCCGTCCAGCTTCAGGCTTGCCGATAAAAGGACGGTCAACACCACAGCCGGTTTTGCCGTGCCGGACCTGTTGATCACCGAGATACCGAGCAAATCCTCCGCCTACAACATGCTGGTCGGCGTGTCCTACGACCTGATGACCGGCGATTCGCTGGATGAATTCCTGGACGCCAAATTTCCCAGCCTCCCGTATCAGGCAAGGATGGCGGATCGCCGCACGGTGTTCGTGAACACGGTCGAAGCGAGGCGGATCGTGGTCGAGGTGCGCATCAACAACATTGATTTCAACGACCTCGTGTACGTGATCCGGGACGGCAGCACGGTCTGGTACGTGGAATACGTGGCGCAGATCAACGAGTTCTTCGACAATCTCCCCATCTTCGAGCAAAGCATACAAACGTTTCGAACGGTGAAGTACTGATACTGTAGGGCGGAATGCCCTCCTGAATGGCGAAGCGGTTTCGAAAGATGTCATCCTGCCCTGCGACAATCAATCAAAGTAAATGTTCAAATCCGAGCAATCGAAGCGGTTGCCGCAGTTGGGACAGGCGACCTTGCAATTCCTCTCGACCATCTCGCTTCCGCAACGGTCGCAGATGTATGCCTTCTTTCCCTCCTCCCATATCACAGGTTTCAACAGGGATGGATCGAATTCATTGATCCTTTCCCTGCCGAGGCGTCGAACCTCCTGCACGATCGCCTCCGCGTCCCTTCGCAGTTTGCCTACGTCAATTCCCTTGCATACGCCGGGCAGTTCGTTCAGCCATTTTTTGCTCCGCTCATAGACCTTGACCGCGCCGTTATAGTTCCCGCGTGTGATGTGGAGGTATGCGACCGCGATCTGCAAGACTCCCCGGTACAGATTTTTCGCCTCGCCCGTCTCGGCGTTCCAGGCATCCTCCAACGCTTCGTGCGCCTCGAAATATTCCCCCGCGTTGAACAGGCGGAGTCCCTCCCTGGCTTGCGGATGCAATGCGCCGCTGCAATCGCTCATGGGCGGAAGTATAACATCGGGATCACGAAGCAAATCGCCGCGACGACGAACGCGCCGGCGTCTCGTGCGGGCTGAGCAGGGTCTCTTTTTCGAACAACACCCTCATGCCGTCGTCAACGACCCGTTTCGTCCCCTCGTCGAGCGGGGTTTGCGCCCATGCGCGGGTCGTAAACCCATACTCGATCTCCAGTCCGCTTTCGTACCACACACGGAGCGAGGTGAGTTTCCCGTACTCCTCCACCTTCTGCGTAATGACGACCCCGAACACCCTCAGCCATTCCGTGTTGGTCAGGTATTTCTGCGGATCGTTCGCGATGATGACCAGATCCACGTCGGACGAATCCGTCGCTTCGCCCCGGGCGTACGAACCGACCAAAGCCACCGCCCGGATGTCGGCGCGCTTCCTCGACCAGCGCATAAAGTCTTCGATGAAATCAATTGCCAGTATCAGTTTTTTCATCTTCGCTCAAAGGGCGCCCGATCATTCCTCCAAAGACATCCGACTTTATCGGTAATTGGAAAAAACGTCCCGAAGGTTGCCGTCCAACCTCGAAATACTCACAATGATCCTTCGGGACGGCGCTTGTATATTATATAATACTTGCATGACGCTGTACGTCGGCTGTCCTGTATGGTCGTTCAAGGGATGGGTGGGGAATTTCTATCCCAGGGGAACGAAGCCCTCGGATTTTCTGCGCGAGTACGCGCGCCGCCTGACGACCATCGAAGGCAACACCACCTTCTACGCCGTCCCTGCGAAAAAGACCATCGAGGATTGGGTTGCGGATACGCCCGAGTCGTTTCGCTTCTGCCCGAAGATTCCGAAGACGATCAGCCACGAAGGGAGACTGACGGATCACATTGACAAAGCGCGCGCGTTCGTGGATGCGATGAGGGGACTCGGCAAACGGCTTGGTCCGATGTTCCTGCAACTTCCGCCTCGATTCTCCCCGAAGTTGATCGGCGACCTATCAGCCTTTCTCTCCGCCTGGGTTTCCGACGCGCGCCTCGCGGTCGAAGTGCGTCATTTGGATTGGTTCGATCCGCCGCACGACGAGGCGCTCGATGAATTGCTCGCGGAGCATGACATGGCGCGCGTGACGATTGACACGCGTCCGATACGGAGTCTGTCCGGGGACGCGCTCTTGACAGGATCCGTGTATCAGACTTTGCTCGAGGCCCGGGAGGGCAAACCAGACCTCCCCGTAGTCCCGAAGCGCACGTCCGATTTCGTCTTCGTCCGTTACATCGGTCATCCCGACCCGGAAATCAATCGTCCGTTTCTCGATGAATGGGGGAGTTATCTTGCGTCGCAGATGAAGGACGGCGCGGACGCGTACGTGTTCTGCCACTCGCCCGATAACGTGATCGCGCCCCGACTTTGCAGGGACCTGCATCAGCGCGCGGCGAAGGATGCGAAGGTTCCGCCGTTGCCGTGGAATGAGGCGGATGTGGGCGGGTTCGAGCAGGGGGCGTTGTTTTGAGCGCGGCGCATCGCGAAACGGATTCGCGTTACAAATCCGTCTCGACGATGCGTTCGAGAAAGGCTTCCACAACCTGGGGGTCGAAATGCCTGCCTCCGTTTTCGCGGATGTATTCGAGCGCTTCCTCTCTCGACCATGCCTTGCGGTAGGGACGGTCGTTCGTGAGCGCGTCCCACACGTCCGCCACGGCAAAGATGCGCGCCGAAAGCGGAATCTCCTCCCCCTTCAGCCCGCGCGGATACCCCGTGCCGTCCCATTTTTCGTGATGGCAGTATGGGATTTCGAGCGATTGTTGCAGGAAGGAGATCGGGGCAAGCCAGTCGTACGCCAGTTGGGGATGCCGGCGCATGATCTCCCATTCCTCCTCGGTGAGCGGACCGGGTTTCAGCAGGATGCCGTCCGGCACGCCCATCTTCCCGATGTCGTGCAGCAGCACGCCCCGATGGATGTGAACGAGTTGTTCTTCGGGTATCCCCATGTAGCGCGCGAGTTTGAGCGTCATCTCGGTCACGCGCTGGGTGTGACCTTCGGTTTCCCTGTCGCGCAGATCGAGGGCGCGCGACCAGCCTTCGATGGTCGCGTTATAAGCCAGACCCAGCTCGAGGTTGGAGCGTTGCAGTTTCTGGAAGAGGGCGGCGTTGTCAATGGCTATCGCCGCCTGTCCCGCCAGCGTCTCGAAGAAACTCATCCATTCCTTGTCGGGTTGGAGCGGGGCGCGATGGAAGATCTCCAGCACGCCGTTGACCTTCCCTTTGTTGATCAGCGGGATGCCGTAATAGCACACGAACTCCTCGCCGGGCGTCTTCCGGTCGAGAAGGGGGTAAGCCTTCAGATCCGCGATCTGGACGAGGCGGCGTTCCAGAACGGCGCGCCCGGTGTAACTGTTGTTCAAGGGGAGCTGCATGTTTTCCATCGAACTCGTGAGAAAGCCCTGCCCGGTGAAATGGTCCAACGTGTACAGGTCCTCGTTGAGGAGGAGAACGTCAGCCGCGTCCACCTGTAACTGTTCGAGCGCCTGCGTGAGCAATGCGTTCAGGATGAGGCGCAGGTCGAAACTGGACGTGATCGCTTCGTCAATTCTTCTCAATGCGAGGAGACGGTTGATCTGCTTGTTGATCTGCACCTCCGCCAGTTTGCGTTCGGTGACGTCCTGCGCCGTGCCGATAAAGCGGACAGGGTTACCCGATGCGTCGCGCAGGAATGCGCCGGAGCCGTGAAGGTAACGCAGCCCGCCGTCCTTGAGGGGGATGCGGAAATCCATTTCGTTGACCTGTCCCCCGGCTCTCAATTCGTCCACCCAGTTTTCCATTACGGGGCGGTCTTCGGGGTGGATCAGATCCAAAAGCGCATCGCTGTTGTGCTGGAATTCGTGCGGCGATACGTCGAGCAGGCGGTACATCTCGTCGGAGAATTGCAGGGTGTCGGCGGCGAGGTCCCAGTTCCAACTGCCGATGTGACCGATGCGCTGCGCCTCGGATAACAATCTTTCCTTCTCGCGCAACGTCTCGATCGCCTGGCGGCGCTCGCGCCGCGATTCGGCCTCGCGCAGTTCGCGTTCGATGGCGGGACCGAGCCTGGCGTAGTTGCCTTTTATCAAAAAGTCGTGCGCGCCGGCTTTCAACGCTGTCACCGCCGTTTCTTCGCCGATGGTGCCGGAGACGATGATGAAGGGAAGGTCCATGCCGCTTTCTTTCAGGATTTTCAGCGCGTCCAGGGCGTTGAATTGCGGCAGGGAGAAATCGCAGACGATCAGGTCCCACGCTTGTTCGGTCAGGGTTCGTTTCAACGCGGATTGGGTTTCGACGCGGTTCCAGGCGACTTCGTAGCCGACCTTTTGGAGTTCACGGAGTATCAATCGGGCGTCATCTTCCGAATCCTCGACGAGTAAAAGACGCAATGGTTTTGTCATCAAATAGACCTTATCGCGGAGGCGCTTCGTTCAAGACCAGCCAGTATAAGCCGAGTTGTCGGACCGCCTCCACAAATTGATTGAAATCCACAGGTTTGCGGACGTATGAATTCGCTCCCAGGCTGTAACTTTGGAGCAGGTCCTGTTCTTCCCGGGAGGAGGTGAGGATCACAACGGGCAGGAGGCGGGTCCGCTCGTCCGCGCGGATGCGGCGCAACACCTCCAGCCCGTCCACTTTTGGAAGTTTCAAATCCAATAGAACGACCTGCGGCATTTCACGCGGGTCGCGGCTGGCGTAGGCGCCCGCGCAGAACAGAAAATCGAGCGCCTCCGCGCCGTCGCGCACAACGGACATGGCGTTTGCGATGTTGTTCTTCCTGAGCGCGCGGAGGGTCAGCGCTTCGTCGTCCGGGTTGTCCTCCACCAGCAGGATCGGTCTGTCATTCATTTTGTTCTCCATTCAGGGTAAAGTAAAAGGTCGCCCCTTCGTCTTCCGCGGCTTCCGCCCAGACGCGCCCGCCGTGGATCTTGATGATGCGCTGCACGGTTGCCAGTCCCACGCCGGTGCCGGGGAAATCGTTCTCCGAATGCAGGCGTTGAAAGACGCCGAACAGTTTGTCGGCGTACGCCATGTCGAACCCGGCGCCGTTGTCGCGCACGAAGAAGGTGCGTTCCCTTGCCCGGCTTTTCTGCCCGAATTCGATGACGGCGCGTTCGCGTTTGGAGGTGAACTTCCAGGCGTTGTTCAGCAAATTCTCCAATGCGATGCGCATGAGGTTCGGGTCCGCTTCCGCCATCAGGTTCGGCATGATCGCAAATTCGACCTGTCGCTGCGGTTGGCGTTCGCGCAGGGCGTCGGTGATCTCGCCGACCATTTGGCTGAGGTTGATGAAACGGGGTTGCAGTTTTGCGCGCGTCAAGCGCGAGAGGTTCAACAGGTCGTCAATCAATTCCGCCATGCGCTGCGCTGCGCCGCGCACGCGGTTCAGGTAATCCCGCGCTTCGGGAGGCAGTTGGTCGCCGTAATCCTCCAGCAGCGCCATGCTGAAGCCGTCAATGCCGCGCAGGGGGGCGCGCAGGTCGTGCGAGACGGAGTAACTGAACGATTCGAGTTCCCTGTTTGCGGCTTCGAGTTGAGCGGCGCGTTGATGCAGGTCTTCGTTCAGTTTTTGCACGTCGGCTTCGATGAGTTTGCGCTGCGTCACGTCGCGGATGGCGGCGCTGATCAGCAAGCCCTCCTCTGTCTTCATGGGGCTGAGGCTGATCTCGACGGGAAATTCGCTTCCGTTCTTTCGCAAGCCGAACAAGTCCAGCCCGATGCCCATCGGGCGCGCGGGATGTTCGACCATGTAACCCTCGCGGTGCCTGGCATGGGATTTTCGAAAACGCCTCGGCGCGAGGACCTCGACCGGCTGCCCCACGATCTCCGCCCGGTCGTAGCCGAACATTTTCTCCGTTTGCGAGTTGACCAGTTGGACGACGCCCCGCGTGTCCACGACCACGATCGCATCCGGGGCGGATTCGAGCAAGCCGCGAAATGTTTCCTCCGCCTGTTTGCGTTCGGCGACTTCCTTTTCGAGGGACAGGTTCGCTTCGCGCAGTTCGGACAAAAGCGCGGCAAGATCGAGCGAATTGGCGGATTGCTCAGCCAGCAGGGAAAGCAGGTCGAGATCGTCCTGTGCGAACAACGGGGTATGTCGCAGGGCGGCGATCAACGCGCCCCAGGGTTGGATCGAGCCTTTGACGGGGATGAGGATCAAGGTCCGCGCGCCGAGGCGTTCAGCCCAGCGATTCATACTCATCCCGATCCTGCCCGGCAGCCGCTCGATGCGCGCCTCCCCTTCGCGCCAGTCCCAGCCGTTGACCTGCAATTCGGTTTCGATATCTTCGACCTGCGGGGGCGGATCGCCCGGCAGTTCGATGTTGAGGCGTTCCCTTTCGGCATCCCAAATCGCCACAACGACCGCCGCCGCGCCGACGGTTCGCGCCGCGCCGTTTGCGAGTTCCTCGAAGACCGCGCGGCGGCTGTACTCCTTCCGCTTCGAAGCCTGTTGCAGGAAGCGATGCAGTTCCCGCAATTGCCAGGAACGTCTCAACCAGCGCGGCGGGGAAAAGCCGAAGTAGTAACACAAGCCGGAGAGCATGGCGATGACCTGGATGGATGAATTGACGATCGTTCGGGTTGTGAGGGAGGGTTCGTTCCCCGCGCTGTATAGAACCATGCCGAGCGACAGCGTGAATACCAGAGCCAGCAAGCCCGCGCCCAGGGAGGCAAGCCGCAGCCGCCTGCGAGCCACGCCGCCCAATTTCATCGCACCCCGTACGAAGAGAACCCCCGCGTACGTTTCGACGACCATGAAGTATCCGATGGCGGGAGTGAAGACCGCCAGCGGCGCGGTTTCAGCCAGCGGGAGGGAAGCAACGATCAGGAGTAGGCTGACGAGCGACGCCCGCCGCACGACGACGGGAACCGGGCGGAAATATTGCGCGACGCGCAGGAGCAGGTGAGGATGGGAAAGAAGCGCAAGGAAAAAGACCGGCGCAAGCAAAGTTTCCCATCCTGGAAACAGCCTTAGCAGGTTCTGCGCGAGAATGGCAAGGGCAAGTGGAAGGAAGATCAGCGCAATATCGAAGCGGGCAAGGTTGCGAAATACCAGCCAGTTGACCAGTGTGCTGCCAGCCACGAATAGGAAGACGATCTGGGTAAGGAAAGCAAGCAGGTTTTCGAGTTCGACTATCACCGTTGCACCGATGTTGAAGGTTTTTTGATATATCCTTTCGCGCTCAGGAGGGTCTTGTTGTAACCAGGCAAACCGTTCGACCCTCCCTAATTCGGACTGATTTTATCTTAATTCGTTTCGACTATACAACCACTCCAACGGAATCTCAATGGGAAAAGAGTACGAAGGGAGATGAAGTTACACTCCTCGCAAGGTCAATGGAATAAAAATGTCCCGCTCAAAGCAGGGGGCATGATGGGCGGCGCCAGGAGCGCCGGGAATTTCACTTGTAATGCGCTTATTTCCTCTTCACCTCCAACACTGCGATCTTGGTCGAATGATTGAACGGGTATGGATCGGTAACCGGTTTGCCAGTTACGTTGTATCCAATGAATTCTTCGGGAACGGGGATCAATTCTCTAATTCTCAAATATCCATCTTCACATAACTCTTCCAGCGTTTTTATGTATTCTCTCCCGCTGACGTACAAGGCGTTGTTGATCGCGATCAGCCAGCCTCCATCGTTGATCAGCGGGCGCGCCTTGTTAATGAGCCGCGCGCTTTCGTTGACCTGATCCACTTTGCCTTTGGATGTGATGGAGAAGAAAGGCGGGTCGAGGATGACGCAATCGAACGTTTCCCCGGATCGTTTGAGCCTGCCGATTGCCGGGAAGAAATCCTGCGCGATGAAATCCTGTTTGTGAATGGGGAAACCGTTGAGGGTGCAGGACGTTTTGGCGAGGTTGAGGAACCGGCGGTTGCGATCTATTTGAACGACGCGTTTCGCCCCACCCGCGATCGCCGCCACGCCCAGGCTGCCTGTGTAAGCGAAGGCGTTCAACACGGATCTGCCCCGCGCGTTTTCGACGAGCCATTTGCGCAGGTTGCGCGTGTCGAGATAGAAACTCGCGTCGCGGTGCATGGTCAGGTGGATGGCGTACCAGACTCCGTGTTCCTTGACCTTGGCATCGGGCTTGTCGCCGAAGAGGAGTCGCCCGCGTTTTTCATCCTGTGATTTGGCGCTGCGCGTTTTGACGATACCTGCGCGCAGCCAGTTTAGTGCAGTTCTCACGTAATCGGAGATTTCGCGGACAGTATTTTTGTCTGGTTCTTCCGCGTAATCATGGACGACCAATGTGCGTCCGTACACGTCAATTACAAGGTCGGGGCAGCCTTCGTAAAATCCATTGAAGAGGCGGAAGGCTGTTTCGTGACGCTCATCGAACAGATGGGCGCGGGAGGCGATGGCGTTTTCGAGCAGGGGAATAAAGGCGGGGTGATCCACTGCTGTGATTATCCCATGTTTTAATCGTGCCATAAACGCGTCTTATCCGACGAGGAGCGACCATTTATGTAGAAACTGTTCACCTTCGAGCATTCTATCCTGCCCAATCCCTGGCAATGACCTCCGCCTGTTCAAGGACAGTCTGGGTTGCCTTCTCCTGCTTGTCAGGTGGATAGCCGTACTTCCTTAGTATCCGTTTCACCATCACACGCAACTTGGCGCGGACGGCCTCTCTTACTGTCCAATCTATCGTTGTATTATTGCGGACTGTCTCAACGAGTTCCCGGGCAATGTTCTTGAGTGTCTCATCACCCAGCACTTTGACGGCGCTGTCGTTGACTTCGAGCGCATCGTAGAAGGCAATTTCGTCTTCGGTCAGGTTGAGTTTCTCGCCGCGCTTCTGTGCCTCGCGCATTTCTTCGGCGAGTTTGATCAGTTCAGCAATGACTTCCGCTGACTCAAGCGTGCGGTTTTGGTAGGAGCGGATCGTGCGTTCAAGCATTTCGGTGAAGGAACGAGATTGCACAACGTTCTTCTTCATTCTCGATTTGAGTTCGTCGTTGAGCAGTTTACGGAGCAGTTCAATGGCAAGGTTCTTTTGGGGCATACCGCGCACGTCTGCCAGAAACTCTTCGGAGAGGATGGAGATTTCAGGTTTCTTCAAGCCAGCGGCGGCGAAAATATCAATGACCTGATCGCCGGCAGAGACGGCGCGTGACAGGATTTGCCGAATGGCTTGCTCCATATCGCCTGCGGTATCGCCGCCTTCCACCGTGGACTTGATGAGGGCAGAGCGAACCGCTTGGAAGAAGCCAACATCATCGCGAATGGCTATCGCTCGTTCATCGGGAACCGCCAAAGCAAAGGCAAGGGACATATTGCGAACTGCATCCAGATAGCGTTTTTTGCCATCGTCCAATTCGAGAATGTGTTCCATGGCTTGTGGCAGCACATTGAGTTTTTCCTGCGCCGTGCCAGTGAAGTATTTCGACCAGTCGAAGCCGCCTGCCTGCCGCGCCCCACCTTTTTCAATAAGCCGTTTTATTCGTTTTCTTCCATACCCTGTTTTCCATTCTTGCTCAAGGCGCACTGCTTCTTCGCGGGATTTTACAGGTTCATAGTGTGCAATTCTTACTGGCTTGTGTTTCTTTGTCCATTCTGCGGCTGTTCCCATTTGATGTTCACGCCATCGCTTCATTAAATCAGCAGTTTGACCGATGTAAACGCTATCGTCATCACACAGTATTGCATAAACGCAATATTGGTTGGGCGGCGGCGCAGGCAGGTGGAACAGACCTTTGCAAACTTCATAGCGCTTGAGCAGTTCATTGACCGCTTGTTCCTGATCGGGAACTTCGGCAGGATGGTCTGCTTCGGTATATGCCGCCAAAGCCTTTTGCAAGTGATAGGCAAGACCAAGGTAGTCCACGATCAAACCGCCTGGTTTGTCTTTGTAGACACGGTTGACGCGCGCAATCGCTTGCATCAGCCCATGCCCTTGCATGGGTTTGTCAATGTACATGGTGTGGAGCGGCGGGGCATCAAAACCCGTCAGCCACATATCACGGACGATGACAATCTTGAATGGATCGTCAGGGTCTTTGAAGCGTTTGGCAAGTTCTTCGCGGCGCGCTTTTGTTCTCACGTGTCCCTGCCACTCCAACGGATCGGCGGCGTTGCCTGTCATCACGATCTTGATGACGCCCTGTTTGTCATCCTCGGAGTGCCAATCAGGGCGGAGTTTGGTAATGGCGTTGTATAAATCCACACAGATGCGCCGGGACATGCACACGATCATCGCCTTGCCATCCATGGCTTCGAGGCGTTTCTCGAAGTGGTGGACAATATCCTGGGCAACCAAGCCAATGCGTTTCTCGGTGCCCACAATGGCTTCGAGCGCCGCCCATTTGGTCTTGAGCTTTTCCTTCTTTTCGAGTTCTTCGCCTTCGGTGACTTCGTCGAATTCGGGATCAATCTTCGGCTTCTCTTTTTCGTCCAGTTCCAGTTTGGCGAGCCGACCTTCGTAGTAAATCTTGACCGTCGCGCCGTCTTCGACTGCCTGCTGGATGTCGTAGATGCTGACGTAATCGCCGAACACGGCTCGGGTGTTGGCATCCGTGTGTTCGATGGGCGTACCAGTAAACCCGATGAAAGAAGCGTTGGGCAGTGAATCGCGCATGTGACGGGCGTAGCCGTCTATGAAGTCGTATTGACTGCGATGGGCTTCATCTGCAATCACGACGATGTTATGACGATCGGACAAAACCCTAAAGGTCTCGAAGACCTTTAGGGTTTCGACAGGCATGAACTTTTGAATGGTCGTAAAGAAGATGCCGCCCGCGATGCGCCCTTGGAGTTTTTCGATCAAGTCTTCACGGCTTGACGCTTGTTCAGGCGTTTGGCGCAGGACTTCGGAACAGCGCGAGAAGGTGCCAAAGAGTTGATCGTCGAGGTCGTTGCGGTCGGTGATGACGATGATGGTGGGATTTTCCATGGCGGGATGTGCCACCAGCCGCCCCGTGTAGAACGCCATGGTGAGACTCTTGCCCGCGCCTTGTGTATGCCACACGACGCCGATGCGGTGATCGCCCCTTTCGCCGCCTTTCATGGGTTGCGCTTTGTACACGCCTTTCAGTTCGCCCAGGGCGGGCGCAAGACCCGCCCCGACAGAACGTGATGCGCGGATGGTTTCCGCCAGCGCGTAATTGACCGCGTGGAACTGGTGATAGCCTGCGATCTTCTTGAGCATGGGCGCGCCGCGTTCCTGTTCAAAGACGATGAAGTAGCGGATGAGATCAAGGAAGCGGCGTTTCTCGAAGACGCCTCTTAGCAGGACTTCGAGTTGGGTCAGCGATGCTGGAGCCTGGGTCTCCCCTTCGACCGTCTTCCACGGCAGGAACCATTCCTTGTTCGCCGTGAGCGAGCCGATGCGGGCATTCAAGCCATCGGAGATGATGAGCAGTTCGTTATAGTGGAACAGGGCAGGGATGTCGTTCTTGTAGGTTTGCAGTTGATTGAACGCCGACCAGATCGTCGCCTTTTCATCGGCGGCGTTCTTGAGCTCGATGACCGCCAGCGGCAGACCGTTGACGAAGATCACCACATCGGGTCGCCTGTTGGAAACCCTAAAGGTCTCCGAGACCTTTAGGGTTTCAGATACCGTATATTGATTGACCACCAGCCAGTCGTTGTTATCGGGGTCTTCAAAATCCATCACGTATGCCCGCCCGCTGACGGTGCGTCCGTCTTTTTTATAATCAACCTCAATGCCATTGACCAGCATGTGATGGAAGGCATGGTTATTGAGCAGGAGTGAGGGCTTGCCCAGCCGCGTCAGCTTGCGAAAGGCTTCTTCGCGCGCGGCAGGCGGAAGGTCGGGGTTGAGGCGGGCAATGGCATCCCGCAAACGACTGAACAGGAGCGTTTCGTGATAATCCTCGCGTTCGGGATGCTCCCCATCGAACGCGATCTCAGGACCGAAGGCGTAGTCGTAGCCCAGCTCCTGGAGCCAGTCTATGGTCGCTTGCTCGATGGTGGATTCGGTGAAGGTCATACTGTGATTATAGACCCTAAAGGTTTTGGTAGAAACCCTAAAGGTTTTCCTGACTAACCATGTTCCCGTTTCGGGTAGACACTTTGCAAACCATGGTCATTGATTATCGAAGAAACCTTTAGGGTTTGTGGTTTCAGTTAATCGTAATCATCCTCTGCAAACCACTTCGCATCTGCATCGGAGACCCATTGCTGGTGCAGTTCCAAATAATTCTCCCTTCCACCAAACCAATCAAGGACAATATCGCGCTTGAGTTTCGTCGGTTTCTCTGCGATGAGAATTCCATACGAAGACCATTTCCACTCCCGAAAGTCTTTCACGAACTTGTGCTTCTGCGGATTCTGGTGGATGTAGGCGATCACGTTCCAGAATTGACGGTCGGTGGTGATGGGCACGCGCCCGAAGGGATGTTGGAACAGGCTCCCCGTTCTGCCATAGGCTTTGTTGATGGATTTGGCGTAGGCGTTGAAGAAATCGGAGAATTTTTTTGACAAGTACCCAGACCCTAAAGGTTTGCCTGCCTGTCTTGCGCCTTGGTTTGCGACACTCTTTTGCCCGACAAGGTTCTTGTTTGCCGTGGAAACCTTTAGGGTCTCTATAATTTCCTCCTCCGTCTTTGTCTTCAACGACACATGGAAATGATTTCGCAACAGGCAATAGGCGAAAGTCTCGGCGATTGGGTCAATGTACTTGAAGTACAAATTCATGAAATGTTCGTAATTGCGTTCCCGGACGAAGATATTCTCGCCGTTGTTGCCGCGATTGTAGATATGGTAATACGTGTCGTAGAGTAAAGGGGATGGGCTTGTCATCGTAGGTTTAGACCCTAAAGGTTTTCCTGGCTATCGTTCGTCTCAGTTGGCAAGACTCTCCTGCCAGACATGGCGCGGGTTCGCGAAAGAAACCTTTAGGGTCTCGTACCAGGGTCTCTTTCATTTCACCCTCACTTCCCCCCTCATCAACTTCGGCAGCAGACTATCCCGCAGACTCGCCCGCGCGCGGGTACCAGACCCTAAAGGTTTCCTTGACTGACGCGCGCCTTGATTAGCAAGACTCCCTCGCCCGACATGACCACGGTTAACGGTGAAAACCTTTAGGGTCTCTTCCATATTCATTTCACCCTCACTTCCCCCCTCATCAACCTCGGCAACAGACTATCCCGCAGACTCGCCAGCGTGCGCGATTCTTTTATGTTTGCACGAATACGTTGTGCCATCGGTAGAAATATCTCGTTGTAATCTTTAGCCAACTTCATAGGCGGAATTACCACTTCATAATGTGCAATATCTGTCCAATTTGTTCTTGGCATTTTCGTTCCTGTGGAAGCGGCATTTGTGTAATTGATCAATTCAACACTCGAAATGTGACCGAGAACAAAGCCATACCATTCTGGCGACTTTGGAGCAATGACCAAAATATCTGTTGAGCAAACACCATCAATTGGAGCAATGCCAACTTTGTGAAAGTAGGGTCGTAACTTACCAAAGAGAAATTCACCCTCTTTGAAAATGAATTTGTTACTTGCCAGTTCACTTGCATTTCCCCATTCTGAAAGCGCAATACTTCCGCGTGGCATATGTTCCAAACCGATGTAATGTGTTTCGGGTTCAATTTCATCCGCATTTGCGCTTCGCCTTATGTTTTCCGCAACATCACCCAACTTACCAATTTCCCAATCCCCAATCTCCTCATCCTCCACAAACCACTGGCGAAACACCGCCCGCGCCATGGACTCGAGCGTGCGGTTCATGCGACGGTTGAGTTCGATCTTATCGTCCAGCGCACCGAGAATCCCCGCAATGGCGCGTTGTTCGGGGAGAGGCGGTAAATTTATCTTTAATGCCCTAAGACCTGAACCGATAACAGTGTCGAAGATTGTTCCGTGTGCCATTGCTCGAAAATGATCATATAAGTTACTCAAATAATAATAAAGAAAAATAGGGTCAGCATATTTTTCTCTTGCAATCATGCCGTAGCATGTTTGCTTGAGCGCCATTGCGCGCCCAAGCATGCGGCACTTTCCCATAGTTGCACCGCGAGCAATGATAACTGTCGTCAGAGACGGCAATATCTTTGCAGGGCTTTTTTCAAGCCCTAGTTTTGAAATCATTCTTTCGGTTTTATGGATTTTTGCCGTCGTAGTTTCTGAAATATCCTTTGCCGTTACCCAATCAATTTCAGGTATCCAATATTCAGGTATGGCTGTCGATGGTGTTCCGCCCAACACAACATCAGCAATTGAATCGAGTTCAACTTCTTTCCAACTACTTCGGCTCATCAATTTCGAGTCTCCGCAAATTAGATTTTATTGTTTTTTCTAACTTCTCGCTCTCTTCAAACTGCGTTTCCAATTCCTTCGTCAAGCGCGCCATCTTTTCATCGAAGGGTTCATCGTCTTCTTCTAATTCCGCCGCGCCCACGTACCGCCCAGGTGTGAGCACATATCCCTGTGCACGGATTTCCTCAATGGTCACGGACTTACAAAACCCTGGAACGTCATCATAGTCTGAACTATGATTTTTCTGATTATCGGATGGACTATGATCTTTGCCCTTCAAATCATAGTCCGTCATTGAATCATTTCTAATCATAGTTCCAGACTTTCGCCATGCGTGGTAGGTATCCGCAATTTGGGCGATGTCTTCCTCCGAAAGGTCACGATGGACACGGTCGGTCAATGTTCCCAATTTGCGGGCGTCAATGAACAACGTCTTGCCGTTTCGGTTTTTCTTGTTCCGCGAAAGGAACCACAAACACACAGGGATTGGTGTACTGTAAAATAACTGTCCAGGCAGGGCGACCATGCAATCCACCAGATCATCTTCGATGATGGCTTTGCGGATCTCGCCTTCGCCCGACGTATTGCTCGACATGCTCCCGTTCGCCAGCACAAATCCCGCCGTGCCGTTGGGCGAAAGGTGATGGATGAAATGCTGCACCCACGCAAAGTTGGCGTTGCCTACAGGCGGCGCGCCATACTTCCAGCGTTTGTCCTCCCGCAAACCCTCCCCGCCCCAATCGCTCATGTTGAACGGCGGGTTGGCAAGGATGTAATCCGCTTTCAGGTCGGGGTGCTGGTCATTGTGGAACGAGTCCGCGGGCTGTTTGCCCAGGTCCCCTTCGATGCCGCGGATGGCAAGGTTCATCTTCGCCAGCTTGAACGTGTTGGGGTTCGATTCTTGTCCATACACCGACAGGTCGCCGATCCTCCCGCCGTGCGCTTCCACGAACTTCTCGCTCTGCACGAACATCCCGCCGCTCCCACAGCACGGGTCGAACACACGTCCCTTATACGGGGCGAGCATCTCCACCAGCACGCGAACCACCGAACGCGGCGTATAGAACTCCCCGCCCTTGCGCCCCTCCTGGCTGGCAAACTGCGACAGGAAATATTCATACACCCTTCCGAGCGTATCCTGTTTACGGCTCTCTTCGTCCGCGAAATTGATCTTGTTGCTGACCAGGTCCACCAAATCCCCGAGCCGCCTCTTATCCAGCGTGGCGCGTCCGTAATTGCCTGGCAGCATCCCTTTCAATGTTGTATTATCCCGCTCGATGGACTCCATCGCCTTATCGATCAAATTGCCGATGGACTCCTGCTTGGCGTTATCCTGCAAGACTTTCCATCTCGCCTCTTTCGGGACCCAAAACACGCGTTCCGCCAAATAGACATCTCTATCCTCTGGATCATCCACCGCTTCCTTCTCCACCCGTGCCCGCACCTGCTCGAACATATCTGATACATACTTCAAGAAGATCAACCCCAACACCACGCTCTTGTAGTCCGCCGCGTCGAGGTGGCCGCGCAACTTATCCGCCGCCAGCCACAACTCCGCTTCGATGCCGAGGTTGACGCCGTTCCCGTTTTTCGATTTTGTCTTTGTCGTTGCTTTACGTGGCATGATACTTGTCCCTTTTGATCGGGCGTGATTTGTAAATTTTAGCATACAGATTCCCTCATTGAGCAAATTTAATACATTACAAACCCCCTCCACTGATTACCTTACAGTCTTAAAAATGGGACGCGGATCGCGAAGCACGCAGAAAACGCGGATTCAACGCGCTTTTTCGGGCATTTCCTCCAAAAATCCGCGTCCATCCGCGTTAATCCGCGTCCCAATACCAAAGTGTAAGGTAGTCAACCCCCTCCATTTGTATTCCCAGCCTCCCGCCATTAGCTCAGGGTCTCTTTTTGAAATTCGATCGTGCTCAGCGCCTGTTTGAAGCGCTTGCCCGGCGTGAAGGTCACGCGGGTATCGGTGACGTGGCGGTCAGAGAGTTCTTCGGGCTGAGCCGCGCGCCTCGATGGCTTGTTCGAGCAGAGAGGATGGACCGCTCACTTCAACAACTGTCTCTCGGTCCGTTCCGCTTCGTCGAGGCGCAGGATGGGCGGCATGAGCGGCAAGCCGACTCCTTCTTGTGGTCGCCCTTTGTGATTGCCTGTCCCGGTCTTTGATGCCCCTGATTCCATCCTTTGGGTTCATTGCAACCTCACGTATTCCGTGCCGATCATGCCCTGCGGATGTTCCTCGGGTTCAGCACCGAGATCAATTTTACTTCCCTCCCCAGAGCGGCTTGAGCCGCCTCGTCCAATTCCACCCAATGGAAACTGCGATGCGCGGAATACGGTTCGATCCGCACGACCGTTCCCTCGAACCAGCCTTCGCTTCCCCACGTTTCGGCGTCGAGGAATATCTGCACGCGGTCGCCGATGCGGATCTCATCCATCCCGACTCTTCTGACGATTTGCCCAATACAAAAGCCCGGCTCCGATCACAATTGCGATGCCCCCGTTGATTGCCCATTGCGGATCGCCGGTCATAAAACTGCCGGGCAGGACGTTGATTCCCTGCAGGAACCAGACTCCGCCCGTGAGGACGAGTAACACGCCGATAACGTTCAATACTGTTTTCATGAACATCTCCCGGATTGGTTTGCGAGATTATACTCTGATGGATACTTCGCTTCACGCGAATCTGTCGTTGCGAGGGTGGTTTCCCCGAAGCAATCCCCCTATCGAGATGAGGAGACTGCTTCGCTGCGTTCGCAGTGACATTCCCGATGTGATACAATCTAGAACACCCGTTCCTGTTTTAGGCAGGCAGACCGTCCCGAAGGTTCAAGCGGTGGAACGCGGTCATTCGAAACACCCTTCGACGGGCTCAGGGCGAGCCTTCGGGACGTTTCATGCAAGGTGAATCATGGAATTCAAACTTCAAGCCCCCTTCCAGCCCATGGGCGACCAGCCCGAAGCCATCCGTGACCTTGTCAACGGTGTGAGACAGGGAATGAAACACCAGGTCCTACTTGGCGCGACCGGCACCGGCAAGACCTTCACCATCGCGTCCGTGATCCAGGAAGTGCAGATGCCGGCGCTCGTCATGGCGCACAACAAGACGCTCGCCGCGCAACTCTACGCCGAGTTCAAGGAATTCTTCCCGGGGAACGCGGTTTCGTACTTTGTCTCCTACTACGATTACTATCAACCTGAGGCGTACGTGCCGCGTCACGATCTCTATATCGAGAAAGAGACCGAGATCAACGAGGAGATCGAACGCCTGCGCCTCGCCGCCACCACCGCCTTGATGTCGCGGCGGGATGTGATCATCGTCGCCTCCGTGTCCTGCATCTACGGTTTGGGCTCGCCGGAGGAGTTTGGCAGAGGGACGGTGACTCTCAAGGTAGGGGAGTTGTATCGCCGCAACGCGTTGCTGCGCCAGTTGATCGAATCGCAATACCAGCGCAACGACATGGACCTGCGCTCCGGCACGTTCCGCGTGCGCGGCGATACGCTGGAAATCGTCCCTGCCTACGAGGACAAGCGCGGTTACCGCATCGCGTTCTTCGGTGATGAGGTAGAACGGGTCATGGAGTTCAACCCGTTGACCGGCGAGGTAATCGAAGAGTTGCAGGAGGCGGCGATCTACCCCGCCAAGCAATATCTCACTGCCGCCGACAAAATGAAGGACGCCATCGCCGACATCGAAGCCGAGTTGGAGGAACGCCTGAAGTTCTTCAAGGAGACCGGCAAATATCTCGAGGCGCAGCGCATCGAACAACGCACCCGCTACGATCTGGAGATGTTGAAGGAGGTCGGCTACTGTTCGGGCATCGAGAACTATTCCCGTCATCTCGACCAGCGCGCGCCCGGCACGCATCCGTGGACGTTGATTGACTTCCTGCCGAGCGACTACCTGCTGGTGATTGACGAGAGTCACATGACCGTGCCGCAGATCCGCGGCATGTACAACGGCGACCGCTCTCGCAAGGAGACGCTCGTCGAGTACGGCTTCCGTTTGCCGAGCGCGCTGGACAACCGCCCGTTGAAGTTCGATGAGTTCGAAGAGGTGATGGGACGCACGATCTACACCTCCGCCACGCCCGGTCCGTATGAAATGAACAAGGCGGAACAGGTCGTCGAGCAGATCATCCGCCCGACGGGACTCGTGGACCCCGAAGTGGAGGTCAGACCAACCAAAGGGCAGGTGGACGATCTGATCGGAGAGATCAGGCAGAGGGTGGAAAGAGGCGAGCGCGTTTTGGTCACAACGTTGACGAAGAGGATGTCCGAGGACTTATCCGAATATTTGCAGGAGTTGGGGATGAAAGTCCATTACCTGCACTCGGAAGTGGAGACGCTCGAGCGCGTGGGCATCCTGCGCGATTTGCGCCTGGGTGTGTTCGATGTACTGGTTGGGATCAACCTATTGCGCGAGGGCTTGGATCTGCCGGAAGTCTCGCTGGTGGGAATCCTGGATGCGGACAAGGAGGGATTTCTGCGTTCGGAGACCGCCCTGATCCAGACCATCGGACGCGCGGCGCGTCACGTCAACGGACGCGTGATCATGTACGCCGACAAGATGACCGACTCGATGAAGCGCGCCATTGACGAAACGAATCGCCGCCGCGCCAAGCAGGTGAAATACAACGAAGAGAACGGCATCATCCCGATCAGCATCCACAAAGCGATCCACGACCTGACCGAGGAGTTCTCGCAGAAGGCTGTGGCGGAGATGAAGGGCGAGTACAAGACCCGCGCCCCAAGCGACCTGCCCCGCAACGAACTGAAGCAGATCATCCACGAGATGGAAAAGCAGATGAAGGAGGCGGCGAAGAATCTCGAGTTCGAGCGCGCCGCCGCATTGCGCGACGAGTTGTTCGACCTCAAGAGTTTGCTGGCGGAAGACGAAGGCTTGAAACCGTGGGAGCGCATCAAGTTGCTGGCGGGGGAGGAATAAATTGACGGGCGGCTCACTGAGCCGCCCGTTTTCTATTTACTTTTGAGTTGCTGAATGCGCTGGAAGATCTTGATCATCGCAGCGACGTAAAGAATCATCAGGAAAGCGCCGATCATTTTCCCTGCGAAGTAGAGGTCTACAAACGGACTGGCCGGATCGATCGGGCGGGTGGTGATCGTCATGAAGATCGGCAGGAAAACGATCAGGATGACAATCAGCCGCTGATATTTCTGCGCCTTGGAATCCTTGTCGGTGTAGATCTCCGGGATGGCGCTGCCCTCCGCCTGCGTGCGGAAGTATTGCCAGCCGCCCATTTCTCCGAGGTGTTCCCAACCCGCATCCTTGAAGAGTTGCAGGTAGTTCTGGTAATCCTTGCGGTCGGTGATGAAATCCATGCGGTAGTAGTCGTTGCGAGGTTGACCGACCTCGAATTTATAGAGGCCGGGAGCGCCCACCGACCGGAAATGAAGCCCCTGCTTTGCCATCTCGTGCAGCCAGAGTTCTTCCTTTTCATCCTGCCATGCCCAGAACAATTTGAATTTTGTTATCGTGGTCATTGCGTCCTCCATGAGAGTGTTACAAAATCGAGCGCCCGTTCTCCACAAGGATCTCGGTCCTGTGAATATGTTCCTGAAGCGCCGACCTTCCCTTCGCTGTCAGCACATAGGATTTCCGCCGATCCGCCTCGCTGACCATTCGGATCAGCCCCTCCTTTTCGAGTTGCGCGAACGCGCCATACAGTGTGCCGGGTCCGATCTTCACCGTGCCGCGGCTCATCACCTCCACTTTTTGCATCAGAGCGTAACCGTGAAGCGGTTCGGTGAGCGCCAGCAATATGTACGCCGTGGTTTCCGTCAGGGGCAGGTATTTGTCGAGAGTTGCGCTCATTATCACCTCTTTATATCGTGCGTCGGTATAGCGATAGTCGCTATAATACCATCCGATATATCGGGTGTCAATATACTGGGGTACTATGTGATTTGCCCGGACCCTGCTTCTTTGGAGGGGGAAAGGATCAACATCAGTCGGGCAACGGGCTGTGATTCTTTCCGCAATCTTGAAGTTTTCTTTATCGAACCTTTACATTGCGGTTGTATCCTTTGGGCGTAACCAGGAACAAACCTGTAAATTCACTCAAGGAGTATGAACATGAAAAAGACACTTTTGATCGTTGCGATTGCGGCGCTGGCGCTGGGCGCGCTCGGGGTGGGCATCGCGTTCGCGCAAAGCGGACAGCCCCCGTATGGTTCCATGATGAGCGGATACGGCTACGGCTGGATGCACGACTACGTCGAACAGGCGCTTGCCGCGAAACTCGGTCTCACCGAGGAGCAGGTGGAAGAGGCGCTGGCGGCGGGCAAACCCATGTACCAGATCGCGCTCGATAACGGCGTCAAGCAGGACGAACTGGCAGGCTTCATGAACGGAGTCCACACGGATGCTTTCGCCCAAGCCGTGAAGGACGGCGTGATCACGCAGGAGCAGGCGGATTGGATGATTCAACGGATGCAGGGCATGTACCAGAACGGTTACGGATTTGGGAACTGCCCGATGCACTATGGACAGGGCGCGCCGGTCGGCCGGGGACAGGGGTTTGGTCCAGGCATGATGCAGAATCGCGGCGACGGTTACGGTCCCGGCATGTGGAATTGGGGAACGCAGAATCCGTAACGCGGCTTTCAAGTCGCAACCCAACGGCGACACTGCGAAACGTCTCGCGCAACAGAATCATCCCGATAGGATGGTTTTTGAAAATAACGCCATAAGCGTTTCAACGAGCGGTACGATGAGCGACGGTCACTTCGAGAAACAAGTGACCGTCGCTTTTTCATACCCATCCCATCAGTCTCGCTAAACTTGCAGTGAGGAAGGTAACGATAAAAGCCGTGCCGAGCGTGATCAGTACGCTGACCGTCGCCCACTTGTAACTTTTGGTCTCTTTGTAAATCGTAATGATCGTCGTCGCGCAGGGATTGTGCAAAAGCGCGAACAACATCAGGTTGACCGCGGTCAGCATCGTCCAGCCGTTCTGAGCGACGAGCAGGTTATAGATTCCCGCGCTCGTGCCGGGTCCGTTTACCATCATGCCCGCGCCCATGTACACCATCATCATGGTCGGCACGACGATCTCGTTGGCGGGGATGGCGATGATGTAAGCAAGCAGGATGACGCCATCGAGTCCGAGCGCCATGCCAAACGGATTCAGCCAGTCTGCGATCGTGCGGGCAAGATTGGAATCGCCGACGTGGATATTCGCCAAAATCCAGATGATCGCCCCGGCGGGGGCGGCGGTCTGCATGGCGCGCCAGAGGACGAAGATCGTCCGGTCAATGATGGAGGTGTACAGGATGCGCGTAACGTTCGGTCTGCGATAGGGCGGCAGTTCGAGCGTAAACGCGGAGGCTTCGCCTTTGAGGACCGTCCTGGACAACAACCACGACATCAGGAACGTGAACGCGACTCCGATCAATACCACGCCGACGACTGTCCCCGCGGCGACGAAGGAGGTCAAGGCTGGGGGGAAGGCGGCGGCCACGAAAACAGTGGCAAGCATGATCAAGGTCGGGAAGCGTCCGTTGCAGGGGACGAAGTTGTTGGTCAGGATGGCGATCAGTCGTTCGCGCGGAGAGTCAATCACGCGCGTCGCAACGACTCCGGCGGCGTTACATCCGAATCCCATCGCCATCGTCAGGGATTGCTTGCCGTGCGCGCCGGCTTTCTTGAACAGCCAGTCGAGGTTGAAGGCGACGCGGGGGAGGTAGCCGAGGTCTTCGAGAAAGGTGAAGGCGGGGAAGAAGATCGCCATTGGCGGGAGCATTACGCTGATCACCCACGCCAGCCCGAGATAGACGCCGTCCCATATAAAGCCGGTGATCCACCACGGCACGTTCCAACTGATAAAAAGCGCCCGCGCCCAATCGCCAAAACCAAAAAGCACGTTGGCGATCATTTGCGATGGAATGTTCGCGCCTGCCACTGTGAGCCAGATGATGGCGCCCAGAAGAACGAGCATGATGGGCAAGCCGGTTATGGGCGACGTGACAAGGCGGTCTATCCTCTGATCGAGATCGTATTTCTTTTCCTGCGCCGTTTTGACTGCGCGCCGCGCGATGGCTTCGGCTTCGCTGTAAAGCGACTTGACGATCTCGTCGCGGAAACTGGTCGAGAGCGTGCTTCGTAAAGACTCCGCTTTGGTCAGTATATCGTTGGGTTGAATGGTTGTGTGTTGCATCACTGCCTCCCCTCCACCGACATCTTCCGGCTGAATTGCACGTCGGCTTGTTTTTGTCGTTCCACGCGCTGCGCGAGTTCGCCGGAAATCAAAGCCTGTTGTACTTTCGAGTCCCCGTCCAGCAGGCGGATCGCCAGCCAGCGCGCGTTCGGGATGCCGGGCGCGATCCCTTCGATCATCGGCACAAGTTCGTGTACCGCTTTTTGAAATTCGGGTGTTCCTTCCACGCGCAAAGGTTTTGTTTTGACCTCGCCGCTGATCACGTCCGCAACGGTGGCGAGCAGGGTGTGAATCCCTTCGCCGGTGCGCGCCGTGACCGGCACGGCAGGGATTCCCAGGTCGCGGCTCAACGAACGCGCGTCCACTTCGAGCCCCTTTCGTTTGGCTTCGTCCATCAGGTTGATGGCGACCACGGCCTTATCGGTGATTTCCATCACCTGCATCACCAGATTCAAATTGCGTTCGAGCGCGGTCGCGTCGGTGACGACGATGGTGCAATCGGGCTGTCCAAATAAAATAAAGTCACGCGCCACTTCCTCGTCCTGCGAAGCGGAAAGGAGCGAGTACGTGCCGGGCAGGTCAACGAGTTTGTAGCGCACGCCGTTGAATTGATATCCACCTTCGGCGCGCGTGACGGTCTTGCCGGGCCAGTTGCCGGTGTGTTGTTTGAGCCCGGTCAACGCGTTGAAGAGCGTGGACTTACCCGTGTTCGGGTTGCCTGCCAGCGCCACCACGCGGTCGAATGCGCCGATCTTGAATCCCATCTGTTCCAGGTTGTAGAACGCGGGGCATGTTTCGCAATGTTCGGTTGGGAGTGTTGGTTTTGTTGTCATGGTTTCTCTGTTCATATGTCATTGCGAGCGTATTTTGCGAAGCAATCCCCTCGCAGTGTAGGAGATTGCTTCGGGCTATCGCCCTCGCAATGACATGTTGTTAAACTGGCCTTACCCATATCTGCGCCGCCTGATCCTTGCGCAGCGCGATCAACGTCCCTCGCACACGGTAGGCGCGCGGGTCGCCGAAGAAATTTCCAAGTTCGGGATAGATCATGGTTCCGGGCGTCAAGCCCAAATCCAGGAATCTGCGGCGCGTGAATCCCTGCACAGAGTCATCGAGCGACACGATCTCGCCGCGCTGATCCTGCGTCAATGCGGCGAGCGGCACCGCGTTTGTCTTTGCGATCTCGCTTTCGGGCAATGGCGTCACACCTACGTTTGCCGCAACGGTCGGCGCGAGACGGTATTCCGTCTCGCCGTCGCTCAACACGATTCGTCCCGGCGTTCTCTCGATAATTCGGATGACCTGTCCCAGGCGGAGTCCAGCCGCAAGGATCTGTTCGTACGCAATCGCCGGTTCGTCCTCGATGTGAACGATTCGTACCGGACCCTCATCCTGCCGCGCCGTAATGGGCTGACTCTCCGCTGACGGCATTTTCCCCTCACGCGTGGGGATGGGGTCTCCGTGTGGGTCGCGGGTGGGATGCCCGAGCGCGGCGTCGAGTTCATCCAGTTGGGATTTGGTCAGCGTATGTTCGCGTTTTTGCGCTGCGTTGTGGATCTGGCTCAAAGGCATGCGCGCCTCGTCCGCCAGGTATCGTTCCCACAACCGGTGCGCGCGGACGACGTGCATCGCCCAGCGCGTCCCCTCCGCAGTGAGATGAAGTTGCGAACCGTGCGTCTCGAGCAGACCCTGCGATTCCATGTCTGAGATGAGACGGGTTATTTTTGCGCGCGGCAGGTCCAGGGTCCCGGCAAGGGATTCGGGCGAAGCGTGCCTGCCTCCCTGTTCGCGGTCGAGGAGATGCTTGAGCGCGTCCTCCAATTGTTCGCGTTCCTTCGCGCTTCGCCAGTCCTTGTACAGCGTGAGGAGACCATAGCGCGGAACGAAGATCGCCGCGAGGAGAAGTATCGAAAACCAAATCCAGAGATTCATTATGCTGCCTCCAAAATTAATCGATCGCTTTACGCGCAACGTCCCGAAGGTTTTCCCGAAAAGACCCGCCCTGTTGATCGAACCTTCGGGACGCCATGCAATGCAAGTTACTTGATCATCAAGCCTGTGACCCACAGCAATAACATGCCGGTCAGCACGCCGCTGAACACGGTGATGGGCATGGCTTCGCGTTGGGTATCCTTTTGAATGAGTTTTGCGATCTCGTAGATCACCTGGAAGATCGCGCCCGCGCCGATGGCGAGGAACAACACCGCGAGGAACGGCGACGGAGCGTACCCGCCGATCCACGCGCCGAGGATTGCCGGTCCGCCTCCGATGAGACCCATTAAGGCGAGTCTGCCGATCGTCGGCTTGTCACGTAAAACGGGCGCGATGATGCCCAGCCCTTCGGTAATGTTCTGGATGATGAAGCCGACGACGAGGAATGTTCCCAGCGCCACCTCGCCGACGTTGTACGCCGCGCCGATGGCAAGTCCCTCGCCGAGGTTGTGGAATCCGATGCCGATCGCGATCATGAACGCGATGGCGAGCCTGCGGTCGGTCTCGTTCCCGGTGACCTGGGTCTGTTTTTTCGAGATGGCATCGAGCAGCAGGAACGTGCCCACCGCGCCGATGCCGATCAAGCCGATGCCCTGAAACGCGGAAGGCACTGCGTTGGCAAATTCGAGCGCCTCGGCGAGCGTATCCAAGCCGAGGAAGACGAGCAAGCCCGCTGTCGCCGCCATGAGGAAGGCCATGGCGCGGCGGCCCAGTTGGCGCAGCGCGGGGAACCAGAAGATTCCGAGGAAGACCGGAATCACCCCGACGTAGATGCCGATCAACGTAAAGCCCCAGAACGTGGCGGCGGAAGGCTTCGGCGTTTCGAACGCGACCGGTATATGCACTTCGAAGGGGATCGCGTTGCCGGTCATAACCTTGACGCCGTAAGCCTCGCCGTAAGACCACGCGTAGTTGACCTGAATGTCCGCTCGACCGAGGCGCGGGATGGCTGCGCTCGGCCTCACTGTAAACGGCATGACCGCGTCGTTGATGATCACGGTTGCGATGGTGAGTTCCTCCGGTCCCGTATTGCGGACGTGGAGCGTGATGCGGTTCGATTCGAGGGTGTAGCGTTCGATGTCGAGGCGTTCGACGGGTACGGGCGCTTCGAGATCGAGTCCGCCGCCGGTGGAGAGGAAGAGCGCGATCACTCCGGCGAGGAGAATGACCGGGATGAGAAGCAGGATAAGGGTCCGAAAGTTGAAGCGTGTGGTCGTCGGTTTGGAAATCGAGTGAGTCATAATGTCACCTCTAAGGCAATACTTCGAACATGCCGTTCCATCCGAGTTCGGCGAATTCCGTCACGTGCGCGTGGAACATGTACATGCCGGGGTATTTGTATGTGAATTCGAGGATGCCGCGCTGCGCCTGTCCCTGAACGATCGTGTCGGTAAACTCTGAGGGGGTCAGGCTTGTGCCGGTGGGGTAGTAATGGAAGAAGTTCGCGTGCAGGTGGAACGAATTGAGAAGATCGAATTCGAGGATGTTGACGAGGTAGATGCGGATCTTTTCGCCGACCCGGATCTGAATGGGATGGTTTTGATAGTGGAAGGGGATGCCGTTGACGGCGTAGAAATCGTTTTCGTCGTCGAAGTCCACGTCCAGCCCGTTCTGCACCATGACGAATTCGCGGTCCACCGGCGGACGACCCTGTTTCGGGTCCACGATGAACGCGCCGTAAAGTCCCTTTGCGATGTGACGCGCCAGCGGGAAGACGTGACAATGATAAAGATGCAGACCGAACGGTTCCGCGTCGAACTCGTACGTGAAGCTGCCTCCCGGCTCGACGAGTCCTCCCGGTCCCGTGCCGGGTACGCCGTCCATCTCGCCGGGATGAAAGCCGTGGAAGTGCATGGAATGAGGATGGTTGCTCCCGTTGCTGAAATGAATGCGGACGCGGTCGCCCTCGGTGGCGCGCAGTGTGGGACCGGGGATGCGGCCGTTGTACGTCCAGGCGGGGAATTCGAGCCCGGGCAGGACTTCGATGTTCTTGTTGATCGCCACCACTTTGTATTCCCTCAAAGTCTGTCCGTTCGGCAGGGTGGAGACCTCGCCGTAATCGAAATCGGTGAGCGTGTCGGTGGGATCGAAGCCGTTCGCTTCGTGATTCACTTCGCCGACGGTGCCGGGCAGGTCGCCATGGTCGCCCTGCTGCAGGACGTGAGCGTGAGGAGAATCGTCCTTTGCCTGGAGGTTGTGATCGCGACCTGCGGCGTTCCCGCCGACGGTCTGGTTGGCGGCAACCGCGCCCGCCGTGCCGAGCAGGGCAAGCCCGCCGACCTTGATAAAGTCTCTTCTCGAAAATTTGTTGTTCATCGCGTTTCACTCCATTTACCGATAAGAATCGGAATAAAGTTTTGAAGACTGAAATTACAACTCTACCTGTGTACCTGTTTACCTGTGTACTTACTTACCTCAACCTCGGCAAAAACCTGCCGGTGCGTTTCATGTATTCGCGGTACTCATCGCCGAATTTCTCGATGAGGTTGGCTTCCTCCTTTGGCGTGCGGATCGCCATGGCAATGAATGCCAGGATACCGAGCGCGGCGATGAACCAGTTATCCGCCATCATCCCAAACGAAACGAACAGGGATGACCCGATCGTATAAAGCGGATGCCGCACCCAGCGATAAATCCCGTTCGTAACGAGTTTATGTTCTTTGCGCGTGGCGCTGGTGGGTGTAATGCCGTTCCCGATGCCGCTGAACAGCCAGTAGATTCCGATAACGCACAGCGCGCCTGTCCCGACCCCAAGCCAGCGGACTGCTTCGGGAAGCCCGACCTTCGACCAGGACATCCATGCCGGGTTTAGCAGATAGACAAACGGACTTAACCACAGGATCAACCCGCCGATGCGGATGACCGTCATCATGGCGCTGCCATCCGCCTTGCGGGAAATTCTTTCGCCGGTTTCCTTGTCCGCCTTGCGGCGGAAGTAGGAAGAGATGGCAATGCCTGTAAAAAGGATCAGGGCGGTTATGATGCGGAATATGTTTTCGTTCATATTTACCTTTCTGTCATTGCGAGCGAAGCGAAGCAATCTCCCGCGACATGGGATATTACTTCTTCGCAATGACAGGATCAACTTTCTTCGATAAAAATCCTGCTCGTGATATTCAACCCCAGCACGATCGTTTTGCGGCCAACCTTCACGGTCAGGTTGTGATCGAAAGGGGAGTACTCCATGACTTCGATCTCCGCGTCAGGGACAAGCCCCAAACCTTCGAGATAGCGGAGCAACTCCGTATCCGCGGCTTTGACGCATTGCACAGTGCCGGTCTGGTTTGGGCGCAGGGAGGAGAGCGGAGTGGAGTTGTCCTCCGGCATTACCAACTCCGCCGTAGGGATCAACTCTCCGTGCGGGTCGCGAAGAGGGTGCCCCATCGCCGCGGCGATGCGCTGTTCGAAATCCTCCGAAATGACGTGTTCGAGTCGCTCCGCCTCTTCATGCACTTCGTCCCACGAATAACCGAGCGTCTGCACCAGCCAGGCTTCGAGCAGGCGATGGTGCCGGATGACCTCCAGCGCGGCTTTCCTGCCCGCCTTTGTCAACGTTACGCCCTGGTGTTTCTGGTATTCGACCAGCGCGGGTTTTTCGGCGGCAAGTTTCTGGATCATGCCCGTCACGGAGGCGGGTTTGATGTTGAGTTCGCGCGCGAGGTCATTGGTGCTGGCGGGCGCGCCGTCCTCGGTCAGTTCGTAGATGCGCTTGAGGTAGTCCTGCACGGACTGGGTGGCGGCTTGCTTTTTGGTCATCCCGGAATTTAGGCTCTCCTAAATTTATTTTAGGCTTGACTAAATATTTTGTCAAGGGGGGATTGATGACGACGCCCGTCCTCCCTTCGTTCGACGGGAAAATTTGTGTTTCTTAAAAATTTTTCACGCGATGCGTTTTTGGGTGGATAATGCGGTAAAAATGGAACAGGAGAATCTCATGCGCATCTGCATTCTTTCCGACGAGGAAATTTCGGACTTCGATCCCGCGCCTTTCATGGACGGATATGACTGGGAGATGGTGACGCTCACCGCGCCGGTCGAGGAACGCATCCGCGCGCTGGCGGAAAGCGGGAAGTACGATCTCTTTTTGAACGTTTGCGAGGGGTACGAGTTCGAGGACGCAGAGGACGATGATTGGGGCTACCACGGTATTGACGTCGTGCGAAGCCTCGAGGAATTGAACCTGGTATTCACCGGCGCGGACTCGAGATGCTTCGATCCGAGCCGCGAAGAGATGCAGGCGGTCGCCGACGCGAACGGGATCGGTTTCGCAAAGGGTTATCGGGTAAAGTCGGTCGAGGAGGCGGAAGGGCTGGCAGGGAACCTGCGTTACCCCATCATGGTCAAGCACCCGAAGAGTTATGGGAGCACAGGGATGTTCAAGGAATCCCGCGCCGACACACTCGAGCAGGTGTTGACCCAGGTGAAGCGCGTCTGTTCGGAGTTCGGGGCGGCGCGCATGGAGGAATTCATCGTCGGCAGGGAATACAACGTGCTGGTGGCGGATAACCCCGAAGACATGAGTTTGCCGTTCGCCTACCCGCCTGCCGAATTGATCTTTCCGCCCGGCGAGGAGTTCTGGCATACCGACATCAAATGGGATTACAACGTGCCGTTCGATTTCAAGGAAGTGACCGACCCGATCCTCGCGCCGCGATTACAGGACATGGGCAGGCGCATGTTCCTTGCAATGGGCATTTCCGGTTATGGACGCTGCGACATCCGCATGAACGAGCAGGGGGAGTTGTTTATTCTGGAGATCAATCCCAATCCCGCCATCATGCTGCCGTTGAAAGAGTACGGACCTGCGGATTACATGATCCTGTACGACAAGGACGGTTACAAGGGTTTCTTCGACCGCATCTTTGAATCGGCAAAGATCCGCCAGCGGATGCGCGGGGGAGGGGATAAGTAAAGAAGTGTACAGGTAGACAAGTAGACAGGTACCCCGCCCGCCTCCTCGCTCACTTCCTGCGCGGTCTCAGCCAACGTCCGCCGAGGGCGAGGGAGAGGACGATGAACGCGATGGATGCCCACGTGAAGGCGGTATTGTCCGTGGATATACCGATGACCAGAAACGCCATGCCGAGGATGAGGAACGCGCTGGATGCCCTGCGGTTGTTCAATTTCATGGAAGTAGATCCTTTCACTGCTCCGAAGGATTGGAAATCCGGGAAAAGCCTTCGGAACGTTTTCTATTTTGGCTTGACCTCTTCGTACGGGCTGGGGTTTTCGAACAAACCCGATGATTTGTCTTTCAAGGTCGCGTCGAAAAAGGACAGCAGGTAATCGTCGAGGATGACCGTCACGCGTTTGCCGTTGATCGGACCTTTGAGGCCGAGTTGGGGCGCGAGCGGGGAGAGCAGGGGCAGGTCGCTGAAATCGTAATGCGAAGTCCCTTCGATGTAAACAACGCCGAACGCATCCGGCAATCTTTCGTAAAACGGATCGAAAAGCCTGTTGTTGCGGCTGTCCGTATCGTCCGCCCAGACCTGGCTGAACATGAAGAACGACGGCTGCGTGACGCCATTTTCCAACACCTCGAAAGAGACGGGACGCATGAAGGGGTCCATGCCGAGCAACGCCCTGCAGCGCGCGTCCGCGCCGCAGAATTGGATCGCCGCGCCTCCGCCGGTGGAATGTCCGTAAACGCCGACGCGGGAAAGGTCGATTTTTCCAACAAATGGACTTCTGACACTGCTGTTCGTGTCAGCCAGCAAATCAAGCGCAAGCCCCATATCGCCAGCCCATTGATCGGCGAGCAGGCGCGCGGCTTGTTCGTATTCGTCGTCCGGCGCGCCGCTTGGTAACGCGGAGGGGTTGTTCTTTGCAACTGTCCCATCTTCGAAGACTGTGACAAGCGCGCCATAGGTGTGTTGAATACCGACCACGACATATCCATGGCTGGCGAGATGCAATGCCTGCCCGGTATTCTGCGCGTTGAATCCGTTCCAGCCGTGCGAGAAGAGGATGATTGGGTAACCTTCATCCGTTGGCGCTACGGGGGCATCAATGTAGGCAGGCACTTTGACCAATGCCAGATGGTCGAGGAAGAAGTCGGGCAGGTCGAGGTACGATGAGATTGCGGGGGCGAACACGTCTGCGTTTGCCATCCACGGCGCGCGTTCATTGGACGAATCCGCTTCGGACGGGTACCAGACCTGGATCTGGAAGCGACGCGCCTCGTCCCTGCCCGAATAGAGTTCGCGCCGCGATTCATCCGTCAACTCGTAGATGCGCGTGCCGACTTCGTAAGGTCCGCCGGGGGAGGGGATGGCGGGAACAGGCAGCAGGATGGGAAGCGCCGTCGAAACGGCGAGCAGGCTCAGGTTAAGGATGACGCGCAGCGGTCGGGTTGCCGGCGCGCGCCCGGTTCGCATCCTCCGCAGGTCGGATATGCCCGTCAACAACGCCGCAGGGACGAACGCATACAGCGGGATCATCTGCCAGCGCATCCCTTCGAAGATCGCGTGCGCGACGGCAGCAACGAGCGCCAGGGCGGGAAGCGCGAGGATGGCGTTCGGGCGTTTTCTGCCCGTGAGCGGATACGCCAAATGGATTGCAAGGAGGATGGGGAGGAGGATTTCGAGAGGGCGCATGTGGCGATTGTACTTTGAAACTTGCTGTACAATGTAGGACAAAATTCGTAGGACGAAATTCGTTTTGTTTCAATAAGATCATCATGCCCCTCTTCGCCCTCAGCATTTTTCTTTCCGCGTTTCTGCTTTTTCAGATCCAGCCGTTGATCGGCAAATTCATCCTGCCGTGGTTTGGCGGCGCGCCTGCGGTCTGGTCAACAGCGATGTTGTTCTTTCAGGTGTTGCTCACGGGCGGATACGCATACGCCTATTGGCTGATCGGGCGTTCGAGAAAACAAACGATCATTCACGTAACATTGATCGCGCTCGCCATCCTGATCCTGATTGCGCTGGCTTTCGTCTGGACGTCGCCCATCACACCCGACTCATCGTGGAAGCCCAAAGGCGTTGCCGCGCCTGTTTTCGACATCTTCGAACTGCTGCTCGTCTCGGTCGGCTTGCCCTATTTCATCCTCGCCTCGAACAGCCCGTTGATGCAGGCGTGGTTCAGCCGCGCCTTCCCGCGCGAATCCTACGCGCGCTTATACGCGGTCTCGAACGTCGGCTCGTTGCTTGGACTGCTCGCCTATCCCGTTTTGATCGAGCCGAATTTTTCGCTTCGGATCCAGGGATGGATGTGGAGCGGAGGCTTTGCCCTCTTCGGATTGCTCGCCTCCTGGATCGCGCTTCGAAACGCACGCGCCTCGCCTCTTTCCAACCCGATAACTGATCCCGCCCGAACAGGCGGACGCCCCGCCCCAGCCCTGACCTCCCTATGGATCGCGTTGAGCGCGACCGCCTCGGTGTTTTTGCTTTCGGTGACGAATCAGATCTCGCAGGAAGTGGCGGTCATCCCGTTCTTATGGGTCCTGCCGCTCGCGCTCTACCTGCTTTCCTTCATCCTGACGTTCTCCGGCGAACGCGGCTACAACCGGAAGTTCTACGCGGGAATGTTCATCGTTTCGACGGCGTTGACCGTGTTCGTCATGCTCAACGCCACCGCCATTCACGTGTACTGGCAGATCCTCGCGTATTCCCTGTTGCTGTTTTCCGCGTGCATGTTGTGTCATGGCGAGTTGTATCGTCTGCGCCCTTCCGCCGAACACCTGACCGCCTTCTACCTGATGGTCTCCATCGGCGGCGCGGTTGGCGGACTCTTCGTCAGCCTGATCGCCCCGTTCATCTTCAACGGCTACTGGGAATTCTTCGTCGCCCTCGCGATGACGGTTGCGCTCCTATTGTCATTGCGAGGGCGTTGGTTTCGATACCTTCGTACTCGACCATCTCCCGAAGCAATCTCCTCGCGTAACGGAGGATTGCTTCGCTCGGTCTCGATGCGGCAGAAGAACACTGCCTACTCGACCGGCGCTCGCAATGACATCACCGCGCGCGCCCGTTTCATCTTCTTCGTCTTCGGTTTGGCGACCGTCATGCTGGTTCTGGTCGGCATGTATTTTTCGGGTTCGCTCTACGTCGAACGGAACTTCTACGGCGTGATCCGCGTGAAGGAGGAATGGGTCGGCAATCCGTCGCGACCGGCGTATCTCATGGCGCACGGCATTACCGTGCATGGACTTCAATTCATCGTACCCGAAGATCGCGACCTGCCCACGACGTATTACGTCCGTGAGGGCGGCGCGGGGCTGGCGATCCTCAATCATCCGCGTTACGGTCACGGGTTGCGCGTGGGCATGTTGGGCGTCGGCGCGGGGACATTGGCGATCTACGCTCAGCCCGGCGACGTGTACCGCCTGTATGAGATCAATCCCGTTGTGACCGACCTTGCGGAAGGCGAAGGCGGATATTTCTCGTTCGTCCGCGACAGCCAAGCCGACGTGACCATGATCCTTGGCGACGCGCGCATCTCCCTCGAACGCGAACTCGAAGAAGGGAACAGGCAAACCTTCGACGTCCTTGTGCTGGATACCTTCAGCAGCGACTCGATCCCCGTCCATTTGGTCACGAAAGAGGCGTTAGCTTTGTATCTCGAACATCTCGCCCCGGACGGGATCATCGCCGCGCATATCACCAATCTGCATCTCGACCTGCAGCCGGTCTTTTGGGGGCTGGCGCAATATTACGGCTTGAGCATGGCGCGCGTGAATTACGAAGGCGATTCGAACGGCGGCTATGCCTCCCACTGGATCTTGCTCTCACGCGACCCCGCAACGCTCGAAATTCCCGCCATTCGGGAACACGCCGTTGACTTGAGCGGTTATTCCACGCATCTCAGAATGTGGACCGATGACTATAGCAACCTGTTTCAGATATTGAAGTGAACGTACCGCGACATTCATGTCGCCCTTTGCAGGTTGACGCGAATGACTCGCGCAACGGAAGGGTCAGACCCCTTCGATGACGACCATGTTCGACCTGGCGTACTTATGCCGCATGGCGCGGGCTTTGCTGTATTCGGGTGAATTCAGCCATGCCTTTGCCTGCTCGACGCTGTCGAATTGCATAATGACCAGGCGGTTCGGAATCCATTCTCCTTCGAGCGCTTCCGTCCTGCCTCCGCGGGCGATGAATTTTCCGCCATAGGCGGCAACCGCAGGCGGCGAAAGCTTCATGTATTCTTTATAGTTTTCTGCGTCCGTCACTTCGATGTCAACGATCACGTAGGCTGTCATAACGACCTCTCCTTTTTGAAACGCAAAACGGCATTTTGCGCCAGGCGTTATTTACATCGCCACCCCCATCACCGCGACGAAATGCGCGGCGGCGGCGAGCAGGACGAAGATGTGCCACATCTCGTGGAAGCCGAACACGCCGGGCTTGAAGTTGAAGATCTTCGTAATGTACACGACCGCGCCGAGGGTGTAGATCACACCGCCCGCGATCAGCCAGCCGATGACCCAGCCGGGCAGGACCGCCAGCATTTGTCCGATCGCTGCCAGGCATAGCCAGCCCATCACGAGATAGATGCCCGCGTTCAACCAACGCGGCGCGCGGATGTAGAACACCTTCACGACGATCCCGATCAGAGCCAGCGACCAGACGATGGTCAACATGCCCCATTTCCAGAAACCCTCGAAGGCGTTTACGCAGAATGGGGTGTACGTCCCGGCGATGAGCAGGTAAATGGCGGAGTGGTCAACCTTGCGGAAAATTTCCAGCGCCCTTTCCTTCACGCGTACCATGTGATACGCGGCGCTGGCGGAGAACATGGCGATCAGGCTCACGCCGTATATCGTCAACGAAATGATCTTTGCGGGCGCGCTCCATCCCACGATGAGCAATGCGATCAAGCCCGCCAGCGCGAGCGCGGCGCCCGCCCAGTGCGTCAGGCTGTTGACTGGTTCACGTAGTTTTTTGAACATGGTCATCCTTTCCTTGCCTCCGCGTCGAGCGCGGATGGAGCGCGCTTCGCCTCCGTTGCGCTCCGCCCCGGCGATTTGACAGCCGCCATAACAAACACCACGCTCGATCTTAACTCCAATTCGTGCGTTTCCACCTGAAAGCCCGCTTTGGCAAACGGTTCTTTGGATCGTTCGTGAATGATCTCTGAAAGATCGGGCGGAGTCTGTCCCGTGATCCTGAACGTCCAAGCCATGAACCGCTCCCAGGCGCCGCGTCCCGTGAGGATCGCGCCGGGCAGGATGACGAACCTGCCGTTCTCCCTGAGAACGCGATGGGCTTCGGTCAACGTGACGGGATCGAAGATATATTCCGCAGGAAACGTCGCGACCAGCGTGTCGAATGTGGAATCGGGGAAGGGGAGTCGTTGCGCCAGCCCGCGCGCGAGGAGGGCGGAGCCGTCTGTGTTGCGTCTGGCGAGAAAGCCCATTTGCCGGGATTCGTCAATTCCAACGGCGACCAGGTCCCGGTCCAGCAGGAGGCGTTGCAGGTGTCCGGGTCCGTGACCGATCTCCAGAACGCGCCTCCCCTCGATGAACGGGAGCGCGCTCATCACCCAATCCTTCCAGCGACCCAATGAAACCGTCGCCGCGACGAGGTCGTAGGCGAAGGCGAATTGATGATAGAGGAGATGGAAAAAGAGGCGGAGGATGGCTTTCATAAAAAACAAGGGTTTGACCTGAGCCAAACCCTTGCTGTTGCGTCTGCTTATGCGGCAGGCGCCTCCTCGTCGGATTTCTTTGCCTTGCTGCGAACCGCATCCACCGCGCTTTTGCTGCGTTCGCGCACGTCTTCGATCACTTCCTTGCTTCGTTCGCGCAACTGTTTGGCGAGTTCGTCGGCGCGGGCGCGCGCTTCCGCCGCGGTGGCTTCGGCGCGGGCGAGCGCCTCTTCTGCGGTGTGCTGCGCCTTGTCGCGCAGTTCGATGGATTTATCCTTGATCAGCGCGCGGGTCTCCTCACCGGATTGGGGCGCAAAGAGCAATGCAACGACGGCGCCAGTAAGCCCGCCGACGATGAAGCCTACGAGAAAGGCTCCGAATTCATCACGATCAGACATGGTAACCTCCTTTAGGGTTATTGGTAGTTTTATCGTCCTGAGCGGCGGGTCGAGCGTTCTTCGAGACCCGTAGTCGAAGGACGTTTGTCGAGAAGTATGCCTGCGCTTCGACTGCGTTACACTCCGCTCAGCGCGGAACGCGCTTATTTCTTTCTGATCCCCATCAATTCTAACATACGGTACAAGCCCGCGAGATACCCGTTGAGTTTGATGACCGGCTCGACGACGTTCTCGCCCAGGAATTCCGCCGTGCCGCGCAGGTTGTTGACGGTATCGCTGGTGGCTTTGAGGATCGGGCGCACCTCGTTTTGCAGAAGATTGATCAGGCTTGCCAGTTGGACGATCAACACGATCAGCGCCACGCCGATCACCAGGGACTCGAGCGCGACGACGATGATGAACACGTCGCGGATCTTGTCGGTGGGCGTGGCGGGCTGGAGCAGGAAATAGATCGCCACCCCGAGCAAACCAAGCAGAACGATGACGCCAACGACCAGGCTGATGACGATGGTCCTCTGCCGTCGTTCCGTTTCGCGCACAGCGGCGGCTTCCTCGGATGCGGGAACATCCATGGTTTCAGGTGTGGTTTGCGGCGTTGTCATAAAATCATTATAGCATCTTAATCGTCAGGCATGGAGGAAAAGTGAAAGGACCCGTCACGTCCATGCGAGGTGAGTTTCCCGGAGCAATCCCTTGTTGTCATCCGGGAGACCAATTCGCAGCGGCGATTCCGCGACATAAAAAGCGATCCATCTTGACTCTGGTCGCGATGTGGGTTATTATACCATCACAACCGACCGTTCGGTAGGGAAAACCATGAACAAAGACGACATCCTCGACGCCGCCGCACAAGTCTTTCGCCTCAAGGGATTCCACGGCGCCTCCATGAACGACATCGCCAGCGCCGTAAATTTGCAAAAGGCGAGCCTGTATCATCACGTTTCGTCCAAGCAGGAGATCCTGCTCGAACTTCTGGATCGCGCCCTCGTGCTGCTCCATGAACGCATTTCGGGCATCTCCACCCAAACCCTGTCCCCCGACGGGAAACTGCGGCTGATGATCCGTGAATATCTGCAGATCCTTGCCGAGAACATGGACCTCGCCGCGGTTCTGCTCTTCGAGCATCGCGCCCTGGAACGCCGCCAGCACGCGCGCCACGTCCCCAACCGCGACAAGTTCGAAGCCCTGTGGCGCGAGGTCATTGCGGAGGGCGTGCGCCAGAAAATATTCCAGTGCGACGACCCGGCGCTTGCCGCCCGCGCCCTGCTCGGCATCATGAACTGGACGAACACCTGGTATCGCCCGGACGGCGGGTTGACCATCGAACAGATCGCTGACCAGTATTCGAACCTGCTCCTGAACGGTTTGCTCAAACAATGACGGAGAACGCTACCTACGCCACTTTCGAAACCTCGGGCGGCGCGACGATCCATCGTCTGCCGCTCGAAGCCTTTCCCAACTTTTGGGCGTATGTATATGTCGTCTCCACGGACGAGCGACACATTCTCATTGACACTGGCTCCGGCACTGACGCATCACACGAGGGCGTGATCAATGGACTCAAGCAGGCGGGACTTCAACCACATGATCTAACCCACATTCTCCTGACGCACGCGCACATTGACCATTATGGCGGGCTGACCAAACTCAAACCTTTGACGAACGCAAAGATCGGATGCCACGAACTGGATTTGCAAACCGTGACGCATCACGACGCGCGGCTTGCCCTCATCTCGCGTCGCATCGCCTCATTCCTCGCCGAAAGCGGACTCGCTAAAGAGGAAGCCGAATCTCTCCTCGGCATTTACCGTTTTACAAAGGCGTTGTACCAATCCGTCCCCGTGGATTTTGTCTACGATGATCTTCAGAGCCAGGTCCCAGAGTTGGAGGCGATCCATTTGCCGGGGCATTGCCCGGGTCACGTGGCGATGCGGCTGGGCGACGTCGTCTTCTGCGGCGACATGGTTGTGGAGGGCGTCACGCCGCATCTCGCGCCCGAATCCATCAATCCCTACAGCGGACTCGATCATTATCTCGAATCGCTTGTCAGGCTTGAGGATTGGGCAAAAGATGCGCGTCTGATCCTGAATGGACACGACGAAGCCGTTACCGACCTGCCCGCGCAAATTAACGCCACGCGGCAAAACATCCTCCGCCGCACGAGCAAGGCAGTGGAGGCGTTGACGAATCCGCTCACTGTTTTGGAAATCTGCAATGCCGTTTACGGCGCGACGAGTGGATACCAGTTGTTGCTCATCCTCGAGAAGACCGGCGCGTACGTGGAATATCTCTACGAACACGGCATGATCGAGGTTGTAAATCCCGTCGAGGTGGAGCAGGGTTTACCTGCGAAATATCGCAGACTGCGCGAGATTGCCAATGAGGAGATCTTGCCAGGACTTAAAAGCACGGTGGTCGAGTAGGGCTGTAGGTTGAGTAGCGAGCGTATCGAGACCAAACCCGTATCGAAACCGCCCGTGTTCATGAAATCACTTGTTTTCTTGTTGCTTGCTGGTTTCGATACGCTCCTCACTACTGGCGCTCGGAACTACTCAACCAGCGGACTATGACCGAAAGGAAGGAACCATGTACTCATTCGATCCAACCGAAGAACAACAAATGCTTGTGGAAGCGGTGGGGAAATATGCGGTCAACGACCTGCGCGCCGCGGCGAGCGAAGCCGAGGAGTCCTGCGAACTGCCGAAGAAACTCATCGGCAAAGGCTGGGAACTCGGTTTGCTGCAAGCCTCCATTCCCGAAGCCTACGGCGGTTTCGGCGAGCGGAGCGCGGTCACGGGCGCGCTGGCGCTCGAAGAGATGGCGTTCGGCGACCTGGCTGGCACGCTGGCGGTGATGACGCCGAGTCTCTTCGCGACGCCGATCCTGCTTGCAGGCAGCGAGGAGCAAAAACAAACCTGGCTGCCGAAAGTCATCGAAGGCGATTGGGCTCCCTACACCGCTGCGTTGATCGAATACGTCATTGACTTCGACCCCACAGCGCTGAAATCCATGGCAACCGCCAGCGGCGACCATTACATCCTGAACGGTGAAAAGGCTTTCGTTCCGTTCGCGAAGGATGCGGAGGCGATCCTCGTCTATGCCGACCTCAACGGCGTGACGCAGGGTTTCATCATCCCCAAAGGCGCGGCGGGATTGACCGTCAGCGATGAACGCGAAAAGTTGATGGGACTGAACGCGCTCCCAATGTATCGAGTCAAGTTGGACTCGGTGAAGGTTCCCGCGTCGTATCGACTCGGCGGCGCGTCGGGGCATGACTTCGGGCCGGTTCTGGCTTCGATGCGCGTTGCCACCGCTACGACCGCCGTCGGTGTGGCGAACGCCGCGTTCGAGTACAGCAAGAATTATGCAAAGGAACGCGAAGCCTTCGGGGTCAAGATCGCGCAGAAACAAGCCATCGCCTTCATGCTCGCCGAAATGCGGACCGAGATCGAAGCCAGCCGCCTGCTCACGTGGGAAGCCGCGTGGAAACTGGACCAGGGCAAGGAGGACGCCTACACCGAAGCCTACCTCGCCTCCACCGGCGCGGCGGACATGGCGATGATGGTCACCGACCGAGCGGTGCAGATCCTGGGCGGGCACGGATACATCCGCGAGCATCCAGTGGAGATGTGGATGCGCGAGGGGCGCGGGTTCGCGATGTTTACGGGGTTGGCGATTGTGTAATACTACTTTCCACTTTCCACTTGCCAAAACTGGAAAGTAGAAAGTGGATACTGGAGGAACCATGCCTATCGAATTCGAATCACCCAAACCGATCGTGCAAACGCAATTCGTTTTGAAGACCGTCGCCGAGGAGATGATGCGCTCGAAGTCGCGCTACTTCGATGAACACGAGCACGAGATTCCCTGGGATTACATCGAGTTCATGCACACCGCCATGAAGGCGATGGGAGTGGGCTCTCTCGCGCCGAAAGAGAAGAGGGATGGGAACGGGCACGAGGGCGACGAGAAGAAAGAAAAGCGACCGCCGATTGCCTATCAGGTATTAGCCGCGCAGATCGAGGCGCTGGCGTGGGGCGACGTGGGGATGTATCTCGTCACGCCGGGCGGCGGGCTGGGCGCGGCGGCTGTTCAGGCGGCGGGGACGCCCGAACAAAGAGCCAAGTTCCTGGCGCGCTTCGGCGGCGAGAAACCCACGCTCGCCGCGATGTGCATGACCGAGGCAGGCGCGGGTTCGGACACCTCCGCCATTCGCACGCGCGCCGTGTTGGACGAAAAGACCAACGAATGGGTGCTAAACGGCGAGAAGATTTTCGTCACTGCGGGCGACAAGTCGCTCACGGAGTATGAAAAACTCGGCAAGGGATTTGTCGTCGTGTGGGCGAGTATTGACCCCTCTGCGGGGCGCGCAGGGATGAGGGCGTTCGTCGTCGAAGCGGGGACGCCCGGAGTCAAGGTCACGAAACTGGAGCATAAACTCGGCATCCGCGTCAGCGATACGGCTTCGATCTCGCTCGTGGATGCGCGCGTTCCGTTCGATCACATCCTCGGCAGTCCGACCGTCGAGAAGACGACGACGGGCTTCAAGGGCGCGATGGCGACGTTCGACGCGACGAGGCCCCTCGTGGCGGCATCAGGTTTGGGCGTCGCGCGAGCCGCTCTCGAATTCCTGAAGGAAAAACTCGCCGAGCACGGAATCCAGATCCGCTATGGTCTGCCGCGTCAGAAGTTGACGAACATCGAGCGCGAAGTCATTGACATGGACATCATGCTCAAGTCCGCGTGGCTGATGGTCATCAAGGCGGTGTGGATGGCGGACAACAAGAAATCGAACGCGCTCGAGTCTTCGATGAGCAAGGTAAAGGCGGGCGACGTGACGACGAAGATCACGCAGAAGGTGGTCGAGATTTTGGGTCCGCTCGGTTACAGCCGCGAGTTCCTCGCCGAGAAGTGGTTCCGCGACGCGAAGATCACGGACATCTACGAGGGGACGGGGCAGATCAACCGGCTCGTGGTGGCGCGGCAGATCTTGGAATATAGCGGGAAGGATTTGAGGTAATGCGTAGGGATGGGGCTTGCCCCCGTCCATTAATTGTTGAAGGGCGACTGCAAGAGTTGAAGGGCGACTGCAAGAGTCGCCCCTACGGAGGAATGATGATATACAAAATTCACAAAGCCGTTGTCATCGGCGCGGGGACGATGGGCGCGGCGTTGGCGGCTCATCTCGCGAACGCGGGCGTGCCGGTGACGCTGCTGGATATTGTCCCGAAGGATGCGCCTGAGGGAGATAAAGCCGCGAGAAACAAGATCGTCAATCATGGGTGGGAAGCATGTATGAAAGCCAAGCCCGCCAACTTGATGTCTTCCGATTTGAAGACGTTCGTCAAACTTGGCAATCTCGAGGATGACTTTGGCGCGATCGGCGATGCAGACTGGATAATCGAGGCGATAGTTGAGAATTTGAAAATTAAGAGAGAATTGATGGCGCGCATTGACGAGGTGCGGAAGCCGAACGCCATCGTCACGACGAACACGTCGGGCATTCCCGTCCATGATATTGCCGAGGGTCGTTCCAGGGAGTTCAAGAAGCATTTCCTCGGCACTCACTTCTTCAACCCGCCGCGCTATTTGAAATTGCTGGAAGTCATCCCGACGAAGGATACCGCCAAGGAAGTGACCGAGTTCATCGCGTGGTTCGGCGAGTATCGCCTGGGCAAGGGGATCGTGCTGTGCAAGGACACGCCCAACTTCATCGGCAACCGCGTGGCGTTCGGCACGGGCGCGTTCGCGATGGATTTCATTCTCAAGAACGGCTACACCGTTGACGAGGTGGATTCCATCACAGGCCCATTGATCGGGCGACCGAAGACCGCCACATTCCGACTGATTGACCTGGTCGGCATTGACGTTTGGGATCACGTCGGACGGAACCTCGCGCCGTTGATCCCACACGACAAACTCGCGCAGGAATATCTCAAAGCCGAGGCGCCGAACAAGTTGATCTCTGCGATGATCGAGCGCAAGTGGCTTGGAAATAAAACGAAAGTCGGTTTTTACAAGGAAGCCCGCGACGCAGAGGGCAAGAAGGAATTCTGGTCGCTGGACTTGAAGACTCTCGAACACACCGCGCCGACCAAGCCGCGCTTCGAATCTGTTGGGAAGGCGAAAGATGTCGAGGAATTGGGTGACAGGCTCAAGGTCATGTTGGAAGCGGAGGACAGGGCGGCGGAACTCGTCAAGGCGTTGACGTATCAGGGCTTCCAGTACGCGTCTTCCATCATCCCCGAAGTCGCCGATACCCCAAAGCCGATTGACGACGCTGTTCGCTGGGGGTTCATGCACGAGGCGGGTCCGTTCGAGACCTGGGACATGCTCGGGGTGAAGGAAACCGTGAAGAAGATGAAAGCCGCGGGCTACGCGCCAGCCAAATGGGTGGATGCGATGTTGAAGAACGGCATCGAGTCGTTCTATCAATATAAGAACGGCGACAAGGTTGGCGTGTATGATGTTGTGAAGGGAAAGTATGTGAAGGTCAAGAAACCAGAAGGCGCGGTGATGTTGAAGGGCTTGAAGGTCGTCAGCGAAGACGCGGGCGCGACGCTGCGCGACATGGGCGACGGCGTGGCGTGTCTCGAATTTCACACGAAGATGAACGCGCTCGACGACGACATTATGAACATGGCTGTCGAGGCGATGGAACGGCTCGAAACCGATTTCGATGGTCTCGTGGTCGGCAACGAGGGCGAGAACTTCAGCGCGGGCGCGAACCTGTTCATGATGGTGGTCGGCGCGCAGCAGGGCATGTGGGAGACGCTCGAAGCCGCGGTCAAGAAATTGCAGGACATGAACATGCGCATGCGCTATTCGCCCAAGCCTGTGGTGATCGCGCCTGCGGGACTCACGCTCGGCGGCGGATGCGAGGTGACAATGCACGCCTCACGCGTGGTCGCCGCGGCGGAAACGTACATCGGTCTCGTCGAACTCGGCGCGGGCGTCATCCCGGCGGGCGGCGGGACGAAGGAGTATTTACGCCGCATTGTCAACCCGATGATGCGCGTCGAAAACGCCGAAGTGCTGCCTGCGTTGCAGCGCGCCTTCCTGCAAATCGGTCAGGCGAAGGTCGCCACGAGCGCGGAGGAAGCGCGGCAAATGAGCATATTGGGTCCGCAGGATCGCGTGGTGTTGAATCGCGACCATCTGCTTGCGGAGGCGAAGAAAGAAGTCCTGCATCTCGTCGCGTCAGGATATAAACCGCCCGCGCCCGAACCCATCTATGTCGCAGGCCGCGACGCGCTGGCTTCGATTCGCATTGGCGCGTGGTCGTTCGCCGAAGGCAAATACATCACGCAATACGACCATCACATCGCCAGCAAACTCGCCTACGTGATGTGCGGCGGCGAACTGACCCGTCCGCAGTGGGTGAGCGAGCAGTATGTTTTGGATCTCGAACGCGAAGCCATTCTCTCGTTGTTCGGTGAAGAGAAGACGCAGGCGAGGATGTGGAGTTTGCTTCAAACAGGCAAGCCGTTGAGAAATTAAGAGCAGTACACGGATTACACGGAGTCGCACGGATTTTATTTGATTTTGGATGAGCGCAGGAGACGGTTCCATGCAACCATTTGGCGTAGGGCAGAAGAAGGTGTTTGAAGGAAAACATTCCGACCTGAGCGAGAAGATTATCAAAGTCTTCTTTCAGGTGCATAATGAACTTGGTTACGGTTTCAGTGAGAAAGTTTATCAAAAGGCTTATGGGATTGCCCTGCGCGAAACTGGTCTGAAAGTAGATGAGCAGGTTGCGATAAAAGTATACTATCATGGTCAACTGGTTGGCGAATACATTGCTGACATGGTGGTCAACGATGTTATTCTGCTCGAACTTAAGGCAGTCAGCCAAATCATTGACGAACATGAGGCTCAACTGCTCAACTATCTCAAAGCCACTGAATTCGAAGTCGGTTACGTCTTAAACTTTGGAAAGTCTGCAACCTTCAAACGAAAAGTCCTCGATAATGACCGCAAAGGTTCACTACGTTGGACGAAAAAATAAAAGAGAAAATCCGTGGTCGTCCGTGTAATCAGTGTAATCCGTGTCCAAAAGGAGAACTACCATGACAAATCATGATGCTGTAATTGTAAGCGCCGTTCGCACGCCCGTCGGCAAAGCCAAACGCGGAGGACTTGCCACGGTTCGTCCCGACGATTTGGCTGCCACTGCCATCCAGGCATTGCTCAAGCGGACGCCGAATCTCGACCCCGCTGAAATCGAGGACGTGGTGTTTGGCTGCGCGTTCCCCGAAGGCGAGCAGGGCATGAACATCGCGCGCATGATCGCTTTACGCGCGGGCTTGCCCGATTCGATCCCCGCGGAGACCATCAACCGCTATTGCTCATCGGGCGTGCAATCCATCGCGCACGTGGCGTACGCGATCCAATCGGGTCAGATCGAGATCGGCATCGCGGGCGGAGTCGAATCCATGACGATGGTGCCGATGATGGGCTACAAATTCTCGGCGAATCCATTCTTTGCCCAGGAACTGCCGCATTACTACACCAACATGGGACTCACCGCCGAGAATCTCGTCGTCAAATACGGGATCAGCCGCGAAGACCAGGATGAATTTTCTCTCAAGAGTCACCAGAATGCCGCGCGGGCGGTCGAGTCGGGACTCTTCGACCCCGAACTCGCGCCGATTGACGTGGAGGTGGTCGAGTTCAACGGTCACGAGAAGCCCATCAAGAAGAATTTCACTGTGAAGCGCGACGAAGGTCCGCGCGCAGATACGAGCATGGAGGCGTTGTCCAAATTGAAACCTGCCTTCAAGGAAGGCGGCACGGTCACTGCGGGCAACTCATCGCAGATGTCCGATGGCGCGGCGGTGGCGATGGTCATGTCCGCGGAGAAAGCGCGCGAACTTGGGCTCCAGCCGTTGGCGCGCTTCGTTTCATTCGCCGTCGCAGGCGTCCCGCCTGAGTTGATGGGCATCGGGCCCGTCAAGGCGATCCCCAAAGCGCTGAAACTCGCAGGTCTCACAATGAACGACATTGACCTGATCGAATTGAACGAAGCCTTCGCCGCGCAATCGCTGGCGGTCATACGGCTCGCTGAGTTGGACGAGAGCAAGATCAACGTCAACGGCGGCGCGATCGCGTTGGGTCATCCGCTCGGATGCACAGGCACAAAACTGACCACGCAGTTGATCTACGAAATGGCACGCCGTAAATCGAAATACGGTATGGTCACCATGTGCATCGGCGGCGGAATGGGCGCCGCGGCGATCTTCGAGAATTTACAGAATTAGTCGAATAGTCTAATAGTCTAATAGTCGGGGAGTCGGATAGGCGGGGAGTCGGATAGGCGGATAGACGCTTGGTCTCTTGATCGAGTGTCTCGTCTACAAGGCTGAGGACTTCCGACTGTTCGACAAACGACCATCAGACTAAACGACCATCAAACTATCAGACTATCAAACTATCAAACTATCAGACTATCAGACCATCAGACTATCAAACTATCAGACTATCAGACCATCAGACTATAAGACTATCAGACTATAAGACTATCAGACTAACAAACTAACAAACCAGGAGACTAACCAATGCCCCTCACAATCTCAGACCTCATGTCGAAAATGCCCGGCGCGTTCCTCCCCGAAAAGGCGCAGGGCGTGAACGCAACCATCCACTTCAAGTTTACCGGCGCGGAAGCGGGCGAGTGGAACGCGAAGATCGCGGACGGCAAGTGCGAGGTCGCGCAGGGCGCTCCAGGCGGCGCAGCGACCATGACCCTCACCGCCGACTCGAGCGATTACGTCAAGATCTTCACCGGCGAACTGGACGGCATGCAAGCCTTCATGCAGGGCAAACTCAAACTGGGCGGCGACCTGAACCTGGCGATGAAGTTGATGCAGATGTTCAAGATACGATAAACAAGAACTCGGAGGTTCCCAAAACCTCCGAGTTCTTTTATGGCATCACCCCAAAGTATTCTTTCAATAACGCGCGATATTCCCCAGCGCTTGCAACGGGACGTTCCGAGCGTTGACCGCGACTCGTCACGATGAGCCGTCCATCTTCCAGTGAGACGCGCCCTTCCTCCGTCGCGCGGCTGATGATGCTCCCGCGCGTGAAGGACGATTTGGGCGAAGTCTGGTGATAGGTGCATCCCGCCTCGTAATCGCCTGGAAACCTGCGGGGAACGAGATCGAAGAAATACTGCCTCTCCCACGAACCGTCGTAATCTCTTTGCCAGACGATATAACCGTTCTGGATTTCTTCCAGCCGGTAGGCGCGCGGCGCTTGCGCCTGTTCGCCTCTTTCATCGAAGACGAGCGGCTCGATGAACGAATCGCCGAATCCCACGTCCGCCAGCCAGCGCTCGGACTCACCCGGAACCTGCGCCAGCAATGCGAGATGGTCGAACTCGATCCCCAAATTTCCATCGCGGTCGAAAACGCGCGCGTTGAGGTAGGTTACGTGAAAGCCGATCTGCTTCAACAACCACGCGAAGAGACCGTTGAGTTCGTAGCAAAACCCGCCGCGTTTCTCCACCACGATCTTTTTCCACAACGATCCCTCGTCGAGGCGGATTGGACGTTTCAGCTCGATGTCCAGGTTTTCGAAAGGGACGTTCCGCATGTGCGCGGTTTGTAACCCGCGCAGAGTACGGGCGTCTGGTTTTACAGGTTCGGTAAACCCGATGCGATCGAGATAAGCGCCTGTTTCCATGGGGCGGGATTATACCCCGCCGTTTCACAGTGATCGGGATGCGAAGTAAAATATGACAACCGGTAAGACCGCCGTCGAAACGGAGTTTAGCAATGTTCAAACGTCCAGCCGATATTTCATCCATTCAGGGGACCTTTCAGGAAATCCGCGCGCTCCTCATGGGCGCGACGACAAGCGTCGCAAAGATGAGCCCGGCGGAGGGCGCGAACGTCATCCGTGAGATCAGCCGCATCATCCAATCGCTTGCAGACCTGGAGCAGACGATCGTCGCCCAATTGAAAAACAGGGAAGCCCAGCTCGAAGCGTTGATGGGGACCGGGCGGGCGATCAACTCCTCGTTGGGTCTGAAGCGGGTGCTGGAGGAGGTCATGGATACGCTGATCGCCCTGATGCGCGCCGAACGCGGCTTCCTGATGCTGCGCGGGTCCGACGGGCAGTTGTCGGTTCGGATCGCGCGCGGCATTGACCACATCAACCTGGCGGAGGACGCGTTCAAGGTCAGCCGCACGATCGTCGAACGGGCGGCGGCGACCGGGGAAACGATCCTGACCACCAACGCGCAGGAGGACCCGCGTTTCGAGAATCAGATGAGCGTGGCGGCGTTCAAACTGGTCTCGATCCTGTGCGCGCCGTTGAAGATCAGGAACGAATTGATCGGCGTGATCTACGTGGATAACCGCGCGCGGGCGGGCATCTTTCAGGCGCAGGACCAGGAACTGATCACCGCTTTTGCAGACCAGGCGGCGGTGGCGATTGACAACGCCCAATTGTTCGACGACCTGCAGGCGAAGAACCGCGAACTGGAGGAGGCGTATCAGGCAACGCTGGAGGGCTGGGTCAGCGCATTGGACATGCGCGACAAGGAGACGGAGGGACACACGCAGCGCGTCACGGTATTGACGCAACGTCTCGCAAAGACAATGGGCGTGAACGGCGATGCGATGGTGCATATCACGCGCGGGGCGCTGCTGCACGACATCGGCAAGATGGCGATCCCCGATAGCATCCTGTTGAAGCCGGGCGCGCTGACGCCGGAGGAAAGGGAACTGATGAAGCAACACCCGGTCTACGCCTACGACATGCTCAAGCGCATCGAGTTCCTGCTTCCGGCGATTGACATTCCCTATTGTCATCACGAGAAATGGGACGGCACGGGCTACCCGCGCGGCTTGCGAGGGGAGGAGATTCCCTTTGCGGCGCGCATCTTCCCGGTGGTTGACGTGTGGGACGCGTTGACTTCGGATCGTCCCTATCGCAAGGGCTTGCCTCACGACGAGGTGCGCGAACGCATCAAAGCCGACGCTGGAAAGCACTTCGACCCGCAGGTGGTGAATGTGTTTTTGCAGATGGAGGATTTGTCTGTTTGATGCGGTTGGCGCGGCGTAAAGAATGCGCGCAAGATAGCCGTGGGGTTTACGGGGAAAGGATCTGTCTTATCGTCGGGCGGTGTAAATAAAGGGAAATGACAAGCATGACGAAACCCGCGAGTAACAGGAACGGCGGATCGAGGATGACCCCGGCGATCAACCCGGCAACCAGGATGTAGAGATGCGTTAGTGTGGGAATCCAGAACGTCAGCGTGGGAACAGGGGTGAGATGGAATTTTGGGCGATAGGCAATTACGAGCGCAATCGCAAGAACCATGAGGGTAATTGCCGCCAGGCTGTGATGCTCGAACGGGATCCGGAAGGCGATCAGCGCGTTGGTTCCCAGCACGCCAGCCAATCCAATGGTCAAAGCGAGGAAAGGCGAGACCCACGTTCCGATCCAATCCCTTCGCCGGGCGAAGAGACGCCAGCCGAGCGAAAAGAAAAAGATCACCCAGAACCACGCCCAGAAGTTCGCATACGGTACGCCGAAGTATTGAAAATCCAAACCCTGGCCCCAATCCCAAAACCCAAAACGGATCGCGACCGCATCCAGCGCGAGGTCAATGTTCAGCGCGAGCAGACCGTCCAATACGGGGCGCGCGAAATAGGGCAGATTGCTTCCGTCCGAGAACTCCATCGAGGCGTAGAGGATGCAGCTCCATGCGACGTCGATGCACAGCGGGACATCGAGAACCATGACGAGGAATCTTCCGTACTCGTACGCGTTCAACTGGCGGATCGTGGCGAGTTCGAGCGAAACGCCGAAGAGGATACCCGCGAACAACCTGAGCAGGTTTCCCGCGCCGTGCCTCCACGCGTGGACGAGGCACAGCGCGAGTTGGAGGTAGATGATGAGTTCGAAGAGGAGGAAGTAGGGGGAGGGCATGGAATCACATCCCCAGCCACTTCCCCGCCTCGCTTGGGAGGTGGGTGCGGCGGCTGATACCGGGTTCAATTTTTTCGGGCGTTACTTTCCTGATTTCCATTTTTCCCTAACAGTACGCGCCAGGGCATCGCGGATGATAGCGTCATCAAGGCGAAAATCGGCGTTCTGCAAATCGTGTAACACCTGGGCAGCGGAGTTGATCAATCCGTGTTGTTTTGCTAACAACACAATCGCCAACGTACCCGTAACTTTTAGTGAAAGGCTTCTGGCACAACGTCTTGCGTTCCCATCGTCGAGAATTGCAATCCATTTTTTGTGTGCGAACGTATAAGATAACACCGCGGTTTCGCCCTGCCCTAAATCCCATGCCAGGATTTCAGGTGGCGGCGCCGGTGTTTCGATGATTTTGAACACACCGCTTTCCACAGCGCGGCGGGCGGCATCATTTTCGGGCGCGTGTAAAAGTTCCTCCTCTACTGCACGCGGGATGATCGCCCGCCTGGGGAGGCGTGTCAATAATTCAACCTGTCCCACCCGCGCCAATGCGATGACGGGTGAAGCGTTGACCACCCATTGCTCAGCGATGAGTGACTTCTGCGACGATTTCACTGGCAGTATATTGGAAAGGCGAGACTTTGAATTGATTTAGGGCGTTGATAAACTCCGCGCGCGAAAGCCCTGCGATCTCGGCGGCTTTGCTTTGCGAGACCACACCACTTTCGTACCACTTGACCGCCGCTGCAACGCGCATTTCACGCACAAAACCAGCAGGGTCTTGGCGTAACGCTGAAAACACGGCGCGGGGTAATTCTATGGACACCTGTACCATTTCCATGCGAGCCTCCAAAACCATTATAACTCACACACTATTATGATTTTCCGTGGTCACACTCACATCCCCAGCCACCTCCCAGCCTCGCGCGGGAGGTTGGATACGGGTCCCTGCCGCGCAGTGCAGGGAGGCAGCGACTCCAAGAACAGCCTGCCGTATTGCTTGGTCAGCACGCGGCGGTCCAGGATGGCAACCACGCCGCGGTCCGATTGGGTGCGGATGAGTCGCCCAAATCCCTGGCGGAATTTCAATATCGCTTCGGGCAGGTAGTATTGATTGAACGAGTCTTCGTACATTTCGGAGCGCGCCGCGATGAGCGGATCGGTGGGCACGTCGAAGGGTAGTTTGGTGATGACGACCACCGAGAGCGAATCGCCCGGCACATCCACGCCCTCCCAGAAGGATTTGGTTCCAAGCAATACCGCGCGTTCAGTGGCTTTGAACGACTCGAGCAACGCGTTCGGCGAGGCGCCGTCTCCCTGCTCGTAGACGTAAATCTCTTCGCGCGCCAGCGGTCCCGTGATGGCTTGCGCGGTCTTCTTCAACGCGGCGTAGGACGTGAACAGCACGAGCATCCGCCCGCCGGTGGCTTTGGCGGTGTTGATGATGGTCTTATGAAGTATCTGTTCGTAACTGTTCTGGTTCGGTTCAGGGATGTCGTTCGCAATGTACAGCAACGCCGCGCTCTCGTAATCGAAGGGCGAACCAAGTTGCATCTCGTCCGCTTCGTCCGCGCCGAGGGTGTTGCGCAAATACTGGAATTCGCCATGCGCGGTCAACGTGGCGGAGGTGAGGATCACGGATCGCTTCTCATGCCAGATATATTTCTCGACCAGCGAGGCGACGCTCAACGGCGCGGCGTTCAATGACAAACGGTTCTGGTTTGGTTGCACCTCGATCCAGTACACCGTGCCTGCGTTGGGTTTGGAAATCATGCCTGTGATGTTGGCTTCCGCTTCGGTCAGCCTGCGGAACACGTTGCTGATGTCGCCCATCACGTCTTCGAGTTCGTCGTGACCGTCCGCGTACAGCTCCGCGGCGGCTTTGTAGATGGACGACAACTCGTTGAGCAGGTTGCGTAACGTTTCGCCGGTCGCGTCCCATGCTATTTCCACTTCGTCCCAGTAGGGGAGCGTGCGCGTGGCGGGCAGGATGCGCGACTGCCAGTTGTAATTGGATTGCGGCTGTCCCTCGCGTTGCAGGCGCGCGAACTCGCCCAACACCTTGAAGAACTCGCGGTTCATCTGCTCGATGCGGAACGCCATGTCGGTGGCGCGGTTGACTTTTTGCTGGAGCAGGCCGAAGTCCGCGGGGCGAAGCGTTTCGTTCGTCTCGCCGAGCAGCCGCCCCAGCACGCCGGCGTTCGTCCCGCCGACCTCCTTCATCATGCGATCCATATCGTATTGACTCAATCGAAACGATAACGCGTTCGTCGTTGCGGATTCCAAATGATGACCCTCGTCAATGATGAGGTGCGCATACTCGGGCAGGACCTTGCTCCCCGTGGCGACATCGGAGAGGAGCAGCGCGTGGTTGACGACCAGCACGTGGGCGGATTGCGACGCGGTCTTGGCGCGATGGAAGGGACACGCGCCGCCCGTGCGCTTGATGCACGTCTCGGTGGTGCACGCGTCATCCTCCGCCGACAGCCGATTCCACACCTCACGCTCGGTCGGACCCGTGAGGTTGATCTCGCTTCGATCCCCGCTCGAGTTGGTCAACTGCCAGACCATGACCTTTGCCAGCACGCGCATCTCATCCGTGTTGCGCGGACCGAAGTGCCGCATGTTCTCGAGCCGTCGCGGGCAAAGATAATTCGAGCGTCCCTTCAACACGGAAAAACGGAAATCAAGATCGAGCGCCCGACTCAAATTGGGCAGGTCGCGTTGCGTGAGTTGATCCTGCAAATTGATCGTGTTCGTGGAGACGACGACGCGCGTGTTGTTCTGCGTCGCGAACAACGCGGCTGGCACGAGGTACGCAAAACTTTTTCCCACGCCGGTCCCGGCTTCGACCATCAGATGATTTCCGTAGGAAAGCGCATCGCTCACCGCGCGGATCATGGCGATCTGTTCGGGTCTCTGCTCGAACGACTCGAAGTATTGCGAAAACGGTCCCCCGTATTCGAGAATCGACGCGACCTCGTCCGCATCGAGCGGAATGGGTCGTTCGGGATTGTCGAGCGGTGGGTATTTGGAATCGTCGAAGAACGAGGGGCTTTCCTTTTTTACCTTCTTTGCCTTGATCCCCTCTTTGGAGCGCGAACGCAAAACTTCCTGGAAAGCCCAATTCGCATCCCATTCCAGCACTTCGCCGTGACGGACGATCTCGGCGAGAAGGTCGAGCGGCAGTTCACCCGCCAGTTCGAGCAGTTTATTGAACGCCGCCATCGTGACGCGGGCATCGTCCAGCGCGCGGTGGGTGGCGGGAAGCAAAATGCCGAGCTGTTTGCCCAGCGCGCCGAGGTTGTATCGGCTGGCGGCCGGCATGACCACCGCCGCGATCTCGTACGTGTCAATGATCTCGTTGTATTGCAGTACCCCCGCCTGCTTTTGGATGAACCCCAGGTCGAAGCGGGTGTTATGTCCCAACGCCGGCGCGTCCCCGACGAAGGCTTCGAGTTCGCGGGCGACCTCTCTCAGGCGCGGCGCGTTACGCACCTCCACGTCGCTGATGCCGGTCAGCGCGGTGATGAATTCCGGGATGTGCCGGCCGGGATTGATGAGCGACGTCCACTCGTCCTCCACGCGATGACCCTTGAACTTCACCGCCCCGATCTCGATGATGGCGTCGCGCTCGTCGTTGAGCCCCGTCGTTTCGATGTCTATGGCTACGATTGAATTCATACGTGTACTTCGCCGGACAATCTGGCAAATGTTTTCTGTCCGGGACGATTCTCTTTTCAATAGGATGTATTGTTTTCTGTTGGCAGAAGTAGAACAAGTGTATCATAAAACCCCTCTCCCAAATGGGAGAGGGGTCAGGGGTGAGGGTTATTCCGGCAGCGCGGCTTTGACCGCCGCGAGCTGCATCTGACCGATCGGCTTATCCTTCGCCTTCTTCCTGAAGAACTCCTTGATCTCCTTGAGTTTCAACGCAGGGACGGGCGCGTCATCCGCTTCGATTTCGATGTTTTCGTTGGTGAAGACCATCAACGCCCTGATCTCGGGAATTTCCGATTCGTCCATCTGCTTTGCGAGATATTTTTTGACCGCCTTGATCTCCCCGTCAATTTCAAGATCGGGTCGTCCCAGATTCTCCTGCCCGAAGATGCGCATGTAGGTTTGCAGGAACCCGCCTCCGCTCATGCGCCAGCGATTCTTTTTATATACGACCTGTCCGCGCTGGTGGTAGGGCATGAGGATCCAGATCCCTGCGGGACCGACGAGCAGGTGCGAGGCGGGCGTCATGTAGTGATAGATCACAAACTCGTTTTGCAGCCCCTTGAGTCCCGCGTCCAGTTTTTCGTCGAGGCGCGGACTGCGCCCGTAGCGGTTGCCCATGTACATGCCGATCTGCGTCAATGTGAAACCGATCAGTAATGCGGCAACCGAGTAGATGAACAGGTCTGTACGCGTGAAGGAGATGTACATGCCCAAGCCCAGGACAGCCAGCGCGCCGAGACTCGTCCATTGACCGATCCTGCCGTTGCGTTTGATGAGTTTTTCGTTTTTGATGATTTTCATGAATACCTTTTTAACCGCGAAGGCGCGGAGCGCGCGAAGGTTCAAAGAAAAAAAGAAGAAAACTTTGCGTTCCTCGCGTCTTCGCGGTGAGAATTATTTCCTCAAACTTTCCTCGATGGCGGATTTCATCGCCTCCAGCACTTTCGACTCAGCCGCCTCCTTTGCCACGCGCACTGCGTTCTTGATGGCGACGGCATCCGACCTGCCATGACCGATGAAGACCAGTCCGTTCACGCCGAGCAACGGAGCCGCGCCCTCCTCGCTGGGATCGAGCAGTTTGCGGACTTTGCCCAGCGCGGGCCTTACCAGCGCGCCGCCGACCAACGCCAGCGGACCTCCGCCCTTGATGGACTCGCGGATCTTCTCGATGATGAGTTTGGCGACCGCCTCCGTTGATTTCAAAAGAACGTTGCCCGTGAATCCGTCCGTCACAGCGACATCCACGTGCCCGGTGAAAATTTCCTTGCCTTCCACGTTGCCGATGAAATTCAAGTTCGCCTTTTCGAGCAGGGGATACGCGCCCTTGACCAGTTCGCTTCCCTTGCCCGCCTCTTCGCCGTTCGAGATCAAACCGACGCGCGGGTTCTTCACGCCGCGCACGCGCTCCGCATAGACGCTTCCCATGATGCCGAACTGCAAAAGATTCTCCGGCTTGCAATCGGGGTTTGCGCCGATGTCCAGGATAATGCAATAGCCTGTGGCGGTGGGGAAGGGAGGCGCCAGCGCGGGACGATCCACGCCGCGGATGCGGCCCAGCCGGAACAGCGAGGTGACCATCGCCGCGCCGGTGTTGCCCGCCGTGACGAACGCGTCCGCTTCGCCGCGTTTGACGAGGTCGAGTCCCACCGCCATCGAGTTCTGCGCCTCCTTGTGACGCGCCTTCATTACGAGGTCTTCGCCTTTGTCGCGCATGGTCAGCATTTCGGGGGCGTGGATCACGCGTACGGGTGGATTCGCTCCATTGGTTGAATCAAGTATCGGCTGAATCCTCGAAGCGTCGCCCGTCAGGATGATCTCCACTCCGTATTCGCGCGCCGCCATCACTGCGCCCTCCACGTCCGGCGTCGGATAATTATCGCTCCCCATCGCGTCCACCACGATCTTTGTCATCATGCCTCCTCTTGTTTTTTGTTTTCGAGGGTAAAGAAAAACGCCGCGCCTTTGCCCGGTTCCGATTCTACCCAAATTCTTCCGCCATGCACCTCCACGATGCGTTTGACGAGCGCCAGCCCAATGCCCGTGCCTTCGCTCTTCGCATCCAGTTTGTTGAACAGACCGAAGATCCTTTCGTGCTGCTCCGCTTCGATCCCGATGCCGTTATCCCGCACAAAGAAGACCGGCGCGCCGTCCAGGGGTTTCGCTCCGATCTCGATCAACGGCTGAGGCTGGTTGCCCATGAATTTCGCCGCGTTATCCACCAGGTTTTGGACGACCTCCACGAGTCGCGCCCGGTCCCCATATACGGATGGAAGACCCGCCTCCACCTCCACCCGAACCTGCCGCGCTTTCAATCTGCCCTCCACCAAGCTCAGAGCCTCGCGCGCGATCTCCTCGAAAGGGATCTCCTGGGGCGCGTTCATCAGGCGTCCGATGCGCGAGAGTTCGAGCAGTTCGTTGAGCAGTCTTTGCATTTTGGCTGCCGCTTCGTTGATGCGTTGGATGTCCCGCCTCAGCCTGTCCGTGTCGCCGCTCCGCGCGTCCTGCTCGAGATACCCCAGAAAACCGGCGATCGTGACCAGCGGGGCTTTCAGGTCGTGCGAAACCGTGTAGGTGAAACTTTGGAGCTCCTCGTTCTTCGCCCTCAATTCGTCGAGCAACTGTTCCATCTGCGTAACGTCGTTGAACGTGTACAACTGGCAGGCTTCCCCGCCGATGGTTATTTTGATCACGGAGAGCAGCCCGATCCTGATCTCGCCGTTCTTGCGGCGGAACCTGCCTCGATATTCGTCAACGTATCCCTGTCGTTCCAATATCCTGAAAATGGCGTTGCGATCCTCCATGTCCGCCCATATCCCCAGGTCCCTGCCCGCCCGCCTGCCGATGGCTTCCTCCCGCGAATAACCGGTGATCTTGCAGAAGGCATTGTTTACGTCCACGAGGACGCTGTCTTTGACCCTGTTGATCGCCATCGCCACGTGGGTATGGTGAAATGCGAGTTGGAACTTTTCCTCCGATAGACGCAGGGCATTGTCCGCGAGTTGGCGTTCGATGGCGGTTCCCAGGTTGCCTGCCGCCGCGACGAGCGCGTCGATTTCCGCCTGAGACCACGTCGTCTCGTTGACGTAATCGTCGAAGCCGATGGTTCCCCACCATTCCCCGTCAACGAAGATCGGCACGTCGAGGAGGGTCTTCAGTCCGTATCTGTCGAAGACCTTTTCCCAATACTCCGGGTATTGTTTTCGGCTTCCATAAAAGGGTTTGCCGCCACTCAGGTTTGTGTGCCAATCCTCCAGTCCGGGGATGGCCGAGGTCAACGGTGTGTTCTGGTATTCGGGGTTGTCCAGTTCGGGCGTCATGCCGGGCGCGGTCCATTCATACCGTTGGGAGGAAAGCCGCTCGCCGTTCCCGCCCGTAAAATTCTCGAAGATATACACGTGACTTGCGCCGGTCGCCTCCCCAAGCGCTTTCAGGATGTCGTTGATCCCGTCCCGCCAGTCCCTCGCACGGATGAGTTGTTGGGTGGTCTGCGCCACTGCGCTCAGGATCGCCTCACGCTGGCTCACTTTTTGCTCGGCTTTCCTGCGTTCAGTGATGTCTATCAAAACGCCATGGATGTATTGCGGATCTCCGTTCCCGTCCCGTATCAGCACGCACTCGTCCTGGAACCAGCGCCATTCCCCTTCCTTTGAAATCATGCGATATTCGCCGACGGTTTTCCCTTCGGAGCGGAGGCAGTCCTGGATCATGGCGCGCACCTTCGGCACGTCGTCGGGGTGGGTGATCCTCAACCACAGCGCCGGGTCGCTCGTCCATTCGCTCTGTGAATATCCCAGGATGTCCGTGATCTGCGGGCTGATGTAAATGTTCCTGCTTTCCTCGTCGGCTGTGTCGCGATACGTGATCACCGAGGTCCGCTCGACCATGTTGCGATACAACTCTTCCGCTTCGCGCAGAGCCTTTTCGACCCTCCTGCGTTCGTCCAATTCGTGATTGAGGGCAATGGCGTTGTTGCGGATCGTCCCAGCCAGGACTTGAACGGCGAAGGCTGTAATGACCAGGATCGTGGACATGATAAGGAATTGCCTGACGCCGGTCTGTTGCGGAATCTCGGGCTGGTAGTACCCCAGCATTTCCCCGAAAACAAGCCAGGCGATACAGAGGACGATCAGAATCGCCAGGTATGCGGTCGTGTCCCTGCGCAGCATCAAGCCTGCAAGGATCAGGATGGCAGGATAAGCCATCACGGCAACGTCCCGGATGCCCGCGCCTACGGTCGCCAGCAGGGTGACCATGACCGTCACTGAGATGGAAACGATGCCGCCCGCGATCTGCGTGTTGCCGCGGCGGTTTATTTCCAGCGCGCCGAGAATGGGCAGGGAGGCGATGGCCGTGATCAGCAATTCAAGGACTTCCCCCGACAGGAAGAACATGATCAACACGACCGCCTGTCCGCTCAACACCGCGAAGGAAATCCAGGCAAGCGCGGTCCTTATGATCGAACTGTTCAGGGGAGAGGCAATGGGGTTGGCGTTCCCGGAGTCATACATTCCACGACGCCCTGTCGCTGAAATTATCGTTCAAACTGCCTTTGCTTGACAATGCCATGAAGGCGATTATAATACGCCGTGCTTGCGAAGCGCCACACATTCAACGTGGCAATGAACGAAGCAGGCGGCAGGCGCTGGCGCTGGTGCTGGAATTGGCAGACAGGCATGGTTGAGGGCCATGTGCCGCAAGGCGTGGAGGTTCAAGTCCTCTCCAGCGCACACATAAGAAAAATCCCCGTTGCGGGGATTTTTTATTTCGCCTCGTTTGTCCCGAACGCACCCTGCAATTCGATGCGCCTACCTTTCCCCGGTGCGGTAGCGTTCGATCAATGCCTTCGTGCGCGGGTCTTTGGGCTGGCTGAAGAGGTCTTCGGGTTTCGAGTCCTCGATGATCTCGCCGTCCGCCATCACGAGGACGCGGTCCGCGACCTCGCGCGCAAACCCCATCTCGTGAGTCACGACCAGCATGGTCATGCCGTCCTTGGCGACCTTTTGCATCACGTTCAAGACCTCGCCGATCAGTTCCGGGTCGAGCGCGGAAGTGGGTTCGTCGAAGAGCATGACCTTGGGCTGCATGGTCAACGCGCGGGCGATGGCAACGCGTTGCTTTTGTCCGCCGGATAACCGGTTCGGATATTCGTCCTTTTTGAAAAGCAGTCCCACGCTGTCCAGGTTTTGCTCCGCGAGTTCGACGGCTTGTTTGCGATCCATGCCTTTGACGGTGACGGGACCCTCGATGACGTTTTCCAACACGCTCATGTGCGGGAAGAGGTTGAACTCCTGGAAGACCATGCCCGTTTTCAAGCGGATTTCGTGGATGGCCTGGCGGTGTTCCCGCGTCGTCCCATTTTTGACTGTCACCTGGAGCCCGTCCACTTCGATCACGCCTCGAGAGGGGTCTTCGAGGAAGTTGATGCATCGCAACAACGTGCTTTTGCCGGAGCCGCTCCGCCCGATGACGCACACCACTTCACGCGGCTGGACTTCGAGCGAAATGTCCTTCAGGACGTGCAGGAGACCGAAGTATTTGTCGAGGTTCGAGATTTTGACGATGGGATCCATGTCAGCGATCTCCTCTGGCGAGGCGGGCTTCGATGATGCCTTGAACGTAGGTGAGGAGGATGGTCATGATCCAGTAGAAGATTGCGGCGATGACCAGCGCCTCGAGGCTCCGAAACTGCGACCGTCCCACTTTTTGCGCGTTCCACGTCAACTCGTGGACGAAGCCGGTGGCGGCGACGAGGGCTGAGTCCTTCGTCATGGCGATAAAATCGTTGCCGACCGGCGGGATGGCGAATCGTAAGGCTTGCGGTAACACGATGCGCCGCATGGTTTGCGCCGGGGTCATGCCGATCGCAATCGCCGCTTCGCGTTGACCTTTTCCCACCGAGGCGATGCCCGCCCGGAAGATCTCTGACATGTACGCCCCATAGTTCAATCCCAAAGCCAGGACGCCCGCCATTTCGCCGGTCAGGCGGATGTTCAATTGCGGCAAGGCAAGGAAAAAGAAGAGGATTTGCAGATATAGAGGCGTGCCTCGAATGAGGGAGACGTAAAAAGTGCTCAGCGCGTAGAAAGGCGGGAAAGTGGACAACCGGGCTAACGCGGCGAGAAGCGCAAGGATCGTGGCAAGGACGATGGAAAACAGGGATATTCTCACCGTCCAGTAGAGTCCCCCGGCGATAAAACTGAAGTTTTCCCTGACGAAGTCACGATCAATGAGAATTGCTTTTACCGTTACCCCTTCGCCGGGCAGCCCAATCGGAAGGGTCGCAATGACGGTCCGCGTTCTTTCCAGTATCTCCCTTCCGTCTTCCCTCGTGACCTTCTCATAATGCCACAACGAAAGTTCCGTCGTTCCGTTCGAGGACTTCACCTCGTAACTGCTGAAAATGAGCAGCAAAAACAGGAACAACGCCAGCCAGGTCAGCGATACGTTTGCCTGAAACCGGCGTTTTTTTTGCAGTTGCGACTCGTGCAGTTGTTGAGCGTGTGTTTTTGGTACGCTTGCTTCCGTCTTTGCCACGGTACCCATCCACGGCTCCTTTCGAGAGGCAAACCAGAAAAGGGAAGCGGGATTATTCCCCGCTTCCCTTACGGACGATCGGTTCCTAGTTGGGAGCCTGGGTCAGGTCTTCACCGAGCCATTGGATGGAAAGCGCCGACAGGCGGCCGTCGTTGTGCATGGCGGTGATGATCTTGTTGATCTCTTCACGCAGGGTATCGGTGGGCAGGGTGGACGATTTGTCGAACGCCGCGGCGAGGTCTTCGGAGTACACGGGAGAACCGAGTTGGACGACCGGGAAGCCAGCCGCGATATTGGCGTTCACAACCGTTTGCGAGGTCGCGTAACCCACGAAATCCTCCCTGCCCGACATGATGGCTTGCGCGCATTCCTGGTCGGTGGGGAGCGGGACCACGGTCACGTTGGGCGCCTCGGCGTAGATCGAGGAAGCGGGCAGACCAAGTCCATCCATGTCGTGATTGAGCCAGAATTCGTAGGTGGTGGAAGTGCCTACGCAAAGCGCCTGACCCTCGAGATCGGCGATGGAGGCGATGCCCGAATCCGCGCGCACCGCGATCACCGCGGGGGTGTAGTAGTAGGGAACGCTGAAATCCAGCACCTGCTGGCGGGCGGTGGTGATGGTCATCGAGCCGACGCTTACGTCCCACTTGTCAGCCCAGTTTCCGGCGGTGATCACGTCCCAATCCGGGGTGGCGAAACAGGTTTCGACGCCGAGACCCTCGCCAATGGCTTTCGCCACGTCCACATCGAAGCCCTGCATTTCGGCGGTGGTGAGGGCGTCGGAGGGACATTTGCTGTCGGCGGGGCGTTTGCCCTCCGTGTTGAGGAACGATTGCGGTTCATAGTTCGGGTCGGTCGAAACCATGACGTAACCGCGCTGTTTGACGGCGTCCAGCAGGTTATCGGCTTGCGGTTCGCCCCCGCCTCCGCAGGCTGCCAGAACGAGCGCTGCAACCATCCCCACGACAAGAGTTTTGTACAGGTTCTTCATTTCTCCTCCAATTGATGGAATTGGTGTTTAAGGCAATCCTTCGTTGCCTTTGAGACGCATTGACCTGACATCTCAGGACTTAAGCATAGACTATTTTCCGCAATTGTGCAAGGTTCATTGCGAATCAGTTCAAATGGTAAAATTGCCTCACAAAACGACCTGGAGGCATCGAACATGGCGGCTGTTTTTCCGAGCGAGGAATGGTTGAAGGGGCTGGAATCGAAACTGAATTCCGACGAGCGTTACGCGGAGATCGCAAAGAACTGGGAGGGCGACCTGTTCTTCTTCATCGAACCGGAGGGGAACCTGAAGGAACGTCTCACGTTCTACCTGGACCTGTGGCATGGCGCCTGCCGAAAAGTCGAATACCAGCCTCAGCCTGAATCCTGCCCAAACCCCGCCTTCATCCTGACCGCGACCTATAACAACATCGCCGCCATCCTGAGCGACAAACTGAACCCCATGACCGCCATGATGACCAGCAAGTTGAAGGTCAGGGGAAGCATGGGGTACATGATGCGCAACGTGCCCACCGTGCTGGATTTCGTCCGCGTGGCGCAGTCGGTGACAAAGGAAATCATGTAACGCAGGATGCCATCCTGCGCTGCGATATTCGTATGCAACCCATCCTCAAAATCAACCTCGCCTCTGGCAAGACAGAAGAATATCGAATTCCCGAAAAATGGGAAAGAGACTATTTGGGCGGCGCATCCCTCGCCGCTCGAATTTTGTATGAGCATCTGACTCCCGAACTGGACCCGCTTTCGCCCGAGGCGCCCCTGCTCTTTATGACCGGACCCCTGACCGGCACCTCCGGCCCGACGACGGGACGCTTCGTCGTCTGCGGTAAGAGTCCTGCCACCGGACTATGGGCGGAATCCAACATCGGAGGCTTTTGGGGACCCGAACTTCGCAAAGCCGGTTACGACGGCTTGTGGATCACGGGAAAGGCGTCGGGGCCGGTGTATCTTTGGTTGGACGGAAGCAGGGTCGAGGTCCGAAGCGCCGCGCATTTGTGGAGTCAGAACACATACACCACGCAGGACAAGGTCAAAGAGGAGATCGGCGAAACGTCCGCGAGAGTCTGCGTGATCGGACCGGCGGGGGAGAGGGGAGTCCTGTTCGCTTCCATCTTATGCGATCACGGACGCATGGCGGGGCGAACCGGCATGGGCGCGGTGATGGGTTCGAAGAATCTCAAGGCGATCGCGGTGCATGGAACGAACGAGATACCCGTATTCGATCTTGCGAGGTACAAGACGCTGCGCTCCGAATCGAATCGTAAACTGCGCGACGATAATGAGGCGAAGGTCTTGCGCGAAGTGGGGACGAGCGGCGCGGCAAATTACGCCGAGTATCTCGGCGCAATGCCGGTCAAATATTATTCGAGCGGATCGTTCCCCGCGGTGGACGAGATCTCCGGCGCCAGGATGACCGAGACGATTTTGGTCGGAAGGAGCGCGTGCCAGGGATGCGTCATCGCGTGCGGACGCGTGGTGAAACTGCCCGGCGACTCGAGGAAGCGCAAGGGACCCGAACACGAGACGATGGTCGGCTTCGGCGCGAACCTGATGAACGATAATCTTGAAGCGATCGTGGATTTAGGCGAATTGTGCGACCGCTACGGCATGGACACGATCAGCGCGAGCAATACGATCGGGCTGGCGTTTCATCTGTTTGAAATGGGCGTTATCTCTGAAAAGGATACCGGCGGCATCGTGTTGAAATGGGGGGATGTGGATGCCATCGAGCAGTTGGTCCGCATGATCGGTTCACGCGAAGGGATCGGCGACCTTCTGGCGCAGGGCGCGAAGCGCTTCGGCGCGTATTTCGGCGCGGAGGAGGAAGCGGTTCAAGTCAATGGGCTCGAGGTCGCGTACCACGATCCGCGCGGCGTTTCGGGGATGGCGCTCTCGTATGCGACCAGTCCGCGCGGAGCGTGTCACAACCAGTCCGATTACTTCTTCGTGGATTGGGGTCATTCGCACGAGGAGATCGGCATCGAATTCTTCGAGCGTCACGCGCAGGCGGAGAAAGCCGCCAACGTCGCGCGGCACCAGGACTGGCGGACGGTCTTCAACGCCATTGTGATGTGCATCTTCGCGAACGTGGAACCGGGGATGCAGGTCAGGCTCATCAACGCAGCCTGCGGATTGGATTGGTCTTTGGAGGAGATGATGAAGTTCGGCGAGCGTTCATGGAACCTCAAACGCGCCATCAACAATCGCCTGGGGTTGACCCGTTCAAACGATAAACTCCCCAAAGCGCTGCTCACACCGCTTCCCGACGGCGGCTCAGCGGGATTTGCGCCTGATATAGATGAAATGTTATCTGCCTATTACCAGCGCCGCGGCTGGGACGAAGTGACCGGCAAGCCGACGCGCGAGAAGTTGACCGAGCTGGGGATGGATGAGGTGGCGCGGGATTTGTGGGGGTGATTGCTACCCCTTGACGTAGGATAATTTTTCAGTAATGGAACCGCCTTCGACCTTGAACACATCCACCCCGCGGACGTGTCCATCGCCCCAACTGTATTTCCAGCGCATGATACAGCGATCCCCCATGCCAAAGATCTCCTCGATCTCGATGTGCGCGTGAGGCGAGTCGCGGAAAAAGTCCTCCCAGAAGCGGGTCACTGCCTCTTTGCCTGAATAGATCGTTCCATCCGGGGATGGATAGGTGTTTTCGAAGACGCAGTCGTCGCTCATCAACTGCATCATCCCTGGAACGTCGTGACGGTTGAACGCCTCGTTGAACTCAAGGACGAGGCGCATCGCCGATTCGATCCTGGACATGCGGGTTGGACTCATAAAATCAATACCTCCATCAATTATCATCCTCCCAGTCACTCTCCCATATTCTTTTCCATACCATCGAGCCAGACTTCAAGAACGTCAACATATCCCTTGATTTGCCGATACACGGATTGGGCTAACTTCTCGTTGTAGGTGTGTACGGTTAGGTTGCGCGCTTCCACCATGCGCAACGCGGTTTGCGCAGTCTTTTCATCGAAGAGACCGACCTGCCAACTGGCGCGCACCGCGCTTTTTGGCGAATTGGCGGTCAGTCCCTCCGCTTCACTCAAATAAAGTTGTGCGGTTTTCCAGGCTGCCTCGAAGGTGTATTCGAATCGTTGAATTGCGGCGTCCCGTTCGACTTCCGTGAGCTTGGATTTGTCGGTTAATTCCCGAAGCGTGGATAATGCTTTTCTTGCCACATTCAGTCGTTCTTTCACTCTTTCCATAGAATCCCCTCCTTTAGCACGCGGCGGCGGAACGCCTCGTCCGTTTCGGACAGGTCCACGATGTCCACATTTCGGACCACATCGCTTTCTTCCAGTTCTTCCCTGATTTCCGTTATGAGATTTGGCGCCAATCGGCGCAGCGGCAGGATTGCGATGTCAATGTCCGAATGACGGCGGGCTTTCTCCGTTGCATGGGAGCCGAACAGGTACACCTTCGCATCCCGCGGACGTAAGCGGCTCAATACAATTTTACGGACGGTCTTGAGATCGTGAGCCAAAACGGAAGTTGTCATTGATTGGATTATACCGAATCAATCGAGACTTGACGGATATTGCAAATCGCGCTCCACCCTTGTACCAACAGTCTGATCTCCCTCCTCACACCGCGCGCCCCGTCCACGGACCGACGCCTTCGATGCGCTCCACGTAGCCGGAGGGAGGGTTGTCCATGGCGGGAAATTGACGCCAACACGGCTTGTAAGCAGAAAAATACGAGTATCTTTGTATACCCGCCTATATCCTTTGCGAACTGCCCAACCTGATTTGCAGGTTGGCGCCTACTGCTTTGGCGTAACGTCTCAGCGTTGACAGGCGGACATCATCGGCATGATTTTCGATGCGGGAAATGGCGGATTTTTTCGTCTTCAACCTGCGAGCCACTTCATCCTGAGTCAAACCTGCCGCTTCCCTTGCCTGACGCAAAATGACGCCGATCTTAAAATCGGCATAGCCAACTTCATAATTCTCTGCAAATTCAGGGTCGCGTTTGGCGCGATTTTGAACATATCGTTTTACGTCGCTCATGTCTTTTTTCTCCTCGCGAAATATTCATTTCTTCGCCGGATGGCAAGTGCAATTTCCTGAGAAGGGGTCTTTTGTGTTTTCTTGGCAAATGCATTTGTCAAAATCAGCAAAGCGCCGCCATCGAAGAATCCCAACAATCTGAAAATATCGTTTCCAAATTGTATGCGGATTTCCCAAATCCCTTCGCGATCAACCAGTTTTTTGAAATACTGGCGAGGGACTGTCTCCAGTTCCTCCATCAATTGCAATACCCATAGAACTTTTTGTGCCTGCTTCCCGGTCAAAGTGTCTAAAAATGTTTCGACCGGACTTTGACCATTGGGAGCGCGATAAAAATTGACCGTCCGCATATCCCCATGTTATCACAAACGTGAACCTGATGCAAAAGTAGTATGTCTTGAAAAAGAAAACCCCCGGTGGTTTGCGTACAAAACCACTCGGTTGATCTCCCTCTCACACAGCTCGCCCCGTCCACGGACCGACGCCTTCGATGCGCTCCACGCGGATGCGGGTCACGTAGCCGGAGGGAGGGTTATCCATCGGCGGGAATTTGACTCCCGGACCGATGTAGACCTCAGCCAGTTTTTGCAGGAGTTCGGCGCCTCCGCCTTCCTGGATGCGCGCTTCGCCGTAAATCACGGCGTACTCGGTGAGGTTCATCGCGCTTTTGGTGTTCGCCTGCAGGGACACCGCGACACGCGGATCGCGCAGGACGTTCTTGACCTTCTGGTTCTTGGGGATGTGACCGACGATGAGTTCGTCGCCATCAATCCCAACCCAGACAACGGTCACCTGCGGACTGCCGTCCGCGTTGAGGGTGACCAGATGCGCAGGGCAACCCGATTCGATCAGGGCTTTGATTTCGGGAGGGATTTTCATGGAGGGGGCTCCAAAAATCATGTTTGTGTTATTGCGCTAAAGCCAGTATTTGCAAGCAGGAAAAACTCAAATCTAGAAAAATGCCCGAAAACGCCGCAGAATCCCACCAGTTCTGTCGAGCGGAGTGTTGCTCAATTTAAGAGTCCTTTCCTTAGCCTATAAAAAGATTTGGAGACCCATTCATAATTTGATTGTAGCATTCGCATTGTTTCTTGTAAAACTTTAATTACCTCTGCTTTGTTTGAATTCATCCCTTTTCTTGACAAGATTACTACTACTCTATACCTCGCCGCATTACTCATTCGAGGGGCATAAATTTTTTGAATGTTCCCGTTTTCTTGATTTACTTTGAACAAAGCCCTTAATTCAAAGTAATAACTTAATGCTGTTAAGAATTCGTCTAATAACTGATCGCTAGTTTTGGGAAAGGCAGAAGGAGTGCTGTTGACCATATTCTTTAACTCGTTGCGGAGATCTTCGGAATATATTGAATCCTGGCGAATTTTTTCAATTATTAGATCTGAGTCCCCATCATTTTCGATTGCTAATTTTGTGTATTCTTGAAATGTTGTTTTGTAGTTGTTATGTATTTCACAACGGTTCAATAAACTCGTTAAAATAATTTTTATCCAGCTCTGCTTTTCTGGATGTAAGTTTTCTTGCAATTTCAAAAAGACTCAGGAGTTCATTCGCTATCGTCTTTTATCTCCAGCCACCTAATCGCGGTCGTGCCCAATAACGCTTAGGATGTTGAACAACGATAGATTTATCATTCGATAAGCAAATTATAGCCACCCAAACCATTCGGGTCAACAAGAATCCCACAATCAGATTTTTGTTAGAGCATACGTCTCCCGCCCTCCTTATGCAGTACAATTTCCGCACCGATTGGAGAAGACACACATGAAACTTGTTACCGTATCCCAGATGCAAGCCATCGAAAAGGAAGCCGACGCGGGCGGCTTGACCTACGACCAGATGATGCAAAACGCGGGTCAGGGACTCGCCGATATCCTCCTCGACCTGTTCGCGGACGATGTCGAAACCCTGTCGGTTGAGCCTGTCGAAACCGAAGTCGTCGGGCTGGTCGGTCCCGGCAACAACGGCGGCGACACGCTCGTTGCCATGACCGCGCTCCTGGGCGAAGGCTGGAAGGCGCGCGCGTATCTCATCAAACGCAAAAAGGACGATCTCGTCAAGCAGTTCACCGAAGCGGGCGGCGAAGTCATTTCAGGCGAGAACGCATTCGAGAAACTTGCCGAATCCATCGAGGTCGCCGACGTGGTATTGGACGGAGTCCTCGGCACGGGATTCAAACTTCCTCTAAAGAAGGACGTTGCCGAGGCGCTGGCGCAGGTCAATGACATCCTCGATGCGCTGGACATGGCGCCTCTTGTCATCGCGGTGGATTGTCCCTCCGGCGTGGATTGTGACACGGGCGAGGTCGCGGAGGAAACCCTCTATGCCGACCTCACGGTCACGATGGCGGCGGTCAAACAGGGATTGCTCAAACTGCCCGCATTCGAATACGTGGGTGAACTGATGGTCGTTGATATTGGCTTATCCGCTGCCGTCAACTCGTTCGATGAAATCGAAACCGAAGTGGCGGAGGAGGAATTCGTCGCGGCGTTGTTGCCGGAGCGTCCGCTCGATTCGCACAAAGGGACGTTCGGCACCGCGCTCATAGCGGCGGGATCGGTCAATTACACGGGAGCAGCCGTCCTTGCGGGTGAAGCGGCATATCGCGTCGGCGCGGGACTCGTCACACTGGCTGTCCCCGCGCCCTTGCACGGAGTCCTCGCCGGTCAATTCCCCGAAGCGACGTGGGTCCTGCTTCCGCACGAGGGGGGCAGGGTCTCTGAAGACGCATCCGACGTGCTGGCAAAGAATTTCGAACGCGCCACCGCGTTGTTGATCGGTCCAGGCTTCGGAACCGAAACGACCACAAAGGTTTTCATCGAAGATTTGCTTGCGGAAAAATCCGCGCAGAAAAAAGCCGCGCCTCGCATCGGTTTTGTGCATGAAAAAAGCGCGGGGCGAAATGAGGCAGCCGCAAACAACATCCCGCCGATGATCGTGGACGCGGACGGACTCAAACTTCTCGCGCAGATCAAGGACTGGCACGTGAAACTCCCCGCGCTCTCGATCCTGACGCCGCACCCCGGCGAGATGTCCGTGTTGACCGGATTGTCAACCGAGGAAATTCAAGAGGACAGGCAGACGATTGCAAGCAGGTTCGCGAAGGAATGGGGACACGTCGTTGTGCTGAAAGGCGCGTTCACTGTGATCGCCTCGCCCGATGGACGCGTGACCGTGATCCCGGTTGCCTCGCCCGCGCTTGCCCGCGCCGGGACGGGAGACGTTCTCGCGGGACTGATAACTGGTCTGCGCGCCCAGGGCTTGGACTCCTTCGACGCCGCGGTCGCGGGATCATGGATCCACGCGCAGGCAGGCTTGTACGCCGCGGACGATCTCGGCACGACCGCCTCTGTCCTTGCCCTCTGTCCTTGCGGGCGACGTGCTGGATTCGGTTTCAGATGTGATCAGCGATTTGGAGTAACGTTTACAAGTTGACGAGTTTGAACGTTTGAACGCCTGTCCTGAGCGCGTCGAAGGATTCCAACTTTCCAACCTGAAATTCTCTACCATACAGACCTCAAGGGGACGCGGACGAGCGCAGAAAACGCGGAAAAATACCTTGAAAATCCGCGTTCATCCGCGTTTTCCGCGTCCCATTTCTCAATTGGTACGGTAGAGAGATCCGAAAACAAAAAAAGAGAAGACCGGGTTTCCCAGCCTCCTCTTTCTTTTCACTTTCTACTTTCTACTTTCCACTCCCCCCCCTTTCCACTTGCCTCTCTAACTATTCATAAATTCTTCCAGCGAAGCCTTGCTGATGCGATACGCGTTGCCGAGTTTCTTGGCTTTCAGGCTCTTGTCCTTGATCGCCGCCAGAACATCCTCTTCGGAGACTTTCAAGATCGCCGCGGCTTCCGAGGGAGTCATCACGTCAGGGATGCCGGCCGGTTTCGCCCCGCCGCCCTGCTGTCCCTGCTGCGTCGCGCCGGAGGTCGCCTGCTGCATCAAATTGCCGATGCCCATCCCCGCGCCGATTCCCGCCGTAAGACCCGCGCCCCCGCTCGGGTTGGACGCCGCGTCGCGCATCGCGTCCGCGGCTTGCAGTTGAGTGTAGGTTGCCATATCGAGCATTCCCATATCGCGCAACTCCTGAGCCGACTTGCTGGACGGCTTGAGGTTGCCGATGTAAAAACTCTTGAGCGTGATGCCGAGCGCTTCGAAATCGTCCTGCGCCTTCGCCCGCACTGCCGCGCCGACCTCCTCGGTCAGACCGATCAGATCCACCACGCTTTTTGCCGCGGTCGTCTCGCCGAGGACATCCTGCAACTTGGAAAGCAGCATGGTTTTCAAACGTTCTTCGATGTCCGAGGTGCGATACGCGCCCTGCGTGCCGACAACCTGTGTGACGAATTGCTGCGGGTCCTTCACCTGGAACGAATACGTGCCAAAGCCCTGGAGCAATGCCACTCCGAGTCCCATGCCCGGGTTGCGGACGATGATCGGCTGGGGCGTGCCCCATTTCTCGTTCGCGAATTCCTTCATCGAAACGAAATACACCTCGGCGGGAAAGGGTGTCCGCTCGTTGAACGCCTTGCCAATGAAATTGATCAGCAATGGGATGTTCGCGGTGGTGATCGTATGCCGTCCCGCCCGGAACACGTCCAATGCGTTGCCGTCGCGGAAGAAAACAGCCGCCTGCGCCTCGCGCACGATCAACTGCGAGCCGATGCGGTAATCGCCGATCCCCGTTTCGGGAAAACGATGGACGATCTCACCCTTCATCTCGCTGGGGTGTTCGATTACGTCAAAAATCCTTGCCATGATATTCTCCTTTTGAAGAGCCTTGCCTGCATTATAGTCCATGCGCCGATGCGCCACAAGTCGAAGATGCCGCCTTGCGCCGGACCGAATTTCACATACATTATACGGATTTCCGCCTCGGTTGTTGCGTCTTCCTTCGAAATCCAGCCTTGACATCCTCCCTCCTCCGTCATACAATCCCGCCCAACAAAATACCAAAAACGCTGACGAGGACGAGTACGTTTCAAAGCGATTTTCAGAGAGCCGAGCCGCTGGTTGAGCGCAAGCAGTCGAAACCAGAAGTGGTGCGAGCAAGGCAAAAGCGCAGAAGCCGAATGGACCTCCGAGTTGTGAAGAGAAAGTCTGATAGTCGCTAATCACATAGTCGAATAGTCAGGCGAGTACCAGAGACGGGAACTGCACCCGTTACCCCGCAGAGTTACTTGGAAGGATAGTGACCATCAGACTGTTAGACTATCAGACTATCCAACCAGCTAACTACAAGAGTGACGCTGGCTCGCATCCCTGTTGCATCACCGACAGGGATTTTTATTTCAACCACGCGTAACCTGGGTGGCACCACGAGACTCCCCTCTCGTCCCAATGGACTGGAGGGGAGTCTGTTTTAACGACATGTCACTCTGAGGGAGCGTTCGTTGCGACCGAAGAGTCTCACTCTTCGTGGTAGAGATTCTTCGCTCTGGTCAGAATGACGTAAATGAAGGAGAAACCGTGCTACTTGAAGCGACTGCCACACAGACAATCGTCCGTGAAATTTCAGCGGATCTCGAAACGCCCATCAGCGTGTACATGAAACTGCGCGGGGAGACGCCTTCATTTTTATTGGAGTCCGTCGAAGGCGGCGAGCGGATCGCGCGGTATTCGTTCATCGGAGTCCAACCAAAGGCGCAATACATCATTCGCGGTAATGGCATCGAAATCAAAGGCGAAGACGGAACGCGCACCATGCACCACGAAGGCGACCCGACGTATTTTCTTCAAGAGGAGATGAACCGTTTCAACTTCAAATCACAAGCGGGAGCGCCGCGCTTTATCGGTGGGTTGGTGGGCTACCTCGGGTACGAATCCGTTCGGTTTTTTGAACCAACTTTACGGTCGAAGATGAAGCGGGCGGCGCTGCCCGATGGTATCTATCTCCTCGCCGATACCGTCATTGCATTCGACCATGCGCGGCGCAGCCTGTCCCTCATCGCAAATGTTTTGGATGGCGATCTTGAGTCTGCCAATCGCAAACTCGATGAAATCGAATCCCGCATCCATCAACCGCTTCCACCAGCGCAGCCTCGTGAAATCAAATCATCGCCGACGCGCGCCAACATGAAACAGGGACAATTCGAAGACATGGTGCGCGACGCCAGGGAACACATCGCGGCGGGCGATATTTTTCAGGTGGTGCTTTCGCAGCGCTTCACGCGCGAAACAAACGTCGAGCCGTTCGATGTCTATCGAGCCGTGCGCCGCCTGAACCCGTCGCCGTACATGTTCTTTTTCGATTTCGGACTCGTGGACGATGAACCGTTATTTCTGGTTGGATCGTCGCCAGAGATGTTTGTGCGCCTGGAGGGACGAACCGCTTCACTCCGACCGATCGCCGGGACGCGCCAACGAGGCGCCGACTCGGCCGCTGACACCGCCCTCGCGGGTGAACTACTCGCCGACCCGAAGGAACGCGCCGAACACGTCATGCTCGTAGACCTGGGTCGCAACGACCTGGGTCGTGTCTGCGAATATGGTACAGTCAAGGTCTCCGACTTCTTCACCGTCGAAAAATATTCACACGTCATGCACATCGTCTCGCAGGTCGAAGGCAAACTGCGTTCCGACCTGACCGCCTTCGATCTGGTGCGAGCCGCGTTCCCCGCAGGGACAGTCAGCGGCGCGCCGAAAGTCCGCGCCCTCGAGATCATCTCCGACCTCGAACCCGACGCGCGCGGCGCGTACGCTGGCATGGTCGGTTACTTCGGCTTCGACGGCAACATGGACACCTGTCTCGCCATCCGCACGATGGTTGGACGGGGAAATACTTTTAGCGTGCAGGCAGGTGCAGGGATTGTGGCTGATTCAGATCCGCCCACTGAATATCAAGAGACTGTGAATAAAGCCTCCGCAATGTTGAAAGCGATTGAGATGGCAGAGCAAGGCAAATGATGAATTATGAAGGATGAAGGATGAATGCGATGACACATGATACAAGTTACTCCATTGGCGATTTCTCCGGCGAAGACGCGTCACAATCTCCAATCTCCAGTCTCCAATTCTCTAATTCTCCAATCACCACTTACCAATCATTACTCACTCACCACGGAAAGGACAACCACCATGACCCCCAAACCCCGCCTCCTCACCGGCGACCGCCCCACGGGACGCCTCCACCTCGGCCACTACGTCGGCTCGCTGGAAAACCGTGTGCGGCTGCAACATCAATACGAATCCTTCTTTATCATCGCAGACCTGCACACGCTCACGACCAAGCCTGAACCGGAACACATCCGGGAAATTCCCACCTACATCAAAGAAACTGTGTTGGATTATCTCGCCGTCGGCATTGACCCCGATGTCAGCACGATCTTCGTTCAGTCCGCGATTCCTGAAACCTATCAGTTGAATCTCTTATTTGAAATGCTCGTCACCGTGCCACGCCTCGAACGGATGCCGACTCTCAAGGACATGGCGCGCGATGCCAATATTGACTCCATGCCGTTTGGTTTGCTCGGTTATCCCGTCCTTCAAGCGGTAGACATTTTGTTGCCACGTGCGCAAGTCGTCCCCGTCGGACGTGACAACCAATCCCATGTGGAACTCGCCCGCGAACTGGCGCGTCGCTTCAACAACCTCTACGGCGAAGTCTTCCCAGAACCGGAAGCCATCATCGGTGATGTCCCGCTGCTGGTTGGCACGGATGGGCAAAGCAAGATGAGCAAATCCGTGGGCAATGCCATCTATCTCTCCGATGATGCGGATGCCGTCAAGCAGAAGGTGATGAACATGTACACTGACCCGAAGCGACTGCGCGCCACCGACCCAGGGACCGTCGAAGGCAACCCCGTATTCATCTATCACGATGCGTTCAATCCCTCCAAAGCCGAAGTGGATGACCTCAAAGAGCGTTATCGCGTCGGCAAAGTCGGCGACGTGGAAGTCAAGCAGAAACTCGCGGTTGCGATCAACAACTTCCTCGAACCCATCCGTGAGAAACGAGCCTACTTCCTGGCGCACCCCATGATTCCAAACGACGTTCTCGCGGACGGTATCCGCCGCATGCAAGCCGAAGCGAAAGCAACGATGGAACTCGTCCGCGAGAAGACAGGCTTGTCCTATTCACTCGATTTGTTTGTCGATCAGGTAGATATCTTCGGAGAGTATGACGGTTAACATGTCGTTGCGAGGAGAGTACTCTTCTCGACGAAGCAATCTCCGCTTAAACGGTTACTTCTCTTTGATGCGTCGCTCTCGTTTAACAGGAGATTGCTTCGCTCCGCTCGCAACGACATATGAAATCGAAGACTCACCCAATCTCCGGTCTCTAATCTCTAATTCTCCAATTCTCTACTTACCAATTCACGACCATCCAAACACCACGAGAAAGGAACACCTCATGCTCGTACTTCTCGATAACTACGACTCCTTCACCTACAACCTCGTCCAATACTTCGGCGAACTCGGCGCGGAGGTCAAAGTCTTCCGCAACGACCAGGTGACGCTGAATCAACTGATCGCCCTCAACCCGTCGCACCTCGTCATCTCCCCCGGTCCCGGCGAGCCGCTCAAAGACGACGGCATCTCCTCCGATGCCATCAAATACTTCGATGGCAAGATTCCCGTGCTCGGGGTTTGCCTCGGGCATCAGGCTTTAGGAGCAGTCTTCGGCGGCAAAGTGGACCGCGCCCCCCGCCTCATGCACGGCAAGACCTCCAAAGTGACGCACAACGGACAGGGCATCTTCAAAGGCATCCCCTCTCCCTTCGAAGCGATGCGCTATCACTCGCTCGTGGTCTACGACCCCGTCCCCCCCGAACTCGAAGTGATTGCCATCACGCCTGAAGAGGAAATCATGGGACTCAAACACCGCGAACACCAGACCTACGGTGTGCAGTTCCATCCCGAATCCATTCTCACTGAACACGGCAGGCAGCTTCTCAAGAACTTCCTCGACCTGAATCCCGCTCCCGCCGCGAAAGGAGAACCCTCCATGCTCAAACCTTTTATTGCTAAGACCATCAACCGCACCGACCTCACCGCCGACGAAGCGGAGCAAGCCATGAACGTCATCATGACGGGTCAAGCCACGCCCGCGCAGATCGGCGCGTATCTCGTCGCGCTGCGCATGAAAGGCGAGACCATTCCTGAGATCACGGGTTCTGTCCGTGCCATGCGCGCTAATGCGGTGAAAGTCAAACTCAACACGAATGAGCCTATCTACGACATCGTCGGCACAGGCGGCGACGGCGCACACACCTTCAACATCTCCACCGCCGCGGCATTCGTCCTGGCAGGCACGGGACGCAAAGTCGCCAAGCACGGCAACCGCGCCGCCTCGTCGCAATGCGGCAGCGCCGACGTCCTCTCCGCCCTCGGCGTGAATCTCGACCTCACCGCGGAACAGGTCGCGGGTGCCATCGAACAAATCGGCATTGGCTTCATGTTTGCGCCGAAATTTCATCCTGCCATGAAACATGCCATCGGTCCGCGCAAGGAGATCGGTCAGCGCACCATCTTCAACATCCTCGGTCCGCTCACCAACCCGGCAGGCGCGCACATCCAACTCACGGGCGTCTTCGACCCCAAACTCACCGAGCCGCTCGCGCAGGTCCTCAACGAACTTGGTTCCAAAGCCGCGCTTGTCATTCACGGCGCCAACGGTCTCGACGAACTCAACACCACGGGCGCGAACCGCGTTAGTCATCTGAAAAATAACACCGTCGAAACCTATGACCTCAACCCCGCCGATCTCGGTCTCGTGCAATCTACCGTCGCAGACCTGCGCGGCGGCACGCCCGATGAATCCGCTGTGATGATGCGTGAGCTTCTCGGCAACAAACTTAACGGCGCGCGCCGCGACGCGGTTCTCCTCAACGCCGCCGCAGCCCTCGCCGCCGAAACGGGCGACTTCAAATCCGCGCTTGATGAAGCGAAAGCCTCGCTCGATAGCGGTCAAGCCCTCGCCAAACTCAACGCGCTGATTGAATTCACAAAACAATTTCAAACGCTTCAATGAACATACTTGAAAAGATCATCGAACAAAAAAAGATGGAGATAGCGGCGCTCGACGCCCAAGCCTTGAGACTCTCCGCCGAACAGAGTCCAACGCCCCGAGATTTTCTCGCCTCAATTAAGCGCCGCCGCTTCGGGACTCATCCTTCGACTCACTCAGGACGACGCCCGAGCCTGATCGCTGAACTCAAGCGCGCCTCACCCTCCAAGGGACTCCTCGCCCCACACCTCGACCTCTTCCAAGTGGCGGACATCTACACCCAAAACGGCGCCTCCGCCATCTCCGTCCTCACCGACGAAAAATTCTTCATGGGCAGCCTCGAAACGTTGCGCAAACTCAATTACCTTCGACCTTCGACTTTTGACCTTCACCCCGTTCCGCTCTTGCGTAAAGACTTTATTTTTGACGAAACCCAACTCTACGAATCGAGAGCCAACGGCGCCGACGCCATCTTGCTCATCGCCGCCGCCCTGACCGATGATGCCCTCTTCGCTGATTTACACGCCTGCGCCCTGAGTTTGGGATTGACAGCCCTGGTCGAAGTCCACAACGAAGCAGAGACTGAACGTGCTATGAAAATACCGAATATCAAACTCATCGGTATCAACAATCGTAATCTCGCCACATTTGAAGTGTCTCTCGAAACGACAGAACGACTACGCCCGATGATTCCCCCTGAAGTTGTCGTCGTTGCCGAATCTGGAATATTCACCGCGCAAGATGTCGAACGCCTGGCAAAAGCCAATGTGGATGCAATCCTTGTGGGTGAAGCGTTAATCACCTCCAATGACATTGCCGCAAAGGTCCGTGAACTCGTAGGGACAGGGCTTGCCCCTGTCCGTTCTGCCCACCCCGCCGACCAGCGTGAAGGAAGGCTGCCTTGAGGTTCGTGATATTCGGCTTGCCCCTGTCCGCTCAGCCCACCCCGCCAACCAGGGCGACCGCAAGGGTCGCCCCAACGAGCCCCAACGAGCCCCGACGAGACAACATGACCCAAATCAAAATCTGCGGAATCAAAACCCTCCCCGACGCCCTCGCCGCGATAGACGCGGGCGCGGATTATTTGGGATTCAATTTCTATCCAAAGACCGTGCGATTTATCGAGAAGAATGTGTGCGCCGAGATCACATCCGTTTTGAAGAAGGAATATCCGCACATCAAATTGGTTGGTGTGTTTGTCAATTCATCGGTTGAAGAAGTGAAAGACATCATGGAAACCTGTTCATTGGATTTGGCGCAGTTGCATGGCGATGAAACAGTTGAAATGCTAAATCAACTTGATGGCAAAGCGTTCAAAGCATTTCGTGGAATCCCTGCGGATGTAAATGGTTTTGCAAGAGAGGATGTTCCTGCGTTTTTAGTGGATGCTTCGGTAAAAGGTGTATACGGCGGTAGCGGAGTCACAGCCGATTGGGACAGCGCGGCAGAGTTGGCGAAGAGGTATCCGTTGTTGCTGGCGGGGGGCTTGACTCCGGAGAACGTCGCGGAGGCGATTCGCAGAGTCAAGCCGTGGGGGGTGGATGTGGCTTCGGGTGTGGAGTCAGCCCCGGGGGAGAAAGACGCGAGGAAGATGGAGGAGTTCGTAAAGGCTGTGAGAGTCGCGCAAGTCAAATAGAAAGTGGAAAGTGGATAAGTCGAGTTTCTACTTTCCACTTTCCAAAGAGGAATTATGGAAACTTTATTACCCACAAAATTCGGTCCCTACGGTGGACAGTTCGTCCCCGAAACGCTGATGCCTGCCTTGATCGAGTTGGAAGAGGCGTTCGTGGCGGCAAAGGCGGATGTCGAATTTCAAAGAGAGTTCAACAAACTGATGGCGTCGTTCGTCGGGCGACCCACACCGTTGACGTACGCAAAACGACTGTCGGAAAAATTGGGCGGCGCGCAAATTTATTTGAAGCGCGAAGACCTGGCGCACACGGGCGCACACAAGATCAACAACGCGTTGGGGCAGGCGCTGCTGGTGAAACGGATGGGGAAGCGGCGCATCGTGGCAGAGACGGGCGCGGGTCAACATGGCGTGGCGTCGGCGACCGCGGCGGCTTTGCTCGGACTCGAATGTGTGGTGTACATGGGTGTGGTGGATATCGCGCGGCAGGAGCCAAACGTGTTTCGGATGAAGTTGCTCGGCGCGGAGGTGCGACCCGTGGAGTCGGGAACGAAGACGTTGAAGGATGCGATCAATGAAGCGATCCGTGATTGGGTGACGAATGTGCGCGATACACATTACCTGCTTGGCTCAGCATTGGGACCTCATCCGTATCCGACGATGGTGCGTGAGTTTCAGTCAGTCATTGGGCGTGAGGCGCGTGAACAGATACTGATGGAAGTAGGACGTTTGCCTGACACGGTCATTGCATGTGTGGGCGGCGGGTCGAACGCGATCGGTGTCTTTAGCGGATTCGTGGATGATGAAGGTGTGGAGTTGATCGGCGTCGAAGCGGGCGGGAGCGGAATCGAAACGGGCAAACACGCGGCGCGCTTCGGCGACCCGTCGAAGGGACGCGTGGGAGTCATTCACGGAACGAGAACCTATGTTTTGCAGGATGAAGATGGTCAGATCGCGGAGACGAATTCCGTTTCGGCGGGGTTGGATTACGCAGCGGTCGGTCCTGAACATGCGTTGATGCGCGATAACGAACGGGCGTTTTACACGTCGGCGACAGATACCGAGGCGTTGGATGCCTTCCAGACCTTGTGCCACACGGAGGGAATCATCCCCGCGCTGGAGTCGTCCCATGCGGTGGCGGAGGCGATCAAGCGCGCGCCGAAGATGAGGAAGGATCAGGTGATTCTTGTGAATTTGTCGGGGAGAGGAGATAAGGATTTGAATACGGTGATAAAAGAAATTGGAGGATGAAAAAAGAAAAGACTCTCAAGTTTCGCATGAGAGTCTTGGTGGAGGCGATGTAATTCATGAAATCGTTTCGACGCGGATTTCTTTGAGAATGGCGGAAACTTCCTCTTCGGAACTAATATGTCGGGTAAGAACTTGCGCGGCTTTCTCCAGGACACGATCAGCGGAAAGTTTAGCCATATCCTGTCTCATGGACTGACCGATGTATAACTTAAGCAGCGCTTCGACGGACATGTCGCGGCTCGCGGCGACTTTCTCCAATGACGCAAGCGTATCCGTCGGGATATGGATCGTAACCGCCTTGCTTTCGCGTGAGCGGAGGCGAAGTTCAAACCCTTCTTCGGTTGTAGGAGGTTGTTTGTCAGGCTTCTTCATAGACTTTCCTTTCAGCACGGGTGGCGGGACGGGCAGAGATAATTCGCGTTCGGTCTCCGCGCTCCGTGTATACAGCCAGCAAAAGACGCTGGGAAAAAGTATACCCGATAATGAAATCACGCGCTTCCGCTTCGTCCACCGAGGCGTCGCCCGTCTGGTAGAACGGATCGAAGAAGACTTCGGCGGCTTCCTCAAAGGTCACGCCATGTTTTTGGATGTTGCTCCTGGCTTTGTCTTCATCCCATTCAAAGAGAACGCCCTGCAGTTGATAGGTGATGTCCATGATGTCGCCGCCGTCGGGTAAATAATTTGGAATGATTATAATGCGAAAAGATTATAGGAAACACTTATGAGCAGGATTACTAACGCCTTCAAAAACAAACCAATCTTCATGCCCTACTTCCCGTTGGGCTACCCGGATTTGGACACGTCCATTGACGTGATCGAAGCGCTTGATCGAGGTGGGGCTGTCCTTCTCCGATCCGCTCGCGGATGGACCCGTGATTCAGCACGCGACACAGATCGCCCTGGAAAAGGGGATCACGGTCAAGAAGTCCTTGGAAGCCGTGAAGGAATTGCGGGCACGCGGCGTGGACATCCCGTTGATTCTGATGGGTTACTACAATCCCATGCTGGCATACGGACTGGAGAAATTTGTCCGTGACGCGGTGGAGGCAGGTGCGGACGGGTTCATCGTCCCTGATTTGCCTATGGAAGAGCGGACGGGTTCATCGTCCCTGATTTGCCTATGGAAGAGTCGGAAGAGTTTGAAACTATATTGAACGGTGGTCGAGTAGACGGCGATGGGTTTCGATACGCAACGAACGCTACTCAACCACCGCCGTCGTATCGAGACCACCCGTTGATTCCCATGCTGGCGCCGACCTCTCCTCCCGAACGGATGGAAAGGATCGCCCGGGACGCCAAGGGATTTATCTATCTCGTTTCAGTGACGGGGATCACGGGCGAACGCAAGTCCCTGGCGGAGGGACTTGGCGGGTTGATCGCGCAAGTGCGTGAGCACACGTCCGTGCCTGTGTGTGTGGGATTTGGAATCAGCACGCCCGAGCAAGCCAGGGAAGTTGGGAAAATGGCGGATGGGGTGATCGTTGGAACGGCTTGTGTGAGAACGATTGGTGGAAGTGAAACTCCCGTTGAGACGGCGAGGGAGTTTGCGAGGCAGTTCCGAGGCGCATTGAGCTAATCTTAACCGGTGAAGGATATGGTTGGGATCCCCGTGGGGGTGGTTATACATAATGCAGATGGACGCTTTATGTAAGGGTTGCAAATCCCAGGGTCCTTGATTTCAGAATTAGGTATAATCCAATTATGGCACAAGCAGTTTTGCAGACACAAAAGACCCCCAGGATAAAGATTCGCCTGCCTCGCGTTGTGAAAACCAGTTTGGTAAATTTTCAGAATCGCGCGCTTGGCTTATTTCCCGATGCAATCAGCCGAATCGTGTTGTACGGCTCCTATGCGCGCGGACAGGCGACCCCTGAATCGGACCTGGATGTGCTTGTGGTCCTTCGCAGGGATAAGCAACCGACGCAAGCCTACATCGGCGGTCCTGGTGATACGCGCTGGCAGAAGCTGGTGGATGCCGGGATCGACTCGATGGTCAATAAGGGACCGTTCGTTTCGGTGATGGTGGTTGGAGAGGATGTCTTCCAAAGCGGGTTTTCCATTTCACGCGCCGCGCGCGAAGAGGGATTGGTATTATGGACAGCCCAGCCGACATGAATTCGCCAGCCATCTGGCTGGAACTGGCGGAGAATAAGCTTGATAACGCGCGCCGTATTTTTGAAATTGGTTTATATGACGATGCAGTGTCGCGCGCCTATTATGGGATGTTTTATGCGGCAAAAGCGGCGTTGCTTTCCGAAGATGTGGACTTGCGCCGGCACTCCTCCGCTGTCGCCAAATTTCGCGAGTTGTTTGTGATCACAGGCCGCGTGGATGCGGAATACCTGCGCTATCTCGGACGCGCACAATCCGCCCGCGAGCGCAGTGATTACGCTCCCTTTGCTCCGCTCGATAAGGATGGGGCAAAGGAAATATTGGACGCGGCAAAATCGTTCGTTGCAAAAATCAAGAAACTGTTGAATGAATAAAAAAACAGGCGCAGTGATATGCCTGTTTTTTTTATTCGGCTTGCGTGAGAACGATTGGGAAGAGCAAAACTCCCGTTGAGACGGCGAGGGAGTTTGCTGTGATAATTCGACGATATACAATCCCTACTCTGCTTGTAAGCAGGAAATGCAAATCTCTGCTGCTATCTCCTGCCTTTGAAATGCTTGCCTGTGTCCGTGGGCAGAGCAAAACTGATTTCTTGAATGTGCGCTCACAGAAAGCGATTGAACGCATTGGCGCAGTGAAGGAAGGCGTGCTTCGTAATCACATGATCCTGCCGGGTGGGCGGATACGCCATTCGGTTTATTACTCTATTTTGGATTCGGAATGGTCGGATGCGAAGAAAAAACTTAGAAGAATGTTGGACGAGTAATATTGACACAAATAAAGATTTTAGTAGATCTTGAAATGATTGGAAATTTTCACAAGCAGGAAGTTTAATGTAGAATGTGGATTTGAGGCGGTCATCAACAAAAAGACTTTCGATGAGTTGTAGATCATCGAAAGTCTTTATTGTTTATTTTATAAAATCAGTGTCACTCAGATGAGAAACTCCATTGGTAGATTTTCCCAAAATCTTGGGCGCTTGGTTAGCGTCAGTTCTCATAATTTATAGATTTTGCGATTTCTACATCGATTGGAAGTGCTTGCTGTCCACTGGGCATGCCGGTGAGTTTTTCATAATTATCACGCCCAATGGATTTCTCCAATTCATCTTGCATACGGACAGCCAGATCGTTCAATTTTTTAGCAACATCCTCATTACTTGTGGATAATGATCTACGCGTACCAGGTGTAAGGATTTCATTCTTTTCATTTAGGAGATCAATGTGCTTTTCAAAAAAAGGACTTATATCTATACCATAGTATTGTGCAATTGTACTTGCCTCATGCGCTGGAAATTCCTCGGTTGGTATTGGAACGCTTCTTTTAAGAGAGTCACTATATAATTTTTGAAGCGCACTAATCAGCAGGTTTTCCTCCGGCAACTCGCTTCTTTTAGCTTGTTCTTGAAACTTTTTTTTACATGGTTTATAAGCCAAACCCACCCATTCAGAAGCATGAATGGCTCGGCCTACTCCTGGAGAAACAGCGCCATATGGTCCATATAAAAGATAGGATGCCCAAAGCCCGTTTGGACGAGTATCCTTTGTTTCATCTCTTATATACCACATGGGGCCTGCATTTGCTGCGAACAGAAAGCAATTGGCCGATTGGTGACATACACCGTTGTATAGATAGATTCCTATCCCAGCTGTGTCTTTACGCCCAAAAGCAGGGTATCTATAACAATTGGCGATCTCATAAGCATGTAAAGCCGTTCCCGAGGCGATAGGAACCGCGCTATCTGTGTGGTTATTATCACTCCAACACTGGAAAGTTTTGTTGTCATTAGATACTCCATCAATGTCCGTGTTGCAATAGACAAATGTATGATCAAACGATTTTTCTGTACCTTTCCCAAAAAAATCAGTGGATAAGGCGTATGCGGTGAGGGTTGAATATTTGTTAGGTTTGGGTTTTGAAATGTGTTCAATGGAAAGGCCTACCTTGCCTACTGTGTTTTTCATCTTTGAGGCCTGAATGTTAAGAGATAATTTATACTTAAGCATCTTTGCAAGACCATAATTTTTGTCCTCAGGAGCCTTTGGCTCATAAGATAGGATCTGACCGGGATATACACGCGTCCAAGTATGGGAAATGGCATGGATTTCGCTAGAATGTTGTGGGTCAGGCATAGACTCTATTATTTCGACAGTGTATATATCATCTGGTTCAACAACCCAAATCGTTACGTAGTTTTTACCCCCTTCTGGATTTGGTTCAAGATCGCAGCTAACGAACCCCTTCTCGTTAATATGAAAGATATTTTCACCTGAGCCAATTTTGTCAGAATATGTAGATGCAGTTGTTTCCATGATCTTTACCTTTCGAGTTGTTTAGGTGCATAGTATCTTCTATAAGAATATTAAGACATCTGATTTTTCATTGTCATGAAGGATTCCCTCTATTTTTCTAAAACTGCATCTACCATAATCACCCCTGTTTGATAGGCGAGTGCTACAGCCTGGGCTCTCTTTGTGATGTCAAGTTTTCCATAGATATGATGAATATGATTTTCAACGGTGGATTCGCTGATCACCAAATTTTCGGCAATTTCCCTGTTGGATAATCCCTCAGCGATTAATACGAGAACTTCATGCTCGCGGCCAGTCAGTTCAGGAAACATGGATACCTACCCTTCGATGTATGCTTGCTGCATTCATCAATCGTTGAAAACAATGTGTTAATCTTGCACTTCAATTTGAAGGAAGTGGTCGATGTCTCAAGAATTACTAAAAGCCGCTTTCAAGTTCCAGCAATAAACCCAACCTGCCGAAACTAAAGTTATGCCGCCCCTGGCTCGCTTACTCTAACATCTAAAATCAGTATAATGATTTTGAGTCCAAAGTCAAGTGGCAAATTTCACTTTTGTCCGCTTCTTGCTTTAATTGCCAATCCAGCGATCCATTTGCTGAATACTCTTGAATCATTTATTCTATCTAAAGAAAATGTCAGTCTCATTCGCAATATCAATGGTTTGACCCGCCTCAAAGTTGCCTGTGAACCTTCTATACGCTTCCTCTCGATCTGCGCCACCTTCTTCCGTCAATAACAACTGTTCGGCGTATGCGGCTAAATCCTCGATCACGCGTTCATAGCGATAATATGCCAACATTGCAAAATTAATCTCCGTTTGTCCATAGCCTTCATAAAACACCGCTTCATCTTGTTTGCTTTTCCAAATATAGTCAATCCCGCCGCCGATGAACATCAGGTCACGTTCTTTGGGCGCGAGGAGTGGAGCATCCCAATCCACAATGAAAAACTGGTCCTCATTCGTGATTAAAATGTTGCCTCCATGAATATCGGTGTGACACAAAACGGATTCGTGCAATTGGGATTGAAGTTCTTTAGCAAGTTCTTCAGTCCGCTTGATAAGACGATCAATTTCGTTCCGTTTGGATTTGATGAAATTTGCCAACTTGACTGCATTCAGGTCGCTGAAAGTAGTATTCTCAACCTGCCTTTGAAATTCCTTCACCTGTTCGCGAAATTTTGGCGAGAACGTCTCTTGTGGAAT
>SZPG01000066.1 GCA_030263595.1 Chloroflexi bacterium CFX6
GGAGATGGTGATGCCCGGGGACAACGTCAACCTGACGGTGGAATTGATCGTGCCGGTGGCGTTGGAGCAGGGCTCGAAGTTCGCCATCCGTGAAGGCGGTCTCACCGTCGGCGCGGGCGTCGTCACCAAGATCATTGAATAGGTGCTGGCATGACGAAACAGAAAATCCGCATTCGCCTCAAGGCGTACGATCATCGAGTGCTCGACCAATCCGCGAAGCGGATCGTCGAAACTGCCGAGCGCAGTGGCGCCCATGTTGTCGGTCCTGTACCCTTGCCAACTCGCACTGAACGGTTTACAATACGCCGCTCGACTTTCATAGACAAGGACTCGCACGAGCATTTCGAGATCCGCACACACAACCGTTTGATAGACGTGCTGGACCCGGACTCGAAAACGATTGACATGCTGATGCGTCTCAACCTGCCTGCGGGTGTGGATATCGAGATCAAAATTTAACCTGGTCGTCAAACGAGAGTAGAGACCCGAGAAAGAAAATCTCTACTCTCGAATTTCGACAGCGTAAGAACAGCGCCTGTGCGGGATGAACAAATCCACGCATCCCGCGGGACCGTTTGACTGCGCTGCCCGGAGATGATGCAGCCTAAGCCCAGGCTGACAGTCTCGATAAAATTCTTTGCAAGGAGAAAACAGATCATGTTGAAAGGGCTGATTGGCAAGAAGATCGGCATGACCCAGATCTTCGATGAGCAAGGCGTCGCACAACCTGTGACGATCATCGAGGCTGGGCCATGTTTCGTTACCCAGGTTCGCAACCCCGAAAAAGACGGGTACGCGGCGATTCAACTTGGGTTTGGCGAAGCGCATCCAAAACGCCTGACGGCGGGGGAACTGGGGCACCTCAATTCAAAGGGTCTGGTTCCGTTGCGTTACCTGCGTGAGTTTCGTTCGAAAGAGCCAGCCAATGTCGGCGACAAACTGACGGTGGAGGTCTTCGTCGTGGGCGAGCGCGTGGACGTTGTCGGCGCAAGCAAGGGAAAAGGTTTCGCGGGCAGCGTGAAGCGCCATCATTTCGCCGGCGGCAAGAAGACGCACGGCCAGTCCGACCGCCACCGCGCGCCGGGTTCCCGTTCGTCCGGCACAACCCCGGGGCGCGTGTATAAAGGCTCGCGCGGCGCGGGTCACATGGGAAATGACCGGGTGACGGTCCAGGCTTTGAAGATCGTCATGATTGACGCCGAGCGGAATCTCCTTGGCGTCAAGGGCGCGGTGCCCGGCGGCAAAGGCGGCCTGGTCCTCATCAAGGAAGCGCGCAAGCAATAGGCTCGAGGAAACGGAGCAAGGTATTATGAAAGTGGATGTATTGAACTTGGAAGGCAAAAAAGTCACCGAGGCGGAACTTCCCGCCGCGATCTTTGAAGCCCCCATTAACGTTGATTTGATGCACCAGGCTTATGTCCGCCAGATGGCAAACGCCAGGCTTGGCACCCATGAGACCAAAGTGCGCGGTGAAGTCGCCGGTGGCGGCGCAAAACCCTGGAAACAAAAAGGAACGGGACGCGCCCGTCAGGGATCGAGACGCGCCGCTCAGTGGGTCGGCGGCGGTCGTATCCATACGCCTCACCCGCGCAGTTACGAACAGCGCATGCCGAAGAAGATGCGCAAAGCCGCGCTTCGATCCGCCCTTTCCGCAAAAGCGGCGAATTCGGGCGTGATCCTGGTGGAGGACCTGGACATTCCCGAAACAAAGACGCGTGTGATGGCGACCGCCATTTCGAGTCTCGTCGGGGAGTCAACCGCCCTCATTGTCATGCCTGCCAAAGACCAGGCTTACGACAAGGTCATGCGTTCTGCGGACAATCTCGCGGACGCAAAGGTCTTGCTGGCAGATTACCTGAACGTCCGCGATCTGTTGGGGTTCGACAAGGTGATCCTGCCGCTCAAGGCTTTGGATGCCCTTGTGGCGAACCTGGGTGAGGAGACAGACTCATGACAACGCTTTATGAAATTCTTCGCCGCCCGCTCGTTACGGAGAAGACCAGTTATCAATCCAGCAGGAACCAGTACACGTTCATCGTTGCGGATTCAGCCACGCGCGCCCAGGTAAAGGACGCGGTCGAGACCGTTTACGACGTGAGCGTGACGCGCGTGAACATCATCAATGTCCCTGCCAAACGGGGCCGCCGTCTGCGAAGCCGCCGCATGTCCGTTCGCAAGCCCGCCTTCAAGAAGGCAATTGTGACCCTGGCGGCGGGACAAACCCTACCCATATTCGAAGGGGTGCAGTGATGCCAGTGAAAAAGTTCAAACCCGTGACTCCCGGAACCCGCGGGATGACCGGTCACACGTTCGACGAAATAACCAAGACCAAGCCCGAACGTTCCCTGCTTGTGCCTCTGCGCAAGAGCGGCGGGCGCAATACGCAGGGCCGCATTACCGTTCGTCACCGCGGCGGCGGGCATCGCCGTTTCATCCGCCTGGTGGATTTCAAGCGCGACAAACGCAACATCCCGGCGAAGGTCGCGGCGATCGAATACGATCCCAACCGCACGGCGCGACTTGCCCTCCTGCATTACGCCGACGGCGAGAAACGTTACATCCTTGCCCCGGTGGACATCAAGGTTGGCGATACCGTCATGGCGGGCGCGGAAGCCGAAATCCGTTCCGGCAATGCGCTCCCTCTTTCGAGCATCCCGGTCGGCACCATGATCCACAATATCGAAGTCAAGGAGGGACGCGGCGGTCAAATGGTGCGCTCTGCGGGCGGCTCCGCCCAATTGCTTGCAAAAGAGGGCGATTACGCCCAGATCCGCATGCCTTCCGGCGAGGTCCGCCTCATCCGCCAGACCTGCTACGCCACCATCGGTCAGATCGGCAACCTCGATCATGGCAACGTAAAACTTGGCAAGGCGGGACGCAAGCGGCACAAAGGCATCCGTCCCACGGTGCGCGGTTCAGCCATGACCCCGCGCGACCATCCACATGGCGGCGGCGAGGGGCGCCAGCCGATCGGCTTGCCCGGACCGAAGAGCCCGTGGGGCAAGCCCACCCTGGGTTACAAGACCCGCCGGAACAAAAAGACCGATCAATATATTGTTCGACGCCGCAGTAAGAAGAGCCGCTAAAAGGTAGAGGTACGATATGTCACGATCATTGAAAAAGGGCCCATTCATAGAGCCCAAATTATTGAAGAGAATCGAAACGATGAACCAGAAAGGCGAGAAGAAGGTTCTGCGGACGTGGAGCCGCGCGAGCGTCATCTTCCCCCAGATGGTTGGACACACCATTGCAGTGCATGACGGACGCCGGCACGTCCCGATCTACATTACCGAGAACATGGTCGGCCACCGATTGGGCGAATTCGCCCCGACGCGTACGTTCCGCGGGCACATGGCTGGCGAGAAATCCGCCTAAGGCAGGAGAGTGGAGATATGCAGGATTATCAGGCACATTTACGTTCTCTCCCGATGTCCGCCCAGAAGGTTCGCCTCGTCGTGGACTTGATCCGCGGCAAGGATGCCAATGAGGCGCTGGAGACGCTCCGCTTCGTGAACAAGGCGGCGGCTCTGCCGGTTCGAAAATTACTGGCGTCCGCCGTGGCAAACGCCGAGGAAAATTTCGGCGTAAGCCGTGACGACTTGTACGTGGCGCGCATCTTTGCCAACGAAGCCACCACGCGCAAATGGCGCCGTTTCGGCGCGCGCGGGCGTTTCAAGCCGATATTACGCCGCAGTTCGCACGTCACGGTGGTTTTGCGTGAGCGCGGATCATAACCGGGAGAGAAGGAGAAATCATGGGTCGTAAAGTTCATCCGATTGGCATGCGCCTTGGCATCAACCAGGGCTGGCAGGGACGCTGGTTCGCGGAAGGTCCGCAATACCGCGACCAATTGCACCAGGATTTTGCCATTCGCAATCTGTTGATGGGCGTTCCGTCGAAGGGCGGCGCGGCGAAAAGCGCCGTGGTCCGCAAACTTCGCAGAGACCTGCCCGATACCATCAAGAACGGCAAAGCCGGCATTTCCCGCGTGGAAGTGGAAAGATATCCGGGCAAGATCCGCGTGGCGATCTACACCGCCAAACCCGGCATCCTGATCGGCCGCAAGGGCGAGGGCGTGAAGAAGGTGCGCGCCTGTCTCGAGGCGCTTGTCGGCAGGAAGGTCGAACTCGATATCAAGGAGATCGCCTCGCCGGATACCGACGCAATGCTGGTGGCGAAAAACGTCGCCGACCAGTTGGAACGCCGCATCGCCTATCGCCGCGCCATGAAGCGCGCCATTCAGCAGGCGATGAAGCAGGGCGCGGAGGGCATCAAGATCCTGGTGGGGGGGCGCCTGGGCGGCGCGGAAATGTCGCGCGATGTCTGGTTGCGCGAAGGGCGCGTGCCCCTGCAAACCCTGCGCGCGAACCTGGATTATGCCAGGGCGGAAGCCACCACGACGTACGGTCAGATCGGCGTGACGGTCTGGGTGTACAAGGGTGAGATCGCCCCTGAAGCCGAAGAAAAAGCGGAGGCGACCGAAGGCGTGTACGTGAGCGAATAGCCGCGCGCCGGGTTGCATTCTGAAGAGGTAAGAATTATGTTGATGCCTAAACGTGTAAAGTGGCGCAAGCAAATGCGGGGACGCATGAGGGGAAAAGCCCTGCGAGGCGCCGAGGTCAGTTTCGGTGAGTTCGGTTTGCAGGCGTTGGAGCCGGGCTGGGTCACCGCGAGGCAGATCGAAGCCGCGCGCAGGACCATCGTCCGCGAAATGAAGCGCCGCGGCAAGGTCTGGATTCGCATCTTCCCCGCCAAGCCGTATACTCACAAACCGCCCGAAACCCGCATGGGTTCAGGGAAAGGGAACGTCGAGTATTACGTGGCTGTGGTCAAACCGGGCCGCATCATGTTCGAGGTCGGCGGTCTGGATGAGGAGACCGCGATCCAGGCGTTGAAGAACGCCCAGTACAAGTTCGCGATCAAGACCAGGATCGTGTCGAGAATTGACGCAGGAGAGCAGGCATGAAACCGTTGAAAGCCAGCGCCATTCGAAACATGAAACCGGGCGAGATCGAGACCAAACTTGCCGACGCCCGCGAAGAATTGATGAAGTTGCGCTTCCAGCAGGTGACGGGCCAATTGACGGATTCCAGCCGCCTGCGCATCCTGAGGCGCGACGTTGCCCGCATGATGACCGTCCTGCGGGAACAGCCGAAAACTGAAGTTGTGGAAGGTGAAGGATGAACAATCGTCGTCGAATCGTTGGCGTCGTCACCAGTAATAAAATGACCAAGACCGTCGTGGTCGAGATCACGCGCAAGTTCCGCCATCCCCTGTATCGCAAGGTCGTTTTTACCAGCAAGCGCGTGAAGGCTCACGATGAAATTGGCTGCCAGGTTGGCGACGAGGTTCAGATCGTGGAGTCTCAGCCGATCTCGCGCGACAAGCGTTGGGTCGTCGAAAAGGTCGTCAAGCGCGAAACCCGCACGGAAGATACCGGCGTTGCCGCCCTGAAGGTGGAGGAGTAAGCCATGATCCAGCATGAATCCCGCCTCAAGGTTGCGGATAATTCCGGCGCGCGTGAGTTGCTGGTCATCCACGTGCTGGGCGGTTCCACGCGCAGGTATGGCGGCATTGGGGACGTCGTCGTGGCGACCGTGAAATCAGCCTCCCCGCAAGGCGGCGTGAAGAAGAGCGAGAAGGTGCGCGCCGTCATTGTGCGTTGTTCGAAGGAATGGCGCCGCGAGGACGGTTCGTACATCCGCTTCGACGATAACGCCGCGGTCCTGCTCGACGCGGACGGCGTGAACCCGAGAGGCACCCGCATTTTCGGACCTGTCGCCAGGGAGTTGCGCGAAAAGGGATTTATGAAGATCGTTTCCCTCGCGCCGGAAGTGCTTTGAGGTCCAGGAGTGTATAGGTTATGAAGGTAAAAATTCGCAAAGGCGACACAGTGGAAGTGATCAGCGGGCGCCTCGAGGACAAGGGCAAACGCGGACCGGTGATCAACGTGCTGCTGGATAAACGCCGCGTGGTGGTGCAGGGCGTCAACATCCGCACCAAGCATCAAAAGCAGGTGCAGACCGCGGCGGGGCGCAACATGAACCCCGGCCGCATTCAGTTCGAAGGCTCGATTGACATCTCGAACGTGATGTTGGTCTGCCCGAAGTGCAAGGAGCCCACCCGCGTGTCTGTCCAGCGGGACGAGGACGGCATCCATCGTGTTTGCAAGAATTGCCAGGCGTTGATTGATTGAGCCTTGGAGTGTTGAGTGATGAATATATTGCACGAACGATACAGGAACGAAGTTGTCCCGGCCCTGCAAAAGTCCTTCGATTTCAAGAACGTAATGCAGGTGCCGCGCATCGAAAAGATCGTGGTCAACATCGGCATGGGCGAAGCGCTGGACAACCCCAAGGCGCTCGAATCCGCCGTGGCTGACCTGACCATCATCACCGGTCAAAAACCGGTCACGACCAAAGCCCGCAAGAGCATCGCCAATTTCAAACTGCGCGAAGGGCGTTTGATCGGGACCAAGGTGACCCTGCGCGGCGAGCGCATGTGGGCTTTCCTGGACCGGCTGGTGAACACCGCGCTGCCGCGCGTGCGCGATTTTCGCGGCGTGTCTCCGAACGCCTTCGACGGGCGCGGCAATTACACGCTGGGACTGCGCGATCAACTGATCTTCCCGGAGATCGAATACGACAAAATTGACAAACTGCGCGGCATGGAGGTCACCATCGTGACCACCGCCAGGAACGACGACCAGGCGCGCGCCCTGTTGCGAATGCTTGGCATGCCGTTCAGCAAGAAGGAAGCGTAACTCATGGCAAAGAAATGTATGCAATATCGTGAAGCCCGGCGACGGTACCCGACCCGCGTGCGGAATCGTTGCACCCGTTGCGGACGCCCGCGCGGATACATCCGCCGCTTCGGTCTGTGCCGCATCTGCTTCCGCGAACTGACGCTGCAGGGTCAAATTCCCGGCGTTGTGAAGTCATCCTGGTAGGATGGAGGAAAAAGCATGGCTGTAAATGATCCAATCGCTGATATGCTGACCCGCATCCGCAATGCCGTGATGGCAGGTCAAACCCTGGCGGCGATGCCCAGTTCGAAGATCAAGATCGAAATCGCCAAGATCATGAAGGATGAGGGTTATCTCGAGGGTTTCGAGGTGGTCGAGAGCGAAGACCGGGCGCAGAAGGTCCTGCGTCTGAAGATCAAGTACGTGGGCGAACGCCGCACGCGCCGCCCCGTGATCTCGGGTCTCGAACGCGTGAGCAAACCGGGCCGCCGCATTTATACGAAGAAACAGAACATTCCCTGGGTGCTTTCAGGGATCGGCGTCGCCATCCTTTCCACGCCCAAGGGCGTGATGACAGGCGCCCGCGCCCGTCAGTTGGGTGTGGGCGGCGAGATCCTTTGCAAGGTTTGGTAGAAAGGCAGGAGGTATACAAGTGTCTCGCATAGGACGTTTACCCGTGGACGTGCCGGCCGGTGTACAGGTGAATGTACAGGGCGCGAACGTTCACGTCAAAGGACCCAAGGGCGAACTTCGGAGAGCGTTTTCCCCGTTGATCGGCATCGCCCTGGAGAATAACCAGGTGATCGTGACGCGCAACTCGGACAGCCCCGAGGAACGTTCCCTGCACGGAACGACGCGCGCGTTGATCGCGAACATGGTGCGCGGCGTCAGCGCGGGGTTCGAGGTCGCGCTGGAGGTGGAGGGCGTCGGTTATCGCGCCGAAATGGACGGCAAGACCCTGGTTTTGCACGTTGGATATTCCCACCCGGTGCGGGTGGAGCCGCCCGCCGGCATTTCCTTCGAGGTGGACCAGAAGACCCGCCAGATCAAGGTGCTGGGCTTCGATCGTGAAGCGATCGGCCAGACTGCGGTGGAGATCCGCCGCGTGCGCCCGCCCGAGCCGTATCACGGCAAGGGGATTCGATACGCGGGCGAAAAGGTCCGCCGCAAAGCCGGCAAGGCCGGGAAAGGAGCCAAGTAAATCATGGCTGACAAATCTCGCGCGTTGGCGCGGACGCGCCGTCACACACGCGTAAGGAAAATTTTGTCCGGGACAGCCCAACGTCCGCGTTTGAACGTTTTCCGCAGTCTGACCGGCATCTATGCCCAGGTGATTGACGATCAGACGGGTCACACGCTCGTCTCCGCTTCCACTTTGGAAAAGGAACTGCGCGAAAAGGTCAAGGGCATGAAGAAATCCGAGCAGGCGAAGGTGGTGGGGCAGACGGTCGCCGAGCGCGCCCGGAGCAAGGGCATCGAGACCGTCGTCTTCGACCGCGGCGGGTATCGCTACATGGGACGCGTCAAGGCTCTCGCCGACGGCGCCCGCGAAGGCGGCTTGCGGTTTTAGTGGAGTGAAACATGGCAGATAATAGAAGAACCGAACAACAGAGTTTCGAGGAACAGGATCAGTTCGAGGAGCGCGTGATCGAGATCGCGCGCGTCGCCAAGGTGGTGAAGGGTGGGCGCCGCTTCCAGTTCCGCGTAACGGTGGTGGTGGGCGACAGGAAGGGCTCCATTTCCATGGGCGTTGGGAAAGCCAATGCCGTTCCCGACGCGATGCGCAAGGCTTCGGAACGCGCCCGCAAGAGCATGCGCGTGGTCAACCTGTCCGGCACGACCATTCCGCACGAAGTGCTTGGCAAGGTGGCTGGCGCGCGCGTGATGTTGAAGCCCGCCTCGCCCGGCACTGGCGTGATCGCCGGCGGCGGCGTGCGCGCCGTGCTGGAAGTGGCTGGCGTGCGCGATATCCTCACCAAGTCGCAGGGAAGCGCAAACGTGTTGAACGTTGTGCAAGCCACTTTCGATGCTCTTTCCCAGTTGAAATCGCCGCAGGAGGAAGCCTCCCGCCGCGGAAAGAACGTGAGCGAACTGATGCCGTTCTGGGAACGGAGGAAGCAACATGCCTAGGAAGGAATCAACCGGCGGCAGGACCATCCGCGTGACGCTCGTGCAAAGCCCGATCGGTTACACAAAGGACCAGAAGGCTACCGTCAAAGCGCTTGGTTTGCGCCGTTTACATCAGACCGTCGAACACAAGGATAACCCCGCCCTGCGCGGCATGATCCGCAAGATCATTCATTTGGTCCAGGTCGAGGAATAGCAGGAACGAACGATGAAATTACACGATCTCGCGCCCAATCCGGGCTCCAAGAAAAACAGGAAACGCGTGGGACGCGGCATCTCGGCCGGTCAGGGCAAAACGGCAGGCCGCGGCACCAAAGGTCAGGGAGCGCGCTCCGGCGAAGGCGGCAAGATGTACCGCCAGGGCGGCAACCTTCCCTTCTACCGCCGTTTACCCTTCATGCGCGGTCAGGGATTCACGCCCCTGAACCGGGTCGAATACAATGAGGTGAACCTGGATCAATTGACCGGATCATTCGAAGCCGACGCCGAAGTCAACCCCGAAACGCTTGCGTCCGCCCGATTGCTTCGCGACCCCAGGAACCCTGTGGTCATTTTGGGACGCGGCGACGTCAACGTCGCGTTGAAAGTGCGCGCGCACCGCGTCACCGACGGCGCCAAAGCCAAGATCGAAAAGGCCGGCGGAAGCGTCGAACTGATCGGCTGATCCAGTTCATAAGGAAACACACATGCCTGACAAGAAACAATCCGCCTGGCGCTATTTGTGGCACTCGCAGGACATCCGCAAAAAACTGCTCTTTACCATGGGCATTTTGATCCTGTTCCGCATTGCGGCAAACATACCCGCGCCCGGCGTCAATCGGGAAGCCCTGCAAGCCTTTTTTGCGGGGGCGGGCTCGGGAGGCTTTTTGAGTTTTCTGAACCTCCTCTCTGGCGGGACGCTCTCGAACTTCTCCGTGCTGGCGATGGGCGTTTACCCCTACATCACGGCGCAGATCATCCTGCAATTGCTGATCCCGATCATTCCCTCCCTGCAAAAGCGGATGGAGGAGGATCAGCGTGAGGGCCGCCGCTGGATGGAAAAGTGGACCTACTACCTGGCTGTTCCCATGGCGGCTCTTTCCGCCATCGGTCAGATCAACACCTTCAACGCCCTCGCCCAGCAGACGATCATCCCCTTCGGGTTCACCCCCGATTTGTGGCTGTCCTCGCTGACGACCCTGATGGTGATGACGGCGGGGACGATGTTTGCGATCTGGCTCGGCGAGTTGATCTCCGAATACGGCATTCGCGGGCAGGGCTTGTCCCTCGTGATCTTCGCGGGCATCGTTTCGCAAATTCCCACGCACATGATCGCCCTGTGGAACGACCAGGTCAACCGCTGGTCGCTGCTGAGCGCCATGGTCGTCGTCATGCTGCTGACGATCCTTGCCATCGTATACGTCCAGCAGGGACGCAGGAACGTCCCGATCATTTATCCGCAGAAAAGCGCGGTGTTCTACGCCATGCAGCGCGGCAAGAACGTCCGCATGCCCCAGCCGACCCTGCCGCTGATGGTCAACCTGGCGGGCATGATCCCGCTGATCTTTGCCAGCGCGCTCCTGCAATTTCCCGCCATCGTGGCTGGCTTCTTCATCAACTCGGAAACTGCGTGGGTGAAAAGCGCCGCCACCGCCACCCAGTCGTTCTTCAACGCCACCGGAGTCAATTCCTGGGGCTACTGGATCCTGTACTTCTTCATGGTGGTCGGCTTTACCTACTTCTATACCACGGTGCTGTTCGATCAACAGAACTATGGGAACAACCTCAAACGTTCCGGCGCGCAAATTCCGGGCGTTCACCCCGGAGCCGCCACGCAAAAATACCTGAGCCGCATCCAATCCCGCATCACCCTGCCCGGGGCGTTGCTGCTGGGGGTCGTGGCGATCATGCCTTTCCTTTTACAGTTGATTTTACCGGCCGCCGCATCGAGCGCAGGCTTGTTCCTGGTCTCCTCGTCTGGCTTGCTCATTGTGGTGGGCGTTGTCCGTGATACGTTTATGAACATCGAAGCGGAATTGAAACTGCACGGTTATCAGGAAAAACTACTCATCAGTTAGGACGACCCATGACCAGATACCTTGTCCTTCTTGGACCTCCGGGCGTAGGCAAAGGCACGCAGGCAAAGATCATTTCGGAAAGGACAGGCTTGGCGCACATCTCGTCGGGCGATTTGTTCCGGGAGAACCTTAAGAACCAAACCGAACTTGGGAAACTGGCTCAAACCTACATGAGCAGGGGCGAACTGGTCCCGGACGACGTGACCATTGGGATGATCCGCGAACGCCTCAGCCGCCCGGACTGCAAGGCTGGCGCAATCCTGGACGGTTTTCCCCGCACCCCAGCTCAGGCGGGCGCGCTCGAAGCCATGCTCATTGAGTTCAACGGTCACGTGGACGCGGCGCTGTTCATCACCGGCGACGAGGATGTGTTGGTCGAACGCCTGAGCGATCGTTGGACGTGCCGCGCCAACGGGCACATCTACAATCAGAAGACCAACCCGCCCAGGGAGCCCGGTATCTGTGATTTCGACGGCTCCGAACTCTATCAGCGCGAGGACGACAAACCGGAAACGGTGAAACGCCGAATCCACGTCTACCTGGAACAGACCTCGCCGTTGATAGATCACTACCGCCGGCACGGCCAATTGCTCGAAATTGACGGCATGCAGACCATCGAACAGGTGACCCAGGCGCTTGTCTCTACATTGAACATCCAGTCTTCATTATGAGTTGGTCACGCCAGATTCATCTAAAAAGCCCGGCGGAACTGCAGATCATGCGCGCCGCCGGACGCATCAACGCAGAAGTTCTGGCGACAGTCAACGAACTTTTAAAACCGGGTGTTTCCACCGCCGACCTCAACGCGGCTGCTGAGGAGGTGTTGAGGAGACACGGATGCAAATCGCCTTTCAAGGGATACGGACGACCTCCGTTTCCCGCCTCCATCACCGTGAGCATCAACCAGGAACTCGTTCACGGCATTCCGTCCAAAACGCGGAAACTGAAGGCAGGCGACATCGTTTCCATTGATTGCGGCACCATCCTGGATGGGTTCGTGGCGGACTCGGCGTTCACCGCCGGGGTGGGAGAGATCTCCCCCGAAGCGCGCACCCTGCTCGAGGTCACGAAAGGCGCGCTCTACGCTGCAATCGAAAAGATGCGGGTTGGCAACCGCACCGGCGACGTATCCGCAGCGATACAGAAATACGTCGAAAGCCGCGGCTTTTTTGTAACGCGCGAATACACCGGTCACGGAGTCGGGCGGCGGATGCACGAAGAGCCGCAGGTGCCGAACTACGGCAAGGCTGGCACGGGCATCCCCCTCGAACCGGGTATGACCATCGCCATCGAGCCGATGGTGCTTGGAGGCACGGCGGAAACCCGCGTCCTGCCCGACCGGTGGACGGTGGTATCCGCGGATGGATCATTGACGGCGCATTTCGAACATTCGATCGCCGTCACCGAAGGAGACCCTCTTCTCCTGACTGTCCCATGATCCGAGCGGAATTGCGTGTAATCTGGACGAATGAGGAATGAAAGTATATAATCATGCTCTTGGCTATTTGAGGAAAATGGCTCTTTGCAAGGAGAACTATTGATATGAAAGTCTCACCTTCCATAAGGAAACGCTGCGCCAAATGCAAGATCGTCAGGCGCAAAGGCAGAGTGTACGTCATCTGCGAAAATCCAAAGCATAAACAGCGACAGGGATAGTGTGAACCATGGCGAGAATTGAAGGCGTTGATCTGCCCCGCAACAAGCGGGTGGAGGTCGGTTTGACATATTTATATGGCATTGGTCCCACGCGCGCGCGGGAGATCCTGGCGCAGACCCGGGTCAACCCGGATATCCGCGTGAAGGACCTCTCGGAAGCGGACGTGGCTGCGATCCGCGAATACATCGGCAGGAATTTTACGGTGGAGGGCGACCTGCGCCGTGAGGTTCAGATGAGCATCAAGCGTCTGATCGAGATCGGGTCGTATCGCGGCTTGCGCCACCGCCGCAACCTGCCGGTCCACGGTCAACGGACGAGGACGAACGCCCGCACCCGAAAGGGCGTCAAGAAGACGGTTGCCGGTCGCGGACGCCGCCGCGGCGCGAAGAAGTAAAAGGCTGGAGAACAACTATGGCTCAAAGTGTACGTTCCACGCGCCGCAGCGCCGGCGCAAAGAAGAGCAAGCGCGCCCTGTCCTCCGGGCAGGTGCACATCTTTGCCTCGTTCAATAATACGATCGTCACCGTGACGGACATGGAAGGCAATACCGTCGCCTGGGGAAGCGCCGGCTCGGCTGGCTTCAAGGGCTCGCGCAAAAGCACCCCCTTTGCCGCGCGCCTTGCCGCCGAACAGGCGATCAAAGCCGCCCAGCAGTTGGGCATCCAGGAAGTGGAATTGTTCGTAAAGGGGCCCGGGCCCGGACGCGAAAACGCCATCCGCGCCGTCCAGGCGATGGGCTTGAAGGTGCGTTCCATCTCCGACGTGACGCCGGTTCCGCACAACGGTTGTCGTCCGCCGAAGAAGCGACGCGTGTAATCTGAAATGAAGATGTAGAGGAAAGTGATTTATGTCGAAGAACATTGGTCCGGTTTGCAAACTTTGCCGGCGCGAGGGCGAAAAACTCTATCTCAAGGGCGAACGATGTTTCACTCCCAAGTGCGCGTTCGAGAGGAGAAGTTACGCCCCCGGTCAGCATGGACGTTCGGGCAGTCGCGGCGGCGGAAACCGCTCGGGACGTGAATCCGACTATTTGCGCCAGTTGCGCGCCAAACAGCGCGCCCGGCGCGTCTACGGGATCTTGGAACGCCAGTTCCGCCGTTATTACGAGGTTGCCCTCCAGCGCCGCGGCTTGACCGGTTTGAATTTGCTGCAGATCCTCGAGTCCCGCCTGGATAACGTGGTGTACCGCCTCGGTTTCGCCTCCAGCCGCGCGCAAGCCCGCCTGATGGTGACGCACGGACACTTTACCGTAAACGAACGCCGCACCGACGTGCCTTCCATGTTGCTGCGCGATGGCGACGTTGTGGCGGTCCGTGAAGGCTCGCGCGGACTCGAATATTTCAAGGGACTGGGCGAGCAGGCTGAAGCGAGAACGTCGCCCGCCTGGTTGAACCGCGATACGAAACAATTAACCGGCGTCGTCCAGCGCCTCCCCGAGCGCGCGGAAATTGACGGCGTCCTGAACGAGCAGTTGATCGTTGAATACTATTCAAGATAATGGCTGGTTTTTATCTCCGGCGGGCGTCCCGCCTGCCGGGGCTTCTATTGAAATGACTGGGAGAGGTGAACCGTGACGGGTATCTCGAACATGGTTATGCCGAAGATCGAGCGCGAAGCTGAGGCTCGAAATTACGGCAAATTCATCATCAGCCCGCTCGAACGCGGGTATGGCGTTACGCTGGGCAACGCGTTGCGCCGCGTTCTGCTCTCCTCGCTGGAGGGCGCCGCGGTGACATCCATCCGCATCGCGGACGTGCTGCACGAATTCAGCGAAATCCCCGGCGTGCGCGAGGACGTCATCCAGGTGATGTTGCAGGTCAAACAACTGCGCCTCAAACTGGACGGCGTGGATAGCACGCGCATGCACCTGGAAGTGCGCGGCGAAGGGACGGTCACCGCGGCGGACATCATCACCCCCGCCGAGGTGGAGATCGTCAACCCCGAATTGTTCCTTTTTACAGTGGACAACCCCAAGACCAAACTGGACATCGAGTTCACCGTCGAGCGCGGACGCGGGTACTCGCCCGCCAACGAACGAAGCGGGCACATGCCCATCGGCGAATTGCCGATTGACGCCATCTACAGCCCGGTCAAACGGGTGAACTGGGAAGTGACCTCCGCCCGCGTCGGGCAAAGCACGAACTACGACAAACTCATCCTCGAGATCTGGACCGACGGCACGATCTCGCCCGAACGCGCGCTCAGCACCGCCGCCAAGATCGTCATTGACCACCTGCGTTACATCGCCGGCGTCAGCGAAGAGACCCTGACCATCCCGGTCGAAAAGGAGATCGGGAGCAGCCGCATCACCAGCGAGCTGGCGGATACCCCGGTGGAGGCGCTCGACCTTTCTGTGCGCGTGTTCAATTCGCTCAAGCGCACCGGCATCACGACGGTCGGCGACGTGCTGGACCTTCTGGAGAAGGGCGAGACGGCGGTCATGTCCATCCGCAACTTCGGCGAGAAGAGTCTCGACGAACTCCGCCAGAAGATGCAGGAAAAGGGCTACCTGAAGATCGATTCGAATTCCGCGGAGTGATTTAGAAATGCGACACCAAATATCCGGCTACAGGCTCGGACGCAGCACGGGCGCAAGGCTCGCCCTGCGCCGCAACCTCATCAAACAATTCTTTACGCACGAACGCATCAAGACCACGCGCGCCAAAGCCGCCGCCATTCGCGGCGAAGCGGAACGCCTGATCACGCTTGCCCGCAACAGCGCGCAGGCGGACGACGCCGCGAAGGTGCATGCCCGCCGCCTGGCGACCGCCAGGCTGGGAGACAACAAGTTGATCAAGCGCCTCTTCGACGAGATCGCGCCGCGCTACGCCAACCGCAACGGCGGCTATACGCGCATCTTGAAACTCGGTCCCCGCATGGGCGACTCGGCTGAGATGGTGATTTTGGAACTGGTCGAGGAATAGTGGTCAGTG
>SZPG01000067.1 GCA_030263595.1 Chloroflexi bacterium CFX6
TAATGCTGGTCGTCGTTTGGAAGCCTCGCGAAAGCCTTGCGCTCCTCCTCGCTGATCGGGCGCACGCTATCGTAAAAGCCGGGCAGTGTGACGCGCCCCTTTTCATCGTGCATCTTCGCGACCAGTTCTGCCAATGCCTGCGCCGGGTTATGCACCACGCCGCCGTACAGACCGGAGTGCAGGTCGGCTTTGGGACCCCAGACGTGAACTTCCATGTACGCCAGCCCGCGCAGACCGTAGGTGATGGTCGGCATGTCCACGCCGATCATGCCTGCATCCGGGTTGAGCGAAACGTCGGCTTTGAACTTTTCGGCGTGCTTTTTGAGGAACGGTTCGAGGTTCTTCGAGCCGATCTCCTCCTCGCCTTCGATCAGGAACTTCAAATTGACCGGCAGGTCGCCCGCCTTCAGCGCGGATTCAATGGCATGGAATGTCGCAAGCACCTGTCCCTTCATGTCGGAGGCGCCGCGCCCGTACAGCAGATCGCCGCGCACCTGCGGTTCGAAGGGACCCGTTTCCCACAGTTCCAGCGGATCGGGCGGCTGGACGTCGTAATGCCCGTAGATCAATACGGTGGGCGCGCCGGGCTTTTTGAGATATTCGCCGTAAACGACCGGATGTCCATCCTCCGCCGTCGGCATGATCTCGACGTTTTCCATGCCGAGTTTTTTCAGGTAGTCCGCCGTCCATTGCGCGGCGCGCGCGGTTTCGTCTTTGTATTCCGCGTCGGTGGAGATGGACGGGATGGCAAGGATCTCCTTCAGGTCGTCCAGGAATCGTGCGCGGTTTTGGCTTGCGTATTCGAGCGCGGATTGCAGATTGGTCATGTTGTCCTCTTTGGGTAATACGTACCGCGAAATTTATTTCGCAGGAAGGGGCGGCATGAATGTCGCGGCACAAGATATTATGGGGATGGAGTTCCCTGTCCCAACGCGCGGCGGGTGAGCAGGTACCAGCGCGTGAACGTGTTCAGGCGGTCGCTCGGTTCGTACAACGGACCGATCTGCACGCCCTGCACCTGCGCATCCACGCCGTAGGAATACACGGGAACGTACAACGGAAGGGCGGGAAGTTCCTTTGCGAAGATCACCTGGAAGTTGCGATACAGCCTCGTCCGCAGGGAATAATCGGCGGTGACGCGCGCCTGTTCGAGATATTCGCTTGCGGTGCGGTTGTCCCAGCCGGAATAGTTCTGTCCGCCGACGGCTTCAGCCTGGTGCCAGAACGGATACGGGTCGGGGTCGGGGGTGCGCGAAAGGTTCAGGTCCACGAGGGCAGATTGAAAGGCGCGCGAAGCGAGCGTCGTCAAAACAAGTTGATCGTAGGGCTGGGGCTGCAACTCGACGCGCACGCCGATCTTCATCCATTGAGACTGGATCGCCTGCGCGATCTGCGTGTGGACGGGGTCGTCGGGATGGATCATCGTGAACGCCAGCGGAACGCCGTCCCTGGCGCGCACGTCTCCGCCGGTGGGCGGGATGATGTATCCTTCGCCTTTCAGGATCGAGATCGCCGCGTCGGGGTCGTATTCGAATTTTTCCGCGCCGTCGAAATACGCCCACGAGCCGGGCAGGATCGGCGAGTCTGAGACGAACGCCTGTCCTTCCAGGATGGTGTTGATGATGACGGGACGGTTCAAGCCGAGCATGAGCGCGCGGCGGACGTTCGCATCCTGGAGGAACGCGACCTCGGGGTTGTTCAGGTTCAACAGGACGAATCCCATTTGCGGCAGGCGGCTCGAATAGAGCGAGAGGTTGGGTTCCTCGAGGGCTTCGGTCAAAATGTCCTTCGTGACCTGAGCGACGGCAAACACTTCGCCCTGCTGGTAGGCGGCGAACGCGGCGGCGGAGGTCGGGTAATAGCGGAAGACCACCTGCTCGATGAATGGCGGCGCGCCGTAGTAATTATCGGAAAGGGTCAGCACCACGCCCGCGATCTGACCGTTCTCCACGATCAATTGATCGAACTTATAGGGGCCCGAACCGACGGGTTCGATATTGAACTCCGCGTTCGCCATCTGGTCCGGCGGAACGGATTCGAGCAGGTGTTTCGGAACGACGCCGAACGTGAGATAGTCGAGGAACGGGACGAACGGCTCCGGTAATGTGAATTTGAGATTCTTGTCGTTGAGTCTCGTGACTTCCACCCTGCCCCACAGGTCCTTGATGTCCTGCGGATACAGCGACCCCGCGCTCTTCATCGTCTCGATGGTAAAGATCACGTCGTCGCTGGTGACGGGCGTCCCGTCGTGCCAGACCGCATTGGGGCGGATGGTGAAGTTGTAGATCGTGCCGTCCTGCGAAACGCCCCACGAATCGGCAAGATCGGCGTGCGGCATGCCGCGCTCGTCGAAGCGGACGAGTCCGCTGAAGAGCAGCCGGTCCACGTCGCGGTCTGCGGTGTTGTTCCAATCCAGCAGTGGATTCAAGCGGCCCAACGACCCGATCAACGCCTCCGTGTACACGCCTCCCTGTTCCGGCTCCTGCAATATGACGCCGCCCGTGACCGGCGAGGACTGCTGCGTATAGAGCAGGACGCCCACGATGGACAGCGTGAGGAGAACGACCAGGATCTGCCAGCGCAATTGTTTCATAAAGATTCCATAAATAAAGAAAGGCTCGTTCCCTCCCAGCGGATCACCCGCACGGAACGAAAGAGCCCTTCAGGGAAATCCCCGTCGCGCTACCGCGAAAGATACACAAGTATAAGCACCAGCACAAAGAACACAGCGCTCAGGACGATCGTCAACTTGAACAACGTCCGTTCCACGCCCCGGCGGGCGGTATACACGGTTCCCGCATCCGCGCCGGTCAAACCGCCTCCCAACCCCGCGCCCTTGCTCTGCAGGATCACGCTGACGATGAGCAGGACCGAGATTATAATCAGCGCGATATTCAAATAGGTTTCCATCTAATACGTGCCTCCTTTTAAGCGGGGACATTATACCCGCTGGGCGGAAGAAACGTCAACTTGAGGTCTCATGCACGAAATTATCGTCAACCTGCACATGCACACCCGCTATTCGGACGGAAGCGGGACTCACAAGGACATCGCCGAAGCCGCCATCAGGGCGGGCTTGGATGCGGTCATCGTGACGGATCACAACGTCCTCGTGCAGGGCGTGGAGGGATACTACCGCGTCGCGCGTGACCGCGTCCTGCTCCTCGTTGGACAGGAAGTCCACGACCAGGACCGCGTCCCGCAAAAGAACCACCTGCTGATCTTCAACGCCCCTCGCGACCTCTCCACCCTGGCGGACGACCCGCAGGCGCTCATCAACGGCGTCAACGACGCGGGCGGGATGTGTTTCATCGCCCATCCCTGGGACCCCGAAGCGCCCGCCTTCAACGAAACGGACATCTCGTGGGAGGCATGGGACGTGGAAGGCTACACCGGACTCGAACTGTGGAACGGACTGAGCGAACTCAAGACCCTCGTCCCGACCAAATTGCACGGACTGTTCTATGCGTACTTCCCGCAACTCATCGGGCATGGACCCATTCCCGAAACCGTCCAAAAATGGGACGAACTCACCTCACGCGGCAAGCGCGTGGTCGCGGTCGGCGGCTCGGACGCGCACGCCATGCACATGAGCATGGGACCCCTTCGCCGCGTCATCTTTCCGTACGAATTCCACTTCCGTGCGGTCAACACCCACGTCTTCATCCCCGAACCGCTGACCGGCGACGCGCCCGCCGATAAAAGGACGATCTACGAAGCGCTCGCCAGCGGACATTGCTTCGTCGGCTACGACCTGCCCGCCTCCACGCGCGGCTTCCGTTTCAAAGCGAAGGGGCTCGAACGTTCCGCCATCATGGGCGATGAACTCCCCGCAAAGGGAGGCGTCACGCTGCACGCGCACTTTCCCCTCAAGGCGGATATTTCCCTCCTCAAGGACGGTGTTCCGCTTTTTACGTTACGAAACCGGCAAACGCTGACTCACAACACCTCCGAGCCGGGCGTCTATCGCGTGGAAGCCAAACGCAGTTACCTCGGCAGAAAGCGCGGCTGGATCTACAGCAACCCGATCTATGTGAGATAGTTTTCACTGTGAAGGCGCCGGGAACGCGGTAAAGTTTCCTTCGCAAACTTCAAAAATTCGCGACCCTCCTGTTTTCGCGATTAAAAAAACCATGTCCCCATTTCCCTTCAAACGCATCGCCGTCGTCGGCACGACCAGTTCAGGCAAATCCACCCTCGCGAAGAGGCTCGCGGATGGATTTGGTTACGCCTTTATCGAACTGGACGCGCTCCACTGGGAGCCGGACTGGCAGGAGGCTCCGCTTTTCGTCTTTCGCGAACGCGTGGAGGAGGCGACTCAAGCCGAAGCCTGGGTCGTCGCGGGGAACTATCACGTCGTACGCGATATCGTCTGGTCCAAAGCAGAGGCGGTCGTCTGGCTGGATTATTCGTTCCCACGGGTCTTCTGGCAACTTACCCGCCGCACCTTCAGGCGCTGGTGGTATCAGGAGGAATTATGGAACGGCAACCGCGAGAAACTTTGGTGGCACTTCAAGATATGGTCGGACGAATCGCTCTTCAAGTGGTTGTTCAAAACCTACTGGCGCAGGAAGCGCGAGTATCCCATGTTGTTATCCCGGCCGGAGAATCGGCATTTGAAACTGATCCGCTTCGAACATCCGAAGGAAACGGAGGAATGGCTGGATAAACTTTAATCTCGAAACGCAGGGGGAATATTCGATGCAATATCGCGATCCCGGACGCGCAGGGGTGAAGGCATCGGGGATCGGGTGCAATCAATTCGGCGGACAGGGAGGGAACGAAAGCCATTGCATTTCCAAAGAGAACTTGCGCGCCCCTCTTTTCGGAGTATACTCACGCCAGCGCCCATTTTTCTTTCGTTCCAAACGATGACTTCATCTTCTGCAACGCGCTGGGGGTCGGAGCCTCGTCCGGCGCAAAGCAATTCTGTTTTCCGATTGTGACAACGAAACGAACAAGGAGAACAACAAATGAACGCCTTCAAAAAGATCTTTGGCGGGAAAAGCGAGGAGCCAAAGCCGGGTCTTGGATTGGCTGACCCGCATCATCCGGCGAGGCAATTCATTGATGAAGCCTCACGCATCGCGGATCGGACGGTCCGTTTGGATTGGATCGGGGATCGGGAGGTATTGCAAACGAACACCGTTGACGCCTCGCAACTCCTCTCCGCCATCGAGGAGGCGCTTGGAAAAACGCCTGACAATGTGGACCTGCTCCTGGCGAAATCCGGGGCGCTTTGCTGCGGTTTGCAATATAAGTCCGCCGAGGAAGTGATTGATCAGATTCTTGCCGTTGATCCAGAGCAATTCGATGCGCGGCAGCGCAAGGATCACTGGGAGGATTGGGGACACTTGTTCCAATTTCCATCCTGGTCCACCGACGCCGCAACCCTGCATCCGATCATGGTGGGACATCTACAGAACGAGAGGTCGGTTCAACTTGTCCGCGATGGATTACAGATCGGGATAGCCATCGTGCGGTCCGCCCGACGCGCCGAGTTTCCGCAGGGGCTGTCGAGCGGGATACCGTCCAAGTGGGAGCCGATCTGGTCCGATACCCCTTATGGCTCGATCGTTGCCCATTACGTGCTGATAGCGGATCATCCCACCGATCCCTGGCGGGGCGAATCATTCCTGCCGACATTCACACCAGAGAAAACGAGTCCCACGTCGGGATATTGGTTGCTGCAACGATTACGGCGGGTTGGCAGCTGCTTCATCGTCCTTGCAGACGGCAGGGACCTACTTTACAACGTTCGATACGTCTTTCCGGACAATATAGCCTCGACCTTACAGACGATAGCAGACAAGACCGCAAGACAAATCACAGAGCGGGACGCGGCGGCATTTCAAAAGGCAAGCCAGTGGCACATGAACAATTTCGACATGAACCTCATCCAATAGACGGAACCAGACAAAATAAACGGAATCAATACCTCCTCAACCTCATCACCAGACGCGTCAACCCCAGAGCCGCCAATAAAATCAATCCCACCGCCGCCTCGAACGCCAGTCTCCTGAACTGAACCACCGTGCTTATGTACGCAAGTCCCAATCCCAGCGCGGCGACGATCCCTACGCGCGCCAGGTGACGCCGTTCCATGTCCGCGACGTCATCCGTCGGCGCGGCGTAACGCAAACGCCTCGCAAAATCGGACAGGTCCCAGCCGAGCAGACCGCCGAGCGCGCCGAGGATCATCCACACCGCGTTGAACTCCCGCCAGACGCCGTACGCCGCGGCGAAGACCATCAGCAGCAACGCAACGGACGAAAACCAGTAATACCTTCGCCAGTGCGCCAGCAGCCAGACGATCCCCAAATATACGAACCACAGGGCAGAGTCGGCAAGCCCCTCCTGCGAATACCCATAAGCAAGAGAGGCGATCCCTGTGAGGATGCTCGATACCATCGCGACGATTGTCAACTCGACCTCATCCAATTACGCAACACGCAGCGCACATCAAAAGCATTTGAGCGGGACGACCCCGCCCCTACCTGCCCACCGCTCGCAGCCAGGCAGGCGGACGACTCAACCTCCGCTTCACGACCTGATCGAACGGCTCGCTCACGTCCCAGTCCAACACCTGAACGCCCGCGCGCTGGATCTTTTGCAACAGCAGTCTGCGTTCCAGTCTGACCACACGCGAAGCCAATTCCACGTCACGGTCCTTTTTCAAATACGAGAGTTCGAACTTCACCGGGTCGGGGCTGACCGCCAGAACCTGGTATCCCTGCGCGCGCAACTGCACGAGCGGAAGCAAATCGCCTTCCAGCAGCGGCGAGACGAGAACGATCTGCGACTCGGGCGGAAACAACCGCGTCGGGAGGTTCCCCAGGTTGGAGAATACTTCGCTGCCGCCGGGCCTGGCGTGCGCCAGCGAGTGCAAGATCCGTTCGCGCTGCACCTTGCCATAACCTGGCACCGTCCAGCGCAGGAACATCGCATACACGAGCAAGCCCACGCGGTTGCCCTGCGCCAGCAACGCGTCCGCGATCGCCGCTGCGGCTTGCACCGAATACTCGAATAGCGAATGTCCGCGCGCAAACTCGTTCGTCCGTAGACGACCGTCCAGCACGATGCCCACGTCCGCCACGCGCTCCTGTTGAAACTCATTCGAATACAACTCATTCATCGTATGCGCGCTCGCCCGCCAGTTGATCGCGCGCGGCGGATCGCCCGGCTGATACTCGCGCACACCGAAGAAATCCGTGCCGGAGCCTCCCGCACGCGCGGGGGTCGTCCCAGCGTAGACGCGCGTCCGTCTTGGACGGATCGCCACGTGACGCAGGCGCGTGACCGGCGGAAAGACAAACAACTGACCCTTCGCTTCGACCGCGACCTCGCGGCTGGTCGCCCCCAAATGATCGTTGACCCTCGCCTGCACCTTTTCGAATCCATACCCGCCGCGCGGACCGGTCACGGTGTAGGTGAAGGCGTAGGAGGAGCCTTTCGGAAGCCGGATCAGGTGTCGGTTAAGTCCCGAAGCGATCTTCAAGTCTGCGGGCAAAACGTCCTCGACCAGCGCCTCCTCCAAATGCGAGCCGCGATTCGTGATCGTCACCGTCACTTGAACCTCGCTGTGCGGCGGGACGCGCTCCGCGTTCAGATGGCGCGTCGCCTCGAGTTCGATCTCGTCGGGCGCGAACAAGAATCCCGCCAGCAGATAGACGACCAGCGGAAGCATCAACGCGAACATCCCGCCGCTCACAGACGCCATGCCTGCGAGGAGCAATGAATAAACGATGACGCCGAGAAAGAATGAACGCGACACAACCACCTGACCTCAGACCATCCGACCATCAGACTATCAGACTACCCGACTCCAGACTACCCGACTACCCAACTATCCGACTACCGACCATCAGACCATCAGACTACCCGACTCCCGACTACCCGACTATCAGACTATCAGACTCCCGACTACCCAACTATCCGACTACCCGACTACCCGACTATCAGACTACCCAACTATCAGACTATCAGACCATCAGACTATCAGACTCCCGACTATCAGACTATCCGACTACTTGACTACCGGAACCGGCGTCTTCGCCAGCGCGTCGCGGATCACCTCGTCGGTGACAGAGTTCGCCATCCAATACTCGGGCTGGAGGATGATGCGATGACCCAGCACCGGCGTCGCATAACGCTTGATGTCGTCGGGCGTGACGTACTCGCGACCCTCGAGCGCGGCGTTGGCGCGCGCCATCTTGAGAAACGCCAGCGACCCGCGCGGGCTCGCGCCGACCGCCACGCGCCGATCGGCGCGGGTGGCGTGGATGAGCGCCGCGATATAGCCTTCGAGATCCGCATCCACGTGGACGGTTTCGACCGCGGCGCGCAGATCGAGCAATTGTTTCGCCTTTGTGACTTCGCTCAACAATACTTCATCCTGTTTGCGTTCGCGGCGGCGGCGCAGGATCAACTTCTCCTCCTCGATGCTCGGATAGCCGACCCTGAGTTTCAGCATGAAGCGATCCAGTTGCGCTTCGGGCAGCGGGAACGTGCCTTCGTATTCGATGGGATTCTGCGTGGCAAGCACGAGGAACGGTTCGGGCAAACGAAGCGTCCCGCCTTCGATGGTGACCTGTCCCTCCTGCATGGCTTCGAGCAACGCGGACTGCGTCTTTGGCGAGGCGCGGTTGATCTCGTCGGCGAGGATGACGTTGGCGAAGACCGGTCCCTTGCGGAGTTCGAATTTGTTCTTCGTGCGATTGTAGACGTATCCGCCGGTGATGTCGCCGGGCAGAAGGTCGGGCGTGAATTGGATGCGTTTGAATTGCAAACCCAATGCCGTGGCAAAACTGCGCGCGACAAGCGTCTTGCCCAGGCCGGGGAAATCCTCGAGCAGGATGTGTCCGCCCGCCAGCACGGACGCCATCATCATCTCGAGCAAGCTGCGCTTGCCGACGACGGCGCGTTCCACCTCCGCGATGACCTGCCTTCCTATTTTGGATACGTTCGATAATTCGGTCACGTTGTTCTCCGTTCGAGACAGGCGGCAGTTGCTTTAGAAGCGGCGGTCGCCTTGTTGGTTTCCGAGTTGCGATTCAAGGAAGCCGATCACGTCGTTCACATCGTGGTCCAAAGGCGTCCGGCTGGGTTTCGAAAAGAACCGCCGCCCCTGAGGATAATCCGCAAACGAACCCTTCAAGCCCGATTCGAGATACGCCTGAACGTCCGCGTCCGGCGTCCAATCGGGACCAGCAAGCGGGTCGAAGAAGAAACGGGGCTTTCCTCCCATGCGCTGTAAAAGGATCTCGTGCGCGATCTTCCCCAGGCGGTTTGCGACCAGCCATTTGAAATACGTCCCGCGCCCGGTGCGCTTCATCCAGATCGAAAGCCCCTCCACCTGCCCAAAGACCGGCCTGTTTTTGAACTGCCTCCCTTCCCTGATCCTGCGGGGCGGTCGAAGACTGCGGAGGAGCGCCGCCAGCACAATCAACAGGGCAATGAGCCACCAGATGAACTGATCCACCGAACGGTAAAACAACCCCAGCACCCACAACGCGTACGCAACCGGGAGGATGATCGTTTCGTAGACCGCCTCGCGCAGCGGAAACGCCAGCAGGATGGCGACGACGGCTATCCCGGCGACGGCAAGGTTCCGCCGGGTGGTCATACCGGCTCCCCGCAATATCGAAGGATGGTCGTCAAACAGGCGACCGCCTCGTTGACATCCTTTGGACCCGCTTGTCGTTTTCCATAACGCACGGCTTCGAACAAACGCGTCAACCTGCGCACCGCCTCTCCGGGCAAGCCCGCCTCCTCCAGTCGAAAGGCAAACTCGGCCGGCGTCATGTCCATGCCGCGATGCAGGTTTCGTTTATCCGCCACCACGTCGCTCATGCGGAAGTAACAATTCATGATCACGTCCGTCGTTTCCCGCCCGGAAGACAGGTCACGCAGGGAAGCGCGCGCAATACGGGCAAGGCTTTGCAACGAGGTCGAAGGGCGGGGGGTCAGCGCCTGCCATGCGAGGTATGCCCGCCATCCCAGAAATGCAACCGCAAGGACAACCAGCAGGCTGACGGCATACGATAGAATCGGGGACTCCTGCGGCGGCGTAAAGACCGGCGGAGGAATTCCCGCGTCCCCTTCGAGCGATTGCGGACCCGAGAAGCCGCCCTGCAAAATGGGGGCCAAAAAACCGAACACTTCGGGATACCGATCGAGCAGAATATACAACGCCCACACGGTAAACGCCGTCCGAATAAGAATGCGGATCATCCTGCGGCGCGCCTCCGGCGACAACAAAACCCCCACCAGCGCGACCAGCACAGCCAGCGCAACCCAAAGGGCGATCTGAGATGAAACGGACACTTCGTTGATCGGTCCCAGGTCGAGCGGAGGCAAACGCGCCGGGCCCTCCGCCTCATCCCGACCGATGGGCTGGGCATCGCCAAACGAAACATTTCTCACGCTGACAGCGAGCGCCGTCAACGCCCCCAACGCGAGGAGCGACAGCAACAACACCCAGGGTTTCTTTTCGAACAGAGAGCGCATAGGAGCGAATGGAATTTTACCATCGGGGTTATCCGCCTGAACCCCTCCCTGGGAGGATCTCAAAAGGAAGGAACGAACACATTCGAGCTGCGTTCTTGTTGCGGCGCGCAAAACGTCTCCGGAACGAGCCGCGCCCTCACGCCTCGTCGTGCGCCATCATATCAATGGCGATCGCAACCGCCAGAATGAGAATATCGTTCTGCCCTTCGGCAATTTCCACGCCGTAGGTATCCGTGATCGTAAACCACTTCTTGGACACCTCCGCGACCTTTCTGCGACCCTGCCTGATCGTGTATTCCAGGTCCAGTATGTTGCCCTGCACGACGAGGTCATCCCCGCCTTTGACATTCACGTTCCATTTATCGCGCAACGGAGCGATGAGCGCCTTCCTGACCGTGGCAATGTCCCTGCCGTCGGCGTCTTCGATGACCATCGTATCCTTGATCGCCAGCAGGCGTTCCTTGATCTGGACAAGTTTCCTGCCGTTCACATCTTCGAACACCAGCGTCTTGCGGATGCGCAATACCTTGCCGTCCACCTTGAAGACCTTTTGTCCCTTCTCGTTTTCGATCCAGAAATCGTCCCCGATGGAGATCAGTTTTTGTCGTATCTTGTAACGTGTTGACATGAGGGAGTCCTTTCGCGTCTTTCAAAAAGTATAACCCATGTGCGTTACACGAAAGGAATGGGCTGCAAAGGAAACACGAACTTCCGAAGTCTCAGAGGCTTCGGAAGTTTGGGAGTTTTCCGACCTGCGTCGCTTCGCGCAGGAACTGTTCGTTTTTGGGCGGTTTGCGTCAAGGCGCGAGCAACCAGGCTCCGTAACCGTCCGCCAGCCATTCCCCGAGCAATTCGCCATCCATCGAGTACGCGGACATTTGGGTCCGGTTGTTTTCGATCGTGACCGAGGAAAGCAACAGAGTCGTACCGTCCATTCGACGCGCGGGGACGAGAGTGGTATTGTCGAAATGCCCCGTGATCCGAAGCGTCCTTGCATTCAGAACATCGGTGGAGGGCGGTTCGTTCCAGTTATGAAGGAGGAGAGAACTTCCATCCGGCGTGATCCAAAGACCGGCAGCGGATATTTCGAGATTGACTCGTTCGGTTCCGTCGCCGGCGTCAATCGCCTGCAAGCCGAGCGGTGTCTGGGTGAATGTCCACTCTCCGTTGGAGAATTGGGAGGATTCATTTCTGTAACCGATCGTGTAGATGGTCGTACCATCCGGCGAAATGACCGCGCTGCGCGACGTGCCGTTCGCCACTTTGGCGTGAGCGACGCCGGTCGTCAGCAGGAAAATGCGTTCGAGCCAGGATAGTTTTGGTCGAACGCCCACAGTGTTTACGGAGCGAGACCCAAAATCAACCGTTGTGAGTTTATCTTCATCCGCATGGACGACGTACAGGTTGTCGCGATCCGGCGCGAAGACCAGGCCCGGGTAAAGATAGATTGCGGCTTCCGGATTCTCGTGAAGAGCGGTTGTCCCGGCGGTTTCTTCATCGGCTGGATAGATGCCCTCGCGCACGCCCTTCAGTTCAGCCGACCAAAGCAGGTTCAGATCGCGCGCGTCGAACAGCGCCGCTTTTGCAAATCCGCTGGTCTGCTCGTTCGCGGTGAAACGGTTGACGATCACTTTGCCGTACGCCATCACCGCCGAACTGTCGGAAGTAAATTTCAGCCGTGAGATTTCGAAGCCCGGCTCGATTTGAGCAAGGACCCGGTTCTTTTCCGCGTCAACGACCAGCAGCGCGCTCTCGTTGTCGTTGAGCCCGATTGCCACAGAACTCCCATCCGGGCTGAAAGCCAGTCCGCCGGTCCAGCCTTTGCCGTCCAGCGGGATTTTGGTTTCGTGCCAGGAGTTCAGGTCAATGACGTGCAGAACGGGGTCGCTGGAAAACTCTGATCGGTAACCGACAACGACCAGCGTCTTCCGGTTCGGCGAGTAGGTGTAGTAGTAATTGACGCCGACGACGATAGGCGCGTAACCTGGAACAGCCTCTCCGCTGGAGGGTTCGACCGGCAGGATTTGATGAGCGCGGGTTTTGGCATCCCATAAAGCGGCGAGTACGCTCGTCTCATATTGCGGCGTATTGTCGTTCGCTGCCGCCGTCGAAGACTCGGATGAGGGGAGGGACGATTTCGGGGACGTTGGGGCAGTTGTCGGCTTAGGTTGAGGCGTCACGGGAGCGCATGCCGTGAGCGCAAGAAGAAGGATCAGGGGTAGTCGTATTTGCATAATCATCTCCTGTGCTTTTAACTTTATACACCGCAAAGGAGACCTCGGTTCCCGCGTGAACGTAATAACCGCCGACTCGGATCTTCGCTCTGCTCAGGACAAGCCTGCGCTTCCTCCCTTACGCTTCGACGACCTCACCCTGCACAGCGGAGGTAGCCACGACCGTCATTTGCTTCCGCGTTCCCGATTTCCCGTTTATACTAATGCTCCCTGTTCGCCATTGCGACGGAATTTATCTCTTCGAAGGAACCCTCCGATGCGTTTCGGGTGAGAAAACATCATCGAACCATCTATTCCGACATTAATCATGGATCACAGAAACAGACTTTCATCGCTTCTTTCGCGGACCGATATCCTGCTCGCAACGCTGATCGGGATCGGCGTCCTGGCGATATATGTCCGCACCGCCGCCCCATCCCTTCTTTGGGGCGATTCCGCGGAATTTCAAACCCTCTCGTATTTTTTGGGGATGAGCCATCCGAGTGGGTACATGACCCAGATCATGATCGGCAAGCTATTCACGTATCTGCCGGTCGGTAATGTTGCCTATCGCGTGAATCTCATGTCCGCCTTTTTCGGCGCTCTAACGGTTGCGGAAATCTATTTGATCGGGCGCCTGTTGGGCGGCTTGCGAGTTGCCGTCGTTGGCTCGTGTCTCTTGCTTGCGTTCGCAGAGAGTTTTTGGTGGCGCGCGCTCATCGCAGAATCCTATACCCCCGCGGCGGCGATGCTCGCGATGGTCTGGTTGTTCATCCTGCTTTGGCGAAATTCCGGTAAATGGCAGTTTCTTTTTCTGGCGGGCCTGGCGGGTGGGTTGAGCGTGGGCATTCACGCCACCGTTGTGATGACCTCCGTTTCCGTCCTGGTGTTCATGGCGTTGACCGCGCGCAGGCGCGAGGATTGGCTCGGCGCGGCGGGCGGCGCGTTGCTCGGCGCGCTCCTTACCTTTGGCTTTTTTCTATACCTCGATCACAACGACCCGCCGGTGAGCATTTACAACACCGTTTATCGAGTTAACCTGAGCGCGTTCGGTTTGACTCCGCAGGAATTCGATACGCCGTTGAAACGTCTTTTCGCCATCTTTCCGGCGGGCAGTTTCTGGTCGTATTACTTCTCTGCGGAATCCGGTGAGATCATAAGACGACTTCAAGAGTTCATCTCCTATTTTCCCGTTTGGATGGTTGCCCTGATCGCGGCGGGTATATTGACCCCTTTTCTTCAACGCCGACTGCCGGAAGCGTTGTATCCGTTGATCGCGTTCATCCTCATCTGGGGCTTTGCCGTGACTGTCGTCTTCTCGGTCTATCGCGAGTTCTACGTGCCGATGTGGAGCATCGTTTACATCTGGTTTGGACTGGGGACGAGCGCGATGCTCCGTCTGGCGGATCGGTTATTTAATCAGAAACAGGTGACGGGAAAAGCGACGCGTCTCGTGATCGGCATCCTGTTGGTCCTCCTTCCCGTGTGGAACGCGCGTGACAACCTCACGGGCGCAATCCTGCGCGGCGTCCCAGGTTTTGTCGTTCAGCATGGGATCTATCCCGCCGCAGGATACGAAAAAGCCTTCCTCGATGCGAGAGACGTATTGAACCGCGTCGAGAACGACGCCATCATTTTTACAAACTGGGATAAACTTTACAGCGTGGTTTACACTGCACACGTCGAACTGCACAAAAGGGACGTAGCCGTGCACGAGTGGCTTACGGATGATCCAGAAGGCGCCCGTTCAGCCATTGCATATATTGACGAGAATATTGACGAACGTCCGATTTATTTCTCGATCGTCGCGCCGAGGCTGCCTGAATCCTTCAGATTGGAACAGGTTCACGATATGCTCTATCGGGTTTACAGAAATGATTAGAGGAAGGTCTGAAACGTCCCGGCGAAATCGCCCCATAAGGGGATGACGGATGAAGTCCGCGCTCGATGGGGCGCATGGATACGGCTGTGGAGATACAGAATACACGCAGAGCGGGGACGGAGATCAAATCGAGAGCGATCGAAGTCGTGTTTCGTTATCTTTTTCCCGAAGAATTTTTTACCAACTTTTGCAGCCAGACCAGGAATTTCGTCCACGGACTGTTCGTCACAACTCCCAAAGTCTTGATGAACTCGTCCCTGTGCGCCAGTTCCTCGGGGGTGAAACTCTCCTTCAAGATCTTGTTCTTGAATCCCTGCGAGTCGCCCTCCTCAGGGACAACCCAGGTCTTGATCGGCTTGCTGGCAATTTGATGATCCGCCCCCAGCACAAAATCTTCATTGACGACTGTGCCCATTCCTTTGGTGGCAAGGGGCCAGGTCGCATCCACGATCATTTCGCCCCCGGGCAGTTCAAGGATCAGGTAATTGTGCACGTCCACAAAGCGACCGTTCGATTGTTCGAGCAATTTCCGCAGTTTGCCGCTGACGCTTTTCGGGTCAATGTGATTGACTGTGGTGCAGGCGATCAACCGGGATTTATATCCCAGTTCGGCAAAGAGTTTCTTCAACAGGTAATGCTTCCCTGAGCAGGTCCCCCGCCATTCGCGGATGATCGTCTCCGAATCGCGGGAACTGGCGCGGGTGTAGGGCATATCGCGCACAAGGAAGAAGGCTTGCTTGAGGTCTATTTCTTCTTCGGGCTTGAGGTGTCCGCGTTGGACGGCTTCGGATTTTAGGGTTTCGAGGAGCATGGACATGGGACGTATTTTACTTGATCGTAGTGTAAAATAAATTCATGGAACTGCTCGAACAACTCGCCCAAGCCGCGTTGACACGAGACCACCTGACACTACGAAGCCTCGTTCAGGATTTGACACGCGCCAAAACGGACTTTAGCAAACTTCCCCGCCCCAACACAACAGACATGCGCTTGCTGGTCATCAGCGCGGCATTGACCGAACTCCTCGCCCAGCGCAACAACCAAACCCCACCCGCATGGACAAAGGAAATCGGCGCATTGAACGAGCCTTTCTTCTTACTTGAATCCGCATTGACAATGAAACGCTTGCGAACCCTGTGCGAGACCCAATCCCCCGAGCCCATGCGCAAGCGACTGCTCTACGCACCGCCGCATTTCCTTGAATTTGCATGAGACGCAAGACTTCCGAAGTCTCGGAGACTTCGGAAGTCGATTACTTCGCGAGCCAGTCCACAAATCTCTTTTTGGATTGAAAGGGAAGGATGGGGAGTTCAGTTGGTTTTGACATGGGAATATTTTACTTGGTTTAGGTGTATACTTTCGGCAAGTTCTCAAAAAAACTGTTTTTGCATATATTTTCAATGAGGGTAACTCTATGGCAAAGTCAATTTCTCTTACTTGTCCAGTCTGTGGAAAACCACTAACTCAAACAGAGTACGACAAGGCTCTGGGATTGTGGGATGAAAAGCAAGAGCATATCAAGCACCTTGAGGTCGAACAAAAGAAATTAAGAGAACAAGCCAAGAAAGACAAGCAGAAAGTTGAAGCGGAACGAAAGAGACTCCGAGAAAAAGAACAATCCTTCAAAGCTGAACAGGCAAAATTGCGCGCTCAAACAAAAAAGGCGTTAGCTGAGCAGGCGAAAAAAGCTGATCTGGCGATTAAGAAAGAGCGAGCACTTATCGCGCAGAAACTGAAACAACAGCGAAAGCAAGTTGAAACATCGCTAAAGAAGCAAATGCAAACTCAACTCAAAGAGGGGATTGCAAAAGGTGTGGAGCAACAAAAAAACCAGCTCAAAAAACAGGAGGCGGAATTCAAGAAACAACAAGCTGAGATTACCAAGACTAAGAACAAAATGGCTCTACTCGAAAAGAGCCTGAAATTATCCGCCGATAAATATCAGCAGGCAAATGCAGAAATCAAGAGGCTGAAAGAGCAAATCCAAAAAGGAATAACTCCACAAATTGAAGGCTTGCTTGAAGAAGACAAACTGCTTGCTAAATTGCAGGAACTGTTTCCAAATGACAGGTTTGAACATCCAGGCAAAGGCGGCGACATTCTCCAGTTTGTAATTGAGCAAGGGCAGCAAATTGGCATAATCGTCTACGAATGCAAAAAAGTAAAGAACTTCGACAAGAAGCATATTGACCAAGCAAAAACCGCCCGGCGCATTCGTGGCGCTGATTTCGCGGTTTTGGTTACAAATGTATTTCCATCAAAGAAACAATTCTACTTTGTAGAAAAAACGGTTTTTGTTATCAGCCCTATTAGCCTTGAGCCGATCACTCAGACTCTGCGAGATAGCTTAGTTCGGATTTTCATGCTTCGTCTTTCCAACGAAGCAAAATCGAAGGCTGTGCAACAGGTATATGATTACCTTTCAAGTACCGAATATTCAAATAAAGTGAATGATTTAGCTTCTCAATTAATGGACTTAGGAAAGGAATTAAGAGCAGAGGTTTTGTCGCACAAGAGAGTGTGGGAAAAACGCTACAAAACATATCGCAGTTTGTATATTGATATTGGCGTAATCGACCACAAATTACGTTCACTTATAAAAGGCTTGCCTGGAACTAAAACTTTGCAATTACCCGCACCACCAAAACAGTTCATAGATATTGAAGAACTTCAAGGTTGAACCAAAAGACCTCCGAGCCCACTCTTGGAGGTCTAATTCTCTAATCTCTATTTTCAGAATCCCTACTCCCCCGTCGGCACCCGGATATTTGCCCTACCTCATCGTCACCTGTAAGCATCCTTGCGGCGGTGACGAACGCGCACAATCTCTATCACCAGCCTGTATTCAAAGATTTCATAGACAACACGATAATCTCCAACTCAGATTCGATAACTACGTTCTGATCCAACCAATTTCCTGACCCCCTGTGGGCGTGGGTCGTTTGCTAAATCCGAAACTGCCGCGACGACTCTTGGGATCATCGGACGCGGCAGTTTTTGCAGTTCTTTGTAGGCGGAATTCTTCCACTCAATCTTGTAGGAAGCCATCGCTCTTCAATCTTTCCATCACTTCTTCAAAGGAAATTGTTGGCTCCTCGCGGCGTTCGGCTAGAACAGCCAAATCTTCAAGGTCCTCCAACAATTCTTCGAATTCTTCGATGGGAAGAATCACGGCAGTTTTTTTGCCGCTTTCATCTGTGATGTATTGTGCCTGTAAGTCTCGAATCTCCATGCTGCCTCGCTTTTTACAAACCGGTATTATATCCTCACTCTCCTATCGGCGCCCGGATATTCTTCACCTGTGTCGCCTCATGCAAGAACTCGTGACCTTCGCCTTGTTCGCGATTACGCCTTCACTGTTTTCCAACGCTCCGCCATTTTTTTCAATTCATCCATATACTTATCCCAATCATGCAAGGTGGCGGGATCGAAGTCCGCGCCGTTGGGCCAGACGAGCGTATGAACTTCGGGATCAATTTCCACCTGGTCGAAGATTTTCTCATCCTGCAATGGTCCATAGATTTCACCTGCCAAAACAGGCTGAAAATCTATGACCTGGGTCACGCCATCATCGAAGGTCACCTTCAAGGTAAACGGGCGAACCGATTCAAAGGAAACAATGCGGTAAATCTTGTGTTCCATTTCAGTCCTTCTTTCTACTTGAGCGGAGCAATCCTGAAGGGCAGTTCACCTGATTGCAATCGCTCCCAATTTTCCAATAACTCGTTTTGGTGCAAGACCATCCATGCTTCGACCAGGCGCTGTTCTCTCCTGGAGAGGTTTCCCTCGATCATCTCGATCTGGTCAATGCGGTAAATGCCCACAGCGTTCTGGTAGTACGCGTGTAAATGCGGGTGATGATGTGGCACGCCGACCTCGACATACATCCGAATGATGATACCGAAGAAGCGGGATATTTCAGGCATGGAAGTCTCTCGCTATTATTTTACTATGTCACTCTCCTATCGGCGCCCGGATATTCTTCACCTGCGTCGCCTCATGCAGGAACTCGTGACCTTCGCCCTGCTCGCGATCCATCACGCCGCGACTGTCTCAAAAGCCACGTTCAACCGCGAGGAAGCAGGCAAAATGTAATTTAGCTTTTCGAAGCCAATCACATTTCCGTTTTTATCCTTCATCAGGATAATTTCATCGCCTGTTTCTTCGGCAACAACCTCATCCTGAGGATTGCCAAACCAAACAGTAAGAGTATTGCCTGTGCGATCGTGGACAACCTTTATCTGTACCATGTTATCCCGCCACAACCGCAACTTGATAGATCGCAGGTCGGTATCTCGGACTTGGGATGGGTTTGCCCTCCGCTTTTGCGGCATCCAACCAAGCCTGTTTGGCAACCAAAGCCTCGAATAAGGCTTCTTCGGGCGTTTCGCCAAAAGCGGAACAATGGACTAGATCGGGAATGTCCGCTATATAGCCTTCGTCTTCCTCGCTGTAAAAGATATTGATGTGATAGTCTTTCATT
>SZPG01000068.1 GCA_030263595.1 Chloroflexi bacterium CFX6
AGTCCCTGCAGGCTGTCGAGGAAATGGGCGGAGAGGCGCGAGAGCGTGTCGTATTGGCGTTTGGTGACGATCTCCGCGCCTTTGCCGATCATGATCATGAAGAAGGGAATCAACGGCGCGGTGACGAGCAGGATGAAGCCCGAAAGGAGATCCATCGGGAAGACGAAGAGCAGGATGCTGATGGGCACGAGCGCGGTGATGACCAGTTGAGGCAGGTACTGACTGTAATACGCATCCAGCGCCTCGATGCCTTCGACCGCGGCTGTGGTCAATTCGCCGGTGCGTCGTCCGCGCGTGTAGGCGGGACCGAGTTTGAGGATGTGATCGAAGAGACGTTCGCGCAAATCCGTTTTGATTTTGACCGCGACCGAGTTGGCGGTGACTTCAGTGACCCAGGTGAGGAAGGCGCGCCCGGTGATGATGAGAAGAATCAAGCGGAGCCAGTTTGATACATCCGCGAGGGTTTGCCCCTTGAGGAAGACTCCGTCCACGGTGGAGGCGACGAGGTAGGCTTGGCTGATCGTCAGCAGACCAGCCAAAAGTCCAGAGAGAACCGTAAGGAGGAGGGGGAAGCGGGTATCGCGGGTGAGGGTCAGGAGGCGGCGGTGCATGGTTGAGTTTCAGGTTTCAAGAAAACGTCCCGAAGGATTTGTTGAAGAACGTTGTTGCGTTGTTCAAACCTTCGGGACGGTGCGTAGCGTCAATTAGTAAATGAGAGTCTTCCTGTCCGTGCTGATGCGTTTGCGGAACATGTAATACGTCCAGCCCTGGTAGGCGAGCACGATGGGGACGAAGACCAGGGCGACGATGGACATGACCGTCAGCGTATATTGCGAGGAGGAAGCGTTGTAGATGGTCAGCGACCAGTCCGGGTCGAGGCTGGAGATCATGACGCGCGGGAACATCAGCGTGAAGAAGGTGACCTGCGTCAACACGATGTGGAGCGAGGTCATGATGAACGCCCAGCCCTCCATTTTGCGGTTGATGAAGTAGATCGTGACCAGCAGCGCGGCGTAGGATGCGATGGGTGTGACGCCCGGGTTGATGCCGAGTTTCGTGCGGATGTCGGTGTAGATGTAGGTGGCGATCAGCAGCAGCGTGGTGACAACCACCGCGCCGATGTACAGTTTTTTTGAGAACGCAATGGCGCGTTCGCGCATCTCGCCTTCCAGTTTCAAGCCGAGGAAGTTGGCGCCGTGCAAGAGGAAGACGACCACCGTGGTCAGACCGCCGATCAAACCGTAGGGATTCAACAGCGTGAACAGGTTGCCCGTGTAGATCATATCCGCATTGATCGGGACGCCGCGCGCCAGGTTCGCGAAAGCCGCGCCCAGCAGGAGCGAAGCCATGAACGAACCGATGGCGATCATCCAGTCGAAACGGTGGCGCCATCTCGGTTCGCGGTCCTTCGAGCGGTATTCGAACGAGATGCCGCGCAGGATCAAGCCGATGAGCAGGAGGAACAGGGCAAGGTAAAAGCCGCTGAACATGGTGGCGTACCAGTGCGGGAACGCGGCGAACATCGCGCCGCCCGCCGTGAGCAGCCAGACCTCGTTGCCGTCCCAGGTGGGTCCGATGGTGTTGATGATGGCGCGGCGTTCCTCGTCCTTTTTGCCGAGGAAGGGTAATAACATTCCCACGCCGAAATCAAAGCCTTCGAGGAAGAAGAAGCCGATCCACAGGATGGCGATCAGGATGAACCAGAGTGTTTGAAGAAATTCGTAGGACATAATAGACCTCCTGTCACACCTGCACTTGCGCGCAGGTGCAAGTGTTGCGAGGAGCGCTCTTTGCGACGAAGCAATCTCCTGTTGCCCGGAGACCGCCACGCGCCAAAGAGCGGCGCTCGCGGTGACATACTTAATCATCCGCCCCTGAGAACGACGGGGCGACGTCCACCGATTCGTGCAGGGCGGCGTCAGGTCCGGCGATGGCGTATTTTTTCATCAGGTAGAACATCGCGCCAGCCAGCGCGCCGTAGACCGCCGTATAGCCGACGAGCGAAATGAGCAGGTCGAGCGTCGTCAGATTCGGTGAGACCGCGTCCTGCACCTTGAGAAGACCCTGCACGATCCAGGGCTGGCGTCCCATTTCGGTCAGGATCCATCCGCTGGTGTTGGCGATGTAGGGCAGGGCAATGACCCACGGAACCCATTTCATCCATTTTGCGTTTTCGATCGGTTTGCGCAGGGCGATCAGGAAGAGGAAAGGCAGCAGCATCATGATCAAGCCGACGGTCATCATGAAGCGGAAGGTCCAGTAGGTGACGACCATCAGCGGGATGTAATCGCCGGGCCCGTATTTCTGTTCGTATTCCGCCTGGATGTCGTACACGCCTCGGACCTCGCAATCGAAGTTGTTGCACGCAAGAAAACTCAACACCCTCGGAATGTGCCACGACCAGACCTCGCGTTTGCCGCTCAGGTCGCCGATGGTGAGGATCGAGAAATCGGCGGGCTGTGAAGTCTCCCAATGCGCTTCGATGGCGGCGAACTTCATGGGCTGCGTCTCGAACATGTACTGTCCGTTGGTGTGACCGCCGAGGAAGACCAGCGTGCTGGAGATCAAACCCACGATGGCAGCCATCTGGAAGGAGGCTTTGAAGATCTTCAGGTTCTGCTTGCGGACGATGTGATACGCGCTCACGCCGAGGATGAGGAAGGAGGCGGTGGCAAGTCCCGCCGCGATGGTGTGCCAGAAGAACAGCCAGCCTTTCGGATTGGTGACGAGCGCAAAGAAATCCACCAGTTCGGCGCGCCCCGTTGCCTGGTTGATGACGTAGCCGACCGGGTGCTGCATCCAGCCGTTGGCGAGCAAAATAAAGAGCGCGGACAAATTCGAGCCAATGGCAACCAGCCAGATGGCTGCGAGATGCACTTTTTCGGGAACTTTGCCTTCGCCGAATATCCAAATCCCAAGGAATGTGGATTCGAGGAAGAATGCCAGCAACGCTTCGATTGCAAGCGGCGCTCCGAAGATGTCGCCCACGTAACGGGAATACTCCGACCAGTTCATCCCAAATTGAAATTCCTGCACAATGCCGGTCACCACACCGATGGCGAAGTTGATGAGGAAGAGTTTCCCCCAGAACTTTGCCATCTTGCGATAATCCTCGTCACGAGTCTGGTAGTAGCGTGTCTGCATATACGCGACGAACCACCCCAGCCCCAGCGTGAGCGGGACAAAGAGAAAGTGATAGACAGTCGTCAAGCCGAACTGCCATCGTGAAAGAGTGATTGGATCCATGGACTCTCCTTGAAAATGTGTACACGTGAATTGTCATTCTGAGCCGCGTAGCAGCGAAGGGTCTCCCCGCCCAGCGTGGAGACCCTTCGCTGTCGCTCAGGGTGACATCGCTAAACCAATACCGGCATCGCCAGCGGAACCCCCAGCGCCTCTTTTACCAGTTCATCGAATGTGATGGATGCCATCTCACGCAGCATCGCCACTTGGACGCGCCCCCACTTTGAACGCACCGGGCAATTTACTTGGAATGGACAATCATCCTCACCCTTGACCTGCAAACACTCCGAGAGCAGGATCGGTCCCTCGAACGCTTCGACTACATCCTTGAGGCTGATCTGTGCGGCGGGACGCGGGAGCATCAGCCCGCCTTCGCGGCCGGGATAGGTGGCGATCAACCCCGCGTGCGCCAGTTGCGCCACGATGCGTACCATCAAGGCGGGGGGAATGAGCATTTCATGTTGAATTTCCGCCGTGGAGAGGCGCGTCCCTTCGCCGCGTTGGGCGAGGGCAAGCACTACACGGACGGCGTAATCGGTCTGGCGGTTGATCTTGAGCATGAGGGAGTATCCTGAAAAAATTGTGGCGTTAAACGCAAACGCTGACTCCGATTGTAAGCATTTCACCTTAACGGCAGATGTGTAAAATATCACAAAGGCGGGGTTATGGAAGTAATAAGCAAAACCCGCTCCCATTTATCGAAGTTCCATCTATTTGCCGGGGCGTGGATGTTATAATCCCTGAAAATTCCCTCCAGAGGTTTTACATGATTGATCCTGTAATTTTTACGATCGGTAATTTCTCGTTGCGCTGGTACGGCGTGATCGTGATGATCGGCGTGATCGTCGGCTCGTTGATCGTGGAGAGCGGACTCAAACGCCGCGGCGAAAACCCGGATACCATCTGGGATGCGCTGGTCTGGTGGGTGTCGTTCGGACCGACCATCAAAACCCCCATTGGTAATTTCCGTTTGGGTCTGCCGCTCGGCGTCCTGCCGGTTGGTATCGTCGGCGCGCGCCTTTGGTACGTGATGAACGCGATATTGGGAGGCAACCGCGCCTATCTCGAAGATCCGTCCCTGATATACAAAATATGGGAAGGCGGGTTGCACATCTTCGGCGGCTTTCTCTTCGGCGCGGTCACCCTCCTGCTGTTCCTTCGCAGCCGGAAACTCGATCCCTGGCTGTTTCTGGATGCGGCGGGTCCTGCCGTGTTGATCGGTCAGGGCATCGGGCGGATCGCGAACTTCATCAACCAGGAACTGTACGGACCGCCGACGACTCTTCCGTGGGGGATTCCCATCGAAGCCGCGCATCGTCTTCCCCAGTTCGCAAGTTTGCCCGAAACGACCCGCTTCCACCCGACCTTTGCCTACGAGATGCTGTGGAATTTCGCCGCGGCGGGATTCCTCCTGTGGCTGGCGCGGCGTTACGAAGAGGAAGTCAAACCCGGAACCATCTTCGCAGGTTGGCTGTTGCTCGCGGGGTTTGGGCGCACGTGGATCGAAATCTTCTTCCGCCCGGACCAGCCGAAGATCGAAGCGTTGAACGTCAGTTATTCGGCTGTGGTCGCGGGGTTGATGGCGATTGCCGGCGCGATCCTGTTGATGATCCGTTACAAGGCGTTGAATCCCGCCTTTGCCGAAAACTGGGAGGATGAATATCGGATCGCCGGGCAATCGCCAGTGACGGGAAAAGAAACCGATGACGAAGACGAGGAAGTGAAAGCCCCTCGAGCAAGGAAGGCATCCGCAAAAATGCCCAAAGCAAAGCCCGAGGAAAAGGTTGCAAGAAAGACAACGACTCGCAAGCCTTCGACGCGGGCGAAAAAGGCACAGTAAATGAAAATTGCCCGAAGAGTTCTCTTCGGGCAATTTTTGTAACGCGCCATTTATGTCGCAAGGTTGTTTGGTAATGGCGACACGAATGTCACGTTAAGTGAATGCCGCGTGACGGAAAATTAATCCGCTGCGTGGAAGTTCTCGGCTCTGGTCTTTGTCGGTTCGTACTCGCGTTTGTCGAAGCCGAAGCGTTCGAAGATGTCGGCGTAGAGGGCGACGATTTGCTCGCGGGTGAAACCCATGTCTTCATACGAATAGACGTGGTCGCTTTGAAAGGAGAGGGTTTCCTTGACCGCCTGGTCAACGATGTCTTCCAGTCCTGGTTTGTCGGGGTAGCCGAACTGCTCGTAGAACGCGCGCAGGACCGCTTCCGGGCGTTGGATCAGGTCGTCGTAGTTCAGGATCAGGTGTCGGGGGGAGGGATGCGAGTCCAGGTATTGGAGCGGGTGACTGTACCAATGCCGGGTCATATCCACGATCTCGTCAATGTACAGCCAGGTCTCTTTGGGGTCGGTGAACTGGCGTCTCGCGTAGTTGATCCACGAGACGGTGGAGGGGAGCATGTCGAGCGGGTTGCGGACGAGATAGATGATGCGCGCGTCGGGGAAGAATTCGGCGAGCGTTTCGATCTTGGGACTGAAGGCCGGGTTCTTCGCCACGAAATATTTCTTACCCGTCGCGTACATGTGACGCTGGAGCATGGATCTGTAGAACGACATGATGCGGCGCTTATGTTCCGGGGACAGGGCTTCGTCGAAGCGCTGGTAGTTCGGGAACTCGTCCATGAAGGGGAAGAGGAAGGTGACGAAGTATCCGTCCCAGATGTGCAGGTGGATGTTTTCGTCCTCTTCGGGCTGGAAGAATGAAATAGGGTGAATTTTGATTTTGCCGAGGGTGGCGCGGTCGAAGGCGTAGAGGAGGCGATGCAGGGCGCTGTTGAAGTATTTTTTGTCGAGCCGCGAGACGAATTGCGTGATCTTCTTTTGGGTGACGGAGGGGGTGAGGTAGATGTCCCAGGTGGTCAGGCTGGTGAAGGTTTCAGAGTCGCGTGAGAGCAGGCGATGGAGAAAGGTGGACCCGCTACGCAGGTTGCCCAGAATGAAGAGCGGTTTTTCGATCTTTTGTGTTTTGTGAGCGGGGAAGAGGATGTCGTCGAGCCAGAAGCAGAACCAGTGGACGAACGAGCCGGGGACCCAGACGGTGTAAAACAGGAGAAGGAAAATGATCCGTTTTTTGGTGAGGCGGGCGGGGGTGTTTTTCGAGTCGAAGAACGAGCGGTGGAAAGTGCGCCAGAACAGGCGGAGGTTGTAGTGCATTGAATGAAGGGTGTCCTTTTCGTTTGCCGACTGAAGTCGGCGTTACGTTTTTACATGGAGGAAGCCCGGTAAAGGGCTTCCTCGTTTTCTATTCTATCAGCAAATTTCCTGTTTTGATGAATGAAAGGTCACGATTTTACCGACGGCATGGTCGTGTCGGCTGATATTTGCCCGCGTCGTTTGCGGAGGATGCGGATGAAGAGCAATCCCGCTGCGGCGATTTGCAGGATGTTCAAGCCGATGATGCCGATGTCAATGAGCGTCTGCCCGATCTCGGAGCCTGGGGAGAGGATCGAACGAATGGCGAAGGTGGCGAACAGTAGACCCGCCATGACCGCCAGGATGTCCTCCACGGGGGCATTCTTCATCATGGGGACAAAGGCGATGAGCACCACCATGGCGATCATCAACATGGGGAACGATATCTTGAACAGCAGCGGGCGCTGGAATTTCAATTCCACTTTCTGGTAGGGACCCGCGAAGAAGAAGTTCAGGAAGGCATCGTCGTTGTCTTCGGGAAGGCTCTCGGCGGTGTTCTGCATCTTTATTTCCCAGGCGCGGCTGCCGGAAGGTCTCAGCCTCCAATCGTAGTAGGCGGGTATCTCTGCTAAAACCCACGTGCCGTCGCTCAACCTGACGGACGTGCTGACCTGAATGTAGATGTTGGTCATGAAATTATCGTACGGAAACCAGAAGTTTTGCCCGACGATCTCTGGAAACGCGCCCACGTACGGGTTCGTTTTGTCGCGCGGCAGGCTGACGACGTAATAATTGTTGATCTCGAAAGTTTGCGTCTCCCCGTCAACGATGCCCGAAATAAAGCTGCCGGACTCGCGCAAAAAGTCCTTGTCGGGATCCATGGTGTGACAGAGCGATTCCGGCAGGAAGCTATGGTACTCATAGGTGAAGAAACCATCCGCGTCGGTTTCGCCCTGCGCGATCAGGTCGAGGTAGTCAATGCAGAATTCCTCCACGTCGAGCGTATCGCTGTCGTCGCGGACGTAGACCCAAATATCCTGCACAGGTTCGATGATGAGCGATCTTTCCTCCTGGCTGGAACTGGGAGGCAGGACCGCCAGGGTCAAGTCCACCTCGAAGATGCCTATCGCGTCTTCCTGCAACGCTTCGTGGTTGTAGGCGTCGAGGTTGGCTTGTTCGTCTGTGTCCGGGGGTTTTATCGCAATTCCCAGGTCGAGGGGCGAGAAGATCGCCAGCCCGAAACACGCGCAAAGCACGATGCTTATAAGGATGATCAAAAGGAACGGTCCGGCTTCGAATTTCATCACATTCTCCTTTGGCGAAGGTGTATTGCAATACTATACAGAAAACGAGGGGAAAATTCAATAGGGATGTACAAGACCCCCACATTCCCCTCTTTTGGCGATTGCGGGAGTCCGCGCTGAGATCGGCGCTGGCGGGCAAGGACGATGGTACTGTTGGCGCGGTGATTGGGTGACTGGCTGGCAGACCTCGGAAGCCAGCGAGACTTCCGAGGCCCGGGTGGATCATCCCTCTTTCTCGAAACGCTCGTATCCCTGCCTTGTGAGCGCGGCGAGTTCCTCGAACAGTTCAGGCTCGACCTTTTTGAAGTTGAAGCAGGATTTTCCCTGCATGTGCTTCCTGAGTTCGGGGCTAATGTCCTTGAGCAATTCGGGATACATGTAAACGGGCATCAGGTAAAACGAGACGTAGTTCTTCCTGACCTGCGCGGAGGCGAAGAATAGTTCCTTCTTCCATTTTTGGCTGTAGCGACCGTCGAGTTGATATATGTCGCTTGTGTTGGCTGTGACGGTCAGGTTGGGGGCGAAGGGTTGGAGGATGCTTTTCAGTCCCTGGAAGACGGGTGCAAAGTCGGTTTGTTTGGGCATGGGGAACTCCTCACGTCATTACATCTGAAAACCAAATTCTTTTGTCATTTCAACGAGCCAGGCGAGGAGAAATCTGCTTTCTGTCAGGAAAAGATTTCCCGCTGTCGCCCGAAGCGACAACTTCGTTGTGATGGTACTATGGCGAAACCAAGATCCTCATGTAGATCGGGTCGCCAAAGGCGAGACCGTTCGGGTCGAATGCCTGCCATGCAGATTCGTAGACGCCTTCCTCGAACGGCGCGATGAAGGCGATTTGGAGGGTCGCCCGGGTGCCTGAGCGGGCGGGGTACAGGGCAATCTCTTCTCGTGCGCCCAATGCCGCCCCGCCGATGTGCCGTAAACGATAGCCCGATGTCCAGTCGCAGGTGCCGCTGTTTTCGACCAGCCACTGTTTGTCAATGACCGCGCCGAAGGGGATGAACGAGTTGTCGGGGATGGTGAGGTCTTCGAGGAAGGTTAGATTGCTGACGCAGTTCGATTGGTCAACGGTGGGGAGGATGGTGGGTAACGGGATGACCTGCGCCTCGACCGTCGCCTGAGTGGGAACGAAGATGAGGGTCGGTTCGATGAGCGGCGCCTGGCTCGTGGGCGGGATGAACGGCGTCGGGGTGGATGTGGGGGAACAGGCTGAGGCGTAGAGTAAAGCCAATGGAACGATGAGCAGGCTTGCCCTGGGTTTGATCGAAGGGTTTCGGTTAGGCGGGAGGCGGGGGATCATGTCCGTAATTTAACCACGAAGACACGGAATCACAGAGATATAAAAACTCCGTGTCTCCATGTCTTATCATGACCGAAGGGTACTGTGGTTGGGTTGTGTTTTACGCTTCTTCGTCCGAGCCGCCCGAGTCGTCGCCCGCGCCGATGTCGAGCGGGAGGGCGATCTCGCCGCTCAAAGCCTTTTGCCGGATGACGGTTTCGATCTCGTTCATCAGGTCGGGATTTTGGCGCAGGTAATCCTTGGCGTTCTCGCGTCCCTGACCGATGCGGATGTCGCCGTAGGAGAAGAACGCGCCCCGCTTCTGAATGACCTCGAACTTGGTCGCCAGATCGAGGATGTCGCCCGCCTTCGAGATGCCTTCGTTGAACATGATGTCGAACTCGGCGGTGCGGAAGGGCGGCGCGACCTTGTTCTTGACCACCTTGACGCGGGTGCGGTTGCCGATGACCTCGTCGCCCATTTTGATCGCCTGGATGCGGCGCACGTCGAGGCGGACGGAGGCGTAGAATTTGAGCGCCTGCCCGCCGGTGGTGGTTTCGGGGTTGCCGAACATGACGCCGATCTTTTGTCGGAGTTGGTTGGTGAAGATGACGGCGGTCTTGGTCTGGTTGATGGCGCCGGAAAGTTTGCGGAGCGCCTGCGACATGAGCCTTGCCTGCACGCCCATGGTGGCGTCGCCCATGTCGCCTTCGATCTCGGAGCGCGGGACGAGCGCGGCGACCGAGTCAATGACGATCACGTCAATGCCGCCGGAGCGGACGAGGGTCTCGGTAATTTCGAGCGCCTGTTCGCCGGTGTCGGGCTGCGAGACGAGCAGGTTGTCAATGTCCACGCCGCAACGCGCCGCATAGATCGGGTCGAGGGCGTGTTCCATGTCAATGTATGCGGCAACGCCGCCCATTCGCTGCGCTTCGGCGACGATGTGCTGACAGATGGTGGTCTTGCCGGAGGATTCGGGTCCGTAGACCTCGGTGATGCGTCCGCGCGGGACGCCGCCGACGCCGAGGGCAATATCGAGGGAGAGCGAGCCGGTGGGGAAGGCTTCGGTTTCCATGTGTTTGGCTTCGCCGAGGCGCATGATGGAACCGTCGCCGTAGCGTTTGAGGATGTCGCCGACGGCTTTATCGAGGACGGCGCGTTTTGCGCCGTTGTCGCCGGTTATGATCTGTTCCTCCGCCGCGGCGGAGGCTTTTGATTTTCGAGGTGCCATGAGGTTTCTCCAAATACGGGGTAAGGGGAAGAGAATTGTGTGTAGCCGAGAGTATAGCACAGATGTTCTGTTCGTCAAGGTGCGGGAGTGACCGTCGGCGTCAATGTCACCGGCAAAAACTCCAACTTCGGTTCGGGCGGCGGGATGACCTGGAATCCCTCCTTGTCGGTGAACGTGAAATAAGTGACCTGACCGGGGAAGATCTCCACCCAGGTTTGAATGTCCTTCTCCTTGTAATTGATCGTGAGTTTGTAGATGCCGGCAGGCAGGTCGCTGAGGACCAGGTTTTCGTTGTAATACGGGTCGGAGTTGACCGCGCCCTGCGCGTAGGTCAACGCCCTGCGCAACGGCACTCCCGAAGGTTCGGGTCTCACTTCGAGAGGGTAATAATTCAACAGCCTGCCTTTTTCCTCCGTCACGCGCCCGACCAGCACGCCCCAGCCCTGCGGCGGCGCCATCCATAGTTCGGGATTGTAGGTGGTGTAGAACGTATTGCCGCCCATCCTCACTTCGAAATGCAGGTGCGGACCCGTCGTCGCGCCGGTCGCGCCGACCAGACCGATCACGTCGCCGGTTTCCACGTGTTGCCCAACGAGTGCAACGATCTCGCTCATGTGGGCGTAGACCGTATAGAGCGGTTCGCCCTTGTAGCCGAAATCGTGTTTGATCACCACCGCTTTGCCATACGGATCGTTGATATTATCTTCCGCTCCCGAAAACAAACCCCAGCCCGCCGAGACGACAGCGCCGGGTCCCGCCGCCAGGATCGGCGCGCCCTCTGCCGCGTCAATGTCCACGCCGGTATGCACGACGTCCGGCGCGAAGAACACGCCGCCGTAGCGATATTCCGCCAGGGGCCAGTTGACGTTGTCCGCGGCGATGGGTCGGGTGAAGTAAAAGTGATCGTAAGCCGAAACAGCCCAGGGGACGGGATAAAGAGGCGGACGCCATCCCAGCACCGGTTCCGCGCCCGGAGTGGGGAGGACGAAACGGAACGGCTCAATCGTTGGGCGCGGCGTCGGTTCCGACTCCGCCGGAGGCTGGGTCGCTGTTTCCCCGGCCATGACCGCCGTTGGAGTTGGGTCCGCTCCGCGCGTGGCGGCGGAGACAGGCGCGCAGGAGGCGAGGAGTAATAATAATAATAAATGGATTATGTCGTTGCGCATGGCGCTCGCGCTGAGCGTAACGCTACGCCTGCTCCGAGTCTTATCGAAGGGAAGCAATCCCCATTTGCGCGAAGAGATTGCTTTGCTTCGCTCGCAATGACGGTTGTTTCCATTCATGGCACCACCGTTGGCGGAGTGGATGTGGGGGAGGGCGTGTTGGAGGGCGTGGGTGTATTGGGTGGCGTCCGGGTGGCGGTTGGCGTTCGCGTCGGGCGGGGCGTGCGCGTATTTGTCGGTGTGGGCGTGGCGGTCGGAGTCCGCGTGGGGGTGAGCGTGGGCGGAAGCAGTTTGGTCGGTGTGACCAGCACGTCGGGCGGATAGAGTTGGAGCATGGCGGAATACCAATCGAGTCCGCCGGTCAATACGAACTCGGTGAAGCGCGCGCCGCGATAGTAGGTGCGCCAGTTCGGCAGGGCAGGGACGCGTTCCCAACCGTATTGCGCGGCAAGAGAGGTGACGTCCACCCAGTAACCGGGAGGAATCTCGCTGTATGTTCCGCCCAGTTCATAGGCTTGCGGGTCGAGGTTGTAGCGGGCGCGCAGGTCCCAGGGAGGGTCGTGAAGGGGAATGCCCAGCGAACCGTCCTGAAGTTGCGCCCGCAGGTATAAACGCCAATACGTTTGCGCGCCGAAATCCTCGCGCGCCGCTGCCATCCAGCCGGCGTTCGCCATCAGCGAGTTGATCGCGAAGGCGCGCCCGGTGTAGAGCCAATCCTCGCCGAAGCCGGGGTCGAGGTCCGAGGTGATCGGAACGAAGGCGTTTTCGAGGCTGGCGAACGCGTCCCAGCCCACCTCCCGCTGGACACGTTCGCGCAGGGCGTTGAAGGCTTCGTCGGCGAGGTCGTGCAGTTGAGGTTGGGGCGCCTGTACGTCCGGGAGTTCGACCAGCGACCACCTGCCTGCCACGCCCTCCGTTACCGGCTCGCCGCCAGCCTCCCAAAGCGGGGCGGGCGTGAACTGCGCGGCTTGCTCGAACGTCCCCGGCATCGGGTTCGGCATGAGCAGGTCTGCCCAAGCCAGGTTGTTTACCTGATAAGGGAAGGGAGTCAAAGGCTGGAGGATCGTTCCATCGAGGGAATAGGCGAGGATGTAATTGGTGTTCGGCGCGGGTACGATGGTGATGATGCGGTCGCCGGAGGCGTTCCATGCGGGCAGGTTTCCATCGCCGATCCAATGCGCGGGCAGGCGGCGCGCCGCGTCCCAGACGTAGATTCCGCTTTTGCCGATGTTCTGCGATTGCGATGCCCATGCGAGTTTGCTTCCGTCCGCCGACCAGACGGGATGCGATTCGACCGCGTAGGGGGTGTTGCTCAGGTTCTGGAAGCGGTTATCCCCCGTTTTGTCGAGGTCGGCGAGAACGACCTCCCCGTTCGAGATGAATGCGATCTGTCTTCCGCCGGGCGCCCAGGCCGGAGAATGGTCGGCGGCGGGGGAGGCGGTGAGATGGATGGCGCCGTTTGCCGGGTCGTCTGAGGGACCGACGATGATCTCGAGGTTTTCATTGCGATATGCCTCGTAGGCAAGGAACGATCCATCCGGCGACCAGGACGGCGCGCCTTCGTATTCGGGCGTGTTCGTGAGGCGCGTCAGTTCGCCGCTGGCGAGGTCCATGAGGAAGAGGTCCCAGTATCCGAGGCGGTTGGAGGCGAATGCGATGCCTTTTCCGTCGGGGCTGGGAGCCGGGGCGATGTCGTCCCAGTTTCCGTTGGTGAGGCGCGTAAGCGGCAGTTGGTTTGGGACGTAGGCGAAGAGGTGGGCGTATCCGTCCTCCTCGATGGAGAGGATGACGATCTCCTGCGCCTCATCCTGGACAATGGGAGTGGACTCTTTGGTAACGGTCGGTCTGGGAGGCTCTTCGAGGGTCGGCGTTTGCAGGGTCTCTTGTGAGCAGGCTGCGAGGAGGGCGGCGAGAATCAAGGGAATTGGGAGGAGGCGTTTGAGCATGGAGAATGTCTATCGGGCAGGATCAGGCCTGCCCTGAGTTCGAATCGAGGGGTTCGGGTGGGTTCACGTCGAATGTAAAACGCTGCGGCTCTGCGGAGGGTCCATCAGGGTAGAAGAGGTCCGCCTTCAGGGTGTACGGGTTTTTCAGTTCGCCGCGAATGTGCATGGTGAATTCGATCTTCCAATTCAGCGGTTCGACGAGGCTCGCGCTCGTGACTTCGTCCCCGTCGCCGTCTTTGAGGGTAACGTCGAGATGGGGACGCTTCTGGAAGGGGGTTATTTCGATGTTGATGCGCAGGCGGCGTCCATCGGGATACGGCTCGGCGGAAAGCGACGTGATGCGCGTTTCCTCCGGCGTCATGCGATCCAGATGATCTTCGGGAAAAAAGAAATCCATGGTCATAGTCAAGTAGTCAAATAGTCAAATAGTCAAGTAGTCAAATGGTCAAGTAGTCAATTGTCAAATAGTCAATCGTGAATCGTAAATCATAAATCATAAATCGTAAATCGCCTGGCTCATCTATGAAAAGTGTGCAAAAACATTCGCGTGTAGCGGACGTTCTCTAACGTCTGCACACGAATCGCACATGAGCCAATCGCCTTATTCGTCGAACAGGAACGTTGCTTCCGTATAAAGCCTCACGCCTTTGTTTTTCACGCGCTGTCCGACCCATTGATCGAGAAATTCCTGTTTGTATTCGATGGGCTTGGCGCTCGAGAGTTCGTGCAGCGGATAGTTCAGATGCAGGACGCGCGGCGAAACCGTGAAGCGCGTGATGCCTGTGGGAAGGACAATTTCCTGCCCAGCCAGTTTGAGGACGGTCCTGGTTTTGAAATGTGGGAAGATCACCAGCGCGGTGAGGTCGGGGTACGTGTTCCTGAACGAATCGATCAGGGTCTGGCTGGTGCGGTCGAGCGAGGCGCGGTCTTTGTACGTGTTCACAACGTTATGCAGCGTCTGGATGTGCGTGGCGAGATCGCTGGGCGTTTCCTTCAGTATGTAAAACCTGTTGTCGGCAAGGCGCACCTGCATGGGGACATACTTCGGCGCGTCCAGCGATTTATGCGGGTCCACTTTGACGAGTTCGATGCCCTTCACTTTGCGGAGCGAAGCCGCCAACGCCTTTACGCTCATGCCCCAAACCACGTGATTCCACGTTTGCAGGTTGACGCGGGGATAGTTGGGTTCCACCACCTGCGCCACGACGTGAGGAAATTCCATCACACGCAACGACGTGACGCGGTTCGCGCCGTCCAGCACCATGTAACGGTCGGTGCCGTCGTTCAATGGCATGACGATGGGCGGGTTGCGCAGGATGCCCTGCGCGCGCAGTTTTTCCACCAGCGGCAGGGTGCGCTGCGTATCGTGGTCTTCGTGCAGGATCAGGGATTCGACGGGGAGTATTCTAAGGGAGAGGTTGGGAATCATCGGGCGAAGGATACCATACATGAGTTAGCGGTTCAAAGATTCGAGAGCCGCCCGAAAGTCATCGGGATACGGCGCGGTGAACGCGTTGCGTTTCCCATTCAATTCGATGGTCAGGGAGCGGGCGTGTAACGCGGGACGCGCGATCAGGTCCGTTTCGGATGCGCCGTACAGCGGATCTCCCAAAAGCGGATGCCCCAACGCATAGGCATGGACGCGTATCTGATGCGTTCTCCCCGTCATCGGCATCGCTTCGACCAACGCCCCGGCTTGATACCGTTTAATGACCTTGTATCTCGTCTCGGACGGTTTCCCGTTCTTAGGGTCCACCATTGTGCGATGCTTGTGTCCCACGTTCGCGCGCAGCGGATGTTTTGCGATCTTTTCCTCCCATTTCGGATTCCCCTCCAGGATGGCGTGATAGACCTTCACCGCTTCGCGGTTTTCGAATTGCAGGTTGAGAGCGCGGTGCGTTTCCGCGTCACGCGCGAAGACCATTACTCCGCTGGTGACCTTGTCGAGGCGGTGGACGATCCACACTTTTTCGAATTCATCCTCCAGCATTTTGACGAGATA
>SZPG01000133.1 GCA_030263595.1 Chloroflexi bacterium CFX6
TTGTTCTTGCCAGATTTCAAGGCGGTTTTATCTAATTTCAAATTGAAACCCGTGACAATCCCTGTCACGCTAAATTCAAATGTGTAAGGTAATCAGATCCGCTCCATCTTTGCCATGCGCAAGATGCTCGGGCCGGTTGCGCTGCAAATGGCAGAGGGCGTACTCGAAGCCTGTCAGGATGCCGATGCGCTTGTCACCCTGGCAGTGTTCGCTCCGTTCGGAAAGACGATTGCTGAAAGGCGCGGCATCCCGCTCCTGCTGGTCGAGCCGACGCCTGTGCTTCCCACGCGAGACTTTCCCGCTCCGGGCTTTCCCATTCAAAAAAACATGGGCGGGATTCTCAACCGCCTCTCCGGCTTTGCCGCGCTGGAGACGATCTGGCAGTGGTATCGTCCCTTCGTAAACGAATTCAGGCGGCGACTTGACTTGCGACGATTGGGCAGCTCGGATTTTTTTCACACCCTGGTCTCCACGCCACTGTTGGGCGCTTACAGTTCGGCAGTGATTCCCCGCCCGCAGGATTGGCCGAACAATGTACACATCAGCGGTTATTGGTTTCAAGACGACCCGCATGCCTGGCGCCCTCCTGTCGAATTGGAAACATTTCTGGAAACAGGCGAGGCGCCGGTGTATATCGGGTTTGGAAGTATGGCGGGACGCGACCCCGAGCGTTTTGCGGGAATTGCGATCGAGGCGTTGAAGAGAAGCGGAAAAAGAGGCGTGATCGCCACCGGCTGGGGCGGCATAAAGACGACAGACGTTCCGAAGGATATATTTGTGCTGGACTCTGCCCCGCACGGCTGGCTATTCCCGCGCATGGCGGCGGTTGTGCATCACGGCGGCGCGGGGACAACGGCGGAAGGGCTGCGCGCCGGGAAACCGACCGTGATCGTTCCCTTTATCGTGGATCAACACTTTTGGGGGAAAAGGGTCCAGGCATTGGGCGCGGGAGTGGAGCCGCTTCCAGCCAAAAGGTTGACCGAGACCAAATTGGCAGGAGCGCTGCAAAGGGCGGTCAGCGATGCCGAGATGACACGAAGGGCGGAATCGGTCGGCAAGGCGATCCGCGCGGAGGATGGAATCGGCGCTGCGGTCAAGATCGTCAAGGAATTCCTGGGAGCATGAAATGAACGAAGAATATCAGATTACCCCCTTTCCAAAAATCCGCCGCCTGATGGCAGATGGCGGACGCCTGGCGCGCCAGAAACACTTGGTCCACGGGTTGGTGGAGATGGATGTCACTCACGCGCGGCGGATGATCAAGGAGCACAAAGCCAAGACCGGCGAGATGCTTTCATTTACGGCATTCGTCATGGCTTGCCTCGGGCAGGCAGTGAACACGAACAAACAGATGCAAGCCTACCGCGCCTGGTGGGACAGGCTCGTCATTTTCAACGACGTGGACGTGAACACCATGTTCGAGGTGGAAGCAGAGGGGCGCAAGATCATTCGTCCACACATCATTCGGGCGGTCAATCGGAAAAGCCTGCGAGAGATCCATGAGGAGCTCCGATCTTTTCAAAAGGACAACGGACGCGGGCGGGAAGCAAATTTCATCGGATGGTTCGTGTACCTGCCCTCATTCGTCCGCCGCTTGATTCTGGGAATGCTTTTCCAGCGCCCGCGCTTGTGGAAAGAAATGAGCGGCACCGTTTCGTTGACCGCGATCGGCATGTTCGGCGACGGAGGCGGCTGGGGGATCCCCGTTTCCAACTACACGCTGCAAGTCACGTTGGGCGGCATTTCCGAAAAACCTGCTTTGAAGGATGGTCAACTGGAAAACCGCGAGTTTCTATGCGTGACGGTCAGCGTTGACCACGATATCGTGGACGGCGCTCCCGCGGCGCGCTTCATGCAGAGGTTGAAGGAACTGGTGGAAGGCGGGTATGGGATTGAAGATTTCATCAAAGCGACGACATGAAAGCGCTCATGTCGGCATGATCCCCAACGGCTTCGGGCACAGCAACTCCAAATTCAGCGCAGCTTCAACCACACAGAACGCCTGATTACCTTACACATTTGAATTTAGCGTGACAGGGATTGTCACGGGTTTCAATTTGAAATTAGATAAAACCGCCTTGAAATCTGGCAAGAACAAG
>SZPG01000069.1 GCA_030263595.1 Chloroflexi bacterium CFX6
GTCGGTTATAGACCGCCAGCGCCTGCATCACCTTTTGCGCGTTCGTGTCCAAACGGTTGAAGGCTTCGCCTACCAGCGCCTCCACCACGTTCTCGGGCAGCGGCATGGCGAGCAGTTCATCGAGCGTCGTATAACGGTCGGATGCGAGAATCTGGTGTAATGCTTCAATTGCTTTTGGAAATCCGCGTGTTCGCTCGTATGCCAGCATGAGCAAATCTTCGCTGGCGTCCTTCACGCCTAGGGTGCCGTCTTTATCCATCTGACGCAGCATTTCCACGGCGTATTTTGGTTCCAGACCTGCTTCCAAATGATAAATACGCTGCCGGCCGGGTTGAATTGAGTTCACTGCCTTCGGCGGGATACGCGTCGTAATGATGACGTTGAGCGCGGTATGTGTTCCATTCAGGAATGTGCGCAGGGCTTCGTCCAATTCGGCATCCTGGATTGGAAGATTTTCCTGCTCCGCGTTTATAAGCGGCTCGAAGTTATCCAGCAATAGGACGACGCGTTCACCATTGAAATGGTCCAGCAAGACATGCACCTTGCTCTCCGTGCTGGCTTGCGGGTTTTTGTAAATTGCATCCAATTTTTGTGCAGCTTCCGAAGAAAGTAATTTGCAAAGGTCATAAAAGATATTGGCAAAATTGATTTTATGGCTGCCTGCCTCGCTCAGGTAAACGATACCGTCAACCTGCATTTCGCCTAATTCATCTGGAAGCACGCCTCTTTCCAAATCCTTCAACAGGCGGCAGATTGTGGCAGTCTTGCCAATCCCTGCCCGCCCGATGATGGTCATCAGGCGTTGGGCAGGGTCTTTGAGAAAGTCCGCGATCTGCTCGGTTTCAAAATACCGATCCTGGAAATATGGCGGTGCAACGCCGGGGGGTGGGTTGATGAATTTGGTTGTAGTTTCGGCAACAGTGGGCTTTTCGGGTTTTCGTTCCCGCTCCAAACCCGCTTCGATGTTCTTTTTGGTTTGTTCTTCTGCGGCTTGCGGATTCGCAACAATCTTTTCCTGCGTTTCGATTTGCTTCTTGAGATCGTCAATGTCCGCCTGAACACGCGGCTGGTTTTCGGGGCGCGAACGCTGCAAATCTCGCTCCGCATCCAGCAACCGATCCTTCAGCGCTTGCAATTGTCCTTCGGGAGAAGCCATCCACGCGATGTGTCGTCGTAGTTGACCGAGACCGGCTTCAAAGTTGCTCGTGAAGTCAATCCGTTGGCGGTCTCCGAGGCGGAAGGGCGACTGACTGTTTGGATGGAGAAAAATGGGGATGATGGGCTTTTTGTAACTGAGCGCCCGGCTCAATTCCTGCTTGCAAACTGACTTTTCGTTCGTGCTGTCCACCGTCATGACGAACAACATCAGATTGCAGGCTTTGAGCGCCTCGTCAATTTGAACGTCCCAGTCCATGCCGGGGCGCAGGTCTCGTTTATCGAACCAAACGTTGATGAATGGATAGCCGCCTTCCAATTCATTTGCCAGTTTCGTGGCAAATTCCAGGCCGTCCGCAGAAGAATAACTGATGAAGCAATGTCCGTCGGTCATGCTTTCCCTCGCAATCCTGATAGTAGCGGACTCAAACCAATTCCAAGAATCTATCTAAATCCACGCGTGCTTGCTAGCGGGAACGGTAATCTTGAGCAATTCGTTCCCGATCCGCTTTTGCAGCCGTATGTGACTTCCCCGCTGGCGAACCACTGTCCAGCCATCGCGTTGTAATGCCCTGATAATTTCCGTATACGATAGGCTGGGAACCTTGCTCATACTTCAATTTCCTGCACCAAATCCTTTTCGTCCGGTATCCAGTCATCTTCGACAGATTCGAGATACAACTCAATGGCTTCTTGAATGTTCTTCAAGGCTTCTTCTTTGGTTTCTCCCTCGCTGATGCAACCTGGTAAGGATGGCGCGTAAACGGTATAACCACCCTCGTCACTTTCTTCGAGAACGATTTTGAATCGCATATCAATTCTCCTTTGTCGTCTCCATTATACCCATTTGCCGACGCGCTGGTTGTGTTTCATTTCAGGAACTCTTCGAGGATCGCCATCAGGCGTTCATCCAGGCTTTGCTTGACGGGCTTGGTGTTCTGCGTGAGTCGGGAATAGTGTCCCAGTATGATCCTCGTCGTGCGTTCGATGGAGAATTGTTCGGAGGCTTTTTTGGCTTCCGCGCCCAGTCGGGTTTGCAGGTTCCTGTCCAGGCAGAGCAGGGTCAATTTGGCGGTAAAGGAGGCGATGTCCTTCGTGGAAAGCAAGCCCGATACCCCGTCCGTGACCGAATCGCCGACGCCGGGCGAGTCAATGCCCACGATGGGAAGCCCGGTCGCCATTGCCTCGATCACGGAGAATGGATGGACTTCCGTGACGGAGGCGGTGACGAACGCATCGCACATCGCAAGATAAGAGGGGAGTTGCGCGTAAGGGACCATGCCCGTAAACCGGACGCGGTCTGCGATGCGGAGCTCGCCCGGCGCCGGTTTTAATTCCTCCACGTGTTCTTTTTGCCCGCCGCCAACAATGAGGAGGTGGACGTTTGGAATGGCGCGCGCGACCCCGGCGAAAGCCTGAAGCAGGAAATCCAGGTTCTTTTCCGGCGCGATGCGTCCCGCATAGACCAGCAGAATGTCGTCGTCGGTGAATCCGAAGTCCGCGCGCGGGAGCGGTTTGGCGGTCTGGAAAGGTTTCAGGTTCGCGCCGTTCGGCACGACTTCGATGTGACTCTCCACGCCGTATTGCTTGAGTACTTTTTTCATCCCCTCCGAGGGCGAGATGACGAGATCCATTGCGCCGCAGAAATCGGGCATGTAGGCTTGCAGGAGCCCATGGCTAACCTCCTCCGGCATAAAAGGCAGGCGCGCCTGGGCGTACAGGTCGTAACGGGTGTGGTTGGTAAAGACGATGGGGATTTGCTTGCGGCGGCAATAACTCAGCGCGAGGCGTCCGCTCAGGAAGGGATGATGGACGTGAACCACGTCCATCGTTTGCAGGAGTTTTTTGGCGGCGGTTTTATATCTCAGGGAGAGGTAATAGCCTGTTTCGCCGAGAGGCAGGCCCGGGCTGCGGATGACGCGGGGCTCGTCATCCTTATATTCGAGGTCGCCGAACGTAAACACGTAGACCTCGTGTCCCAGGTCTTCGAGGGCGCGTTTGTTCAGGTCAATGTAACTGGTGATGCCGCTGACGTGGGGTTTGTAGGCGTCCGCCATCATTCCGATTCGCATGGGGATATGCTAAGGCACGGAGGGGGAGGATGTCAAGTAAATTATGAAGGATGAATTATGAAGGCTTGCTTTGAGCTGCCCGTTGAGCCTGCCGAATGGATGGGGGGGTGAAGGAGGCGTGATAGAATCGACAATATGGCTGTGAAGTTGATTTTGCGAGACAAGGAATATGAGGTGAAACCGGGCATGACTCTGCTTTCGGCATTGCAGAAGATCAACGTTGTGCCTGAATCGGTGATCGCGACCCGCGAAGGCGAAATGATCCTTGAGGATGAGATCCTCAAGGACGGCGACGTGATCAGGTTGATCGCGGTGATTTCCGGAGGTTCATGTCGTTGCGAGGGAGATAGCCCGAAGCGATCTCCTGATTTCTTTGGAGATCGCTTCGTCGCACACCTGCCCTGGCGGGCGACGCCAGGGACAAACGCTTTTTGCAATGACAGGGACTTATTATGAAGTGCAAGAAATGCGGCATGAAGGCTTCCGTCAACATGCGCCAGCACAAACTGGCGTTGTGCAGGGACCATTATCTCGAATGGGTTCCCGAACAGACCGAGCGCTTCATCAAGAAATACGAGATGTTCACGCGCGATGAGAAGATCCTCGTCGCGGTTTCGGGCGGCAAGGACTCGCTCGCGTTGTGGGATATTCTCACGCGCCTCGGCTATCGGGCGGACGGGTTGTATCTCGGCTTGGGGATTGATGGGGGAATTGGTTACTCCCACGCATCACAACGCCTCGCCGAAAAATTTGCGCACGAACACGACCTGAAACTTCACGCCGTTGACATCGAAAAGGAATACGGGCAGTCCATTCCCGTGCTTTCGGAGATGAGTCATCGCGGACATGGCAAGCCGTGCGCGGTCTGCGGATTGACCAAACGCCACGAGATGAACCGCATCGCGCGTGACCTGGGGTACGACGTGCTTGCGACGGGTCACAACCTCGACGACGAAGCCGCGGTGCTGTTTGGGAATACCCTGATGTGGGATGCCAATTACCTTCTGCGACAAGGACCGGTTCTTCCCGCGACCGAGGGCTTGGCGCGCAAGGTCAAGCCTCTCTGCCGCTTCTACGAACGCGAGATGACGGCATATTGCCTGCTGCGAGGCATCGAGTACATCTACGAGGAATGTCCGTTCGCGGAAGGTTCGACCTCCATTTACTACAAGGAACTCCTCAACCAACTTGAAACCGCGCGTCCCGGCGCAAAACTGACCTTCTACCTGCGTTTCCTCGAAGCGCGCAAAAGCGGGGACTTGTTCGTGGAGAAGAACGTCGGGCAGGCGCACCTGCATCCCTGCCCGAAATGCGGACAACCCACCTCCGCGCCCGGCCTGTGTTCGTTTTGCAGGATGATCGAAAAGGTCAATTCCATGGAAGGCGTTCCAGGGTCATCTTCATGAAACAATATCGTTACTTCGACCTCATCATGGCGGTCTTCGTGACCGTCCTTGTATTGAGCAATATCGCCTCCTCCGCCAAGATCGTGGATCTGGGTTTTAGCCTGTTCGGCGTTCCGATGGCATTCGACGCCGGGACGATCCTCTTCCCGGTCAGTTATATCTTTGGCGATATTCTCACCGAAGTCTATGGGTATAAACGTTCGCGGCGCGTGATCTGGACCGGCTTTGCCTGCCTCGCCTTGAGCGCAGTCATCTTTTGGCTCGTTCGCCTCCTGCCCGGCGAAGCCACGTGGCAGGGGTATGCTGGTGATGAAGCCTATAATGCCATTCTAGGCGGGATGAGCACAGGCGGGATCGTGCTGGCGAGCCTCGCGGGCTATTGGACGGGCGAATTCACCAACTCGTTCACCCTGGCAAAGATGAAGATCCTGACGAAGGGCCGCTGGCTGTGGACGCGCACCATCGGCAGCACGCTGGCAGGCGAACTCGTGGATACGGCTGTGTTCGTAGTGGTCGCTTCCGCGTTCGGGGTTTTTCCGTGGAGCCTGTTCCTCACGCTGACTTTGACGAACTATCTCTTCAAGTGCGGCGTGGAGGCGTTGATGACGCCGGTCACGTATGGGGTTGTGGGTTATTTGAAGAAGGCGGAGAACGAGGATTATTACGACAGGGAGACGAACTTCAATCCGTTCGCGGTTTGATATTGGCTTGCCAATCATCGCCCCGAAGGCTTCTATGAAAGATCATGCTTCGCCAGTCAAACCTTCGGGACGTTTTTATAAGGCAGATAAATGCACCCCATCCATATTTCAAAGCAAACAGCGCGGCGTTTCGTTTTAGGCAAGCAGGGACTCTGGCCCGGCCGCCGCTGGAAGGGGAAGAGAGGCACTGCCCAAGCCATTCGCGCTTGCGAAGCCGTGCAACTCGACCCGTTGAACGTCGTTGCGCGCAGCCAGGATATCGTCCTGCACAGCCGCGTGCTGGATTACAAGCCGGAGTATCTGTACAAGGTCGCTTACGAGGACCGCGAGTTCTTCGATTATGGCGGCTGGCTGGCGATGTATCCCATGTCCGATCTGCCGTATTGGCGGTTGCACATGCAAAGGCGGAGTCACGACAAGCGCATCGAAGGCTTCGTGCTAAGCCACGAGGAATTGTTCGAGCAGGTGCGCGCGGAACTGCGGAGGCGCGGTCCGCTGGGGAATCGCGACCTGGATGGAAACAAGGTCGGTTTGTGGAATTATCGCGGGCGCAAAGATACGTCGCTGGCGCTGTACGATATGTGGATTTCAGGCGAGTTGATGATGCATCACCGCGAAGGCTTCGACCGCGTGTATGATTTCCGTGAGAACATCGCGCCGCGGGAATACGATTACGTCGCAGGCGAAAAGGAGGCGGAGGAATTCTTCGCGCGTAAGTCGGTCGCGTTCATGGGGTTGAAGCGTGAAGCGACGATGCGCGCGGATCTGAATTACCGCCTGCGAAGAGATTACTCGAAAGCGGATGTGATGAATCTGGTCGAGGCGTGGAAGGAGCGCGGGATGTTTGCGCAGGTTCAGGTCGAGGGCGGACGCGATGCGTATCTCGTTTTGGGAGAGGATGTCAAGGCTTTGGAGTCGCTCGAGAGGGGACGAATCCCCAAAGGCTGGAATCCCAAAGAGACGACCACGCTTGAGGAGGTCACGTTTCTCGCGCCGCTGGATATTGTCAGCGCGCGGGGGCGGGCGAAGAAGTTGTTCGATTTCGAGTACACGTGGGAGGTGTATACGCCCGCGCATAAACGCCGCTGGGGATACTACGTGTTACCGATTCTGTACGGCGACGATCTGGCGGCGCGGCTCGACCCGAAATTGGATCGCACGACGATGACGCTGGAGATCAAAGGCTTCTGGCACGAGGATGACGCGCCGGTGAAGGGCGTCGAATTTGCGAACGCCTTGGCGAAGGGATTGATTCGCTTTGCAAAGTTTGTGAGTGCGAGGAGGGTGGATGTTTCGGCGATCGAGCCGGTGAGGTTGAGGAGGGAAGTGAAGAAAGCGATCGGTGAGCAGTTGTCAGTGGGCGCAGATTGATGCGATTTTCTATGCAGCGAGCGCGTTGTTGTTTACCAGAGATCTGTCTTTTGGAAAACACAGCGGCGTCATATCAGCATTTCGCCAGCACTTTATCAAAACGGGCGAATTTGATGCGAAATGGAGCGGAGTTTACGCGCGCATCATGTCGCATCGCCAATCTGGTGATTACGATATCAATGTCCGTGTTGAGAGGGAACAGGCTGCAGGCGACATAAGCGACGCGCAAGCGTTTGTCGAGGAGGTCGAACAATGGTTACGCAAACAGAACCTGCTCTGAAGAATCTGTCGGAGGTCGAGCGAAGGGCCGTGCTGGACTTTCTGGCTCGGGTTCGTTCCGCCTATGGCGGGAAAATTCAACAGGTAATGCTCTTTGGTTCAAAAGCCCGCGGGGAAGCGACCGCCGATTCAGATATTGATATTTTGTTAATCGTTGCGGAGGAAACCTGGCAGTTTAGGGATGAAATTTGCAGAGTCGGCGCAGATATTTCACTGCAATACGACGTTTTGCTCGATGCGCGTGTGATTGGGGCGGCGCGTTGGCAGTATATGTCTGAGATCAAGTCGGGGCTGTATAAAAACATTTCAAAGGAAGCGATTCCCCTGGCTGTTTAATGTTTGCTCTGCAAAGTTTTTGGAGGCGAGGAGGGAGGTGAAGAAAGTGATCGGTGGGCAGTTGTCAGTGAAATGATTTGATGCGCAAAGCGACAGGACCTCCGAAGGACTTTTGTCCCTCGAAGGTCCCGTTTTCCACTTTCCACTTTCTACTTTCCACTTTCTACTTTCTACTTTCTACTTTCCACTATCCACTGATAACTACGCCGTCTCCAAATACCTCTCGATCTCATAATCCGTTACGTGGATGCGGTAAGCGTCCCACTCCTCCGTCTTTGCGCGGACGAAGGCTTCGTAAGCGACGGGTCCGAGCGCATCCACGAGAGCCTTGTCTTTGGCGAGTTCGTTCAGCGCCTCAGCCAAAGAGCCCGGCAATTCGCCGACACCCAGTCTCTTGCGTTCCTTTGCGTCGAGATGATACAGGTTGACGTTGTTGAGCGGCTTGGGCGGGGCGAGTTTATTGTCAATGCCGTCCAGCGCGGCGGCGAGCATCCCCGCGAAGGCGAGATACGGGTTCGAGGACGGATCGGGGAAACGGAGTTCGGCGCGCATGGACTTGTCGCGTCCCCTGGTGTAACGCGGAATGCGGATCAACGCCGAACGGTTGATCTGCGCCCAGCCGATGTAGACCGGCGCTTCGTAACCCGGAACCAGTCGCTTGTACGAGTTGACCGTCGGCGCGACCAGCGCGGCGAGTCCGCGCGCGTGTTTGAGTTGACCGGCGATGAACGCATAGGCGGTCGGCGAGAGGTGGTATTCGTCGTCCTTATCGAAGAACAGGTTGTTCCCCTTGTCGTCGAAGAGGCTCTGGTGACAGTGCATGCCGGAGCCATTGATGCCGAAGACAGGCTTGGGCATGAAAGAAGCGGTCAGTCCATGCAGCGCGGCAATCGCCTTGACGGTGTACTTGAGCGTCAGCACGTTGTCCGCGGCGCGCACGGCATCCGTAAAACGGAAGTCAATCTCGTGTTGTCCGAGCGCCACCTCGTGATGTCCCACCTCCACTTCGAGTCCCATCGAGCGCAGGGCGTCCATCAACTCCGTGCGGACGCGCACGGCATCGTCGCCTGCGGAGAAGTCGAAGTAACCGCCCACGTCGTGCGGCACCGGATGGACGCCGCCTCCGTTCGGGCTCTTGAATAAAAAGAATTCGGGTTCGGGTCCGATGTTGAACGTCCAGCCGCGCTTCGCGATCTTCGCCGTCAACCGCTTCAAAACGCCGCGCGGATCGCCCTCGAAAGGCTCTCCATCGGGCATGAAGATATCGCAGAACACGCGCGCCCGCCGCCGTTCCGTCAAACTCCACGGAAGCACCGCGTAGGTATCGGGGTCCAGCACCAGCCGCATGTCCGATTCCTGGATGCGGGCAAAGCCCTCCACCGACGAACCGTCGAACCACACGCCGTCCTCCAGCGCGCCCTCGAGACCGCTGACCGGCATATCCACGCTCTTGACCGAGCCTAGCACGTCGGTGAACTGAAGCGAGACGAACTTGACATCATCCTCTTTTACGCGTTCGATCAAATCCTTTGAGTCCATAACTTCTCCTTTTTGCATGATTTATTCTTTGCCGACCACAACCTGCTACTCGCTGCTCACTTTCCACCCTTCGACTTCGCTCAGGGCAAGCTTTCCACTCTCCACTTCCCGCCTCCTCACTCCACCTCCTGCGGAACGACGGATTTCGCCTCCGCTTCGCGCCCAGCCGACGCCTGCCGCGCCCAATTGATCAGCACCACCGACCCGATAATGATCCCTGCGGCGGCGAGCGTGCGCGCGGACAACGGCTCCTGCGCGAACCAATTGCCGAGAAACACCGCCACCAGCGGGTTGACGTACGCGTACGTCGCCACGAGCGAGATCGGGGCGTTTTGCAACAGCCAAATGTAGGCAACGAACCCGATCATCGAACCGAAGGCAATGAGATACAGCAAAGCCAGCCACGATTCAGTCGAGACCTGCGCGAAATGGAAGCCTCTCCACTCGCCGACCAGGAAACTCACGAGGAAGATGGGAAGGCTCCCTGCCAGCATCTCGCCGCCGGTCATCATCAAAGCGGATTTGGGCAACTCCGCGCCCCGGCTGTAGATCGAACCCAGCGACCAAAGAAACGCGGCAATGATCACGGCGATCGTTCCGATGGCGTCGAATTGCAAACCGCCCGTCAACTCGGAGGGACCGATCAAAAGGTAGATCCCCCCGAAGCCAATGACCAGCCCGACGAGCGCGCGCCACGTGGGTTTGACTCCGCCGGGACGCACCGCCTCGATAAGCACCAGCCACAAGGGAACGGTCCCGACGATCAACGCCGCGACGCCGGATGCGATGCGCTGTTCCGCAAACGAAACCAGCCCATTGCCGCCGAGCAGCAGCAGGGTCCCGATGATCGCCAGCGATTTCCACTGTCCACGTGTCGGCATCTCGTCGCCCGCCGCGCGCCTCCATGCCATCAGGATGATTCCCGAAACGAGAAAGCGCAATCCCGCCGACAGGAACGGCGGAATGGTCTCCACCGCGAAACGGATCGCAAGATACGTCGAACCCCAGACGATGTACAACGCCAGTAACGCAATCCAGATTTTCGATTTCATGTAACTCCATTTTTCGTCATTGCGAGGCGCGAACGGAGCGAGTGACGAAGCAATTTCCTAGAAAGAAACGACTGCTTCGTTCCTCGCAGTGACATGTTCGCGCGCCAGCAATGCCTTCTTCCTCGATGCGCCGTAACGATAATCTCCAAACTCGCCGACCTTGCGAATGACGCGGTGACACGGGATTAATACGGCAATGGGGTTGTGTCCAACCGCCATTCCAACGGCGCGGGCGGCTGTGGGACGTCCGATCCGTTCGGCGATGTTCTCGTAGGTGGTCACCGCGCCGGCCGGGATTTGCAACAGCGCCTCCCACACCTTCAACTGGAAGTTGGTGCCGCGCAGGTACACTTTCAGCGGTTCGCCGCCGCGCACGCCGTAACGCAGATCGAAGATCGGTTTGACGAGAGGCGCGGTGGCGCGATAGTCCTCGATCATTTTCGCTTCCTTCCAGTCTTCCACGAGGTTGTCAATCGCCTCGCCTTCGCTGGTCTTCACGAAACCGAGATGACAGATGCCCCGGTCCGTTGCGGCGATCACGCATTTGCCGAAGGGCGTCGGGTGGATTCCATATCGAATCGTGAGCCCCGCGCCGCGCGATTTGTACTCGCCCGGAGTCACAGCCTCGGTGGTGATAAAAAGATCGTGGAGGCGGCCCAGGCTCGAAAGTCCGACCTGAAGCGTGGTTTCCAGCAGATTCTCGGAGCGGTCGAGGAGTCCCTTTGCGTTTTCCTTCGTCAGGAACTGCAAAAAGCGCTTCGGGCTGACTCCCGCCCAGCGGGTGAACAATCGCTGGAAGTGATACTCGCTCAGCCCGACGTGCGCCGCCACCTCCTCGAGGCTGGGCTGTTCCTTGTAATGGTTTTCAAGATACAGGATCGCCTGCTCGATGCGCAGGTAATCGTCGGAAAGTTGCTTGTAATTTGATTGCGTGTTCATAGGTTCTCCTTTTGATCGTATTCTATGAACCTCGCCCGTTCCTGCCGACCCGATTCTTGCTCTCCTTGACTCCCTGCTCCCATTTTGGGAGAAGGGCTGGGGATGAGGGTCAAAACAAAAAAGGCATGCGCGGGCATGCCTTAGCAATAGCAAAACTGCCATTAAATAAAACTGCCCTTCCAATACTTCATACCAGATGCGCGAAAGCGCCGCCGGTTCACTGCGCTGTCTTGTCCCAAATGTTGCCATTGGTTTTCGACGCGGGCTACAGGTTCTTCGAACCCGTTGCTCCTTGCGCTTTTTCGGAAGGGAGAAAGAAGTTCGTGACAAACTTCAGAGGCATCCGCTGATCAAATCCGATGTTCGACCTCTCCGACCCCCACCGTCCCTTCGGGACACCTCCCCCATTTTCGCAGAAAATGGGGGAGGCTGGGAGGGGGTAAGGTCTTAGCGTCCCGTTCGCACGGGAGAACCTCCACCTCGTAGTCTTACCTTGTCATTGCGACCCTGCGAAGGAGGGAAACAATCTCCCATTCTCATGGGGGACTGCTTCGCAACGTGCGCTCGCAGTGACATGGAAGACCCAGCCGCTATCTCTCCGATATTCAGTTGTTAATGGCGGCGATTGTATACGGGCGGACGGGCTTTGTCAAGCGCAAATTCAGCGGCTCGTCCGGGCTGGCGAAGGGTTGTATTCCAGCCGGAATCTGGATAAGATTCGTCATCTTTCTGCGCGGAGGTCCTTATGCAACCCGAACGTTCGGTACAGGAGTACGTTGACGTGATCAGGCAGGGGATCGCAAAAAAGTATGGCGGCGGAAAACCGAAACGCGTCGTGATCGTGGGGGCGGGTCTCGCGGGACTTTCGGCCGGGTACGAACTCAAACGGGCTGGTCATACCCCGGTCATTCTCGAGGCGCAACAACGCGTCGGCGGGCGCGTCTACACCCTCCGCGAACCGTTCACGGAGGGACTGTACGCCGAGGTCGGCGCGATGCGCATTCCCCGCGCGCATACGCTGACGATGGCGTATATCGAGAAATTCGGACTCAAGACCAACGACTTCACCATGGACAATCCCAACGCCTTTTACTACATCGGCGGGAGGAAGATGCGCGCCTCCGAAGCGCATGTAAACCCGTCGTTGATGGGTTTTGAAGTATCTGCAAATGAGGTCGGGAGAACCTCCGCTCGAATGTACATGGAAGCCCTCAAGCCGTTGTTGGATATGCTGGAAAAGAACGGCGACGCCGCGTGGGACGAGATCGTCGCCAAATACGACCAGTACTCCACGCGCGAGTTTCTCGAACTGAACGGCTGGTCCGAGGGCATGATCGAAATGTTCGGTTTGCTCGCAAACCAGGAATCCGTGATGAACTCGTCTTTCCTCGAATTGTTCCGCGAGGATTCCGGGAACTATTACATGAATATGATCGAGATCCAGGGCGGAACGGATCGTCTGCCTCACGCCTTTTTGCCCGAACTGAAAGACGACATCCGCTTCGGCGCGAAAATGATCGCCATGGACCAATCGCCGGAGGGCGTGACCGTCCACTATGAAACGAAGGCTGGCAGATTTACCGAGAGCGGCGAGTATGCCATCGTCACCGTTCCCTTCCCTGTGCTGCGCCACGTGGAAACGCTCAAGCCGTTCTCGCGCGCGAAGAACCGCGCCATCCGCCAGCTGCATTACGACGCCTCCGCAAAAATATTATTTCAATGCAAACGCCGCTTCTGGGAGGAGGACGACGGCATCTTCGGCGGCGGCACGATCACAGACCTGCCCATCCGCAACTTGTATTATCCCGATCACGGGCGCGAAACGGGACGCGGCGTGATCCTTGCGAGTTACACCTGGTCCGAGGACGCGCAGCGCTGGGGTTCGCTCAAACCGGACGACCGCATCGTGCAGGCGCTCGACGATGTGGCGGAAATCCATCCGCAGGTGACAAAGGAATTCGAGATCGGCGCGTCGTGGATGTGGCACGACGACGAGTTCGCCGGCGGCGCGTTCGCGTTGTTCGACCCCGGTCAGCAGACGCTTCTGCACGAGGAGATCGTCAAACCTGAAGGACGCATTCACTTTGCGGGGGAACACGCCTCGCTCTATCACGCGTGGATCCAGGGCGCGTTCGAATCGGGTCTGCGCGCCGCGCTCGCCATACATCAAGCCCCATGAAATATAAAGACCCTAAAGGTTTTCGCAAAGCAAACCTTTAGGGCCCGATAAATCATTGCCCCGCCGATGCCGTGTGCTGCCAGGTTTTGAACCTGCTTTCGCAGGTGGGTCCCGACCCAGAAACGCCGCCTTGGCTCAGGCCTATCGCGTTATTTCTTTAGGAGTTTGAGACCCTAAAAGTGAGTGTTGGCTCAAAACGGTGGGAGCAACATCACGCGCACAGCAGGGACGATGTTTTTATACCATAATCAATCGTGCAATGGTAGGGAAAAATTAATTACGGAAACGCGAGGCGGTTGCAATAACTTTTGTTTTGTGCTACGCTTGTCCTGATACAGACCGAATTCACGAGAGGAGATGTCCATGGCTACCGTACCCGGTATTGACGTGTCGTATTGGAATTCAGGAATTGACTGGCCCAAGGTGCGCGCAACGGGACAGCGCTTCGTCTTCATCAAGGCGACCGAGGCGGACTACTATGCGGATCCCACCTTCGACGATAACTGGCTCGGCGCCAAATCGGCCGGACTCCTGCGAGGGGCGTATCACTTCTTCCGTTCCAACGTGGACGGAAAGAAACAGGCGAAGAAGTTCATTGATTACGTCAGGTCCATGAACGACGACGGGGAACTGCCGCCGGTCCTCGATCTCGAAACGCACGACGGGCAGTCGAAGGACCGGGTCATTGCCCGCGCGAAGGCATGGCTGGATGAGGTCGAAGCGGCGTTCGGCAGGAAACCCCTCATCTATTCCGGTCAATACTTCCTGCAGGATTATTTCTCCGAAGCCGGCGGAGGACCGCCCGCGTGGGCGAAGGATTACCCGCTCTGGCTGGCGCAATACCCGAACACCTACACGGAGGGACAACAACCCTCCCTGCCGCGCGGCTGGTTCAGATGGACGTTCTGGCAGTACAGCGAAAAGGGACGCCTCAACGGCATCAACGCAAACGTGGACCTCAATGTGTTCAACGGTACGCTGGAGGAGTTGTATAAGTTTGCCGGGGCAAAGATCGTCACCGAACCGCCGAAGGAGCCGAAGAAGCATACGATCGCGGCGGGCGATTCCTTCGAGACCATCGCCAATAAATACGGCGTGACGGTGCGCGAACTCGTCAACGCCAACCCGCAATTGCTGAAGACCGGCGATCAGTTGACGGTGCCGGTTGCGGTGGCGATCCCGTCTGAAAGCGGAGGCAGTTCCGGGGGCGCGGGAGGCGTTCCGTCATCCCAAAGGACCTACACCGTCAAGCCAGGCGACACGCTCTACCATCTCGCCATCAAATATGGGACAACGGTCGCGGCAATCGCCTCGGCGAACAACATCCCGAACCCGAACAACATCAGCGTTGGGCAGGTGTTGATCATCCCGTAATCGAACCCGTTTACGCCGCGCGCGTTTCACAAAGCGGATGTGGCTGATGGAAGTTCAAGCCCGGTCGAATTTCCTCCTCTCGTCAAAGGACTTCGAGCCCGCATATCTGCGTTTGTATCGCACAGGCGAATTGCAGAGGCGGGCTCGCCAGGCGATTGCAACTCTTGCATCCTGCCGCGTCTGCCCGCGCGATTGCAGAGTGGATCGGCTTGCGGATAAAACGGCCGTGTGCAAGACGGGACGTTACGCGCGGGTGAGCAGTTACTTCGCTCACTTCGGCGAAGAGGACTGCCTGCGCGGCTGGAACGGGAGCGGAACGATCTTCCTCTCGTGGTGCAACCTGCGCTGTCAGTTCTGCCAGAACTTCGACATTAGCCATCATGGTCATGGCGAGGAGACACGCCCCGAACGGCTGGCGGAGATGATGCTTGAACTCCAGGCGATGGGCTGCCACAACATCAACTTCGTCACGCCGGAACACGTCGTTCCGCAAATTCTCGAAGCGCTTGTCCTCGCGGTCGAAGGCGGATTGCGTCTGCCTCTCGTTTACAACACATCTTCCTACGACTCGATGGAAAGCCTGCGCCAGATGGACGGCGTGATGGACATCTACATGCCTGACTTCAAAATCTGGGACTCGCGGATGGCGCTCAAGTATTTGCTGGCGAAGGATTACCCCGAAGCCGCGCGCCGCGCCATCAAAGAGATGCACCGCCAGGTTGGGGAGTTGAAGATGGACGAGAACGGTATTGCCAAACGCGGCGTTCTCCTGCGGCATCTTGTCATGCCGGGCGCGGTGGCTGGGACGCGCGAGATCATGAAATTTCTGGCGCGTGAGGTCTCGCCGCACACCTACGTCAATGTAATGGCGCAATATTATCCTGCTGGCAAGGTTTCAAGGGAGAAGTATGCTGAGATTAATCGTGGAATTACAGCGCAGGAATATGCCGACGCCGTCGTCGCCGCGCGCAAGGCGGGACTGTATCGTTTCGATGAAAGATAAAAAAAGACCCTAAAGGTCTCGGGGACCTTTAGGGTCTGAATGTTTTTACGGATACACCCTCTTGATCGTCCTCGGAAACGGGATCGCCTCGCGGATGTGTTCGATGCCGCACAGCCAGGCAGCGACTCGTTCCACGCCCATGCCGAATCCTGAGTGGGGAACAGAACCGTATTTCCGCAGTTCCAAATACCATTTGAACGCTTCCTCGGGCAAACCCTCCTTGCGGATGCGTTCGAGCAGTTTGTCGTGGTCGCTCATGCGTTCCGAGCCGCCGCAGATTTCGCCGTAACCTTCCGGCGCGAGCAAGTCCACCGATTTGCAAACTTCAGGACGACCGGGCCACGGCTCCATGTAAAAGGCTTTGACCGCGCTGGGATAGCCATACACGAACAAAGGTTTATCGTTCAATTTCGTCAGTTCCACTTCGTGCGGCGCGCCGAAGTCCATGCCCCATTCGAATTGGAGCAGTTCCTTCTTTTCGGGGTTGGTCTCCTTTTCGTAGAGTTCGATCAGGTATTTCGCCGCGTCGTCATAGGATATGCGCGGGAAGGGCGCGGAGATGTTTTGCAGTTTGGTCACGTCGCGTTCGAGGAATTTCAATTCCGCCGCGCAGTCGCGCAGCACAGTTTGAACGATGTGGGTGATGAGACCTTCCTCCACTTCCATCAATCCGTCCAGGTCGCAGAACGCGATCTCGGGTTCGAGCATCCAGAACTCGGTGAGATGGCGACGCGTCTTCGATTTCTCGGCGCGGAAGGTGGGACCGAAGCAA
>SZPG01000070.1 GCA_030263595.1 Chloroflexi bacterium CFX6
CGTAAACTCTTGACCATTTTGAATGCCATCATCCGTGACCGTTCTCACTGGAATCCTGCTTTTGCCGCTTGACATACAACACAGTTGCTCTGTGGTTCGTTCCCGGCTTTTTTGATTGGGACGCGGATTAACGCGGATGGACGCGGATTTTTTGAGGAACTGCCCGAAAAAGAGCCTTGCATCCGCGTTTTCTGCGCGCTCCGCAGTCCGCGTCCCGATTTAAATTCTGTGTCTCCGCGTCTCTGTGGTTCGTTCCCGGCTTTTTTGATTGGGACGCGGATTAACGCGGATGGACGCGGATTTTTTGAGGAACTGCCCGAAAAAGAGCGTTGCATCCGCGTTTTCTGCGTGCTTCGCGATCCGCGTCCCATTTTTAAGAGTGTAAGGTAATCAGCGGATTCGGCTAGAACCGCAGGGTCAACGCGATGCGCCGGTGTTCCTCCAGTCTGCCGTTTTCCACGAACACGACGCGTCCCTGTTTGTTCAACACGGTTTCGATGATCTCGTCCACCGCGTCGTCCATGACGCCGGGCGCGGCGGGGTCTTCCGCGCGGACGAGGACTCCGTTTTCATCCACGCGCCCCGGAAAATGAAAACCCTCCTCGACCAGCAGCAGGTCGCCGCGCCCTTGATTCGCCAGCCGCCAGACCTCGCCGATGGTCGAGACGAATTTACGTTCGCTGACCGCCCTTTCGAGTTGCTCCAACGCCTCGCGCCTTTTCTCCGCTCGATGCTTTTCGATCAAAGGCTGGACAAGTTGGCTGAGTTCGTGTGGAGAGGTCTTGTCGTGACTGCCGGTGACTCTTCCGACGATTGCGCGCGTATGCGCGGAGACTTCGTTGAAGAACGCGTGGTAACGATCCACGCCGACGACGATGAGGGGCAGGGGATCGTCCGCGAGGAAGGATTTGAGGGCGTTATCCACTTTGCGGAAGAACTGGCGATGCCGTTCGTCGCGGTGCGCCGAGCGGCGAATGCCGAATCCGCCGGGTAGGGGTTCTTCGCCGCCCGGTCCCTCGTGGATCATTGGAAACCCGTTCTCTTCGATTTCGGTGAGTTCCTGGTCGAAGCCTTCGTACAGGCGGGTTGGCTTTTCGCTCAGCGCCAATACCCAATACCGCGTCGAATGGTTGAGCGCGTAGACCAGGTCGCGCGTGAAGAAGGTCTCGCCGACGACCACGCGTTCCTTGACGGGAAACTGAAGGCGGAAGGAGCGCGCGAAATCCCGGTTGACGAACAATGCCAGCCCATCGAGGGAATTGTGAAAATCAACGGCATTTGTCAGATCTTCCAATCGTTTCAGCAGTGTTTCCGCTTCGCGTTTGTCGAATTCGCTCAGTAAACGCTCGGTCGCTTCTGAAACCAGGTTTTTCAATCTCACCGGGTCCTGCTTGTTTTCCGGTGAGGTTCGATGTGTGGGCAGGGTGATCGTCAGGCAGGGGCGCCCCTTGATTTTTATAAGTAAAAGAACGTCGCGTTGATTCATGAGCCATCCTTTCTATGCCGGGGTTGGATTTGATCGCGAGTTGACATCATCAGGGAAATGGCGAAAGAAACATGGTCGTCGTTCAGCAGGGTAATTATAAATGCGGGATATCAAAACGGAAACTGCAAAGGTCAGGTCAGTTCAAATACCCAGGGGCCAGAAAATGGGCAGGACCGCGACCGTCAGCGAGATGATGACCACGTTCAACCAAAACCCGACGCGGGTGTAGTCGAAGAAGCGGTATCCGCCGGGTCCCATTACAAGCACGTTTGCCTGATGCCCGACCGGGGTGAGGAAACTGGTGGAGGCGCCGATGACGGTCGCCATGACGAATGCCTGCGGACTGGCGCCCAGACCGAGGGCAACGTCAATTGCGATCGGCACCATCAAGACGGTGGCGGCAGCGTTGGACATCGGCTCGGTGACCAGCCCGGCAAAGACCATGATTCCCGCCAGGATCGCCAGCGGTCCCCAGACCCCCAATATCTCCACAACATGACCGGCGAGGAAACGCGCCGTGCCGGTGCTTTCCATTGCCAGTCCCAGCGGCAACATGCCGGCGATCAGGAACACGCTGCGCCATTCGATGCTCTGATAGGCTTCGTCCATGCTCAGGCAGCCGGTCAGCACCATGCCAATTGCGCCGATCAGCATGGCGGTGGCGATGTTCAATCCGCCAAACGTGACCAGCCCAAGAACCAGCGCCGCGATCCCCAAAGCGACCGGCAGTTTACGCTTCCGCCGCCGCTCCAGGTTGACCGGCTCCAGCAGAAGGAAGTAATTGGTGTTCTGCAGGGCGGAGATGCGCCGGCGCGGTCCCTGCAGGAGCAGGGTATCGCCGAACTGAAGCCGCACGTTCCTCAAACGCTCGGTAATCACCTCCCCCTGGCGCCAGATGGCGAGGGCGGTGAACCCAAACCGTTCGCGAAACCCGATCTCGCGCAGGGTCCTGCCTGCGAACGGCGCATTGGGCGCAAGCGTGGCTTCGAAGATGTGACGGTTGTCCGATGCGAGGTTGTCAATGTCCAGTTTACGTTCCGACTCGATCAAAATCCCAAGTTCATCTTTGGCGCGCAGAAGTTGTTCTATGGTGCCTTCCAAAGTCAGCAGGTCTCCCGCCCGGATGTGCATGTCAGGCAGGGGAAGAACCTTGACCGTGTCGCGGCGAAGGATGGACAACACGGACAGGTCGTATTCCGCCCCGAGACGGGATTCGATCAGGGTCTTTCCAGCCAGGGGACTCCCTTCCGGCACACGAACCTCGCTGACGTATTCGCGCAGGCGGTCGAGCGAGGCGCGCTCGAGGGATTCGTTTCTTGGAAGGAGATGCCGCCCGATCAAGACCATATAAAGAATGCCGGCGGCAAAGACGATCGAGCCAACCGGAGTGAAATCGAAGAATGAAAAAGAGGGGAGTCCGCGTTCCAGCAGCATATTGGTCGCCAGCACATTGGGCGGCGTTCCAATCGAGGTCATGTTGCCGCCCATCAGAGATGAAAAGGACAGCGGGATGAGCAGCCGCGAGATGGGAATTTTGGACTGACGCGAAATGCCCGCAACCGCGGGAAGCAGCACCGCCGTTGCCCCGATGTTGTTCATGAATGCCGACATGACGCCGCAGGTGAGCATGATCATGGCGATCAGGAGCGGCTCGCTGTTCCCCGCCAGTTTGATGATGCGCGCGCCGAGGATATCGGCGACGCCGGTCTTGAACAACCCTGCTGAAACGATATACACGGACCAGACGGTTATGACTGCCGGGCTGGAAAAGCCGCTGAATGCCTCGAGCGGAGTGACTATGCCGCTCAGCGCCAATGTAAGCAGGACCAGCATGGCGATAACATCCACGCGCAGTTTTTCGGTGGCGAAAAGCGCGATTGCGATCGCTATAATAACGAGCACAAACCCGATTTCGAAAGTCATTGCCTGCAACTCCTCTGATCTTGTTCCTTCGATTCAACCCCCGCTCATTCAGTCAGCCTCACTCCAGTAATCTGAAATAAACCTGCGGTTCTCTCCGTTCCACCGCCTGTTCGGCGGCGAGCGCCAGGCGCAGGAGCGTGACCTCGTCCCACGCCCTGCCGACGACCTGCAAGCCGATGGGCAATCCTCCCTGAGTATAGCCGACCGGGAACGAGATGGCGGGCAGGCCGGTCATGTTTGCGGCGGTGACGAAGCGCATGATCTCGATGGTGGTCGAAAGGTCGGATTCCCCGTCTGGCAATGCGCCTCTCTTGATCTCCGGCGCGGGGATGGCGGTGGTTGGGGTGAGGATGACGTCCGCCGATTCGAAGGCGTCGTTGAAGCGATTGATCGTGCGCGTGCGGATGCGCTGCGCGGCGACGTAATCCATGGCGGTCAGCTGGCGCGCCATGGCGAGGGTGACGCGGACATCCAGCGCGTGTTCCTTGTGATGTTCGGCATACGTGGGATTCATCGCCTGCGCCATTTCGCTGATGATGGTGACGCTGTGCGCGACGCGGTTCGCTTCGAGATTTGGGATCTCGATCTCCACGATCCTGCAGCCCATCTTTTCGTATTCCCTGAGCATGGCTTCACACGCGGCGACAACTTCCGGGTCCGCGTGGCGGAACCAGTCCCAGTACACGCCGAGTTTGAGTCCTTTGAGGTCGAGGTCATCCCAGCCTTTCAATGAAGGCAAAGGCTGATGCAGGGAGATCGGGTCTTTGGGGTCGGGACCGGCGATCAGGGCGTAGGTCAAAGCCAGATCGGCGGCGGACCAGGCTAAAGGTCCGATGTGAGCGACGCTCCAATCCAGCGGAAACGCGCTGTGTTCGCTGATGCGTCCGAAGGTGGCTTTCAATCCGACCAATCCGCAAAACGAGGCGGGGATGCGGATCGAGCCGCCGCCGTCCGCGCCGATGGCGACCGGGACGAGTCCCGCAGCGATGGCGGTTGCGGAGCCGCTCGAACTGCCGCCGGTGAAACGATCTGGATCGTACGGGTTGCGCGTTGTTCCGTGAACCGGGTTGAGTCCGAAGACGTTGATGCCGATCTCGTGCATATTGGCTTTGCCCACCAGCAGCGCGCCCGCGCGTCGCAAACGCGCCACGACGGTGGCATCCTCTTGCGCGGGGGACTTTCCTAAAAACGCCGTGCCGACCGTTGTGGGATGGGGCGTCATGTCCATTTCATCCTTGACCGCCACAGGCACGCCGTCGAAAATGCCGAGCGGTTTGCCCGCTTTGATTCGCTTCGTGGATTCACGCGCCTGCCGCATCACATCCTCGCGCTCCACGGCGATGAACGCCCGCAATGGTTTATCGCCCGCGTCGCTTGCCTGGATCGCATCCAAAACTTTTTGCGCCACTTCTTCGGGCGTGAGCCTTCCAGCGCGGTAGGCTTCCGCGAAATCGAAGACGCTGGGAAACTGAAACCCTTTCGTGCGGGAGGCTGCGCGCGGCGCTTCATCCTCAGGGACGGCTGATCCTGTCTTCTGCAGCCCTCCCGAATCGTGAAGCGGAAGGTAGGTGGGGTTTTCGTCGTACCGCTGTTTGCGAAGCCAGTTGATGCCCGCGCTTTCGAACAGGCTCGGCGTGAGCAATCCGCCCAGCGGACCTTCGACGAGAGACGCAAACAATTTCAACGTCCCGCCCGCGAGATACGGCAGTTTGACCGATTTCAGATCGTACGCGTTTTGGTTTTCCATTTTTCTCCTCGATGTTTTGCGTTACCAACTGATGTTACGCAATGATACCCGTAACGCGAGACTGCGTAGCGTCTCGCTTTTCAGGCGTTTCCTGGGCAGGAGCGACATGAATGTCGCATTACGATGCGTAACATCTGTCACCAGATTCCGGGGAAGAGCCGGTAGCGCGTCTTTTGGGTATATTCGCGGTAGCCCTTGAGTTCCGCCAGCAGAAGTTCTTCTTCGTTCTTTGCGCGGGCGGCTAACAACAGGATGAATCCAATGGACGGCAGCATCGCCCAATAGGATCCCAGCGCCAATGGGGTGGCGGTCAGCATCAGGATCATCGCCAGGTACATGGGGTGACGAACCAGCGCGTACGGACCGCCGGTGACGACCTGCTGCTCCTGTTCCACTTCGATGACGCGTGAGGCATACGTGTTGGCTCTGAGGACGAGAACGTAAAGGATGTAACTCCCCAGCACGACGCCATCCGCAACAAGACATAACCAGGCGGGCGCGTTCGACCATCCGTAACGGACATCGAAGCCGGGCAGAATAAAAATAACGAGGAGATAGACGACCGACGCCATGATGATGCGTCGCTGTTCGGGGCGCGCTTCGTTCGTGCGCGTGCGCCGCTCGAGCAGTTTGGGATCCATCTTGTAAAGATATACCAGCGAGACGCCCATCGGGATGAACAACGTCGCCAGCCACGCCCACGCCTGCCAGTAATCGAACGTCCCCGCAGGCAGGAACAACAGCGCGCCGATCATCGGAATGCCGATCACAAGCCGCAGTACGGCGCTGATCACGGACTTTGCCCGGTCGGTTCTATCCGACATCTTCCCTCCCGTTCCTATACCGCCAACACTTTTGCGCCGCGAATCTTTCCCTGCTTCAGCTCGAGCAGCGCCGTGTTGGCAGCCTTCAATTCATACTCCTGAAATTCAGGTTTGACGTTCGCCTCCGCCGCCAGCGCCAAAAATTCGCGCACGTCGGCGCGCGTCACGTTCGCCACGCTCTTGATCTCCTTCTCCATCCACAACTGCGACGGGTAATCCAATTTGAGGAGGACCTCCTTGTCGGACTCTTCCTTGCGGATGGCGTTGACGACGAGCCTGCCGCCCGGATTCAGATATTTCAACGCTTCGCTGATCGGACCCCAAACCGGCGTCGTGTCAATGACCGCGTCCAACCCCTGAGGCGGACTCTGCTCGATCGCGCCCGCCCAAGCCGCTCCCAGCGAGAGGGCGAATTCTCTCTCCGATGGATTTCGGCTAAAGACGAGAATTGGAGAATGGGGGTATTTGTATTTCACAACTTTTAGGACGATGTGATTCGACCCGCCGAATCCCATCAGTCCCAAGGATTGACCATCGCGCAGATTGCATAACTTCAAGGCGCGGTAACCCACCGCGCCCGCGCACAACAATGGCGCGGCTTCCGAGTCCGTTATCGAATCCGGGATCGGATGCACGAAGTCCGCGCGGACTTTCATGTATTCGGCGTAACCTCCATTGATGTCGCGTCCCGTCGCTTGGAATTCGGGGCAAAGATTCTCGTTCCCGGATAAGCAATATTGACAATGCCCGCACGCGGACGCGATCCACGCCGCGCCGACCCTCATCCCGGACTCCAAAGTCTCCAGACTTTGGGATTGCTCATATTCCAACGTCGGGAGACGTTGGAGTCCGATAATAACCCCCACCACCTGATGACCCAAAATCACCGGCAATCGCGGCGGCGGAGTCCGCCCTTCGATCTCGTCCAACTCCGTGTGGCAGACCCCGCAGCGCGTGACGCGGATCAGGACTTCGCCTTCGCTCAATTTCGGTACCGGCATTTCCTCCAGCGAAAGCGGAGTTTGGTTTTGTTCGAGCGGCGCGATCTCTCGCAGGAGCATGGCTTTCATGTCATTTCAGCCCACATTCAGCGATCCAATTCTCCAATCTCCAATCCTCCAATTTCCAATTCCCCAATCTCTGTTTTCACCCCGTCCCAAACTGCCGGTCTCCTGCGTCTCCCAGCCCCGGCACGATGTAGGCGCGCTCGTTGAGGCGCTCGTCAATCGCCGCGACGTAGATCGGAATATCCGGGTGCTGGTCCTGCATGGCTTTGATTCCTTCCGGCGCGGCGATCAGCCCGACGAACTTGATCTTCTTCACGCCCCATTTCTTCAACACGTCCGCGGTGGCGGTCGCCGAGCCGCCCGTGGCAAGCATGGGATCGAGAATGAGACAGACCGAAACGCGCGGTTCGAGCGGCAGTTTATTGTAGTATTCCACGGGGCGCAGGGTGTGTTCGTCGCGGTACAAGCCGATGTGCCAGACCTCCGCGCTGGGCATCAAGCCCCATACGCCCTCCACCATTCCCAGCCCTGCGCGCAGGATGGGGACGAGACCGATCTTCTCCTTGAGTTCCTGTCCCGTCATTTTGGCGAGCGGAGTCTCCAGTTCGCGCGGCATCGTTACCAGGTCCGCGGTCGCTTCGTAGGCGAGCAGCGCGGCGATCTCGCGCGTCAGTTCGCGGAATTTCTTCGGTTCTGTGTTCTTGTCTCTCAAACGGGATAGTTTATGGGCAACGAGCGGGTGCTTGGATGCGTACACGTTGGACATGATTGCCTCCGAAATGGGTTACTTTATTATAGTCTCGAAGGTGATTTTTGACCCGTGACTCGGAACGTCATTTTGCGTACAGTGAAAAGAAACATGAAACTCTCCGGCTTGCACATCCTCCTCACGTATCAATGCGCCTACGAATGCGATCACTGTTTCGTGTGGGGCAGTCCGCGGCAGAGCGGCACGCTCACGCTCGAACAGATCGAAAACATCCTTAATCAGGCAAAGGAGGCGGGCGTCGCTTCGATCTACTTCGAGGGCGGCGAACCGTTTTTGTATTACGCGGTTCTGGTCAGGGGTGTCCGCATGGCGGCGGACCTGGGATTTTCCGTCGGCATCGTCTCGAACGCGTATTGGGCGAATACCGTTGCGGATGCAACCGAATGGCTTCGTCCGTTTGCGGGTCGTCTCAGCGATCTTTCCGTGAGCAGCGACCTGTATCATTGTGAAAAATGCCTGGGCGAAAATCCGCAGAACGCGGTGGTTGCCGCGAAATGGCTGGGCATTCCAACCGGCGTGATCGCTGTTGCACAGCCTGATGAAGCATCCAAAGAATCGCATGGTCAACTCGAAGAGGAGGAAAGCGGGGTGATGTACCGGGGTCGGGCGGCGGAAAAACTTGCTTCACGCGCGCCCAGCCATCCCTGGGAAGGATTCGTTTCCTGTCCGCACGAGGATCTGCGCGAGCCGGGACGCGTCCATCTCGATCCATTGGGCAACCTCCACATCTGTCAGGGAATCGTCATCGGCAATCTGTTCGAGAAACCGTTGAAGCAGATCTGCGAAGAATACGATGCAGATGTCCACCCGATCTGCGGACCTTTGCTCGCGGGCGGACCTGCCGCGCTGGTGACCGAATACAATCTCCCACACGAATCATCCTACGCCGACGCCTGTCACCTGTGCTACGAAGCGCGGACGGCGCTGAGAGCGCGCTTCCCCGAACTGCTCGCGCCCGACCAAATGTATGGAGTGATGTCGTAACGCGACTTTCAAGTCGCAACCCCAGGGCGGCGCTGCGGAATCTTCGCGACCAGGATGATTCTTGCAAAGGATTACGATGAGGCGGAAAATGCTTTCATTCGAATTGGCGACCCCCGAACAACGCGACGAATTTCTCCGGATGATGCGCGCGGAAATGTCCGATTACATCGAACAGACCCTTGCGCTTATGCACATGACGTGGGAACGCTTCGTCGAACTGTATCATTCGAGAGGTTCGGTCTTTGCCGTTTATCAGGATGGCATGCTCGCCGGATATTACTGGATCGAAATCGCGGCACAGGTCCTGCACCTGCATGGGATCATCGTCCTGCCCGAATTTCGCGGTCAAGGGATCGGCGCCCGAATATTACGCAAACTGGCGCGGGAGCACGCCTCGCAGGTGAAGGCAATCGAACTGGGCGTGAAGGATGAAAACGCGCGGGCGCGGGGATTGTATGAGCGCGAAGGTTTTCAGGTCGTCAGATCGCTGCGGGAGATGGGGTTCACGATCATGCAAAAATCCGTATCGGCGGACTGATCACCTTACACTCTTAAAAATGGGACGCGGACTGCGGAGCGCGCAGAAAACGCGGATTCAAAGCGCTTCTTCGGGCACTTCCTCGAAAAATCCGCGTCCATCCGCGTCCCAATACCAAAGTGTAAGGTAATCAAATCGGCGGAATAACACCGAACCACATAAGTCGCCGGTTAGGAAATTTGTCACAAACCTGCGATGGGGGTAAAATGAGCGTCGTATGGCTTGCCAATCGGACGGTTGCCTCGGCGACCGTTTTTATGTGCTTTTGACATGTCATTGCGAGGAGCGGAGCGACGAAGCAATCCCCGACAATAATGTCAAGATCGTTCCTATGAAACCCAACACCTCCACCCAACCCCTCATCGAAATGCGCGGCGTGGTAAAAGTGTATTCCACTGCGGCGGGCGATTTCACCGCGCTCAAGGGAATTGACTTGCAGGTGGGCGCGGGCGAATTCGTGGGCATCGTCGGGAAATCGGGCGCGGGAAAATCCACACTTCTCAACATGATCACCGGCGTGGACGACGCCACGCGCGGCGAAGTCGTTGTCCATGCGAATGCGAATTCGGTTTCGGTGCACGAACTCGGCGAAGACGAACTTGCGTTGTGGCGCGGGAGGACCCTCGGCGTGGTGTTCCAATCCTTTCAACTCCTGCCCATGCTCACGCTCGTCGAGAACATCATGCTGCCCATTGATCTGTGCGGAAGTTTCCATCCGAGAATATCCCGGCAGCGCGCTCTCGAGTTGCTCCGCCTCGTGGAGATCGAGGAACACGCCGATAAATTCCCCGCCCTTATCTCCGGCGGGCAGCAGCAGCGCGTCGCCATTGCGCGCGCGCTTGCGAACGATCCTCCCATTTTGATCGCGGATGAACCGACAGGCAGCCTTGATTCGGTCACGGCGGAACATATCTTCGAGGTGTTCGAGCATCTCGTCACAGAGCAGGGCAAGACGATCGTGATGGTGACGCACGACGAGTCCCTTGCGGCGCGGTTCACGCGGACGATGCGCATCGCGGATGGGGAGTTGGATTCTCGTCCTGAACGGACGCTCAACGAAGCGAAGCGGCGGACGAAGGACGCTTCGGGTCTCGATATGAGGGAGAAGAACGCTCGCTCCACTCGACCGTCCGCCAGGCGCGCTGGGAGGAGCAGGAAATGAGCGTGCGTCGCGTCAAGCCGGACCTCACCCCCGGCCCCTCTCCTGAAAGGAGAGGGGAGTCTCTCACCCCCGGCCCCTCTCCTGAAAGGAGAGGGGAGTCCCTCACCCCCGGCCCCTCTCCTGAAAGGAGAGGGGAGTCCATGATTGACATGCACGGCGTGGTCAAGACCTTCAAGAGCGCGGCGGGCGAGTTTACCGTGCTAAAGGGTATTGACCTTGCCATCCGGCGCGGGGAGTTCGTTTCGATCGTCGGCAAGTCGGGGAGCGGCAAGTCCACGCTCTTGAACATGATTACGGGCATTGACCACCCGACGCAGGGACGCGTGGTCATCGGCGGCGCGGACATCTACACGGGCGTGACCGAGAGTCAACGCTCGAGGTGGCGCGGGCGGAACCTGGGGATCGTGTTCCAGTTCTTCCAGTTGCTGCCGATGCTCACGATCCTCGAAAACGTGATGCTCCCGATGGATTACGCCGAACTGTACGATTTCGACGAGCGTCCCGCGCGCGCCATGGAATTGCTCGAACTGGTGGGGCTTGCAAAGGACGCCAACAAACTGCCCCTGCTCGTTTCGACGGGACAGCAGCAACTCGCAGCCATCGCCCGCGCCCTGGCTTGCGACCCGCCTCTGTTGGTTGCCGACGAGCCGACGGGGAATCTCGACACCAGGTCGGCGGACGTCATCATTGACCTGTTCGAGGAACTCTCGCGCCGCGACAAGACGGTAGTGATGGTGACGCACGACCCGTCGCTGACCTCGCGCACGACGCGCAACATCATCATCTCCGACGGCGAGTTGATCAATGAGACGATCGCCAAATCCCTGCCGTGGCTCAGGCACCGTCACATGATGGAGTTCACGAAACTGGCTGAGGAGCGGACGTATCCGCCGAACATCACCATCATCCCGCGCAATGAACACGTCGGATATTTCTTTATGATCCGCAAGGGCGAGGTGGAGGTGGTGTTGCAGGATCGCAGGAAGAACGAAACCGTGATCTCGCGCCTGAAGCCCGGCGAATTCTTCGGGGAGATGGAATTACTGCGCGGCGGCAGGGCGATTGCCAACGTCCGCGCGGGAGCGCACGAACCCGTCGAGGTGTTGATGATCCGACGCGAAGATTTCAAGCGCGTGATTGATCAGTCGCCGATCACGGCGGAGGCGATCGGGAAGATCGTCCAGCAGAGATTGGAGGCGCGGCGCGGGAGGGATAGCAGGCGAGGAAGCAGGAAGAAGTGAAAAGTGGAAAGTGAAAAGTAGAAAGTGGAAAGTGAAAAGTAGAAAGTGGAAAGTAGAAAGTAGAAAGTAGAAAGTAGAAAGTGGAAAGTAGAAAGTAGAAAGTGGAAAGTGGAAAGTGGAAAGTGGAAAGTAGAAAGTGGAAAGTGGAAAGTGAAAAGTAGAAAGTGGAAAGTGGAAAGTAGAAAGTGGAAAGTGGAAAGTAGAAAGTGGAAAGTAGAAAGTGGAAAGTGGATCGAAACCCCGCCGCCTACTCGACCATCGTCAATCGTAAATCGTCAACCCAAAATCGTAAATCTTATGAAACCTCGCTGGCGAAAAGTATTACACGACCTGTTAGATAACAAAGGGCGCACGCTGCTGGTGGTCTTTTCCATCGCGGTGGGCGTGTTTTCCATTGGCGTCATCGCGGGCGCGTACCAGATCATCTCGAACGACATGAGCGCGTCCTACGCGGCGAACGTCCCCGCCAACATCGAACTGCGCATGGCGAACTTCGACGACGACGTGCTGGCTTCGATCCACAACCAGCGCGGCGTGGAGGACGCCGAAGGACGGCGCGTGTTCAACGTGCGCGTGCGCGTGCCAGGCACCGAAAAATGGACGACGCTCGACATGATCGCCTTCGAGAGTTTCGAGAGGAACGCCATCAACCTCTTGACTCCCATCGAGGGGGCGGCGATGCCCGGGAAACGGGAGGTCCTGCTCGAAAAGGATGCACTTCAACACCTCGACGTCCGCCTGGGAGGTCTCCTCGAATTTCAACTCCCCGACGGCTCCACCAAAACCCTGCCCGTCGTCGGCATCGTGCAGGATACCGCCGCGGGCGCGGGGGATTTCCTCGCCGCGCCGTACGGGTACGTCACGATGGACACCCTGCAATACCTCGGGCAGCCCAAACTGTACAACCGCGCGCTGGCGACGGTTTCAGAGGGCGGCGACGACATCTTCCACATTCGCGAAGTGGGCGCGCAGTTGAAGGACAAACTCGAAAAGAGCGGACAGATCGTCATCCGTTCGCGCTTCTCGCTGACGCATGAACATCCCCTGGCGGATCCGGTCAATGCGATCCTCGGCATCCTCATGGCGCTGGGAATCCTGATCGTGTTTCTCTCCAGTTCGTTGATTGCCAACACGTTGAGCGCGCTGTTGAACCAGCATTTGCGTCACATCGGCGTGATCAAACTCGTGGGCGGGCAGAGGCGGCAGGTCTTCCTCATGTACCTTGCGCTCATCATGGCGTTTGGCGTTCTGGCGTTGTTGATCGCCGTCCCTCTCGGCGGACAGGGCGCGTACGGGCTTGCGCTCTACATCGCCAGCGAAATGAATTTCAACCTGCTCGGCTATCGCATCGTGCCGATGGCGTTCGTGATCCAGATTTTGGTCGGGTTGCTCGTCCCGTTGATCGCGGGTCTCGCGCCGGTGGTCAACGGATCGCGCATCACGGTCCTGCGCGCGCTCAGCGGAGGCATGGCTGAGGAACAGAATCAGGTATCGGGGGGGGAGACATCGTCCCCTTTGGGGAAGCGTCTGCCCTGGTTCGATTGGATGCAGGTCAAGGTGACGCGCCTTCTCGCGGCGCGCGGCATCCACATTCCGCGTCCGTTCGTCATCTCGTTGCGAAACACCTTCCGCAGAAAGAGCCGCCTCGCGTTGACTCTGTTCACGTTGACGATGGGCGGCGCGATCTTCATCGCGGTCTTCAACGTGCGGGTCACCCTGCACGATTACATCGGCCAGATCAGCAAATATTTCGCGGCGGATATTTCGCTCGATTTCGACGCCCCGTATCGTTTGCGCGAGATCGAGCAGAGGGCGATGCAGGCGGACGGCGTGCGTCACGTGGAGGGCTGGCAATTCTTGAGCGGCGACCTGCTGGACGCGAACGGCGCGGTGCTGGAGAACATCAACATGTTCGGTCCGCCCGCGAACAGCGAATTGATCGAACCGATCCTCGTGGCGGGCAGGTGGATCCGCGCGGGCGACGTGCGGAAGATGGCTGTGAGCGAAGGCACGCTCAAGTATTTTCCAGACCTGAAGCCCGGCGATAAATTGAATTTGAAGATCGAGGGACGCGATGAGGTCTGGGAGGTGATCGGCATCTTCAAGTTCGTGGATCGCGAAGGCGTGCTGGCGTACGCGCCGTTCGAGTTCGTGTCCTCGATGAATCACCTTGCAAACCGCGCCTACACGTTCAGGCTGGTGACCGAACGACACGACCGCCCGTACCAGGACGCGAAAGCCGAAGAGTTGGATAAATATTTCCGCGATCTCGGTTACAAGGTGCGTATCGCGCAGGCGGGGAGCGCGTCGCTCGACCTCGCCGTGGAGAGCCTGGATATACTGGTCGTGTTCCTGCTTATCATGGCGATCCTGACGGCGATCGTCGGTTCGATGGGCTTGGCCGGGACGATGGGCATGAACGTTCTCGAACGCACGCGCGAGATCGGCATCACGCGCGCCATCGGCGCAGACGACCGCGCCGTGATGCGAACGGTCATTGCGGAGGGCGTGGTGATCGGCATGATCTCGTTCGGGCTGGCGATCCTGTTATCCATCCCGTTCACGTATGGACTTTCGACGATCGTGAGTCTCGCGGTATTTCAAACGCCGATTGACGTGGTGTTCACGTACACGGGTTATGCGATCTGGCTTGGGCTGGTGCTGGTTTTATCTGCGGTCGCAAGCGTCCTGCCGGCGCGTAACGCGGCACGGTTGACGATTCGCGAAGTGTTGGCGTATGAGTAGGAACACAAGTGGACAAGTGGACAAGTGGACAAGTACACAAGTAGACAAGTACACAAGTAGACACGTTCGGTTTACCTGCTTACCTATTTACCTGCTTACCTGTCTACCTGTGTACCTGTCCACCGAAAGGAACAAACCCATGAAGAAAACAACAACCAAATTGATCGCGCTTCTCATCCTCTTCTCGCTGACTGCCTGCGCGAATCAACAGGCAGCGACGCCGGAGTCCGCGCCGACGGTCGTCCCCACGAACGCGGTCATCGCCGAAGGAAAGATCAAACCCGCGCGCGCGGTCAACCTGTCCTTTCAGGCGCGCGGGGTGGTGGAGGAGATCAACGTCAGGATCGGGGACAGCGTGAAGAAAGGCGATGTGCTGGCGCGGCTCGTGAATGCCAGCGTTGCGGAAGCGGGACTCGCCGCGGCGAATCTCGAACTGCTCGACGCGCAGCAGGCATTCGACGCGCTCAATCGCAGTGGCAGCGCCAACCTTGCCGCGTCGTGGACGGCGTACATGGACGCGCAGGAAGTTCGCGCAGAGGCGGAGCGCGCCTGGGAACGGTTGAACCTCGATAACCTCGAAGACCGCATCGAAGACGCCGATACCGATGTCAAGGATCGCGAAGAGGATCTGAAGGACGCGCAGGACGAGTTCGACAAGTACAAGGACCTCAGCGAGGATAACTCGAGGCGCAAAACCGCTGAAGACGATCTTGAAAAGGCGCAGGAGGACTACAACGAGGCGGTTCGCAAACTCGAAGAAATCGAGCGCGAGCGCGATGCCGTCCGTGCCGCGCTGGACGCCGCCCTCGCCGCGGAAGCCGAAGCGAAGTATCAATATGGAGTATCGTCCGACGGCGTGAACAAGGATCAACTTGCGCTTGCCGAGGCGCGTCTCGAAAATGCCAGGGCGCAGGTCGCCGCGGCGGAGGCGAATCTCTCCAATTACATCCTCACCGCGCCGTTCGACGGCGTCGTGGCAGGCGTGGAGATCGAAGTTGGCGAGCAGGTTGGAGCGGAGTCCAGAGCCGTAAGCGTCGCCGACACATCTTCGTGGATCATCGAGACGACGGACGTCACCGAACTCGAAGTCGTGGATGTCGAGGTCGGTCAGAATGTCACGTTCACCGCCGACGCGCTTCCCGACGTCGCGATGAAAGGCATCGTCTCGGAGATCAGCCAGTCGTCGTTCATCCAGGGCGGCGACGTGATCTACACCGTCCGCATCGAGGCGCAGGAGATTGATCCGCGCGTCAAGTGGGGAATGACGGTCGAGGTCACGTTCGAGGCGTTGGATTGAATCGCGAGCGCGTCGCGCCCTCACACACGCCTCTCAACTTGACTGAAAGTTGGGAGGCGGTTTATTTGCTATAATCTCCCCCATGACCAATCGCCCGCGCCCCCTCGATCCCGAATCCAAACCCGACGACCGCGTGGACAACGCGCTGCGCCCGCAAAGACTGAATGACTTGATCGGTCAGGATCAGGTCAAGGAGAATCTCGCGATCCTCATTGCCGCGGCGCGCGGGCGTGAAGAGGCGTTGGATCACGTTCTGTTTTATGGTCCGCCCGGTTTGGGGAAGACGACCCTCGCGCACGTGGTCGCAAACGAAATGGGGGTCAACGTCAAGGTGACGGCGGGTCCCGCCATCGAGCGCGCCGGCGACCTGGCGGCGATCCTCACCAACCTGCGTCAGGGCGATGTGCTGTTCATTGACGAGATCCATCGCTTGGGTCGCGCGGTGGAGGAAGTGCTGTATCCCGCCATGGAGGATTTCTCGCTGGACATCGTCATCGGCAAGGGACCCTCGGCTCGCTCCATACGCCTGAAACTGCCTCGCTTTACTGTGGTCGGCGCGACGACCCGGCTTGCGCTGGTCACGGCTCCATTGCGGGCGCGCTTTGGCGCGGTCTATCGGCTGGATTACTACGACCTGGACGCGATGCAAGCCATCGTCACGCGCGCCGCGGGGATGTTGAAAGTGGAGGTTGCGGAAGATGGCGTCGAAGAGATTGCCCGCCGCGCGCGGGGAACTCCGCGGGTTGCATTGCGGCTTCTGAGGAGAGTCCGCGATTACGCCCAGGTCCGCGCGGATGGCGTGGTCACGTCGAAGGTCGCGAAAGAGGCACTCGACTTGTTGCAGGTGGATCCGTTGGGCTTGGACGACGTGGATCGCCGCGTGCTGAAGACGATCATCGAAAAATACGGCGGAGGACCCGTGGGCTTGAACACCATCGCTGCCTCCATCAGCGAAGAGCAGGATACGATCATGGACGTGGTCGAACCGTATCTCCTGCAACTCGGGTTTTTGGATCGCACCCCGCAGGGACGCATCGCGACAAAGTCCGCGTATGAGCATCTCAATTTGCCGTATTCCGAGGAGGGGCAGCCGAGGCTTTTATAGGTAGAGAGGAGTGAAACAATGGTTATAACGATTCTTGAAGCGCATGTCGAATTGGATAAAGCGCCGATCTTGCAGGACGCTTATCGAAATGGTTCGTCGCAATTGCCGCCCCAAATGGTTCGAACTTACCTGATACAAAGCGCCTCGGATAAGACCCTCTGGCGGATCATCTCCGTTTGGAAGAGCCGCGAGGCTTTGGATGAAATGCGAAATTCCGGCGGGACGCCCGCGGGCATCCTGATGTTCCGTGCGGCAGGCGCGGAACCGGAGTTATCCATCTTTGATGTGGCGGCGTATGCGCCGTGAAATAGTTCAGCGCGTACGTCGAGGCTTATAATTCGCAGATGGAGTGAAAGGAATCTACAATGTTACAGGAAATTGTCATCAAAACCAATGCTGAAGAAACGATCAAGCCCCTGGTCGAAGTGGCGATTCGTAATCAACTGAAAGCCTTACAACACGGCATTACCCGCACCAAAGAGCGAATCGCAGAGTTCGAAAATCGTCTGGGCATGACCTCTGCTGAATTTGAACAGAAATTACAGGCGGGAAATATCGAGGAAACCATCGAAACCATAGACTGGAATATGGAGCTCGCCGCCCTGCGTTTACTGGAAGGTCAATACCAATCGCTCAGCGAGGCGAAAATTGATTGAACAGTACTTTCAATCATTACTGGATTTACTCGCCAGTTTGCCGTTCGTTGAATCCCCTGACGTAAATCTTGAAAAACGCGGCGAGTTGGTGGGTTTCATCCGCGGGGAGGTTCAATTTACTGACGGCTCAACCTTGTTCTTTCGTGAACTGATTGACCTCCGTCTTCCGTTACAAAAAATCATGTATGCTTATCACTATCAAACAGCAGATGATTTGCTCGTTTTTCGTTACGATAACACTGCGCATCATAGGACGGTCCCAACGTTTCCGATTCACAAACATTTGAGGGGCGGCGATGTAACATCTTCCGATATTCCGTCATTGGGGCAGGTCTTACGTGAGATCGAAGAAATTGTTCTGCGCAGTTCCGAATAGATGAGAAGGATTTCCATGAAACAACATCTGGCAAGGCGCCTGTTTGTTCTTATCGTGTTTGCATTCTCCTCCTGTAATCTGCCTCCATCTCAAGATTCATCCACGCCTCCTCCAGATGCAACTCCAGTCACACAAACTCCGATTGTACAATCAGCAACCAATACAGCGCAGCCTCAGGCGGAACATCGCATCGGTGTAAAGCAGGTGAATGGTGTGGGGGAATTCTACGATAAACAAACAGGCGAGACATTCGTCCCGCGCGGCGCGAACTACGCGTTCGTTCCGCTGGGCAACGGGTTTACCAATCTGATTTTGAAAGTGGGAATATACGATCCGGAGCGTACGCGTGAAGATTTTGCGGCGCTCGAAAGTTTGGGATATAACACCGTGCGCGTGTTCCTCGATCATTGCAGCAGCGGGGTCGGCTGCATCGGCGATGCGGACAACGTCGGGCTGAATCCCGCGTATCTCGACAACATCGCAGACATGATGTCCGCGGGACGCGAGACGGGCATCTTCATCCTCTTCACGTCGAACGACCTTCCCGACCAGGGCGGATACTCGGAGGAAGCGAACATCGGCTCAGGCGGGACCTTTGCCGGGTACCGCAACTCGTACTATCTTCGCCCTCGCGCCATCACCGCCACCCGCCGCTACTGGCGCGACCTGCTGACGGGACTCGCTGAACGGAACGCGGCATTCGACGCGGTATTGGGCTGGCAACTTCTTAATGAACAATGGATGTTCAAGGATCAACCGCCTCTTTCCCTGACGAGCGGACTGGTCGAGACGACAACCGGCTCCTACGACATGAGCGACCCGGAGCAAAAGACTCGAATGGTCAGCGATGGGATCGTGTATTACAGCGCGCAGATGAAGGAGGAGATCCTGCTTCACGACCCGACCGCGCTCGTTACGATGGGATTCTTCGTCCCTGAGATCGCCGCGCCGGATTGGTACGTGGAAACAGCGTCGCTCCTGCAAAAATCCGATTTGGATTTCTTCGATTTCCACGCCTATCCAGGCTTTCATACATTACAGGATCACGCGAAACACTTCGGTATGATCGGCTACGATGATAAACCCATCGTGTTGGGCGAGTACGGCGCGTTCCGTCACATCTACGCGGAGATTGACTCCGCCGCCCGCGGCATATCAAACTGGGCGGCGGAATCCTGCGAATACGGATTCGACGGCTGGCTGTACTGGACGTATTACCCGGCGGACGCCAGCGCGGGCGACCGCACGTGGGGACTGACAGACGAAGACAACTACATGCTCGATCTGTTCGCGCCGGTGAATCAACCCGATCCGTGTGCGCCGGTCGAAGTTCCCAACGACAACCTGGCTTACGGCAAACCGGTCACTGCCTCGCGCAATCTGCCAGGCGAACCACCCGTCAACGCAGTGGATGACAACGCCGCTACGCAGTGGGGCGCGGGCGAGGGTCCCGTTCAATGGATTCAAATTGACCTGGAGGGAAGTTATCGCATCACCGAGATCCGCCTGCTGGTGGCGCAGTACCCGGCAGGGAATACAACGCATCGCGTGCAAGTTCGCGCCTCGGGGGGTGACGCCTTTCAAACCGTGTATGAATTCAGCGGCTCCACGAACGATAACGACTGGCTGACATTCACCCCGGATACGCCGCTGGAAAACGTGACTCATATCCGCATCCAGACAATTGCCAGCCCTTCATGGGTCTCGTGGAGGGAAGTTCAGGTTTTTGGTGAATCGCTGCCATGATCATGTCATTCCGAGCGAAGCGAGGAATCTCCCGGGTTCTGAGAGGGACCCTTTGTGGCGACCCGCGCTGCTCAGAGTGACAAACCAAAGGCACATTTCGCTAATGGAAACAATAGCCCGTTACTTGATGATCGGCGGCATCCTCCTCTTCCTCATCGGCGGTCGGCATCCCGTTGGGACGCCTGCCCGGCGACATCCGCATCGAAGGCGAGAACGGCTCGTTCTATTTTCCGATCACGAGTTCGATATTGGTTTCGGTGGTGTTGACGATCGTGTTGAATGTGATCGTGTGGTTAATAAGAAAATAACGCTTCTCATCGTTTCCTGGAATTTGGGTAAAATAGGAATGGAGACATACAACGTTCATGAGCGCGCTTCATTCTGTTGATCTGGATGTTTATCGAAAGGCTCTAAGGAGTCGAAAGACGCCCCGGAGGCTTGCAGGCGCGCGTCTTAAG